>JAHWIK010000004.1 GCA_019322485.1 Candidatus Woesearchaeota archaeon
AGTATAGTTTGAGTAGCAGTAGCCATATAAGAACGAAACCTCCTTCCCCTATGATCCTGGGTTACATCGCTAAACAAATCACATAATGTTTCCCAACTGAGCCCATGTCCTATTCTAATTCCCCCTTCTGAATCTAGCTCCTTTATTTCGCTAGTTGATAAGCCTAATTTATATCTTAGGAAGTTTTGTGCAGGGTTTCCAGTATCATATTGTACTGCCATATAAACCCTATCCTTTTTTTCTTCATCAGAAAAATCATTGTCTTTGATATGAGCAACAATGAGTTTTTGATTGCCTACATCAACCAGATAAAAAGCAGTCAAATCTGAGGTTTGTACACTTTCATCGTGACCCATGCGTCTAAAATGACTAAATGCTCCTTCATATTCCCCTTTCCTATAACCATCTATCTCTTCAGCTTCAACAGGAGAACCAAATAAATCTTTAGCTCTCTTAAGATTTAATCTATAAACTTCTTCTCCACTAATGCAAACAAAACCCTCTCCAACTAAGGTGGAATAATCTGAAAGGGTCATCTTAAAATGTGGAACCAGTAAAGATGCCAATGTATGTTCTGTTTTTTCTCTAGGTGCTGTTGCTTCAGCTACTTGTTGGTCTCTAAGCCATTCCGGAGGTCCTCTTCCTTCTGTCCCTGCTAAAGGATGATCTCTTCCTTCTGAAACTAATTCTCCAACTAATCTGCCAATTGTTTCTGAATCTAATTCAGGTATTTTAACCACCTCGGTTGTTATAATAAAGAACCCCTTTTTTATGCTAAGATATTGGCTTTCTATTTAAACATTTACAATTAACTTTAAATAAATCAGAATAAGCCTTAGGATTATGAAATACAAAAACCTCACTATAATAGGCACATCACATATAGCAAAGCAAAGCCTGAAGGAGGTAGAGGGCTTTATTGAAGAAAAAAAGCCGGAAATCGTAGCTTTAGAGCTTGATGCAAAGAGGTTTTATGCCTTAACACACAAGCAAAAGAGCAGGATAAGGCTGTATGATATCAGAAGGGTTGGAGTCAAAGGGTTTCTTTTTTCATTGATTGGTGCCTGGGTTGAGCGCAAGCTTGGCCAGGTAGTCAATGTTGAGCCTGGGGCTGAGATGAAATTAGCCATTAAACTAGCTAAAAAACATAAGCTTAGGCTTGCTTTGATTGACCAGGATATTGAGGTCACATTAAGGAAATTGTCTAAATCATTAAGCATGAAGGAGCGGGGGCGTTTTGTTGCAGACATCTTTAAGGCGTTTGTGTTGAGAAAAAAAGAGGTAGAGTTTGACCTCACAAAGGTGCCTGAAAAGAAGCTCATAAAAAAACTGATTAATCAAGTAAAAAAGAGATATCCAAACATCTACAGGGTTTTGGTGAGTGAGAGAAACGAGATAATGGCTAACAAGCTTAGGCAGCTTATGGAAAATCATCCTGAACAGAATATCCTGGCTATTGTCGGAGCTGGCCATGAAGAGGATATGGTCAAAATAATCAAGAAGCCGCAGATAAGCTATTCTGTGACATTTGGATAAAAACAACAATATTTAAATATGCAGAAAAGAAATAAAAAATAAAATGCCATCAGATATTGCAGATTTAAGTGATAGGATAAAGAAGTACTATAAATTTACTCCAACTGAGATTACTAATGTAATCGCTTCTATCGCCATTATAGCCTTTATTATCTCTTTTAATGAATGGGAGGTGGGTAATCTTGCTGTTGGGCTGAGGAATCTTTTCAATGCAGCACTTATTGTTACGCTTACGTTTATTGTCCATCTATCAGCGCAGAGGATAACTGCCCTGCAGATTGGTTTTAGGTCTGAGTATAAGATGTTTACATTTGGGTTATTACTTGGGCTTGTGCTTGTCTTCCTGTCCAGGGGAAAGATATGGTGGGTAATTCTGCCTGGCGGTGTAATAATCCATCATATGGCCGGCCACAGGCTGGGCTGGTGGAGATACGGGCTTACTTACTTTGGCCAGGCGTTTATTGCATTGATGGGTCCAACAGCAACGATGCTTTTGGCATTATTCTTTAGAATGCTAAGGGGCGTAGTTGCAAGTCCATTGATACACAAGGCAATGGTGTTTAATATCGTATTTGCAATCTGTACAATGCTTCCAATCCCTCCCTTAGACGGCAACAGGATTTTTTGGGGCTCAAGGCTTACCTATGTGTTTAGCTATTGTGCTATGATTGGGGCTGCTTTACTGCTGTTAAGCAACCTTCCTGGTTGGATTGTTATATTTGGCTCAATACTAATAGGTGCGATATGCTGGCTGCTTTATTACATATATTTTGAACGAATTTACAGAGGCAAACCATAATGGTCGCTGGATTTTTTTTCAAAAACTGGGCAGAGGTTTTTTTCTTTATACTGCTAGTTCTGGGATTCCTTGTTGCTTTAGCTACCCCCAGCGCTGTTATGAGCTATATTGTAATCTTTATATGTGGTTTGATTGCTGGAAGATTGATTTATGACAGAAAAAACAAAGGCCTGTTCCCATATTTCATTATAATAATCGGTTTTCTTATTGGTTATCTCCTCGGTGCATACCGCGGGGAAAGGGAGGTAATGAGTGTGTTGTTTGTTATAGGGGCATTGATTGGTTATTATGTATACGACAAAGGCGTTCTAAGAGACCTAAGATTTTAGAATGATAGAAAAAATTTCTGATAATATATGGAAGGTACCTAGCGAGGGGAATGTTTATTTCCTAGACTTTGATAAAAAGATAATAATTGACACAAGCGCAAGAGCCAATAGGGACTTTATTGAAGAATCTTTAAGAGAGGTTGTTGAGCTTGATAAGATTGATAGGGTTATTTTTACGCATTTGCATGCTGATCACAGCGGGAATTTTGATTTATTTCCAAATGCTGATTTCTTTGCTTCTGAAGAGGAGATTGAGGATTTCAAGAAGAATCCTGGGGGAGCAACCCTTGATCCTGTTGTTGCAGAGAGGTTTGATGTAGAGGTGAAGCCAATCAAGGATTCCAATGGGCTTGAAATCATAAAAACACCAGGCCACACCAGGGGCAGTATTTCCATTTGGTATGCCAGGGAGGGGATTTTGTTTAGCGGTGACACATTATTCAAGAACGGTTATGGCAGGCTTGATTTACCAACATCTGTGCCAGGCAAGATGGAGGAGAGCCTGAATAAACTTTCTAAGTATAACTTCAAGATTCTCTGCCCGGGCCATGATTATTGAGCAGGCAAATTATATAAAGCTAAATCAATTATCTTTTTCTATGATTAAGGACTTTACGCCTCGCTTGTACCAGGAGACAATTCTTGCAACATGTGTTCGTTATAATACATTAGTTGTTCTTCCAACTGGCATGGGCAAGACCAATGTTTTCCTGATGCTTGCTGCTCAGAGGCTGAAGAATTATCCGTCCTCTAAGATTTTGTTTATTGGCCCTACTAAACCATTGATTGACCAGTATCTGGAGGTTTTCAAGAAGCATTTTGAGATTGATGAAACACAGCTTGCTGTTTTTACTGGGATGGTAAAGCCTGAGAAGCGCGAGGAGTTGTGGAAAACAGCAAAGATAATATTCTCTACACCACAGGGCCTTGAGAATGATATTATTTCCGGCCGTATTAACCTTGAGGAGGTTTCTCTTCTTGGTGTTGATGAGGCTCATCGAGCTG
>JAHWIK010000005.1 GCA_019322485.1 Candidatus Woesearchaeota archaeon
GCTGTGCGAAATCACTAATTCCAACTATAGCCGCATCTCCCTCTAACTTTACCCATTCATGTTTTTTTGAATACTTAAGCTCTTTTGGACTTGTCATTTTACCACCTTATTTTTTATTGAATGCATAAAAAGGCCTTTTAACGACCTTTGCTTTATAAGATTTATCTCTTATCATTATATCTATTTCATTATCTGTGTTCGCTTCATTAATATCAATTATTCCCAGACCAATGTTTTTCTTTAGTGTAGGAGAGAATGTGCCAGAGCTCACAAAACCAATCTTTTCATTATTCTTTTTAATCTCGTAATTTGCTCTTGGTATTCCTCTATCAATCATCTCAAAGGCAATAACTTTTTTTGTTTGTTTATTTTTTATTTCTAACAATGATTTTTTCCCAATAAACTCATCTTTATCCAACTTAACAACAAAACCTATACCTGCTTCTATTGGAGATATTTGGTCATTAAGTTCATGACCATATAAACTATAACAAGCTTCAACCCTTAAAGTGTCTCTTGCTCCTAGCCCAACTGCCTTTAGACCAACTTCTTTGCCAGCTTCGAGCAGTTTATTCCATATTTCTACTGCTTTTTTTGCAGTAAAGTATAATTCAAAGCCATCTCCACCAGTATAACCTGTTCTTGATATTATTGTTTTGACATCATTTACATTTCCTTCGATAAAATTAAATCTTTTCAATTCTTTTAGGTTAACATCAGTTAATTTCTGAAGGATTTCCTCTGCTTTTGGGCCTTGCAAATCTAGTTTTGCGGTTTCATTTGACTTATCAATAATCTCAACATCAAAATCATTTTTATTTTTTTTAATCCATTCTAAGTCTTTTTCTGTGTTTGACGCATTAACAACCAACATATATTCATTATTGTCTAAAAAATAAACAAATAAATCATCAACAGTTGCGCCATTTTCGTAGCACATTGCAGCATAGAATGCTTTTCCTTTGGTTAGTTTGTTTAAATCGTTGGTAACGAGCTTTTGTACAAACTTGAAGGCATCATTTCCTTTTATTATTATCTCACCCATATGGCAGATATCAAACAAACCAGCTGCATTTCTTGTTGTATTGTGCTCGTCAATCACAGAAGTATAGTAAACAGGCATAAGCCAGCCATTAAACTCTATCATTTTAGCGCCTAGCTTTTCGTGCTCATCATACAAGACCGTCTTTTTCAATTAAATTCCCCCAGAGAAATCTCAGATTAATAGTTTAAATAGTTTCTCCTTCATCACAGGTGCCATCACCACAAGTTGTTTTTTCCTCTTCAATAAAATATCTAATGCATATTTCTCTGTAATATCTTTTCTTCCAAATCCAGACGCCTTCTTTTTTACTTTCACACTCAAAATATTCATCTGGCTCGCACTTAGCAGGGTCGCATTCATCATCATGCCAGCTTTGGTTCACAAATTCATAACTATAGCACCTGCCCTTACTGCATATTTTGTCCTCTGCGCAAGGAATAAACTCTCCCTTAACACATAAACTAGTTCTGTTAGCAGAACATTGACCAGGCTCGATTATGCCCTCACAAACTTCTTTATGTACTTTTCTTCTCCTCCAAGTTAATCTACTCTCTGTTTTGCAATCTATCATCTCATTGCCATCGCAATCTTCTTCAGAACATTCTTCTGAACTCCAACCTTTCTCGTAAGTGTAAGTACAGCTTGGTTCAATAAACAAGTCTATTAAATCCGGACTGCTTATTTCATTGCTTGACATTGTTCTATATGATATTCTTTTATCCTCTAGAATCTTAACAATATCTTTTCTAAAGGTATGCTGTTCATCAGGAGAATTCTCACCAACAATAACAACAGCTTCATTATTGTATATAGCTAAAGTTACCTGGTAATCCAGCATTAAAGCGTTAACTTCGCTGAATAACTTATTTACTCTAAGGGGCATTTCTGTGTATCCTGTCTCTTTTAGCAGCATAATTACCTCAGCTGATAACCTTGAATCAGAGAGAGGAGAATCATCTCCTAATGCAATTACAAAGCGAGGCGCAGGTTTGTGTGTAATATCTATACAAGCACCATTCTCACATCTTGTTGGGCATACATAAGACATAGATTCAGCATATCCATCTTTTCTGCAATAATACTCAATTAAGATAGAAGAATTAAGGCATTCATCAATCAAAGGATTCTCTCTAAAGTATTTTATGTTATCAAATGTTTTGCCAATTATAGAATAATTAAGGCCATTGTCAGTGTCAATACATGATATCCCTTCTTTGGCACAAGCACCATTCTCACATCTTGTTGGGCATTCATAACTTGTTCTTTCAGCATAACCATCTTCCCTGCAAAAATACTCTATTAGCATAGAAGAATCAAGGCATTCGTCAATCAAAGGATTCTCTCTAAAGTATTTTATGTTATCAA
>JAHWIK010000006.1 GCA_019322485.1 Candidatus Woesearchaeota archaeon
TGGCTGGCTGGCTTTTGTTGACTATGGAACTGCTTTATCTCCAGTATATGCTGCTCACAGGGCTGGCAAGAAGGTTTTTGTATATGTTGATGAAACAAGGCCAAGAAGCCAGGGTGCTCGTTTAACTGCATGGGAACTAAAGAATGAAGATGTTCCCCATGTTATTATCCCAGACAATGCAGGAGCCCATTTAATGTCGCAAGGCAAAGTAGATATGATGATTGTTGGCTCAGACAGAATAGCAGCAAACGGTGATGCTGCAAACAAGATTGGTACCTTTGAGAAAGCATTAGCTGCAAAAGAATTCAACATCCCTTTTTATGTTGCTGCTCCTACCTCAACAATTGATTTGAACTGCAAGTCAGGCAAAGACATCCCAATTGAAGAAAGAAGCGAAGATGAAGTTCTTTACCAGACAGGGCCTGATGAAACTGGACAGATAAAAAAGATTCTTGTTTGTTCTCCTGGCTCTAAAGCACTTAACCCAGCATTTGATGTTACACCAGCTAAATATATTAAAGGGATTATAACAGAGAAAGGGATTGTAAAGCCTGAAGAAATTAGCAAAATCTTATAAATCTGTTAACGTTTTTTAATTATAGGTGATTAAATGTCCTTAGAAAAGCTATGCTTTTCTAGGGCATTTATATTTGGAGGCGTTTTCAATGAACTGGGGAATGAAAAACAGATTATCAAGAATAATCAATCCAAAGACTAAAAGATGTGTAATGTTAGCTGTTGACCATGGCTTTTTCCAGGGTCCTACAACAGGCTTGAGAGATTTAGGAAAGACTGTTAATCCTTTACTGCCTTATGCAGATGCTTTAATGATTACAAGAGGAGCTATAAGAAACTGGATTCCTCCTGAAATGGACAAGCCAATTATCTTAAGAGTTTCTGGCGGTACAAGCATTCTAAAAGAACTTTCTAATGAAAAGATTACAACGTCAGTTGAAGATGCAATCAGAATAAATGCTTCAGCAATCACATGCTCTGTTTTTGTTGGAGGAGAATATGAAAGGCAAAGCATTGAGAATCTTGGGCATCTTGTAAACGAAGGCCAAAAGTATGGAATCCCAGTTCTGGCTGTAACTGCAGTAGGAAAAGATATGGCTCGCGATGCTCGTTATCTTGGCTTAGCATCAAGAATCTGCGTTGAGATTGGAGCACAGATTGTAAAAACATATTTCTGCGATGAGTTTGAGAAAGTAGTTGAAGCTTGCGGCAATACTCCAGTGGTTATAGCTGGCGGAAAAAAGATAGAAGAAAAAGCAGCTCTAGAGATGGCAAAGAATGCTGTCAGCGCAGGAGCAACTGGTGTTGATATGGGCAGGAATATATTCCAATCAGATAATCCAATTGGAATGATAAAAGCTGTTAGAGCAGTTGTTCATGACAATGCTTCTGTTGAGGATGCTTTTAAGCTGTATAAGAAATGAAAGCAGCAGTTTATTACAGCAATTCTAATATCGAGATAAAGGAATTTCCAAAACCAGAGATTTCTGAAGGTGAAATTCTAGTTAAAGTAAAAGCCTCTGGCATCTGTGGAACAGATGTTATGGAATGGTATCGCAAGAAAAAAGCAGGCAAAGTCCTTGGCCATGAGATTGCTGGTGAAATAGTTGAGTCTAAATCAGACAAGTTTAAGGTTGGTGATAAAGTTTTTGTCAGCCATCATGTTCCATGCAATAAATGTAAATACTGCTTAGAAGGAAACCACACTGCTTGTGAGACATTGCATAAAGGAAACTATGAGCCAGGCGGTTTCTCTGAGTTCATAAGAGTTCCAAAATTAAACGTTGATGAAGGAACCTATTTGCTCGATACTTCATCTTATGAAGAAGGAACAATGATTGAGCCCTTAGCGTGCTGTGTAAGAGGCCAAAGGATTATCAACGTAAAAAAAGAGCACACTGTTTTAATTCTGGGAAGCGGTGTTTCTGGATTATTAAATATACAAGTAGCAAAATCAAAAGGTGCTAAAGTAATTGCAACTGATATTGACGAATATCATTTAAACAAAGCAAAAGAATTTGGTGCTGATGAAGTAATTGATGCTAAAGAAGAACTTAATGTAAAGGCGGATAGAATAATCATCTGTACAGGAGCTTTACAAGCTGTTGAACAAGTATTCAAGTGCATTGACAAAAAAGGAACTATCTTATTTTTTGCTATTCCCAAGGATAATGTAGAAATTCCAACTGTTGACTTCTGGAGAAATGAATGGACAATCACTTCTTCATATGGTGCAGCACCAATTGACCTAAAAGAATCACTGGAATTAATCAAAAATAAAAAAAATAAATGTTAAGGATATGATTACAGATAAATTACCTTTAGAAGAAATTCAAAAAGGTTTTAAGATTGCTGCAGAAGCAAAGAATTCTTTAAAAGTTATAATAAACTGGTGAAGTGGGTAATAAGAGCATTCATTGGAGGCATACCAGTAATCCTCTTATTACCCGGGTATTATGATTTCTAACCAACTGCAATAAATGACAGCCCCTGACCTGAAATCTTTTTTACATTCTTTTCAGCCTCAGAGATGCCTATTATCTTCTTCGGTTGCATATGGATCTTATCTTCAGCAGATAAGGATATGATAGAAACCTCCTTGAAGCCATGGGCTTTGTATATTTCTAATTTCTCTTTATTTTTTTCTAACAAGCTTTTTGCCATTTTTCTTTAAAGTTTATCTGGGTGAAGGGGATAATAAGAGTTATTGATTTGTGAAGACATACCTTTTACCCTTATTATCCCGGGAATCTCTATTTTCTCTGATGGGGTGAACTAGTATAAATACTTTACTATCTGATAAAAAATGTAGTTTTTTTAGATTTTACTTAAAAAATATAGAAAAATATTTAAACATAACAAATAATTTTTTGTGAAAAAGAGATTATTTATTAATTGATAAAAAAATTTTACAAAAATTTTAGTCTAAAAATGGACAAAAAAGAGAGCAGCAAAGCAAACGAAGAATTCTGGAAGGACTGGCTTGTGAACAGCCTGGCTGCTATGGATGACATGGTTTTTGTTCTTGATGAAGAATCACGATTTACTCATTACCATGCATCAAAGTCTGCAAAACTGTATGTTTCTCCAATGAAGTTTATAGGGAAGAAGCACTCAGAGATTATGCCGCCACATATGAATGTGCTTTTTTACAAAGCATTTGACAAAAACAAAGAAGGCAAGGTTGATGAATATGAATATTCCCTTAAAATAGATAATGAATTGCACTGGTACTCTGCTAAGCTTTCTCCAATATTTCTAAGAAATGAATTTAGGGGCTCTGTGGCTGTTGTAAGAGACATAACTGAAAGGAAGAATACAGAAGAAGAACTAAAGAATTCCAAGAGATTAATTGAGAAAGAGGTTGAAAGAAAAACAAAAGAGCTGAAAAAAGCTAATGAGAAAATCAAGGAGTATGCTGAAAAACTTAATCTTAAGATAAAACGAATTGATGAAAAAAGAGTCCCTTTAACTGACAAAGAAAAGCTGGCATTCTATGGCTTAGTAAGGTATCCTGGTTCGACAAACAAAGAGATTGCTGAAAAACTAGGGATGCAGACAGGAACTGTAAATGCTATAAAAAACAGGCTGAAGAAAGAAGGCTACTTCAAAACAATGTACATCCCAAGGCTTGACATGCTTGGCTGCAGCCTTTTGAGTGTCAACTATGGCGTTGGAGATATAGATATTGAAAATGATAAATTAGTAACAGCAAAAATGAAAGAAGAGATTTTCAGGCAGTTTACTTCAATCCCTGAAAAGGTCTATTTTGTTTCATCAGGAAAAGAGGCTTTTAGCTTAGACATTGCAAAAGACTGGTCTAATTACAAGGAAATGCAGGATTCTATTGAAGAAGGAATTCAAAAGAAAGGAATAAAGCTTAACTCCTATGAAACAGTGCTTTTTCCGCTAAATAAAAGCGTGTTCCATGATTACTTTGATTTTACCGGAATCCTGAAAGCAAGGTTTGGCCTTGATATAGCTGATTCAAAAGAACCAGAGCCTGAACATAAAAAACATGAGCTAAGCATGACTGAAAAGAAGCTTGTTTATGGGCTTATTACAAATCCAGAGCTTACTGTTGCAGAATTAGCAGAGAAAATTAATCTCTCTGTGCCTACAATATGCAAGTCCAGGAAAAAATTAGTTGAAGAGGGGATACTGAAGATTGTAAATTTCCCTGACTTTGCAAAGGTAGGGATGGAGCTCATGGTCTTAAGCTGCAGCAAGTCTACTCCTTCAGCTGAAGGAACTAAGAAGAAAGGCTGTAAAGATAATCCAAATGCATTTTTCTCAATAACGACAAAGACAGACTGTATGAGTATATCTGCTTATGAAGACTACACCCAGGCAAAATCAAGAATGAACAAGTATTTATGCGGCCCAGAAAAGGACACAAAACACATCTTGATTCCATTAGAAAGCATGTTATTCCCCAAGCTGGAGTTTGCACCTCTTGTTAAGAAAATATTTGAGCTGGATTAGTCTTTCTGCGCTATCTTTGGTATTGTGCTTATCAGCAGATTAGTTACATTATCTGCATTCTGCTTGAATATCTTAAGTATTGCTTCCCATGTAACTGGCTCTTCATCTTCTTTCCAGCAGTCATAATCTGTTGACATCGCAACAGCTGCATAAGGTATGCCCGCTTCATTTGCCAAAGCGCACTCAGGAGCAACACTCATATTAATCACATCAGCACCCCAGATTCTAAACATATTGCTTTCTGCCTTAGTTGAGAATCTAGGACCTTCAATTGTAACAACAGTTCCTTTTTTATGATGCTTAAGCTTTAGTTCCTTGCATGTTTCAATTAGTGCTTTCCTTAATTCATCATTAAATGGCTCTGCCATTGGCGTATGAACTGGCTTGTGAGGCTCAAACTTTTCATGAAAGGTTACTTTTCTATGTCTGGTAAAGTCAATAAATTGGTCAAGTATTACCAAATCTCCTCTTCCAATCTCTGTTCTTAAAGAACCGACAGCAGTGGTTGCTAGGATGTGTGTGCACCCTGCTTCTTTTAATGCTTTGACATTAGCCCTAAAATTAA
>JAHWIK010000007.1 GCA_019322485.1 Candidatus Woesearchaeota archaeon
GGTTGTGTTGTATTAACGAGTGAAAAATGAAACTGTTGCGAATAGAGGGATACAAGAATAAGATATTGAATTATTGGGCTAGGTTCTCAATAATCTTCTCAATAGCTTTCATACTATACTTTACTACAATTGCGATAATAGCCACTTTGCGATAAAATATGCAACAATGATGCCTAAACACCAAAGAAGAAATTCCCAAATATTACGAGGTTGTTGTTGACCTTTTTTACTCATATAGCATCACAATATGAGAAGGGAAGGAGTTTTTTAACTCTTTCTCTTTGATGACAAACCAAAACCGTCAAGGTTGCGTTCAGATATTGAATATCTGGATTGGCAGGCTCTTTTACTTAAAGAATTTATTTACTTTTTTCGGCAAAAAACAAGAACTCAACTATTCTTATTAAAGTTACATCTTTAAACTGTTTTTTTAATTGTTTAGCAGATTCATAAGTTTCAACAAATTTTCTTGGTGAAACAACACGTAAATTAGGGTGCGATTTAAATTTTAATTTGACTGAGCCAGTATCTATCACAATTGTCTTGTTTAAAAGCCACGTATTTGCAGTTTCTATTAAACAATTTTTATGATTTTGTCCTGTTACACCAATTGTTGTTTTATCAAATTTACAGAATGGTTCTAAGGCAATTATTTGTTGTGGTATAAATTTGAGTTTTTGCATTATTTGTTCAGCTACAATAATCTTTGAATCACACCTTATTGAAATTTCAGTAGAATATTTAAAAGCCCTTCTGCAATGCTCAACTCCACTAAAAGAAGCAGATTGATGTCTTACAGCTGACATTAAAGCGAAGTCTGGCAGTATTGCTATGTTCATTTATTAACACTCGTTTAGCGTTTTTTCTCAAGAGACCAAATATATTCAATTATGCCTCCCTCTAAAACCTTTGGTTCTCTGGTCAATTTTGAGGCGTGAGTTTCTATGGCTACTAGTCCACTATCTACATCGATACCCCAAGTTTCCCTTTCTGCAGAAGTTAAATCCTCTGCGTATACATATTGAACTCCTTTTAATGCCATCTTCGTCACTAATTATAGTGGGCTAGTATTTATACTTTCTGTTACTACAGAATAAGAAGAAAATATTTAAAGGTTTGCCTTTTTAATCAATTCTTTCCACCTATTCCCTTCTAGCTTTGCCATACCAGAAGCTACTGCTGGAGTTGTGCCAAGCTTTGAATGTATCTTGATGTGGTTGTAGTAGTTTGCGTATGCCTCAGTCATAATCTCAGCAGTCTCTAGGCTCTGCAAGCCTCTCATTACTTTTAATCGTTCTCTTACAGTTCCGTTAAGCCTTTCAATAACATTATTGTTTGTTCTCTTATCTCTGATAGACCTTAGCCTTATATGATTAGTCCTTCCGAGAGTTCTCTTAACTGCCTCTGCATAGCTCACGCAACCGTCAGTAATCAAAAAGGTAGGTTGCTTTTCTGCAACATCGTGGGCTTCCTTAAAGACCTTGATGCAGTCCCTTATCCTTCTTTTATCAGATACTTTCCTAGTGATAAGATACTTTGTCTCTTTGTCCATAATGTTCCAAAGCCATCGCCATTTTCCACCAGCTTGTATCATCATTTCGTCGTGATGCCAAATATCAGAAAGCTCTGGTTTCAAGGTCTTGACATAATCGTTTATGACCTTGCTATATTTTCTTATCCTTCTAAGTATGTTGCTTGCATCAAGCTCTAGGTTATAGAACTGTTTTAGGTGGTCGCTGATTTTTCTAAGGCTTATACCTTTGAAGTAGAGGTCAAGGATAAGTGTGGTTATCTTAGCATCGCCTTTCATCTTTTGAAAATCCTTTTCTTCTATGAACCTCCTGCCACACTTAGTACATTTATAGGTCTGCTTAATCCTATCCTTGCAGAACCTCTTGCCGTTCTTCAAGATTTTATCAGATTTGCAATAAGGACAACTTGGTTTTTCCTTCTCCTCGAAAGGCAGTTTATCCCTTCTTACTTTCTCTTTCAATCCAAAGAATATCTTGACTGCGTGTATATGCTTACAGTCTTTTTTTCTTTCCATAAAATCTGGACAACTACATTTCCATTTCTTGCCTCTAGTTACGACATAATAGACCTTATCGTTGTTTTGACTAGGGACATAGAATTTATTTTCATCTATCCGTCTTGGAGTGTCACCTTTAGAAATGATTGCGTAGCCTCTGACTACACGCATCTGTTCCGACACTTTTTTATATCTTAACTGCTCTTTTACCCTTTGAGGGCTAATTTGTTCTTCACGGGACATTTTAGTTTCTCCGTCCTAGAGGCTCTAACCAGCTTCTAGGACAATTTTTAAATTGATGTTTCTTCAATAAATCTGATACGATATACTCTACCTCTTATAATATTAAATTTTTCCATAAAAGTTTTCGGTATTGTAATTACATCTACTTTTCCACCACCCCTTACTCTTGCTTTAAATTCTGGCTCTAATGTTGCCGAAATTGGTTTTATTGTTTTTCCCATTTTTATTAACCTCCTTATTCACTTAGGTATATACTATAGTATATACTAACTTATATATAAATGTTTCGGTTTTGAGGTGGTAAAATTGATTTTTTCAATAGAAGAAATAGCTAGGATAATAGGTGTTATGTTTGTGGCTATGTTATTTTTTTGGTTAGGGTGGGAGTGTGCCTTTAACAGACTCAAAAAGAAAAATCCCTTTTGGGATAGCCCACGACAGAAAGAAAGATACAAATGAAACACAACCACTAACTATCGTCCCTGCAATCTTAACCTTGACATCTGGATTAAATCCAAAAATAATTGCAACAACCAAAAAGAGATAACCAAGAAATAAGAGAAAGAATATGTTATCTTTAGCAAATAATTTTGTAAATCCTGCAAAAAGTAAAGAAGCAATAATACAAATAAAAATAGCCAATAGATATTCCCAGATTGTCTGTCCTTTCTTTCCCCTCATATTTAACTACAAAAACCTAATACTCCTAAGAGTATTCCAAGAGCAATAAGCACTCCACCAGTAGAACCACTTATTACACCAACTATCTTATTCTTTATTTTTATAGAACCACCAACACCAGCTACTATAAGTCCTATTCCAACCACAATAGATATTCCACAAAAAGTTACCATTGTATCACCCCGAGCAAAAACTTAGAAGTCCTGCTCATTTATATCGTCTATGAATGAGAAAAGCAAAGGCATTTTTATGTCTTTGCTTTTTTCTTAATTTTAGAGTGACAAAACAAAAAAGGAGGATTGATAACTATGGCAAAAATGTCAAGAAAGCATAGGCTAGCAATAGACCGAAGCAAGCAAGCCAAAAGGGTAGTAAGTAAAAGAAAGAAGTACAAAAACCCCAGAAGGCAAGACCTTAAAGGTCACGACACAAAAAGAAGGAGAAAGTAAGCATATAATAAGAGCCTGCCTAAATCACTCTAAACGCAACACATAAATATAACACTTGAATATGCAACAGAACCTTAAAACAAAAGATTTATATATCACTTGATTTTATTACAATTCCGAAATAGTTATTTTTCAAAAAGGTGTGGAAATATGGGATTTTTTTCAAGAATCAAGAAAGCAGCTCCTGCTCCTGCTGAGGAAGGAGGGGAAGAAGGCTATGTTGAACTAGGTGCTGAGCCTAGCATGGAAAAAGCCAAGGTTGTGGTAAGGCCTTATGTTATTGAGAACTTTGAGCATATCAAACCAATTCTTGACGTGTTAAGGGAAGGGCATACAATTGCTTTAATCAATATCAAGCCGTTAAAAGACAAGGATATTGTTGAACTTAAGCGTGCAATAAACAAATTAAAGAAAACCTGTGATGCAATTGAAGGTGACATTGCTGGTTTTGGTGAAGACTGGATTGCAGCTGTTCCTTCTTTTGCAAAAATCCATCGCGGTCCAAAAGAAGAAACTCCAGCAGAGAAAAAAGAAGAATCTCCTGCTGAAGCACCTGCCGGCGTTACTGAAGTAACCGAGTACGGTGCTGACGAAGAAAAAGCACCCCAGTAAATATTTCTAAATTTATCAAAATCCGAAAACTATAAATACCGATTTATTTCCTAACCTTATATGGCAAAAGATACTGTCGAGAAAGAAATGTGTCCGATGTGCAAGCAGAAGACACTGACATTAATGGAAGAAGAAACCGAGGTCCCTTATTTTGGAAAGGTTTTTGTTTTCTCAATGAGCTGTTCTAATTGCAAGTTCAACAAAGCTGATGTTGAGGCTGCTGAGAAAAAAGAGCCCTGCAAATATACTTTTGAGATTGGCTCAGAGGCTGATATGAAGGTTCGTGTTGTTAAATCATCTGAAGCAACTATCAAGATTCCGCACATGGCAACAGTTACACCAGGACCAGCATCACAAGGATTTGTGACAAACATCGAGGGGATTCTAACAAGAATCAAAGAAGGTATTGAAGCTGCTAGAGATACAGAAGAAGATGATGCTGCAAAGAAAAAAGCAAAGAATCAATTAAAGAAACTTATGAAGGTAATGTGGGGTCAGGAAAAGATGAAGATTATAATTGAAGATCCTAGCGGGAATTCTGCTATTATATCAGATAAGGCTGAAAAATCAAAGCTTTAGTTCTGTCAATTATTTAGGACAAGGTCAGGTTTTTCAGTAATACAGCCAAGCACTAAAGGAACTAGCTTTCCATCAAACTGGCCTTCTCTTATTTCTCTAACTTTAAGATAGGCTTCACTAAGATATTTTATGTGAAGCGCTGTTGTAATCTCTTGGTATGAAGAAACAAACAAGGGCGGCAAGCCATCTGGCTCTAAGAGCATACCATCTGTTGGGAAAAGTCTACCTCCCTTTGTATTCTTATCTATCTTTAGATAAATCACTTGCTCAGGAGCAAGACCATTGCTCATAGCTATATAGCTTGATAATCTTCTTTCATTTCCTCCCCTAAGAATAGCATCAACAGGATCTTCTTCAGCTCCAATAGCACATCTGTACGCTTCATGGCGAACAACTTCCAAACGATAGCCTGGTTTATGTTTTCTGTCCCTTGCTGCAGCTATTAGTCCATCACCAAGACGTATAAGTCTGCTAGCATAAGGTATCTCTTCTCCAATTAAACCAAATGGATATCCATTTCCATCATAATCCTCATGATGGTAGAGTACCGTATTAGCCACCCCACTTAGGTTAGGTATATCTTCTTGGCCTTCAAGCAAATCTGCTGCTCTTTCTATTATCAAATAGCTAACAAAAGGATGTAGCCTCACAATCTCGAACTCATCATTGCTAAGAGGCTTTCCTGGAGCAATAACATTAAAGATTTGAGGAACAGCTTTTGCTATATCGTGCCAATAACCTTTATGGACATAGTCGCTGGGTTTTGTATCTCCCCAAGGAATATCATTAATGCGGTGATATCTGCAGGCGATGAGCATAAGTAAGGTGCCTAATTTCTCACAATGAATTGCTCCTTCCTCTTCTAGTTTTAAGAGTTTACCATCAACCTCCATTTCAAAAACAGAATCAAGATACTTAAAGATTCTTTGAGTTCTCCAACGACGTTTAGGATGTCTTGCATCTGCCACCTTTGCATCTTCCTCTGCCACCTCTATATAATATTCTGACACATCATTTGGGTGTGCTATAGCCTTAGCTACATCTTGTGCTATCCTTTCTATATGAGGCGCCATACCAAGGCCATATACTTTATTGTATAGCTCCCCTACTCTTTTCTCTAATCCAGGCCTTCTATCTTCAGAAATCAATGCAGGTAATACTAACATTCACTCCCACATTACTATTATTATAGGTTTTCAAGTATATAAAGCTTTGTGAAAAAAAGATATAATATACACTTTTGTATACTAGTATACTATTTTGTTATTATATAAAAATCTAAGAAAAAAATAAAGAATTTATTCTTTCTTTACTATCTTCTCGTTCTCATCCTCGCTTGTTTGTGATTCAGTGTGACACGTTTTCTCGTCGCAGCCACAGAGTTTTTTCAACTCCTCAGCACGGTCGCAAGACTCCCATGTAAACTCTGGGTCTGCAGGTTTCCTGCTCCTCTATAACCTAATTTGTTGTACTGGTATAAATACATGTCGATGGTAAATTCAGATTCGGATTTTTCAAACTGCAATACAAATGCAATACAAGTTACTTGTCTGGAAGTTTGGTGCCAAAATGGGGTTAGAATGGAAGGAAAAAAGGTGTTTATTTGCTATACACTCCTACAGCATGTTTGCATGGCGTACTATCTTGGCTGCAGTTATTGGCGCAGCATCCCAAATGAACTGCTCCGCTTTTGTGGTCGCACAAAACAATCTTATCAGGGCTTGTTTTAAAGTCCCCTTTGCATATCCCGCATTTAACAGACATTTTATTTCACCTCTTTTTTACATCAAAGTTCTCTAAAACCCATTTATTCATTATCTTGCCAATTTCCTTGTAATCAATCTTCTGTTTTTTTAGCACAAGCGCGTTTTCACCGATAATACCAACGACTTTTAGGTTTCTTGAATTCAGATTTTTCAATGCATTTTCCACCCTAATTCTATCAGGGATAGAATTAAATCTATCAAAATTTAGCGTAGCAAGCATTCTGCTCCAGTTTGTTATTTCCTTTGCCATTCCTCATCATTCGAAATATACGGATTTTTGATTATGATGACCTAATCTTATCTACAATCCTGGAAAGCTTGTTTGACTCTCCAACAAAATCAGGCAATAGCTTGTTTATTTCTTTAATGCAGGAAATTAGCTTCTTAGCCCTAAAGCCTATCTTACCATAACTAGTTTTGCTGCAGTGCAAGTCAGATATGTGGGCTATTGTTACCATTGTTTCTATAGTATTGTTTTACTTAATAATATCAGCTATTGCCGCGCTCATCGAAGATGGGAAAGTTACTATTATAGTTCTTTTAAAAGCTAATATCCAGTCTGTAGTCCATGGAGCTTTTTGAATCAAAGTAAGCAAAATACCTACAACAACAAATGCTACAATATACGTAGAAAAAATCCTCTTTATGAATTCGTCCAAATGTTCCTTTAGGTGGTCCCTATAATAGTTATAATAAACAAATGCAGCAATAAATGCCAGAGACAAAATAAGAAACCCCATCACATTGGATAACGGGAGCATCTGCCCTAGATTCCATGTTTCTTCTGTATAGCCCACAGGAATAGCAAGGATTGCTGCTCCAATCATTATTTGAAGAACGTCTCTTGGATGAAATTCAAGCATTAAAGGAGACATCAGCTTATGGAGAATTTTGCCTTTCTCGTCATGAACAGTGACCACTTCTTTTAATTTTCCTTCTACCCTAATAACCTCTCTTTTTGTCTTCAGATTCTTAACCATTTTATTGTTTAAACAACTTGAACTTAATCAAAACATATTTAAATATGTTTTGTTATTTCTTCTTATATGCTCGCATTAATAACATTCCTTGCAATAGTGTTTTTCTCAATCATCTCTGTTAAGATAGGCACTATAGCCCTGGAAACAACTGGCTTGTCAAGGGATATAGCTGCATTCCAAGCTCAGTCAGCTTTCTCTGGAGTGGGCTTTACAACATCAGAATCAGAAACGGTCATGAGCAACCCAATAAGGAGGAAGATCCTTCGTTTTATGATGCTTGTTGGCAGTGCCGGGCTGACCACTGCAGTTGCAACTCTTATTATTACATTTGTTAATGTTAGTCCCACTAGGATGGTATTTGGCAGGGAAATAAACAACATAGCATTTAATATCGGATTGCTTGTAGGGGGCCTATTCCTAATATTATTTATATTTACAAGAAGATGGTTTGATGATGCTGCCAAAAGAATTCTTGCAAGGCCTCTTAGACGCCTTAAGAGCAAAGTGCAGCTTTATGATTATGAAAAGATACTTGGCTTGTCTCGTGGCTATACTATCGGATCTTTTGAGGTTCCTAAGCACCATTGGATGGTCAACAAAACAATAAAGGATTTAGAGCTTGAAAAAGAAGGAGTCATAGTGCTTGGAGTTTACAGGGAGGTTAAGGATATAGAGCAATACCTAGGAATACCAAGCCTTGACTTTAAAATCCATAATAAAGATAAGATAATGGTCTACTGTAGTGAGGGAAGGCTGGTTAATCTTGCTAAGAGGGAAAAGGGAGCAAAGGGTGCTGTGGAAAGGAAGGAAGCTATTGAGGACCATAAAAAAGTTAATAAGGCGAAGAAAGTATATGAGCAAAGGCTTATGGAAGCTGCTAAAGAAGAAAAAGAATCATAGGAATAATAGTCTTATTTAAATCTAAAAAAACAAGAGAAAAATAAAAAAATTAATCTTTTTTCACAAGATGTTCGTTCTCATCCTCGCTTGTTTGTGATTCAGTATGGCACGTTTTGTCGTCGCAACCACAGAGTTTTTTCAACTCTTCAGCACGGTCACAAGTCTCCCAGGTAAACTCTGGGTCTGCAGGTCTTCTGCTCCTCTATAACCTAATTTGTTGTACTGGTATAAATATGTTGCGAGGGTAAATTCAGATTCGGATTTTTCAAACTGCAATACAAATGCAATACAAGTTACTTGTCTGGAAGTTTACTGCCAAAATAGAAGTAAGTTGAAGAAAAAGAGGTGCTTATTTTTTATTTATTTAGAAATTAAAAGGAATCAAAATATTAAGAATCCAACCAACAACCAATGCTGACCCTACCATAATAATCGCAGATTTTATCATATCCTTTATCCCTAGTTCCCTAACCAAGACAACAAAGGTAGCTACGCATGGAAAGTACATTGTAAGCATAACACTGGCTATTATCAACTGCTTTAATGTCAGGCCTAAAGGAAGCAGCATCCCTACAGCTACATCCTTCCTTAAGAAACCCACTATCAAGGCTCCAACAGCTTCTTTCGGCA
>JAHWIK010000008.1 GCA_019322485.1 Candidatus Woesearchaeota archaeon
CCTATTCTGCCAGACACCATATAATAGGACATCCCTGGGAGCAGAATATTCAAATCCCTGCGGAACATGTGATGTGACAAAGAAACCAGTAACCATGCCATCCAGGTTTGCTGGCTCTTGGTTAGGCAGTTGGTCTAATCTAATCACCAGGTCTTTCATTAATGTATCAGGGCTGCCCCTATGGCAAACAAGGCATTCCCTTCCTTTAAGGTCTCCTGTTTCAATCAGAGCCCTAAGCTTATAGTGCGGGTCTTCAACCTGGTCAAGGGTCTTTGCTCTCACAACCTGGCCAATATATTGTTTGTCCATAGCTATCAGAGGTATACCTCAACTTATAAAATTTCTCCCAAAATGTCAAAAACCAGGGGGTTTTTGAGCAGGCTCAGAAATTGCCTAAGGCAATTTCCGACAAACTTATAAAACCTAAAAATAAAGAGGTGTATATGCTCAGCTGGAAGAGGCTTTCTCATCTTGGGAAGAAGGATATCAAAAGACTGCAGGATAAGAAACTGAGGCACTTCTTGAGGCATCAGATACCATTTCATCCTTATTACAGGAAATTATTTGACAAATTAAAGCTTAGATTTGATGATATCAAAACAACTGATGACCTGATAAAGCTGCCTTTTTCAAGCAAGGCTGATGTTGCTCCAACAAAGGCAAACAGAAAAAAGCATATTGAGTTTATTCTGCAGCCAGATAAAGCACTATTAAAGCAATATGCACCGAAATCAAAGCTAATCAAGTTCATGTTTAACAAAGAGCTTGTTTATTATGAATACAAGCCAATACATCTCCACCTAACAACAGGCAGAACTGCCCTGCCAACACCATTTCTTTATTCAAGCCAGGATTTGGAACGGTTAAAAGAGGCTGGAAAAAGGCTGTTTGATGTCTTTGGTTTTAGTAAGGATGATACTTTGGTTAATGCATTTCCTTATGCACCGCACCTTGCTTTTTGGCAGACCTATTATGCGGCAACAGCCAGTAAGATGTTAAGCCTTCCAACAGGAGGGGGGAAGATTTTGGGCACTGAAGCTATAATAAAGGCTGTAGAAAACCTGAAAGCAAATGTCCTGGTTTCTATGCCAGGCTATGCTTATCATCTTATAAGAAAGGCTTGTGAGGCTAAGAAGGACTTCAGTAATCTAAAGCACGTGATATTTGGCGGTGAGCGTGTTCCAGGTGGTTTGAAAGACAAATTAAGGGATTTGCTTGCCAAGACTAAATGCAAGAGCCCAAGGATATTGTCTACATATGCCTTTACTGAAGGAAAGGCAGCATGGGCTGAATGTGATGAAGGCACTGGCTATCATCTTTATCCTGATTTGGAGTTTGTTGAGGTTGTTGACAAGAATGGAGAAAGGGTTGGCGAAGGTGAGGAAGGAGAGGTTGTTTATACTGCTCTGGATTGGAGGGGGACAGTTGTTTTAAGATACAAAACAGGTGATATCTCTAAGCTTTATTATGAGAAATGCTCCTGCGGAAGGACTGTTCCAAGGCTTGATTCAGTTGTTGAGCGCAGCTCTGAGATAAAGGAATTTAAGTTCAGCAAGATAAAGGGTACTTTAGTTAATCTGAACAAGTTCTTTGCTTTAATAGGAGGGCATAAAGCCATAGATGAGTGGCAGGTTGAGATTAAGAAGAAAGGCAATGACCCTTATGGTGTTGATGAGCTTATTCTGTATATAGCCCCAAGAAAGAAGGCTAATATTGCTAAATTAAAGATAGAATTAAAGAAGATTGTGCTTGAAGCCACAGAGGTTACCCCTGACGTGATTGTGATGGGCAAGGCTCAGCTGCTAGACAGGTTAGGGATGGAAACTGAGCTCAAAGAGAAAAGGGTTGTTGACAAAAGACCAAAGAAATAATACTTCTATGAAACTGCTTGATTGGGTTAAAGAGGTGGAAGGTAAGGATAGGGTTGGCAGAGAAAAGGCTGTTATCAATATTCTGGAAAAGAACAAGATTGGTTTTTACATTGAGAAGAATGATTTTCTTGGCCAGCAGCCAGAGAACATAATTATTGAGTTTGGCTCTGGCAGTAAAGAAATCCTTGTTACAACACATTATGATGCTGTTAGTGGCAGCCCTGGTGCAAATGACAATGGCTCCTGTATTTCAGTATTGATTGATGTTGCCCGTAAATTAGGAAAGGCTAAGCTAAAGAACAAGGTAAAGATAATTATCTTTGATTTGGAAGAGCCTGGGTGCTTAGGCTCCAGGGCTTATGTGAGGAGGCATGGTTTTGAGAATGTGATTGGGGTGTATAACACTGAGCTCTGCGGGTTTGGTGATGTTGTTGGTGTGTGGCCTGTTACTCCAGATGTTTCAGACAGTCCTGTTTTAGGTGTTCTTAGGGGTGTTGTTAAGAAGCTGGGTTATGGATTAGAGGAAGCTGCTGAGCTGCCTATATTCTTTGGTGACCACAGGTCTTTTAGGGAGCTTGGTTTTAAGGATGCTTTTTGCTTATCAGTTATTCCCAGCAAGGATGTTAAGGAGATTAGGAGGTTTGTAACAATATCCAAGGAGAAGCTTGTGTTCAGGAGTTTGCTTGGCTTATTGATAAAGCCGCTTGGCCCAAAGGTTCCCCTTATGTTCCAGCTCTATCATTCTTCTGAAGACAAGAGCAAGTACTTGAATGAGGGGGCACTGCAGATGATGTCTAAAGTGATATATAGTTCTGTTTTGGAGCTGGATAAAAGATAAATTTAAATAATATTTAATTAAGGATAAGAACATGGCAAAGAAAAGCAATATAACAGAAGCTGGGTTTGTTATCAGCCTGATCGCCGGGATTATAATTCTATGTTTTGCTGTTGTTGGAATATTCCTTACAAAAAATATTGAAGCAAACTACGGAGCGATAATCAGCCTTTTTGCTTACTTTCTGCTTGTTTCTAATTTTATAGCTGGTTTGATGATTATTGTCGGAAGCGTGCTGATAAAGCACGAAGACCATTCGCTTGCTGGAAGCATAATTGTGCTTATAATAAGCCTTGTTGGAATTGTTTCTGGCATGGGCCTGTTTATTGGGCCTGTATGCGGGATTGTTGGCGGTGTAGTTGGCCTGCGCGAACATCAGCACCTGATTCTTCATAAGAAAAGGCTCTAAACCAGCGATGGATAAGAACTCTTGCCTATTACCCAGCCAGTGTCATCCCTGCAGTAACAGTCAAATGAATTTGAACGCCGATTATAGATTAATGAATACTCCTCTGTTCCGCTGACAGAATCGCAGAAATCAACACAAGTGCCTTTTGAAAGCTCAATCTTTTTAGATGTTATAAGATGAGGCACTACAAAGAAATTAAGTACAACAGTTATGATTAGACAGGCAATTACCAGCATAGTCAATCTTGAAATCTTTTTCCTGGCCATACTGCTTATTCTTAAGACTGGTATATTTAAGTTTTACTAAAAAATTAAGATGAGATATCCACTATCTTAATCTTAAAGTTGAGGGTCTTTCCTGCCAGAGGATGGTTCAGGTCCATTGTTATTTCAGTATCTGTGACCCCTGTTATTCTTGC
>JAHWIK010000009.1 GCA_019322485.1 Candidatus Woesearchaeota archaeon
ACTTTCACCACCCCCAATTAAACACAAAACTTTATATAAAGACTAGGATTAGACGAGAAGAAGGGGGTTTTAGCATTTAAAATGGAAGAGTTTAAAGAACAAATAGAAAAAGCTAAACTTAACAGCATAATTCCGGTGTTTAAGGTAGTTGAAGCGCCAGAAAATGCAATAGAATACTTCTCAAAACTATCAAATTATGGCAAAAAAACACATTCTTTACTGCTTGAGTCTGCAGATATTATTGCTAAATATGGTGAGCTAAGCCTAGGCTCAGCAAGCCCTTGCTTAGTAGTCTCAGGAAACAAAGAAGAGTTTGAGATTAAAGCATTAAGTGCACAAGGTGAAAAGGTAATAAAGGCATTAAAAGGAGATTTCAAGTTCTGCGATAAGGTAGTATACAAGAAGAATAGGATAAATGGAATACTAAAACCATCCAGGAAGGTTGTAAGCGAAGACAAGCGGTTAAAGCTCAAAACCCACATAGATATAATCAGAGCAGTGGCATTCAAGTTCACTCCAACCACAAAACCAATTATTCCTTATTGCGGCTTGTTTGGTGCAATCTCTTATGATTTCATTGACCAGTTTGAGGACCTGCCTGAAAACAAAGAGGATGTTCTAAAAGACCCTGATTATGAATTGTACTTCCTTGATAACCTCTTCCTTATTGACCATAAACAAGGAAAGATGTATCTCATAGCAAATGCATTAATAACAGACAATGACCGCAAAGGCATATATGATAGGTGCATAAAGACAATAACCAATTATGAAAAAGCCCTTGCACTTAAGCCTCCAAAAGCAAAAAAGCTTAAGCCAAAAAAACAGGTAATTGAGACTGATACTGAGAAAAAGGAGTTTGAGGATGTAGTAAGGGTCATGAAAAGCCATATCCTCCAGGGAGATGTATTTCAGGTTGTTCCTTCAAGAACAATAATGACAAATTATAATGCCGAGCCTCTTGACATATACAAAACCCTGAGAACACTCAACCCAAGCCCATACATGTTTTACATAAACAGCCAAAGTGGTATGCTTATTGGCTCTAGCCCTGAGATGTATCTAAGGGTGCAGGGAGATGAGAAAAAAATAGTTGAGGTAAGGCCTATAGCAGGAACAAAGCCAAGAGGAATAGTTGGAGACAATATTGACCCGGAACTTGATTCAAGATATGAAACAGAATTAAAGATAGACAGAAAAGAGCTTGCTGAGCATACTATGCTTATTGATTTAGCAAGAAATGATGTTGCTAGAATCAGCAAACCAGCTACAAGAATAACAATTGATCCATTTATAATTGAAAAATACAGCCATGTACAGCACCTAGTCTCCACAGTAAAGGGGGAGCTGAAAGAAGACCTTGATGCACTGCATGCTTACCTGGCCTCAATGAATATGGGGACCTTAACAGGTGCACCAAAGATAGAAGCAATGAAGCTGATAAGGCAGGTTGAAAAAACCAAGCGCGGCTTTTATGGCGGCTCAGTTGGTTACATCACACCTAATGGAGATTTTGACAGCTGCATAGTCATAAGGACAATGAAGCTAAAAAACAACAAAGCCTACATAAGGGCTGGTGCAGGTATTGTTTATGATTCTGTCCCTCAAAAAGAATTCAATGAAACAAACAAAAAAGCCCAGGCATGCTTAAGGGCTATCAAACTTGCAGGTGGATTAAAATGAGGGTCTTATTCATAGATAACTTTGACTCATTCACCTACAATCTGGTGGATGAATTCGAAAAGCGCGGCTGTGAAGTGCAGGTTTATAGAAATAACACTGATATGAAAATAATAAGCAAGGTTGTAAAGGAATTCAAGCCAAAATTAATAGTTATATCACCAGGCCCATCAACACCAAAGAATGCAGGCAACTCAATAGCAATAATAAGCGAATATGCTGAAAAAATCCCTATCTTTGGCGTTTGCCTTGGTATGCAATGCATTGTAGAAGCCTTTGACGGCAAGGTTGACCGTTGCGTAGAAATACTCCATGGCAAGCCTTCAAAAATCCAGCATGATAATGAGACAATCTTTAAGGATTTGGAAAATCCATTCCAGGCAGGAAGATACCATTCTTTAGGTGCATTGGAGGTCCCATACTGCCTTGAGATATCTGCCAGAACTACTGATAAGAACATTATAATGGGAGTAAGGCACAAGGAGTTTTGCGTAGAAGGCGTGCAGTTCCACCCAGAATCAATCCTTACGCCTATTGGCGGCATTATCATTGAGAATCTTATGAGGATGGTGAGTAAAAAATGATTCAGGAAGCAATCTCAAAATTAATAGATGGAAAAGACCTTAAGCTGTCTGAAGCAGAAGAAGTAATGAATGAGATAATGTCAGGCAAAGCCACTGATGCGCAAATCGCAGG
>JAHWIK010000010.1 GCA_019322485.1 Candidatus Woesearchaeota archaeon
ATAAATTGGTCAAGTATTACCAAATCTCCTCTTCCAATCTCTGTTCTTAAAGAACCGACAGCAGTGGTTGCTAGGATGTGTGTGCACCCTGCTTCTTTTAATGCTTTGACATTAGCCCTAAAATTAATCTCAGTTGGCGGAGTTGTGTGTTCTCTGCCATGTCTTGCCATTAAAACAACATCAACATTATTTATTTTGCCTGATTTAACAAGAACATCTCCGTACTCTGTCTTCACTTTCTCATCTTTTGCGTCCTTCAGAATATCTGGATTATCTAAACCAGAACCACCTATTATTCCTATTTTTACCATCTTACTCGCCCTCAAACTCTACCATCGTAAATGTTTTGTAGCCCTTTAACTTTTCTTTGCCTTTTAGCTCAGGCAAATCAATGATAAAAGCGCATTCAACTATCTCTCCGCCAAGCTTTTCAACCAATGCAATAGCTGCAGAAACTGTGCCGCCAGTTGCAATCAAGTCATCAATAACCAAAACCTTGTCTCCTTTTTTAATAGCATCCTCATGCATCTCCATTGTGTCAGGGCCGTATTCTTTCTGATAGGTATGAGCTACTGTCTTATGAGGAAGCTTTCCTTTCTTCCTTATTGGAACAAAAGAACATCCAAGCTTGTAAGCAAGAACACCGCCAAAGATAAAACCTCTCGCTTCAATCCCAACAACAACGTCTATCTTCTCATCCTTATAGCGCTTGCAAAGCTCATCGCATGCATGCTTAAATGCTTCAGGGTCCTGCAGTAAAGTAGTGATATCCCTGAACATAACACCCTCTATTGGCCAATGTGGAATAGTTCTTATCTTTGATTTTAAGTCTACCATATTATCACCCCTCCAACTGATTACCTTATTTTCAGCTTATTTAAATATATTATTATTTTAAGCAAAGATTGCTATAATGGGTAATTAAATGTCATGCTTGATACCTAAAAGATTTGACTTTTATATATATTATAATCGGAAAATTTAAATACAGGTAAATCAAGGTATTCTAAAAGATATCCAGAGGAATATACTATATAAGATGGATAGGTATGCGAGAGAGCAAGCATCAACTTCTTATTCTCCTAAATATAGCAGTCAAACACCTGTTGCTAATGGATTGAATAGGCTTCTAGAACGATATCAGGGATTGCAAAGAGGTAGCAGCATACCTCGATTGAGAGATGGAACTGGCTCATTAGATTCTATGCTGGGTAGCATGGCTCTTTTAATTGAAGATTCTGTAGCAACTATTGAGCGCAGGGGAGTGCTGCCAAAGCCAGCATCTGTAGTAGAAATCTACAGGTTTATTTGTACTAATGCACACATGGATGGCAGCAGATTAGAGCTTGATGGCTCGAATCCTTTTGAGGTTATGATAGCAAGGGAAAACCCAGAACTTTTCAGGAATAGCTCAAAAGGAAATGCCAGTTACAACTGGTGTGTTGACCAGGCTATTGCTTATCTTAAAGGAGCAATTGATGGGAAGTATGATCCCCAAGTTCTTGCTAAAGTCCAAGAAAGACTCAAAAAGGTATGGGAGGGCAAAGCCACACAAAGAGACATGGACTACTTCGGCAGGCTAACAAAACACTCAGCTGTAAAAATAGGATTTATGAGGGGTCTTAAGGAAGCAAGAAAACCAGCCAGAAAGCGAGGACTTCGCTTAGTTGCTAAAGTCGGATAATTCTATTACCAAAAATTATTTAAACCCAGAACTGCTTATAAGTTTTAATCATGAAACAAACAATATCAAAAGACACGCCTTTATCTGAGATTACCCTGCGTAGGTATGAAAAGCCAAGCCATACAGGCAGAGAGCTTGTTAGAAAATTATGTTTAAGCTCTGGCTTGCTGCAGCCTGGTGATTCCCGCGATATAATTGTTGATGTTCTTCATGTTCTGTTAAAGGAAAAACGCAAAGGCCAGGAGCTAAGCAGCTCTGATGTAGAAAAACTTGTTGTTGAAGAAAGGAAAGGCAATAATCTTCCAATGCTTGGCATTGCTTCCTCTAACATAAGAAGGCAGTTGAAAAGATTACGAGATTTGCTTATAATTGAGAAAATAGGCAGCAATTACAGAGTAAATGAAAACGGCCTGCTTGAGGATATCTTTAATGAAAAGATAGAGGGATTTCTTTTAGCTTCAATTGTTTCAAGAGCTAAAGAGTATTTCAAGAAGATTGATGAAGAGTTCTAAATTTGTGACTACTTAAAAGTAAGGAAATAAGCAAAGATTTATATACCCTACTCTATTCTAGCGTCAATAAGAAGTGAAATATAATGGCTAGAAGAAGTAAAGGTGCTGCACTAATGAACAAGCTTCTTGTTACAGGAAATGCTATTTCTCATGCGCCTCCTGATGTGACTCACAGAGTTGGCCCGTATATTGGAGGAAATCCTGCTTTCTTAGATGAGCCAGTCTCAGCAATACTTGACTATGTAACTGTATATGGCAGACCTGGCCAGACAGCTAGGTGGCTCTGTAGGTACCAAGTTAGTGACGAAATGGAAGAACCCCCTAAAGTCCTAGAAGGTTTTTCTAATGATAATAAAACAGCTGCGTTTGGCGGTCTTCATAAATTTGTCTACGGAGACCATTTTGAGGAGATTAACCATGTTCCTCATTTAAGGGTTGTAGATGATGTAGCAGTTGAAGGTCTAGAGGAAACAGTTGAAAAAGAGGCTCTATTTGATATTGATGGCAACAAATTTAATGACAGGTATTATGACTCCATAAAGCGTTATGATAACAAGGGCCTAGTTGATGATGATACTTTAATAGTAAAAGAAGGAGATAAATATGGAATTGTTCTTGGCGATGGTTCTCTTTTTGGCGGAGAACTTGGAATGCAGGAAGGAGAAATAGAGCTAAAGGAATTCTTAGGAAAGGTCTATCTTCATGTTAAGAAAGACGGAAAAGAGTTATACATTACTCGTGATGGAAAAGAAGCTTATGGTGGACGAAATGCTAAGATAGAAGAGTTTAAGATTGGAAATATTGCGTTTGCCTTAGCAACCAATGATGATGGAAAGATATGCCCTTTTTCTGAGGAAAATGAGGAGCTTTATGGCGGCTGGTGCAAGAAATTAGAAGAGTATAATGTTGCTGATATTCCCCTTGGATTAGTAACTTATGATGATGACAGCGTAGAAATTAAAGAAATAAACCGTGAAAGCAGATATGGTGGAAGACACCTTAGCCTAGGCAAGCAGATACCTAATGAACAATTAGGACCATTGCTTGAATGTTATGATAAAGAAGGGCTTATTATTAGGGACTTTGATGGCAACAATCACTATGGTCAATACCATAAAGATAAGTCTAAGAAAGGAGCGACCCTAGTGAGGTCAGGAATAGATCCTGAGGTGTTGTTAAGGTTCCTTGAAGAAGAGGTAGAAGAAAAGCTCATAAAATACTGGAGAGCAGATAACACACTTGCTTATGGGGGAGCTCATGAAGAAGAGCTGTTTGCTGGCGAGAAAGGAAAAGATGAAAAAAGTGTTATGAAGCCTGGCCAGGAAAGAATCCAAGATGTTTCAGATTTGGCTGTTGAAGGAAGAACCCAGGAAGAATTTGTTTTGACCTCCAGTGAAGCAGATTTTATAGGAGCTAAACAGTTCAGGAATGGTAGAAGAGAAGAGGGTGGCGAAGTAGTAGCACCTGGAAAAGTATGTTATACAACCTTAACTGGTGGCTCTCTCTTTGGAGAATCCCATACAAGGCAAACAGATTATTTTCGATTTAAAGGAGAGGTTTTCCTGGGATTTGAGGATGAAGGAAAAGGATTCATTTATACAGACCTTACTGGCACACCAGTGTTCACAAGGGAAATAACAAATGAGCAAGGAGTTGAAAGGACAGCTTACCACCCTAAAGCAATAGGCGTTAAGATAATCACACTAAATGAGAAAGGCGAGGTCCCTGATAATGCTGAATTTGAGAATGTAAGAGGGTCAGATAGCGTCATAATGCCTGCAATTGGTGGAAGACAAACCCATGCAGCATTTCTGGAAACCAATGAGCCTATTGGTAAGCTTAGTGAAAGAATAGGAAGAGCATTTCGTCATCGAGGCGGCTTAACATACTACAGTTTAAGCGGACAAAGGTTCTGGTCTATAAAAGATGTACAAAAAAACTACAAACCCAGCAAAGACCCTATGATCAGCCTGTTAGAAGCTAGGGAGATACATAGGAGAGAAGTAAGAGCAGCAGAAGAAGCAGCAAGAAGAGATGCTAAAGCACAACAGCCACCCGAAGAAGAACCAGGACCTTCAGAACCAGACCAAGGGGCTGAAGCATAGGTTCTGATTGATAATCAACCCAGATAATCATTCTCCATTTCAAAATAGTAAACTTTTTATATGAATTAGATAATGGATAGTTCTATGCCAGTCGATAAATCAAATTACCTTGGTGTTCTGGAGGACTTTCCAGCGCAATGCCGTAATGCAATGGCTCTGCCAAAAGGTATTACTGTTTCCGGCGAAATAGGAACAGTTGTTGTTACAGGCATGGGCGGCTCTGCTATTGGCGGAGATTTTCTTAAGTCATATATGCATGATACAAATGTTCCTGTTTTTGTGAACAGAAACTACCACATGCCTAACTTTGTTGATGAGTATACCCTGGTGTTTGCTGTTTCCTATTCGGGCAATACTGAAGAGACACTATCTGCTTTTAATGAGGCTAAGGAAAAAGGGGCGAAGACACTTGCAATAACATCTGGAGGCAAATTAGCTGGACTTTGCGAGAAGGTTGTGAAGGTGCCTGAAGGATTCCAGCCAAGGGCTGCTTTAGGTTATTTATTATTCCCAATGATTGGTGTTCTCCACAATGCAGGAATCGCTAATGTAAAGAATACAGAGCTCAATGAAACACTTAGCCTGGTAAAAGATACTGAGAAGTTCAAGGAAAAGGCTCAGGAGCTTGTAAAGAAAATTAAAGACAGAGTTCCTGTCATATATTCTTCTGAATTGCTTGGCCCTGTTGCTTACAGGTGGAAAACACAGTTTAATGAGAACGCCAAGTGTCCTGCTTTCCATCATTTGTTTCCTGAGATGAACCACAATGAATTAGTAGGGTTTCCAGGAATGGACAGGCAGAGGTTTGTTGTTGTCATGATTCGCGATGAGCATGATAATGAAAGGATTAAGAAAAGAATGGACATCTGCAAGGACTTAATGGAAGAACGGGTTGATGTTGTTGAGGTTCATACTGAGGGTGAATCATTGCTTTCAAGGATGATTTCCACTGCTTATCTTGGTGACTTTACTTCTTACTATCAGGCTCTAAAGAACAGGGTTGACCCTGCGCCTGTTGATGTTATTACAAGGTTGAAGAATAAGCTGGTTGAGTGATCTATCCAGAAACTAATCACACAACTTACCGCAAGAATATTTCTCAGTCACATCAACTTCGTGTTCTGTTTCCCAGTCTGCTTTAGCCCAATAAACACATACAGCATCTTCTACATAAACACACGGCTCATTTACAACCCCTCTTGTTGCATCATAATTTATCCAGCCGCCTGCTTCAGGGATATATGCTTCGCTGAATGCATGCTTAACCTCCTTACGCCCCCAATACCCCATCAATCCAGCCTTCTTGGTTGCAATCGAAACTCTCCTAGTGGGGATATTATAAGAATTGCCAAATGAAGTAGTCATAGTTGCATAATCAGAACATACCCAATTATCATTTTCAATAGCTTCGTAGTCTGAAGGCCACCATCCACGACTTGAACCATGAACAAATCCTTTAATAATCCAAATAGAATCTTTCAATACAGTTATTTTATCATCACTCTTCATTGGAAATGAGTATTTTCGGATTCCTTTAGGGTGAATCTCAATCCATCCTTCTGGAGCTGTGTTTAGGAATCCAGTGTACCATGACCTGACCCAGCCATAGATTCTCTTTTGATTTACATATCTTTCATAGCCTTTTGGAACTCTAAATGGCTCATACTTATGATGCATATTGATTGTTGCATCCCCGCTAACAGCCTTTATAACATCCCTATATTCATCTTTTTTTAGTTTTACTCTAACTGGAATTTCAGTTTCTATCTGTATTGAGCCGTCCCTTTTTGTCTGGCCCATTCTTTTATTGCCGATATATACATCAGCTTGAAATACAGGAATGTCCAGGAAATCGTCATAAGCTTTGATTGTGATTGTTTTTTTAGTTTCAGCTGGTTCTTGTATGTCTGGCGTGTCTTCAATTGTTTCTGGCATATCTTCTGTTTCTTCTATCTGCTTTGCTGGTTTTTTCAAATCAGAAGGATACTTTTCCAGGTATATCGCCAGGATGCTTTTTTCATCATCTTCCTCTCTACCCCATGCTGCCTTGTTTCCTGCATGGAATTTTAGATGGAATAGTTTTCCTCCATTGGTCCAAAAGTAATGGAAATCATTCTGGCTTGGCTTTAAATGATTTGAGTGGTATTTTCTAGTTGCTTCATCAGTATATTCATAGTAAACATTGCCGTTAAGCTCAAAATAGTCTCCATCTCCCTTCACTTCAACTAATTGTTCGACAATATCCAAATCAGCTTCCATAATATTGATTGTAGTTCCATAACTGATATATGTCCTTTTGTAATAACCTAGGATTTGTTCATCAAATTTTGCTTTTCTTAGAAATCTATGATATTGAATTCCCCCTACAGGGTCAAAATCCTGTTCAATAATCTGTGAAGAGCCTAATTCTTTCATGCTGCTTGGGTACTGGTCGAGTAAATCATCAACATCATCAAGTTCGTCTCCTTCAAGCATAATCACCTTATTCTTATGGCTCCAGGAAATCTGTTTAACCTCTTTGTAGATAGTATCTATAAGTTCGATAACAACATTGCCAGATACCTCTGTAATCTCTCCAGGCTGTGACATAACAAAGATATTTGCAAGATACTCGTTGTCAAAGGTCTTTATCTCTGCATTTGCAACTGGTAATACTAATAGCAGAGCAAATAGTAAGAACTTTATTTTAGCGCATGAAATGTATTTAATCATATCAGCCATTAATAGAATATTATATTTAAAAGTAACTGATGATAAGCACAAACAAGTTCTCATCCAAATCTTTTTAAACTCTAAAACCTACTCCAAAGTAGATATTTAAATGCTAATAAAATCCGTCAAACTAAACAATATTAGGTCTTACACAAACCATAAAATAGAGTTTCCAACAGGTTCTGTTTTATTATCTGGTGATATTGGAACTGGAAAGTCTTCTGTTTTATTAGCAATTGAGTTTGCTTTGTTTGGCATTAGAAGAGGCCAATTACCTGGCTCTGCATTATTAAGGCATGAAAAGAAGCAGGGTGCTGTCGAATTAAAGTTTGAGGTCAATGGCAAAGAAGTTATCATAAACAGAAACCTAAAAAGAGTAAAAGATGATGTAAAGCAGGATGCTGGTTATGTAATAGTTGATGGAAGAAAGCTGGATAAAACTCCTGTTGAATTAAAGTCATACATCCTAAATCTTCTTGGCTATCCAAAGGATTTGCTAAGCAAAAGCCGTGATGTAATATACAGATACACTGTTTACACACCACAGGAACAGATGAAGCAGATTCTATTAGAAGATAGAGAGGTTAGATTAGACACCCTAAGGAAAGTATTCAACATTGACAAGTACAAAAGAGTAAAGGAAAACACAACAATATTCACGCGTTATCTCAAGGAGAATATAAAGAACTTCGAAGGCCAGATATCAAATATAACCGAAAAGAAGAAGCAGCTTAAAGAGTATGAAAAAGAATTAAATGAATCAAAAGATAAGATTGAGGCTTTGAAGCCTGGATTGAAAGAAGCTGCAGAATCAGTTAAATCAAAGAAAAAGGATGTTTCTAAGATTGAAGGTGAGATTAAGAGATTAAATGAATTAAAGAAAGAGATTTCCTCTTCAGAGGTTGATTTAAGGAACAAACTAGAGCAGCACAAGCATAATAAAGCAAAGATTGAGCAGTTTGAAAAACAGATTTCAGCTTTAAAGAAAGAGGTTGAAGGCAAGGAAACAAGTGATTTGAAGAAAAGCGTTTTGTTGGCTAAGGAAAAGGAAAACTCAATTAATCTGCTGGAAAAAACAATAATCCAGATTAATTCCAAGATAAGCGAATTCAAGACCCGCAAGTTGCAGGCTTCTGAAACAAAAGAAAAGATTTCCAAGCTAAACACCTGTCCTTTATGCAGGCAGGAGGTTACTCAGGAGCATAAACACTCAATTATCAAGAAAGCTGATGAAGATACTTCAACATTTGACAAGGATATTTCAATTCACTCCAAACAGCTGAAAGAAGCTGAATTTAAGATTAAATCGTTAAAGGATGAATTGAATAAATTAAGAGAGAAGCAGCAGGAGCTTTCTGTGACTGATTTGAAGCTGAAGAACTTGGTTGAAAAAACAAAATTGATGGAAGAGTTTGCTGTTATGCAGGATACCCTGAAGAAAGAGATTGGAAAGCTGAATATCCAAAGGAAAGACCTTAATGAAAAGCTTGAGGCTATGAAAAACATTGAAGCTGATTATTCAAAATTAAAAAGTGAGCTGGAAGAAGCTGTTTCTAACGAAAGGAACATTGCAGTTAAATTAGCCTCATTTGAAAAAGAGCATGAATCTGTAGATAGGATTTTATCAAACCTGAAAAAAGAGATTGATGAAAAGATAAAAGTCCAGGACAAGCTTTCCAGGCTTTTGGAATTAAGAAACTGGTTTGACAAATACTTCATTAATCTGGCAGATGTTATGGAAAAGCATGTAATGAGCAGAGTCCATGGCGAGTTTAACCAGTTCTTCACAGAATGGTTTAACATCCTTATAGAAGATGAAACACTAAACGTCAGATTAGATGATGAGTTCACGCCAATCATTGAGCAGAACGGCTATGAAACAACAATTGCAAATCTATCTGGGGGAGAGAAAACAGCTGTTGCCCTAGCTTACAGATTAGCGTTGAACAAGGTTATTAACGATATAATCCATGAAATCAAAACAAAAGATATCCTGATGCTTGACGAGCCAACTGACGGCTTCAGCACACAGCAATTAGACAAGGTAAGGGACATACTGCATGAACTCAATATGCAGCAGATTATTATTGTTTCTCACGAAAACAAAATAGAAACATTTGTTGACAATGTGATTAATGTACATAAGAATGAGCATATTAGTGGGATTAGTTAATCACATCAACTCTTCTTCATCCTTTCTTTGAGGGCCTTTCTTATGCAGAACCAGACACCAATCCATAATAGCACTTTTTGCTTTCTTCATGAGATCAACGCCTTTCCCTGCAGCATACTTTATCCCATAGACATCTTTTGTTCTTTCCCTTAACTGGCAGTAGCCTTTTTCCTTGGATTTATCATATTTAAGAACAGCTTCACCCTTTTCTGTCTCATAGAATTCTTCGGTCTTAGCTTCCTCAGGCTTAGCTTCTTCAGCAGTTTCTTCTTCCACCTTATTCTCTAATTCTTCTTCAACTGGCTCTTCCTTTGCAACCTGCTGCTCTTCAATCTTCCTGCGCTCCTTTTTTGTCATCTCCTTGTTAAACTTTACCATACAAACCAAAATACATTAAGTACTACTTAAACTTTTCTATTGACAAAATAGAAACATTTATATATACCAATATACATATATGTATACTAGATAGACGAGAACTATTTTAGAGGTTTATACCCTAAAAGGTGTCATCTATTAGAAAACTAATAAAACACGATAAATACCTAGAGTATTTATACGGCAAGCTCACTCCTAAATATGACGTTCTGCTAAAAAAAGTCCCGCTCTACTCAAAAAGAAGAAGATTAGTTGGAGAGATAGATTTGATGGGAATAAACCAGGGGGCAGTTGACATCTATGAGGTCAAGTGCAGCCACAGGGTAACAAAAGCCAAACATCAATTAAATAAAATAAAAAGATTAATATCAAAGAAACAAAACCTAAGGCATCTTTTCTTTTACTGCGGTGAATCAGACAGATTATTAAACTGCAAAACCTTAAGCAGCCTGTAATCTCTTTATTGCAAACTGAATCCTTCTATAAGGCCTGGATATCATTAGGTAATTAGTGGGGTAGATAGCAAGTCTTGAGCCCTCGCTCCCAACAACTTCCTTTGTTTCCCTGGCTAGCTCTGCCAAGTCCTTTTCCGGTGTCTTTCCCCTAACCGCAAATACACGCCTTATATATGTTAAGTTAAGCTCTTTTCCCAGCCTTCTTTTTGCTTTTGGAAAAGTAACCTTGCAGGAATATTGTATAAGTTGTTCCTCACTCTTGTTGCAATATTTCAAAACAGGACCCTCTGATACAGGCTCTCCTACAACATATTCAGCAAGAAGTGACCTTAGATACTTAAGCGCCTTTCCTTTAGCCTTCCCCTTGATATGCCCTAAGGTCTTTATAGCAGTTAACTGCCTTCTGTAAGTTCCGTTCTCAACAACATCAACCAACCAATCAACAGCTGCACCTAGATGTTCATATGCGCTTTCCCTACAGTCACTCTCAAAAGCACTAAGAGCCCTTGCAGCAGCTATCCTTGCTTTAAAACCATAATAACGAGGCCTGACTCCGCCCCAGTACTTGCCTCCCTGAAGCATTCTGGCTAGGGGCTTAATTGCTCCATAAATCCCTGTTTTAGCTAAGTCCATAGCTACCCTTCTTCTTTGCCTGGGAGAACATGTCTTTAACCTTTCTTCTAAATCAGCCATCCTGCTGCTGTAATAGTGAATATCTTATAAATCTTTCTACAAATTACCCACTATAGAATGATGAAAAAGAAATAGTTTATCTCTGTTTAAGCAGCTCGTTGAGCCTTAGAAACCTTCCAATGTGCGCTAAAGACACGCACTGCATCATACTTTTTCTTAGGCATAAAGCCATTGCCTATTACATAGTCTATTACTTCTTTGCGTTCTGCAGGAGAAGGTCCAGGCTGTGCTGGGTCAAAATTAAAGCGAATATGGCTGTACCCATCTGCAGTTAGATAGAAATGATCACCTTCTGGCTTTAGAACATGCTCACCAACTGAAGCAACAACAGCTCTGAAATCAGCAGCTATCCTGGGGCTTACCTCATCCATCAACCTACTAATCTCTTGTTCATATTCTTTTACAACTTGTTCACACCTAACTTCAGGGGATATACCCTTTGGTTCAAAGCGCTCAGATTTCATGCAAGAATTTTTATTGCCTCCATCTTCTACCTCCTGGTAAGACTGTTCCGGACTTATATCATAAACATGAAGGTTAAGCACTGGTTCAGCGTATGGCTTATTTTTATCTCTAGTCCTTTGTAATGCAGCAAGGTAAACCTTATTTCCAGGTCTGAACTCACCTAGAATACTAATCACACATACCCTATTTGTCTCTAAACCGCATTCATAATATTTTGGAACTTTAACAACCAGATAAGGAGCATTAATAGTTTCATCAGTTGATTTTGTCGCCAAAATAGCTGCCTGGCCAGAATCAGGATGCATACATCTTGGTTTTAAGTCAAGTAATTCCTCTATCTTATCTGCACCAAACTTGCCTATGTCATGATAACTAAGAAACTCTTCTAAAACAGGTCTGGCGCTTCCTTCTTCTCCAAGCTTAAGCTGGGGGTCCATTAAGATGTCTGTTAAACTAGATTTAGATTGTTTATCTGTAGAAGGTTCTGTAGCTGAACGAGCTACATGCAAACTTACATAAGAAGAAGTAGAAGAAACAGCAGAAACTTCAGGTTTTTCAACTGTAGTTGTTTGTGTCAACTTGCCTCAACCAAAAGGTTGGTGGCAAAGTAAAATCAAAGCCTCAATTACATTTTAATTAATTATTTATTTACCTCCTAATAAAATCCTAATGTTAGTATACATTTTTGTATATTAATATACCATTCATGTAACTTCTAGTATATAAACTTTTCGTTTCTAAAATAACAAATCAAGAAAAAGCTACTTGATCCTGCTTGGATACATCCCTTTCTTTGGTGTCCTATGTATCTGCTTGCCAAGCCTTTTTTCTACCTGCCTCTCAAGCTCCTTAAGTGATTTGTTTAAGGCCTGCTGTACACCCCACCCTTTTTCTCCGGAATGGAACCTGCCCTTGTCTGTTGTAAAGTTAACCTTGCAGTAGAACTGCCTCTGCTTCCTTGTCTTCTCCCTTTGCAGCTGTATATATACATACAGATGGCCCTCATTGAACTTTGGATCATACTGATTTACAAATGCCTGCAAATCATTTGAAACAGCATCCTTGTCCATTGAGTCCAAAGCACCAAGCTCACCAGCAACCTGTATAAAGAACTTCTGCACAGGCGGCTTAACCAAAGAAGCTATTGACTCAAGCAAATCCTTTTTTGTAACAATCCCTTCAAGCCTTCCTTTATTGTCAACAGCAACAACTGCAGTTATATCATGCCTGAGCATCTTCTTTACAATAGCCTTTACCTTCTCCCTCATAGAGCAGGTAATAACAGCAGTTGACATTATTCCCTTAACAGGGAACCTGAGATATTTTTCCTTGTTCCCAATCATGTCTCCCCTGCCTTCCTTGGCTACTGGCTTTAGGAAATTAACAGCTATGTTATGCATAGTTATGATTCCAAGAAGCTTTCCTTTCTCAACAATAGGTGCTCTTGAGATATTCTTTTCCCTGAAAAGGTTCAATGCCTTAGCAACAGTATCCTGGGGAAAAAGAATATAAGGCTCTCTTGTCACATACTTCTCAATAGTCTCTGCGCCAAAGTTGGTTCTCACAACCTTATTCAGGATATCTACATCCCTTACTATACCAACAACCTTGTTTCTTTCCAGAACAGGAAGGTGCTTTAACTCATTCTCAATCATCAGCCTTGTTGCTTCAGTAACAGCAAGAGCAGGAGCTATAGCAGGAGCCCTTATCATTAATTTGCCTATTACCCCGCTTATCTTAGCATTGGGCTCAAGATTTGAGCGTACAATATCACGCTCAGTAACAACCCCTTTGTACCTTTTCTTATTATCAAGAACAACAAGAGCATAAGGCTTTGGCTTTAGTGAACTAAACTTCCCAAGAGCCCTTGAAACAGCATCAGCCTCATCTATTGTGCTGAACTCATTAGAAACAATATCCGAAACAGCAATAGCCTTAACCATCAAATCACCTCAGGTTAAATTATTATAAACTTGATTTATAAATCTTTGTTTTTCTTTTTCTTTATCTGCTTTATGTCTTCTTCCTTGACGTATTTTTCATGCACCGGGATGTCGCTCTCGTCTATTTCAACGCCTTCCTCAGCCTTCTTTTTGATTTTCTTTCTTAATTTTTCTATTTCTTCTTTAATCATTTTATTTTCACTATCATTTTTAAATCATTAAATCTGAAAATTCCTTTCACAACCACTATAAAGGAATTTTCATCCGCTTCCTTTACTTTAAGACAGCGGATGATTTTTGCTTTAACGTTTGCATCAAGCAAAAATCAGATTTAATTCTTTCGTTATTGATTTTTCTGAATTGATTATCCTTCAAGCTTCTCTTCTAATAATCTTATCCTTGCAAGGTTCATAAGAGCTGACTCGTGGAGAACCCCAACAATTTGATTCCCTTTCTCAACAGGCAGTATATCAACCTCAAGGTTCTGCATCTTCCTCAATGCGTTATAGGCATTCTCATCATATGATAAAGGTGTTACAACCTTTGCAACCTCGCCAATCTTTACCTTTGGCCAGAATTTCTTCGGTATCTGTGACAATTCATCCAGGTTTATTACACCATACACATTCTTGTTCTTGACAATAAAGCTGTGGTGGTCAAGCTCTATGCATTTCTTAACAAAATCAGTCAAAGTCTTTTTTGGGCTTAGCAGTAAAAACTTTTTCTCGAGATGAGCCTTAATATTAACCATTGAAAGTTTTTGCTTAAGCAAAACCTGCTGAAAGCCTGCACCAGCTAAGAACACAAGGAACAGACCAAGAAGTATATACCAAAGCCCCCCATACCCAAAGAAGATTCCTATTACGCCAATTGCAACAAGAATATAGCCAATTGTTTTTCCTCCCTCGGATGCATACTTTGTTGCTTTTTTAATGTCTCCAGTTGCCTTCCATATTATTGCTCTTAATACCCTGCCTCCATCTAATGGATAGCCGGGAGCAAGATTAAACAAAGCCAGGATAAGGTTTAGCTTGAAAAGATAATCGAAAACAGCAATGACTTGAGGTATTAGTGGCGTCTTTGTGAGCATAAAGAACAAGGCACTTAAGGTTAAGCTAAGGAAAGGCCCAGCCAGGCTGACCTTAAGCTCAGTATCAGGAGTAATCTTCTGGTCAGATATATTTGCTATTCCGCCGAAAAAGAAAAGCGTTATTGAATAAACCTTTATGCCATGGCGCCGCCCAACAAGTGAGTGAGCAAGCTCGTGCATTGCAACAGAAACAAACAGCAATACAGCTGCGACATAGCCTAAAACCCAGTTAACAGCAGTGCCAAATTCATAGTTTGTAGGAAAATACCATGTTGCCAAAGACCAGGCTAAAAGGAAAAATATGAAAAACCAGCTCATATGAAGCTTTATATCAATACCAAAAACCCTTGCAATCTTGTGGGATGAAGTAAGGTTAACCATTCTATCTCTTTTTTCCGTATAAAGCCAAAATCTCTTTTGTGGTTGTTGCCTGCTCTGGCTTTTTATCCTCCCTGTATCTTTTGAAACGAGGGAACCTTAAAGCCAGACCCTTTCCCTGCTTTTCAGAGCATGAATGAATTGGGCTTCTTGTTAACTCTGCTCCCAAAACCTCAACAACTATTTTTGGCTCAAACCAGTAATCAGGCTTCATAGCTTTGTTTATAACTGCCCTTGCAGGCTTCTTATTCATCAGATACTTTTTAAACCTTTTGGGTAATTTTGCAAGATGCTCATCAGTAAAGCCAGAGCCAAGCTTGCATACTGTCTCAAATGAATCTGTTTTCTTGTTATAAGCTGCGCAAAGCAAAGCGCCATAGGTGCCTGCTCTTCTTCCTCTGCCTGCAAAAGCGCCAACAACAACCAAGTCAAAGGTGTCTGCAAGCTCTGTTGAGTATTCTCTTTTCCATTTAATCCAAAGCCAGCCGCGCATGCCAGTTTTATAGACAGAATCCCCTGCTGTTGATTTTGCAATTATTCCTTCACATCCTCTTTGCAGTGACTTATTGAAGAACTCCTCTATGCATTCTATGTCATCACAGACAATCCTTTTTGCAATCTGCAGGTTCTTGGTTTCCTTTTTTGCTATCTTCTCTAATGCTTTGTGCCTTTTTGGATAATCTTCTCTTATGTAGCTCCTGCTGTTAAGGTATAATAAGTCAAACAAGTATATACAAACAGGGATTTTCTTTACATAAGCCTCAACATCATATTTCCTCCTTCTCTGCATTAATCTCTGGAAAGGCAATAGGTTTCCTTTTTCATCTATAGCAACTGCTTCTCCCTCAACAACAAACTCTTTTGCTTTAAGATTAGCCTTAATCTGTTTGCAGACATCCGGGAATTGATTTGTTATATCCTCCATTCTTCTCGAGAAAAGAACTAGTTTTCCTTTGCTGAAATGTGCCTGTATTCTTTCACCATCATACTTTTCTTCAGCAGCAATTCCAGAAGGCATCTTTTCTTTTATTGTTTCAATATCAGTAACTCTTTGAGCCAGCATCATCTTTATTGGCCTTCCAACAGCAACACCAATCTTATCAATACCCTTTAGTCCTTTGCTTGCAATTGTCTTTGCTATAATCCCAACATCAGGGCAGATGTTAAAAGCATGCTCCAGCCTTGGCTTGTTTGCTTTTGTCCCTGTAAATGTAATTGACAAAGCATCAAGAACAGTCATATCACCAACACCCATTCGTAAAGTGCCCAGGACAATCCTTGCTAAGTACCTTGCTTCTTTTGGTGTTGCTTTTTTCAGTAAATTTGCTAATGTAGTAACCTTTACATCCTGGCTTCCAGAACCAGATGCTGATGCTATTTTATGCAGGCCATTAAAAACCTCATCTATCTGCAGTTTAGCAGTTTTTCCTGCAACAGTCTTCTCTGCTGTCTTTCCAACATCACCCTCTGCCTTGAATATTTGTTTTACTTCAGCATTATCTTTACCAACAGCATTTGCAATTGCCCTGACAACCATCTTATCTGCCATTCCTAGATTAATATCCTCAAAGTCAGAAGCAATTGTTCCAAGAGTCATATAAGTGACCTTTTCAATCTCTTGTTTTGGAACCTTCTTGAAGAAATCTGAGAGAATCTCCCTTAGCTTATTTCCAGAGCTTGTTGCTTCTAGCTGCTCATATACCTTAACCAGGTCTAAAAATTTCATCTAGGATTATTTTTAATTAACCACTATTTAAAATTATTTGTTATTCTAACCTTTCACCACCATTCCTTGACTATAAAAAAGGAAAAGGGTTAAATAGCGAGCAGCCAACCCTGGACACATGAGCGTATCTTCAATTAAAACACTACATGAAATACTAAGTACTGAAAGAGTAGGCGAGCTTGAAGAGGGCATAAGGGAAAAACTATCAGATTTTCCTTTTGTAAGAGATGTTAGGTTCAAGAAGGTTGATGGAACACAAAACACAGATGGACCGCAAATAGGTTCTGGAGCGTTATGGTTTTCCCCATCAGGAGAGAAAGCAAGGGTTCGTTTTTTTCCTAATGACCTTGATAGTGACAACCAGGACTGGGTTTATGGTGTTGAGTCTGCTCAAAGGGCTGTTGACGAGTTATTCTATTTTTTTGAGCAGGTATTTGATAATCCATTAACAGATAGAGAGTATGTAAGAGAAAGGATAATGGAAGGGCTGCGAAGTCATGCTGAGATGGTTGGTAGTATTGCTGGAAAAGTAGAAGGTGCTAAAACAGAAATAAGTGCTACGTTTGAGAAAGTAAAAACTGCTATGCAAGAACTTATTGAAACATCAAGAAGTGCATACCGGAAAAGGGGTGTTCCTGAAGAAGATATACCAGATCCAATGATGTGGTCAGCCAGAAATCCTATAAGTGGCATTATGAATCATTTAAAAACAGATATTTACGTAGAAAGGTCAAAGTTCTATAATCCTGTTCAACTAGATATTGAAGTAGGTACCAGGGAAGGAAATGGTACTCTTAAAGTCAGATATGATGAAAGAAAAGATTGCAGTGATACTTCTTATGTAAGGTCCGTAGATGCTGTTTTTCCTGCTAGAGCATCTATAAGGGTTCATTCTGGCATGGCTGTTGAAGACCACAGGATAGAACAATTCGGGTGGGTACTGCCTTTAGACGAAATAAATGTCTTTGACTTTAAGTTTGATGGAAAATATAAGAAGTATGGGGACGTATTCCGGGCGGTTATATCATTAAGCAGGAAGACTGTTATGGCATTAAGCGGGAAGACTAGCTGCGATATTCCAGAAACTACAAGCCTAACAACGTATATAGCAGAAAAGCAACCAATGTTACACAGTAAATTAGTTTATATGCTGCCTGGATGATGGTTGTTTAATGCGCATTTGATTTTAAAGATAAAAGAGAAGTCTTAAAAGAACAAAATTTTTTAAGTAGAAGCTTTCTAACAAATTTTATTGGGGCCG
>JAHWIK010000011.1 GCA_019322485.1 Candidatus Woesearchaeota archaeon
CCCCTATCACACTTTCGTGCATTGTAGAGGTTTCGCGCCTGCTGCACCCCGTAGGGCTAGGGCCAGTATCTCAGTGCCCTTCTCGGGGCTACTCCTCTCAGAGCCCCTACGGATCTTCGGCTTGGTGAGCCATTACCTCACCAACAACCTAATCCGCCGCCATCCCATCCTTAGGCGTTGCCTTTCAGGGAAAAAACATTCCAGTATAATTCCCCTATCAGATATTAGCCTCAGTTTCCCAAGGTTATCTCCGACCTAAAGGTAGATTATCGACGTGTTACTGAGCAGTCAGCTGCCCTCCGAAGAGAGCAAACTTGCATGGCTTAGTCGAATCCCAATAGCAGCAATCTCCCGCAGGATCAACGGGAATTCACAAAAAAATCCTTTATCTATTTTGGTCGCATCTATTGAAAACTTAATTTCCGTCACATTGACGGGATATTTTCCAATACTTAATGGTCACATCAAGTATCACAAAGTCTAGCTTTTATTAGCTATGATTCCCTTTCCAGGGTAGAAATTCCAGAGTTTGTATATCTAGAACATATTGGTGGCGATAGGAGAAAGAATTTTCGCCCATTTATAAAGATTTCTATTCAGTACTATATGATTAAGAGCATATTGTAAAGGTATGTATAGTTTACATCACTCTTTCTTTTCTTCAGCCTTTTCTTTGCTTTCCTCTTTAGGAGCTTCTTCTTTTGCTTCTTCCTTAGCTTCTTCTGCTGGTGCTTCTGCTTTTGTTTCTGCAGCTGTTTCCTGCATCACAGCAGCCATCTCTTTCTCCTTTGCTTCTTTTTCTATTTCCCTGTCACTGAATATCTCTTTCTTTATCTCTGCCCCCTCTTTTTTCTTGTTGCATTTCTTGCAAAGTCCAGCGTAGTTAAGAAAACTATCAGCTCCGCAGAGTTTACATTTCCCATAGGCTTTTGCCATTATAGTTACCTTGGAGTATCTAGTTAGTATAAATAACTTTAGATGAAATAAGAAAAACTGCCCCCGCCGGGATTCGAACCCAGGTCCCTGCCTCGAAAAGGCAGAATGATTGGCCGGACTACACCACAGGGGCATTGAAGATTGGCGAAGCATTACGCCCCGCCATATGGGTCCGCGGGGACATTCAAGCTGCGCAAAACGCAACTATTTGAACCCCGGACCACTGGCTCTCTTAGCCGAGTAGAACGTGGACATATAAGACCAGCGCTCTGAACCGGGCTGAGCTACGGACCCGTATAGTCAGTGAAAAACTAGTGTTTATTTAAAAGTTTCTAGAAAAAAACTGCGGTAGCTGGGATTTGAACCCAGGTCACAACGTTGGCAACGTCGTATACTAACCACTATACTACTACCGCTTTAAGTTTTAGTAAAAAAATGGGCCTGCCCGGACTCGAACCGGGGATATTCGCCTTGTAAGGGCGACATCATAGCCACTAGATCACAAGCCCAGTTTAGCTAAAAGATTTTATCTCACTATAAAAAGGTTTTGTTAACAATTGCAATTCTAAAAAACAGACTAAAAAGGTTGAATGTAGTGAGAACTAACAAGCACACCAATAAAAAGAATTAAATACTATTTTTATAATTATTCAATTAATGAAAGAGAATGCAATGTGTTATTTTTGTAATAAAGGAATTTTAGATAAAAATAATTATATTATTTTTACTTTACCTAGATTAAAATATAAATACAGGGCATCTCATAAAGATTGTTATGACCGTTATCTAGCTACGCATCCACAATTAACCGGAGGAACAGCTTATGGCTCCACATTTGCTTTTATAAGGATACTAAATTCTTGGACAGCATGGGGTATATTGCTTATATTCATGTTAATGGAATCTTTCTTAATTCTTCGGGTTAGAAGTAGAATTGGAGAACCTGTCGCTGGAATTTATAATCTTATTGAGATCCCGATAATATTAATATTGGCCTTCGTAATATTATATCACTTAGGATACAGGATTTATTTCTATTTTAAATGTGAGTAAAAACAAGACACCTCATAATTATGTATAACCCTTTCTACATGAAAAACGAGATTTAAACCAAAAAATCACTAGTTTTATATATTTTAATCCAACAATATACCATAGAATGGAAAGTCACGAACAAGTATTTGAACTGTTGTTTAACAAAGATGAAATTACTTGGCAGTCTATTCTTTACGACCTTGTTAGGACAGAGCAGATGGATCCCTGGGATGTGGATGTAAGCCAGTTAACCAAGAGGTATCTTGAGATGGTTAAGAAGTTGAAGGAGACCGACTTCAGGATTTCTGGCAAGGTTTTGCTGGCAGCTGCTATCCTGCTAAAGATGAAATCAAATAGGCTTGTTGGAGATGCAAACCAATTAGAGCAGATGTTCAATGAACCAGAGGCAGCTGAGCTGTATGATGAATTAGAAGAGGAGTTCCAGAAAATAACTCAGCCTGAAACGCCAGTCCTGATACCAAGGACACCCCAGCCAAGAAAGAGAAAAGTATCAATCTATGACTTGGTGGGAGCCCTAAACAAGGCGCTTGAAGTTAAACAGCGCAGGGTGCTGAACAGCATCCCTCCAATGAATGTTGAGGTGCCAGAGAAAAAAAAGGATATAACAGAAGTAATAATGGATATCTACACCAGGATAAAATTGTTTTTTTCCGGAAACAAGGGAAAGCTCACATTCTCTAAACTCGTAACTTCAGCTGAAAAGGAGGACAGGGTATACACATTTATCCCGCTGCTTCATTTAGCTAATCAAGACCAGCGTAAAATAGACCTGTTCCAGCAGCAGCATTTTGGCGATATAGAAATCTCTTTAGCTTCTAGCAAGGCTGTCGAAAAAGAGCTAACATAACCTTTTTAAATCAGAGCCATTTATTTCTGCAACAAGGGGTTGTTATGAAAAAACTAAAGTTAATATCAGGAACAGCAAACCAGGCACTGGCAGAAGAAGTATCATCCAAGCTAAAAATACCTCTCACACCAATAACAATCTCCAGGTTTAATGACGGAGAAATCTATGTTAAGGTTGAGGAAAGTGTCAGGGACTGTGATATATTCCTTATACAGCCAACCTGCCCGCAAACAAATGAAACCCTTATGGAGCTTTTGATTATTGTTGATGCTCTCAAGCGCGCATCTGCGAGGGAGATAACAGCAGTTATTCCTTATTATGGCTATGCAAGGCAGGACCGCAAAGCTACTCCAAGAGAACCAATAAGCGCTAAGCTGGTGGCAAATCTCCTTACAACAGCCGGTGTTAATAGGGTTGTCACATTTGATTTGCATGTTGACCAGCTGCAGGGATTTTTTGATATACCCCTTGATAATCTTGAGGTTATGCCTTTGCTGGCAGATAATATGCTAAGTAAGGGTCTTAAGGAGCCTGTTGTGGTGTCGCCTGATGCAGGCGGAACAGTCCGTGCAAGGCGTCTTGCAAAGCTCATAGGAGCATCCTTGGCAATTATAGATAAGCGCAGGCCAAAACACGGCGTTGCAAAGATAATGAACATCATTGGAGAGGTAAAGGGCAAAACTGCAATACTTATAGATGACATGATTGACACAGCAGGAACAATAACAAAAGCAGCCCATGCAATAAAGGATGCAGGCGCATTAGATGTTTATATTTGTGCATCACACCCTGTATTCTCAGGACCTGCTATTGATAGGCTTAAGGAAGCCCCAGTCAAAGAGGTTATAGTCACAAATACAATAACTATCCCGGAGAACAAGAGCATCGATAAAATAAAGGTGATAAGCCTGGCTCCACTGCTTGCTGAGACAATAAACCGGATATTTGAAGGCAAGCCAATGGGGGTAGTATTCGATAAAATCTATGATAGCTTAAGAGAAAAATCAGGTACAAAAAAATGAATCTAACCAAAGAAGAAAAAATTGTTTTGAAAAAACTGGTGGAAAACGAGATTAAAGAATTCAAAAATGAGGAGAAAATAATAAGGGACGTAGTTCCGATTTTTATAGCATCTGAGGAGAAATACGAGTCAATGCTTGAGGAATTGCTGGACAAACTAAAATGAAAGAAGAACAACAAAAAGATCTCCAGCAGAAATATATGCAGCTTCAAATGCTGCAGCAGCAGATAAAGCAGTTGCAGCAGCAGATACAGCAGTTTGAACAGCAGATTGCTGACTTGACCAGCCTAAGCTCAAGTCTGGATGACCTAAAGAAGCTAAAGCCTGGCTCAGACACCCTTGTCCCTATTAGTTCTGGAATATTTGCAAAGGCTTCCTTGAAGGATAATGAGGAATTATTGGTGAATGTCGGAGCAAATACAATAGTTAAGAAGAGTATTCCTGATACAAAGAAGCTCATAGACAAACAATCCTCTGAGGTTAGGAAGCTGCAGGAGCAGTTGCTTGGACAGCTTCAGAAAGCTGCTGTTGAAGCAGAGTCAGCTGAAAAGGAGCTTCAGTCTCTTGTTGGGGAAAGCAAGGAATAATGATTTAAGATGTTTAAGTTCTTAAAAGAGAAATTAAAGAATACTATCTCTAAGATTTCTAGGAAGGTTGAAAAGGAAGGCGAGGAAGAAGTCAAAGCAGAGCCCAAACCAGAAACGCCTAAGGTTGAGAAAAAAGAGGAAATCAAGGTCGAGGAAGAAAAGCCTCCTAAAGCAGAGGCTGAAAAGCCAAAAGAGGAGGAAAAAGCAAAGGTTGAGAAGGCAGAAAAAAAGAAAGAAGAGATTAAAGAGCCAGAGAAGAAAGAAGAGATTAAACCTGAAAAGAAAGGTTTTTTTGGAAAAATAAAAGAGAAGGTAGTTACTAAGAAAATAAACGAAGCCCAATTCGAGGAATTGTTCTGGAATCTTGAGGTTGCCTTGCTTGAAAATAATGTCGCAACAGAGGTAATAGAGAAAATAAAGGGAGACCTTAAACAAGAACTTGTCGAAAAGCCAATCAAGCGTACAAAGATAGAAAAAACAATAGAAGAGTCCCTGAAAAAAAGCATAGGCGATTTATTCGAAGCCGAGCAATTCAATATGTTAGAAAAGATAAAACAGAAAAAGCCTTTTGTCATATGTTTTGTTGGGATTAACGGCTCTGGGAAGACAACAACCATAGCTAAAGTTGCTAGGCTGCTTCTCGATAAAAATAAGAAAGTGGTTCTTGCTGCTGCCGACACCTTTAGGGCAGCTGCCATTGACCAGCTTCAGATTCATGCTGATAAACTCGGTGTAAAACTAATAAAACATGATTATGGTTCAGACCCTGCAGCAGTTGCCTTTGATGCAATAAAGCATGCAGAATCAAAAAATATAGATGTTGTTTTGATTGATACTGCCGGCAGGATGCACGCAAATGTAAACCTGATGGACGAAATGAAGAAGATTATACGCGTCTCAAAGCCTGACTTAAAGGTTTTTATCGGTGAGAGTATAACAGGAAATGACTGTGTTGAACAAGCCAAGAGATTTGATGAAGCAGTTGGCATAGATGCAATAATCCTGTCAAAGGCAGATGTCGATGAAAAAGGGGGCGCAGCAGTTTCTGTTAGTTATGTAACAAAGAAGCCAATCATATATATTGGTGTCGGCCAGGAATACAAGGATTTGAAAGAGTTTGATTCTGAGCTGATAATCAAGAATCTCGGTTTAGAAGCTTAGTTGGAAATCATTATTACATGATTATTTTTTATTGGTAGAATTCTATTTCATTTCCCATACAAATGCCTTTATGAAGTTCTACTGGTCTCCATTCATCTATTACTAACTTAGCATCCAGCCATTCAGCCAGCTCCTCTGGATTTCCTATTGTAGCTGATAATCCAATGATTTGTACATTCTTTAATATCTGCTTTAGTATTGTGATTAATATCTCAAGAGTCGGACCTCTTCCTGGGTCATTCATCAAGTGTATTTCATCGACTATAACAGTTCCAATCCTACTAAGCCAGGGGGTATGATGCCTTGTCAAACTATCAAGTTTTTCAGAGGTGGTTATTATCAGGTCATACTCAGCTAGGTAAGGGTCAGCAGAATCAATGTCCCCTATTGACATAGCAACCTTGATAAGGCTGCCATACCTCTTTTTGAAGTCATTGAACTTCTCAGAAGCAAGCGCTTTTAACGGAACAATATAAACAGCCTTTCCAAGGCCTTTTAGTATGGAGCTTATAGCGGCTAATTCTGCAATCAAGGTCTTTCCAGAGGCAGTAGGCGTGCAGACCAATAGATTTTTTCTTTCCAATAAGCCCTTATCAACAGCCTTTGTCTGGCACGGCCTGAGTTCTTTGATATCCTTCTCTACTATCTTATACAGTTCTGGAGGTATCTTGTCTTTTATCTTTTTTAATTCCATTGTATACTTTTATTGCCTGATTTAATAAAAAGCTTTCTTTTCCACAAAATATAAAAACTAATTCTGAAAATTAGAATATAACTGGTGATATTTTTTGCATTCAAGAGCAACACTAAAACTGCTGGAAAAGTATAATCTTATTGATTCTGCTAAATCCAACTCGACTATTTTTAAGAGAGTGTTAAAGGAATGCCTTAATGCAACAAAAGAAGAGGTCCTTATCATTGGTGACGAGGGTCATGAAAACAGGCGTATTGCTGCGTTAATGGCAACAAGCTATTATATTGCAGCAAGAGACCTTGGCTTAAATGTAAACTTAGTGATGCAGAAGCCAAAAACCAAGGGTGATGATGCAGACGAGAACGTGATAAATTCCCTTGAGAATTTGAAGAAGGGCAGCATAATAGTCCTTAATCTTTCGAACCGGCTTGGTTCAATAAAGGATCTTGGAAAAAGCTATAGAAAGTTTATAAAGTCCCGCAGCCACAGGTTTGTATCAACACCAAAGATAGGAAAGCTTACCAATGATAAATTCTCTCTTCTGGCAAATTCTATCAATATTGATTATAAGGCCCTGCAGGAAAAGTCAAAACAGATAAAACAGATATTTGATGATGCCAAAGAATTGCATGTGACCTCCCCGGGAGGAACAGACTTCTATATGAACATCAAGGACAAGAATGCTGTGAGGAATGATGGTGATTACACAAAACCAGCCAGCGGCGGCAATATACCTGCTGGAGAGGTTTATATTCCCCCTTATGGAAAAAAATATGTGTATGGAAAAATAGTGATAGACGCCACATCATCACATAAAGAGGGCTCTACCCCTGTAAAAACCCCCATAACCTTGACAGTAGAAAAAGGAAAGGTTATTGAGATAACTGGAGGCAAAGAAGCAGATACATTAAAGCTTACCCTAGACTGGGCAGAAGCAAAGGCAAAACATCCATGGGGCATTCGCCGCATAGGCGAGTTTGGCATCGGCCTTAACCCCAATGCAAGGATTGTTGGAGCAACCATAATTGATGAAAAGGTAATTGGCACTGCACACTTTGCGCTTGGCTCAAACTACTGGTTTGGCGGCACAATATATGCAATAATACACCTTGATCAGATATTTAGAAATCCTACTGTGCATGTAGATGGAGAGATATTAAAGGTGTAGAAAACCCCTGGGGTTTAGAAACCTTTTTAAATCAAAATATGCTTAGGTTTTAGCTATGAAATACAAGAATAAGTCACTAATTGGTCTTAGCGAAAAAGTCACAATATGCAGCAAAAAAAAGAGCAGGAGCGTTATGGCGCGTATTGATACAGGAGCTACAAAGAGCTCAATGGATGTAAAATTAGCTGCTGAACTAAAGCTAGGGCCTGTAATCAAATCAAAGCTGGTTAAATCAGCCCATGGCAATAAACTAAGGCCTGTAATAAAAGGAGAAGTAAAATTAGCTGGTAAGAAGATAAATGCTGAGTTCACATTGGCTGATAGAAGCCATATGAAATACAGATGCTTAATTGGTCAAAATATACTGAAGGAGGGCTTTTTAATAGACCCATCAAAACGCTAAAATGAAAGGCGCTGTAATATCATTAAGAAGTAAAAGTTCCCTGATGATTGTCAAGGAGATGGAGAAGTACTTCAAGGTAGTTGATGATATAGACCTAAAGAACATTGAGGTAAACCTAGACAGCGAATCCTTGGAGGTTCTTTATGAAGGGAAGCCATTAGATAAATATGATTGTATATATGTGAAAGGGTCTTTTAGATACGAGCCTCTGCTGAGGTCAATAGCAACTGCCTTGTACGGCAAAACATATATGCCGATAAAGCCGGTTGCATTTACTGTTGGCCATGATAAGCTGCTTACACAGCTTGATATACAGCAGCATAAGATTCCAATGCCAACTACCTATATAGCAGCAACAACAGATGCAGCAAAAAAGATTCTCAAAAAAGTGAACTATCCAATTGTTATGAAATTTCCTCATGGTTCTCATGGAAAAGGTGTTATGTTTGCGGATTCATACCCTTCTGCTTCTTCTATGCTTGATGCCTTAGCTGCTTTAAGACAGCCGTTTATTATCCAGGAGTATGTAGAAACAGCTGGTGCTGACATAAGGGCAATAGTTGTTGGCGACAAGGTTGTAGCAGCTATGAAGCGTAAAGCAGAGTTTGGTGAGAAGCGAGCAAATATACATGTAGGCGGCACAGGTGAGCCATGCGAGCTTGATGCACATACAAAAAAACTGGCAATTAAGGCTGCCGAAGCAGTAGAAGCAGACATCTGCGCTGTTGACTTATTAGAAAGTGCAAAAGGGCCGACAGTCATAGAGATAAACCTCTCTCCAGGCTTGCAAGGCATTACACAAGCAACAAAGATAAATGTTGCAGATAAGATTGCTAAATTCTTATACACGCAAGCAAAGGAATTTACCGATACTGGAAAAAAAGAAACAACAAAAGAAATACTGGAGGAAATAGAGCCTTTAAAGGAGATTATAACAAATCTTGATTTTAGGGGTAATAGAATCCTTTTACCAGAGGTCCTCACAAACATAAGCAAGTTTACAGAAAAGGACGAGCTTTCTGTTAAGGCAAAGGAAGGAGAAGTATCGATAAAGAAGTTTAGCGTTGGTGGAGAGAAGAAATAGACTAATTTTCATTTAGGGGGGTTTTTAATGCTTAAGCTAAAAATCAAAGAGGGGATTAAGAGAGATATTGTAGTTCTTACTATTCCTACAAGGGAAAAACAGATAGGGACTTTTCTTACGTGCTTAAGTGATTTAGACAGGAACAAATACAATATAATTCTTGTATGCAATACAGAGCATAATGAAGAATCAGAGGCTTTTGTTAAGAAGGTGTTCAAAAAATATAACAAGGGAAAGCTCCCTTACCAGGTAGTTTATAATTCTGGAAGAACCATACCAAGCGGAAGAAATGCAGGCCTTGTACGTTCAATCCAGAATGTAGTCAAAGGAACGAGGCTTACGTACCTAATTGATGATGATATTGCGATATATAAGCCAAAAGAGTTATTTGACTTCTTAGAACAGGGATTGCAGTATGCTGCTTTTGTTGGATATCCTACATTTGAGGTTTCAATGCTGTCAAAGACCAAAAGACAGGTAGAGGCAAATAACCTTGTTGATACAGTAATAGCTAAAAAGGAACTTGCTGCTAAATTACTTAATTTCTTGGAAGTAGAAAAGCCAAGGAGGTACACCCCATTTAGGGGTGAGAAGTATGAGAACGCTTATGTTCTATACGGTCATGTTCATGGCAACCTTCAGCTTCATTTTACAAGGGTTCTCGAAAAACTGCAGAAAGAACACAACGGGAGCGGCATATTTAACCCTACCCGGGGCTGGTATGGCGAGTTTACTGAGTTAAATTATCGCTTGCAGCGCTATGGCCTTATTGGAGGGTTTTTGTTCAAGTCGCCAAATAAAATGGAGCATCTGTACAACGCTAATGACTGGGGCCTGATATTCCATAACGATGTCAGGGTAGCTGAATCTCCAACAAGAACAATGAGGAAGAGAAATGAAAATATGTTAAGGGCTTACATTTACCTGGCAATTGAGTCAGATACAATCCCTTTTGATATCCCTAAGGAAGAATTCCTTGAGCGTTTCCTTAGCCTGCTTAATTCAGATTTTAGGTTTTTGAAGCCAAGTGTCCAGGAATTTGCAAAGCTGCTCCAGGTAAGATACTCTACTCAAAGCTACTTATTTGGTACAAGGTCAATGTCAAATGAGTGGTTCGAACGCCAGAGGAAAAAGGTAATCCAGAAAATTTTATATGAAATATATTCAGATAAGGACATAAAGGAATCCCTTTTAAAAAGAAAAATAGAATACGAGACCACACCATTTAAGCTGGCGCCATTCCAGAAGTTCACAAAAAAGAGTTTTAATGAATTCTTGAGATACCAGAACGAACAGCTTAAGAAATTCAGGGAGGAAATCTATGACTATAGATAAGATAATTATATTTTCAGATATGGATGGTACATTTCTTGACCACAGCACCTACTCTTATAGCAAAGCAATGCCAGCTATACGCAAAATAGTGAAAAACAAAATTCCTTTTGTGTTCTGCAGCAGCAGGGTAAGCCATGAGATGGATATATACTATAAGAAAATAAAGATAAGACACCCTTTTATCTCTGAGAACGGCGCTGCTATTTTTATTCCCAAGGGTTACTTTAAATTTAATTTTAAGCATGATTATATTAAGAAAGGTAATAAGATTATTCAATTTGGTACCAAGTATGAAAAATTGAGAAAAGTACTGGTAAAAATAAGGAAAGAAACCGGTTACAATATGAAAGGCTTCGGTGATTTAACCTTAAAAGAGCTCTCAGAAAATGCTGGAATATCCCTAAAAAAGGCAAGATTAGCAAAAAAACGCGAATTCACAGAACCTTTTATCATATTAGACGGCGATATAAATAAGATAAAGAAACTGATTAAGAAGCATGGGCTTAATTATACCAAGGGAGGAAGATATCATTATATAATGGGCAAGAACGACAAAGGAAAAGCAGTCAATACACTTAAGAAATTATTTAAGAAAGAATTTGGCAAGATTACAACAATAGGCCTTGGTGACGGCCAGAATGATTTGCCAATGCTAAAGAATGTTGATTACGGCTATCAGGTTAAGACTTATAAGGGAGAATACAGCTATAGGAATAAGGCTGTAATAAGAATAAATAAAATAGGCCCTAAAGGTTTTAATGAAGCAGTTCTAAGGCATTTATAGCCATCTATTGTTAAGGTGCTTTCTAAATGCTTTATCCTTCGCTATAAACTTCATTAACTTTATCCACTTTTGGTTGAAGTGGAAATAATTAGGTGCTAATTTTCTAGACCTTTCTAAAGCACGGTCAACCTGCACCTCAGCACTAGTACTTAATTTCTTTGTTTCTTCTGGGTACATATACTTTAGTGCATACACAGCATCCCTGACAACATCTTCAGTAAAGAACTCCCCAGGATAAGGCTTTAATGCTTCTATGCTTATCTTTTTGAGATCCAGATGATGGTCATTGCATTCCCTGATCTTTTCGCGCTCGTAAAGAAACCTTAGCATATCCTGCTCAAGCCTGTAGTAATTTGTCATGCTGAATGCGCCGGTCTTTAGAAATGCCTTTACTTTTTTATCCCATCTTTCAGGAGGCATGTGTATGACATAAAGTTCCTTGTCAAAATAAAAGTCAAGGTCATGCATCTTTGCATTAATGAGATAATCCATATTTTCTCCTCTTGTTATACCCAGGTCATAAGCTACATTCATGAACATCTTTCTGTGCATGACCATGTTTCCGCCAAACACAAAATTTGATTTATGGATGCGGCCTTTTTTTTCGTCTATAGCTATAAATCCATTATTCTTTACCCATCTCTTCTTGAAGAAGACATTGTCAATTGGAGGCTTCTTAAGGCCCCTCATGATATGGTCGCCTTTTTTGTCCTTATAATAACCGCCTAATCCGTAAATCCTCTTCCCTTTGTGCTCTTTTCCTATAAACTCAGTTGCCTTTTTAACATGGTCCCGCATAACAACCTCATCATCATCCAAGCCAATCATTATATCGCTTCCTAAACCGTTTGTAACAATAAGCTGGCAGTTCCTTATAGTAGGATAACAGGCAAGATTGAGCTGAGGCATCATATCTGTAAGCACCTTGCTTTTTTTCATCCTTTCCTTTAAGAATCCAACATCAGACCTTACAAACTGCATTATTGGGAAATGCTTCTTGTACGGCTTAATAAGAGAGTCTATCTTGTTTTCAACCTGCTCGTATAGCTTGGTGTCGCTATAATCCACAGTTGCAGTCAGAACAACAACCTTGAAGTTTCCCCATGCCTCTTTAAGGCTGTCTAGCAGCCTTGTAAGAGTCTGCTCTCCATCCAGTGGTGTAGGATGGTCAAAATAAGTGTCGCCTACTTTCTTTACTCCACCTTTCCTTGTCCAGTATGTTGGTATTGTTATTATTGGTTCTTTTTTCATTTTATATTTCCTGCCTCCTTATAGTTCTAAAATATTCAAAGTTTTCTGAAATTTTTCTTCTTCTGTACCATATACTCATCCTTAAAATATACCTGTCTGCAGGCAAAATTCCTTTTATGTTAAGAATCGCTTTGAACCTGCTCCTTGGTTTTATAACTGGAATTGATGAATCTTTTGGTATGTTTATTGTTCTTACACGTTTTGCATACACTTTCCCATTCTCACCTTCAACCTTTAATACAAGCTTAGCATTTTTATATTTTTTGTGTGTGTCATTTGTAACCCAGATTACTTGCATAGTATCCCATAAGACATTTGTACTTTCTTTATTGCCCTTAATAGAGAATATTGCTAAGGGCCTTCGTTTTATACTTATTGATACCAGTATTGGTTGGTATGCTTGTTTAAGGGTATGATATCCTTTTTTTGGCTGCCTATAATAATCAACAACAGACCAAGTTATAGATGGCCAGTTATCTACAAACATGAACTGGAAAAGTCCTGTAACTTTGCCATATTTTTTTCTTCTCATAGTCTCAATAGCATACTTTAGAAGCTCGGATTGATATTCCTGGCTGTTTCTTACAAATTCTGTAATGCCTCTTCCTTTTTTTATCATAGCAACCTCGAAGGTTTGCTCTTTTCTGAAATTATGGTAAGCCCATATATCCGTATTTGGGGGCCATAAGCTCTCTTTGCTAATGATTTTTTTTAATGATTCAACGTTTGGCAATGCCTGAGCACCAAATTCAGTTACTAAAGGGCCTGCAGGCACCCCCGAAAATTCCTTGTAATGGCCGTAATACCATCCCGGATAAGCATGCTCTGTAAATAAAGAGCCATAAACGATATTCCTTGTTTTATCAGCCCTTTTGATTATCCTGTGCACAGCCGTGTCTAAGTCTGATTTCTCTCCATATGGTTCGTTATGGCAGCACCACACAACAATAGAAGGATGATTAAATAAGTAGGATATCATGTATTCTGCTTGTTTGGATGCATTCTTTATGAATCTCTTTTTGTTGCTGTATCCCCATTGCAATGCAAAGTCTTGGTATACAAGAATTCCTGCTTTATCACAAGCATCATATAGTTCTTCCCTGTTTACATGGCCGTGGACCCTTATAGCATTCACATTAGCTTTCTTTAGTAGGCTTATATCTTTATCTATTTTCTCATTGTCATACTCAGAAAGCCATTGTGCCGGAATAAAGTTAACTCCCCTTGGAAAGATTCTTCTGTTGTTAATCCACCACTGCTCCTTTTTATCGACATTAAATGTTCTTATTCCAAACCTTTTTACTAGCACATCAATGATTTTGCCTCCATGTATAATCTGGAAGGTTACTTTATACATATTAGGAAACCCATGGTCCCACGGCCACCATAGCTTTGGGTTCTTTACTTCTAATGTAAACTGAGTTCCTTGAAATCCTCTTTGCTCTTTTATTGTTTTTGTTGGAAAGCTTATTGTGCGTCCTTTAAAGTTTAAAGGTTCAAAAATAGTTTTTAATTCAAACTCAGCTTCTTTCTTGAGGAAAAATTTCACCTCGCACTTTATTTCTGCTCTTTTTTTGCTTATGCTTGTTGCATGTAAGTAAGCTCTTCTTGGCCTGACTATGTTGCTTGTAATCATTAATTCTACACTATTCCATATGCCTCCAGTGTTTTTGTCCTGGCCTTTGCTTGGATTCCAGCCGCCAGGTCTTGTATCATGCAGATTAAAGATGCCTTTAACCAGCTTTTTATGGTCAGGCCAGTCTTTTAAAGATTCCTTTGGAGAGTTCACTCTTACAACTAGTTCATTTCTTTTTTTCAGTAATCTAGTTACATTATAGCCAAATCTTTGGAAGTAACCTTCATGATGGCCTATGTAATGGTCATTAAGCCATATATCGGCAATGTAGTCTATTCCGTTGAACATTAAGTACACTGCCTTGTTTTTCTTTATCTTATCCATAAGGAAGTTTCTTTTGTAGTATAGCAAGCCGTGGTGGTCTAGGCCCTGCAAATACCAATTAGAAGGAACCTTTATTGGCAACCAATCAGACTTCTTTCTAGAATTCTTCTTGCAGTACAGCCATTGGCCGCATAAGTCTCTGTATTCTCTTTTTTTCATTGTTATAGTCTTTCGTTAATTGGTATATAAATTTTGCTTTTGTACAAACCACAAATATTAAATATACCAGCCTCTAAATTTCTGTTATGAAATACATCATAGGCGTAGATATCGGCGGAACAAACATCAGAGCAGGCCTTGTTGCACCAAATGGAAAGATTACCTCAAAGATAAAAGCAAGGACCGAGACAAAAAAAGGACAAAAAGCAGTTCTAAGGAAGATTATTGATATTATTGAGACTTTTCCAATTAAAAAGGTTGATAGTATTGGCTTGGGTGTTCCTGGGATGATTGATGCAAAGAACGGAATTGTGAAATATTCCCCTAATCTGCCTCTTAAGAACGTAAATATCAGAAAATTAATAGAAAAAGAATTCAAAAAACCTGTTTTTGTTGATAATGATGCAAATTGTTTTACTCTTGCTGAAGCAAAATATGGGGCTGCTAAAAACAAAAAGAATGTTATTGGTTTAACCTTAGGCACTGGTGTTGGCTCTGGTATTGTTATCGATGGAAAACTCTATCATGGCAGAGGAAATGCAGCTGAACTTGGCCACACAACCATTAATTTTAATGGACCAAAGGCAAAGTGCGGCAATAACGGCTGTGTTGAAAGCTATGTTTCTATACGAGGAATACTAAACAGGGTAAAAGGTTTATACATAAAAAATCCTAAAGAGCTTTTCGAATTAGCAGAACAAAAGAACAAGAAAGCCCTAAAGCTTTGGCAGGATACTGGTTCTTATCTTGGTGTTGCTATTGCAAACTTCGCAAATATCTTTGACCCAGACGCAATAGTTATTGGAGGGAATATAGCAAATGCATGGAAGTTCTTCAGCAAAGAAATGAATAAAACAATAAAGAAAAGAGCATTAGTTAAAGACATTAAAGTTATCAGAAGCAAATTAGGTGAGGATGCAGGTATTTTAGGTGCTGCTTCTTTATGTTTTTCTTAACTCCTCAACCTTATTAACGCAATTAACAATCTTTCCGTTCTTCAAAGCATCAACTATCTGATTAGAAACATCAACAGCAACATTCTCCTGCGCTTCTGCAGTTGACGCGCCTAAGTGAGGTGTTGCAATGACCTTCTCGCACTCAACTAACCCGCGAAGTGTAGGTGGTTCAGTCTCCCAAACATCAATTGCAGCCGCAGCTACCTTGCCGGAATTAAGCGCCTCAAGCAGCTCTTTTTCATTAATCACTCCACCTCTAGCTACATTAAGGATTCTAACACCCTCCTTCATCTGGCTGAACTGCTCTTTGCTAATCATATTCCTTGTTTTGTCAATAAGAGGCACATGCACTGTTATGAAATCAGAATTTTTTATTATTTCATCAAGCTCAACCTTCCTGATTCCCATTGATTTAGCCTTTTCTTCGTCGACAAAAGGGTCAAAGCCAATCACATCCATTTCAAGAGCAAGTGCAACCTTTGCAACCTTCTTGCCAACATTACCTATGCCTACAATCCCAAGAGTCTTTCCTTTTAATTCAGTACCTTTGTACTTTTTCCTTTCCCACTCACCTTTCTTTAATGATTCAGTGCCGTGAATAACATGCTTAGCAAGCATCATAAGCATTGTAAGTGTATGCTCTGCAGCTGCAGTAACATTTCCAAGAGGCGTATTTTCAACTGCAATTCCAAGCTTTGCAGCAGTTTCCTTGTCAATATTATCAGTTCCTACACCAGCTCTGCCAACAACCTTTAATTTTGTGCCAGCTTCAAGGATTTTAGCAGTTACTTTTACACCGCTGCGAACAACCATTCCATCATATTCAGGAATTATTGCGACAATCTCATCCTCACTTAAGCCAGGTTTATTGTCTACATCAAGACCAGCTTTCTCAAAAATATCAACAGCAGTTTTGGATATCTTATCAGCAAGTAGAACCTTCATTTTACATCCCCCCTATAACGCTCTCTATTTCCTCGAGAAGCTTTTTGACATCATCAAGGGTTGTGTCCCCCATATGAGCAATCCTGAATGTTGTTGGCTTTCCAGCCTCTTCAAGTTTAGCATTCAGCTTCCTATAGCCAGAGTCAATTCCATAGCCTTTTTTGCCCATCTCTTCCTTGACCTTACCAAAATCAACGCTTTTTGTGTTTGTTATGCATGAAACAGTATTAGACCTATAACCTTCCTCAGCAAACAACTCAAATCCTTTTTCTTTTGCCCAATTTCTTACAAAATCAGCCATCTGCTTGTGCCGTTCAAACCTGTTTTCAACACCTTCTTCCATTATTGTCTTAAGCTGCAATTGCAATGCATACATGTGGCTTATCGACGGTGTATAAGGTGTTTGGTCCTTATCATACATCTTTTTCAGCCCTAAAAAGTCAAAATAATACCCTCTGCCATCAACACTCTCAGCCTTTTTGTAGGCTTTCTCACTTATACTTGCAACTGCAAGTCCTGGCGGCAAGGCAAATGCTTTTTGTGAGCTCGCCAAGCATACATCAATCCCAAGCTTATCAACCTCAACCTTAGCTCCAGCAAGAGAACTCACACAATCAACCATAAAGATGACATCAGGATACTTCTTGATAACTGAAGAAAGCTCTTCAAGATTATTCATAACACCAGTTGATGTTTCATTATGTGTTACACAGATAGCATCAAACTCCCCTGTAGCAAGCTTCTCGTCAATCATATCAGGCTTTATTGCCTTGCCATAATCAACTTTAACAACATCGTTCTGCTTAGCGCAGCCAACAGCAATGTCTGCCCATTTCTTTGAAAAAGCACCATTAACGCAATTAAGAACCTTTTTACTGACACAATTCCTTATACCCCCCTCCATAAATCCACTTCCAGATGAAGTTGATATAAGAACATCATTCTTGGTAAACATAAGCTTCTGCAATGGCTCTTTTAATGAGCCCATTAGATCTTTAAACTCTTGAGTCCTATGCCCTATCATAGGCGTACTCATAGCCTTAAGAATATCTTCCCTAACTTCCACAGGTCCAGGTATGAATAATTTCTTATGCATGCAAAACCACCCAGAGAAACTTTTAATACAAGATTTATAAAGATTTTGCTTTATACGTCTATTGTATATTCAAAATAATTATCCCATGGATTCTCGAGCTTCATCATTTCTTTGACTGTTAGCTTCTCAAAATATCTTCTAAAAGGCCGCATAGAATTGTTATGCGCAGATATAGCCACATTCACCTTCTCTTTTTTCATCATTTTTATTAAATCCTTGATGAATGGAGCAACCCTCTTCTCTACCATCTTTACACTCTCACCGCCTGGAGGAGGGACCTTGTAAGACCTGTGGATAACATCAAACTCTGCTTTTCCAATATCCTTGATAAATTTTTTTCTATCCTTTCCAGCTAAATGCTCAATCTTGTGCCAATACAAAAGCGTCTTATAGGAATCCTTGCCTTCTTGGTCAATAAATGCTTTATGGGTTTTTCCCTGGAGCTTGCCATAGCGCCTCTCAATAATCCTGTCGTCTTTTATTGACTTCTTGCACTCTGGGTGGTACTTAAGAACCTCTTTTAACGTATCCTTTGACCGTGTAAGCCTTGTGTGAATCGCAACCTGGAATTTCTTGTTTTTCAACCGTTTTGCAACAGTTCTAGCCTGTTTAACACCATTGGGTGTAAGGTTTGAATTTCTCCAGCCAGTAAATATCTTATTCTTGTTCCAGTAAGTTTCTCCGTGCCTGAATATGTAAATGTGCAGTTTCATGGTTTTCTAAAACTCTTTCCAGCATATCTTGCTTTATTCCCAAGCTCCTCTTCTATCCTCAGCAATTGATTGTATTTTGCAAGCCTTTCACTCCTGCATGGAGCACCTGATTTAATCTCCCCTGTTGCTAAGCCAACAACAAGGTCTGCAATAAAGCTGTCCTCTGTTTCACCACTGCGATGGCTTACCATAACACCCCAGCCGTCAGATTGAGCAAGCTTTGCAGCAGCTATTGCTTCTGTAATACTCCCAATCTGGTTGACCTTCAGCAAAAGTGCATTGCAGCTTTTCAGCCCAATAGCCTTCTCAACACGTTTTGGGTTGGTAACAAGCAGATCATCACCAACAATCTGCACTTTTTTTCCAATCTTCTCATTCAATAAAGAAAAATGCTCAAAATCATCCTCTGAAAATGGGTCTTCAATACTTACCAAAGGATATTTCCTGATAACCTCCTCATATCTTGAAGCCAGCTTATCAGGAGACAGCTTTTTCCCTTCAAGCAGGTACTTTCCATTTTTGAAAAACTCTGAAGCAGCAGCGTCAATTCCTATCTTTATCTTTCCAGCATGGCCTGCTTTGCCAATTGCATCCAGCAATAGCTTCATTGGCTCGTCAATCTTAGCTACTGGCGGAGCAAAACCACCTTCATCACCAACATTAACAGCATTAATGCCGTACTTCTTCTTTATCGTGGATTTTAATGCATGATACACCTCAGCACCCATCCTTAATGCTTCACTAAATGACTTGGCACCAACCGGAAAAAGCATAAATTCCTGCACATCAAGCTTGTTTCCAGCATGAACTCCGCCATTAATCACATTCATGCATGGTACAGGCATTACATACTTCTTAGTTTTGCTCAATTCCTTGACCCATTGATACAAAGGAATGCACTGCAGCATAGCACCAGCCTTGCAGGCAGCCATTGAAACAGCAAGAATAGCATTTGCACCAAGCTTTGATTTATTCTCAGTACCGTCGAACTCCAGCATTATTTTATCGATTTTTTTCTGTTCCCTGCAGTCAACACCAGCTAATTTCTTTGCTATTATCTTGTTCACATTATTAACTGCCTTAAGAACACCTTTCCCGCCAAACCTTTTGCCGCCATCGCGAAGCTCAAGAGCCTCATGGACGCCTGTGGAAGCACCGCTTGGAACAGCAGCCCTGGCAGGACCAAATGTTGTAAGCACATCAACCTCAACAGTAGGATTTCCCCTAGAATCAAGTACCTCTCTCGCCTTAATGCCTCTGATAGTATAATCCATATTTATCAACCTCTTTTATAGGGGATTTTAGATATATGGGTTATATAAATTTTGTTATTTTGTAAGTTATTTTTTATGGATTTTATTGATATTTTTTCATTGATTATTTTTGTTGCTTTTGGACAAATTTTTTAAAGCATAATGCCTTCCTATAATCAAAATGGTTACTTTAGCTGCATGCATAATAGTTAAGAACGAAGAGAATAACATAGAAAAGTGCCTTAACAGCATAAGGGATTTTGTAGACGAGATAATTGTAGTTGATACAGGTTCTGATGATAAGACAAAAGAGATAGCAAAACGCTTGGGAGCAAAGGTATTTGATTTCAAATGGACCAATGATTTTAGTGCAGCAAGGAATTTTGCCTTAAAGCAAACAAGCTGCGATTGGGTCTTCCAGTTGGATGCAGATGAGACCTTAGCTGAAGGAGCCAAAATAAGAGAATTAACAAAAAGGGATGATATCTGCGGAGCATTTATACAAATCCATAATAAATTTGAAAAAGAAACCAAAAACTTCTTCCACACCAATTTGAGATTATTTAGAAACACCAAAGAAATATTTTACGAGGGAAAATTGCATGAAAATGTAATAAACTCCCTAAAATCATTAAATAAGAAAATAATCAACACAGATATAAAAATAATTCATTACGGGTATCTGAAAAAAGACGAGACAAAACATGAAAGAAACACAGCACTTTTAAAAGAGGAGTTAGAGCAAAACCCAGAAAAAACACATCTCTATTTTTATTTAGGGAGGGATTACTTTGTCTACAGAAACTACCAGGAGGCCATAAAACATTTCAACAAATTCCTTGAGGCGCAGAAAGCAGTCAATTTCCTGACAATAGCCTCTTACCTGCATTTAGGTCTAAGCTATATGAAAGAACAAAACCCACTAAAATCAAAGGAATACCTGCTTAAGGCTGTAAAAATCAAGCCAAACTACATAGATGCTTTGCTTTGGTTGGGTGAGGTTTTCTTCGACGAGAAAAACTATAAAGAAGCAGCAAAATGGTACAAATTATATCTATCCAGCCAAAAACAGTTAAAGGAAAAAAATGACCCCAGTTTTCTGTTCCTGCATTATCTAGACTCAGATAATCTTGCTAAGAAAAAGCTTGCAGCATGTAACGAACACATAAACGATTCAATATCCTTTTCTTATAGTGTAGGTTAAAAAAGAATAATCTTATCCAATATAACTCGTTTCCTTCCCTATTGTCCTTTGCAGTTTTTTCAATGCTGTCTGTTTGGCTACCTTTGCAAGTTCACCGCTTCTTTTAACAATATCTGACTCCACTTCCTTTATTTCCTCGTCGAGTTTTTTGATGTCAATCTTGAGTTTAAGATTCTTGTCAAGCACCTTAAGCATCTCTCTCGCTCCCTTAATGCCAAGATACATTGGATGCCCGTAGGTTTCTGCCAAAAAAGCAATCGCATCCATCCTCCTCTTTTTAGCCATACCAACTAATAATCCTGTAACCCCTACAATAGGCCCGACAACACCATAGAGTTTCTCATTAGCGCCGTTCTTGTATTTGTCAATTATGCTTTTGGAACTTCCTGTGCAATACATTTTTGGATGCTTAGGCACATCAGACAGACCAATGCCCCCTAAGGTTATGACCTCCTTCCCCCCAAATTTTTCAAGCAATTCAAGCATTTTGTCAGAGAATTCATAAGAGCTTACCTCATCAATAGGCTGGATATCCCCGGCAAGGAATAGTATATCGTTCTTTTTTTTGCCAAATTTTTTATAAAATACCTCTATCTTAGGCAGCTCAACCAGGTTCTTCTCGTTGACAAAAACAGAATGAGGGAAAGTATACGAACTAATATCATAAACCTTCTTTGCATTTAGCTCGTCTATTAAAAAATCAACGGCAACCTTGCCGACATTTCCAATTCCAGGCAGGCCTTCTATTAGAATAGGACTCCTTAATTTTGGTTTTTTGCCAACCTGTTCAAACTTCCACGTGCTCATAATAACCCCTTTTTTATCAACAAATCCTTCTTTGCCTTTCTTCTGTAATCACCGTAAGGATCTTTTGGATTAAACTTTGCTGGTTTTGATAACACAGTTGCTTTGCCGCAGCTTGGGCATTTCTCTTTCATAGTGTAGATTTTGCAATCAACGCACTTCAATATATGCTTCATTCTGCCCTGACAAAATTTCCCTGGCCATTATGCTTGTTTACAGAATCTATAGCCCTTTTAGTGGCAGTATCAAGTAATTTTTCAGCTTTTTTATAGTCTGGAGCTTTGACCATTATCTTATATTTACCGCCGCCTTCATATAATATATTTACGTTTTCATCAACATCAGATGCTGTTTTTAATGCCTCTTTAATAATCTCAATGCCGTCAGAAGCATAACTGATAAGGCTTAACTCACCGCCAATCTGCACTTCCGCTTCCTTAATCCTTTGTTTTATTGCTTCTGTTAATGGTTTTGCTATTTTGTCAGGAATTCCCAATTCCTTCAAAAGCCCTTCTTTTTTGACTACCTCCTCAAATGCAGGATAAATACTGGGATATTTCTCCAATATCTTCGCGCATATTTCATTATAAAGTTTTGCAGTATCCTCTTTCAGGTTTCTGGCAACAAACTCAATTATTTTTTCAGCCTTTTGCTCCTGTTTTATCTCATTTGCCTTGTTTCTTTTCTGGCCTTCAGTAACTCTACGCAATGATAAATCAATGTGCCCTTTTTCTTCATTAATCCTAAGGACCTTGCATATTACCTTCTTTCCTTCTACCACAAAATCCCTTAGATTCCTTATCCTGCCGGGAGAAACCTCAGAAATATGAATAAGCCCTGTTCTGCCGTATTCATCAAGATTTACGAAGACAGAATGAAAGTGTATCTTAGAAACTGTGCACATTACGATTTCGTCTTCTTCAGGAAATCCGTTCTTTTTTAACAGCATTTTTAACTTATTCCAGAACTTCTAAGATCCTTGCCTTTACCTTGCTTTTGCCGCCAGTCGGCTCAGCAAGCAGCTTGCCGCAAACCAAACATACAACCTTTGTACTTGATTTCCCAAATATTATCTGCTCGTTTTTGCACTTTGGACATCTTACTTTTATAAACTTGCTAGTGGATTCTCTTGCTTTCATTTGAATTCTACCTTTCTAGCCCTAAATCCTTTATTCTGGGCATGAATTTTTTTGCATACTGTGCAGGTAAACCTTAAATCAACCTTTTTACTCGTTTTCTTGCCAGTCATCTTGAACTTGCTTATAGCTGGTTTTGAATATCTGCCTCTATTGCCTTTACCTCTTGCCTTGCCCCTTAACTTAGCCCTAATCTTTGAGCCATAGGTCATACTGCGAGGTTTCCCCTTCTTGGTTTGAGCTACCTTATGCTCAGTATGTTTCTTGCAATAAGGACAATATCTCTTCTTTGTTTTTGGTAATTTCATGCCCTCTAGAAACAGGAGACTATTTAAAAAGCTTTCTACGTTTCTTTAATCTCTTCTACCCTTCCCTTCTCTATAAGAACATTAGCTATTTCAGTAGGTAAATTTGCAACATCTTCCTCTTCAAATGGGCCGTATTCTTCCAGCTCTTTGCCTACAAACTTAGGCACAGCATTTGTGAATCTCACCATCTTTGTATTCTTATGGTTCTCTTCTTTACTTGCTTCTTCTTTCGGTTCCTCTTTAGGTGCCGCATCAGTTTGCACATCCTTGGTTTTTGGTTCCTCTACCTTTGGTTGCTCAAAACCGGGTGTTTTTGATTCAAGCAGATTGTTAAGTATACTCTCTCTCCCATAATCAAGATTCCTTATCAATGAATCAAATAATGATTTCTCTTCATTTAATAATGCAGAAGTGTCTATTAGATTTGATTTTGTCCTGCTAATATTGAGCGCCAGATTAACAATCTTTTTCTCACGTCGTTCATAGAGGTCTTTCAATATTCTCCTTATGTTTCCTAGTTCATCCTCAAGCTTTTTCTTATCCCCAAATGATTGAAGCGTTGCATCACTAAGTGCTTTTTTCTTATCTTCAAGATAAGCTATGACATCACTAAAGAAACTATCACTTAGCTTTTGCAGTTCCTCTTTATCCTTTTCCCTCCTTAATATCTCAAAAAGGGTTTCATAGGTTATATTGACTTCTTTGTTATTTTCCATTTCCCCCAATAGCTAGTATCTTGACCTTTTATTTAAACTTTTATGTAAATGTTTATAAAAACAATTAATTTATTTTATTGTATGGCGTTATTGGAATTCAAAGATTTATCATTTGCTGAAAAAGGGAATAAAATAGAAGTCACTCTGCTCAAAAACTTCTACTTCTTTATAGAAAAAAGCGATTTATTGAAAATATCTCCTTATAAAATAAGCAAAAATTCAATAGAATTCAAGGACATTTCAGAAAAAAAAGTCTCAAAAAAATTCAATTTTCTACTTTCAAACAGCATAAGAAGCCTGAAAAGCAGGATAAACAGCAAAAAAAGCACTTATATCCACCAAAATTCTGGAATTCCTTTAATAGGAACCAATTATTTTGGATTAATTGATAGGAATACCTCAATTATTGAGGTAAAGCCTATAACAGGATGCAATCTAAACTGCATATACTGCTCTGTTGATGAAGGCTTATCATCAAAAAGAGGGGTCGATTTTGTTGTTGAAAAGGATTATATCATAAAAGAACTCAAAAAATTGGCTGATTTTAAGGCTATAGATGGCTTAGAGGCCCATATAAACGCCCAGGGAGAGACCTTATTGTATGCCGGTATTGTCGAGTTAGTAGCTGATATAGCCAAAATAAAGCAGATTAAGGCTATTTCTATAGATACTAATGGTACTTTACTCACCAAACAGCATGTAGATGAGCTGGCAAAAGCAGGTTTAACTAGGTTTAATCTATCCTTAAATGCTTTAGACCAGAAAATAGCTGAAAAAATGGCTGGCTGTGATTATAATCTGAATAAAGTGCTTGAAATAGCTAGATATATACCAAAAAAAACAGACTTAATAATAGCTCCTTTATACCTGCCAGGCTATAACGATAAAGAGCTCTCTAAATTAGCAGAGTTTGCCTTGGAAATAGGGGCTGGAAAGAACTGCCCCCCAATAGGCATTCAGAACTTTCTAAGCTATAGATTTGGCAGAAACCCAGCTAAGGCCTTGCCTATGGATGATTTTTACAAAAAACTGAAAAATATGGAAAAGGAATATGGAATTAAACTGATATTTAAGGATTGGTTTGGCTTAAAAAAGACAAAACCTTTACCTAAACCCTTTGAAAAAGGAGATATAACCAAGGCAAGAATAGTCTGCAATGGAAGGTTAAGAAATGAAAAATTAGCTGTTTCTGGTAATAGGGTCATCTCAGTACCAGATTGTGCAGAAGAAGGACAGGTAAAACTAAAGATTACCAGAACAAAACACAATATCTTTGTTGGAATTCTTTTATAAAATTAAGAAATATAATAAAAAAAGAAAAAAATAAGCTTTTAGCTTATTTAGCTGGTAACTGTATACTGAGTTCCTACTTTGGAAACTTCTACCTTGTCACCGCTCAATGCATAGTCCTGATAGTTAGCTAGAACAGTTGCCACA
>JAHWIK010000012.1 GCA_019322485.1 Candidatus Woesearchaeota archaeon
CATCAAAGGCTGGATTCAAAGCTTTAGAACCAGGAGAACAAACAAGAATCTTTTTTATCTGTCCAGTTTCATCAGGTCCTGTTTGATACAAAACCTCATCTTCGCTTCTTTCTTCGATTGGAATATCTTTGCCTGATTTGCAGTTTAAGTCAATTGTTGAGCTAGGAGCAGCAACATAAAAAGGGATGTTGAATTCTTTTGCAGCTAATGCTTTCTCAAAGGTACCAATCTTGTTTGCAACATCACCATTTGCTGCTATTCTGTCTGAGCCAACAATCATCATATCTATTTTGCCTTGTGACATTAAATGAGCTCCTGCATTGTCTGGGATGATAACATTAGGAACATCTTCATTCTTCAGTTCCCATGCAGTTAAACGAGCACCCTGGCTTCTTGGCCTTGTTTCATCAACATAAACAAAAACCTTCTTGCCAGCCCTGTGAGCAGCATATACTGGAGATAAAGCAGTTCCAAAGTCAACAAAAGCCAGCCAGCCAGCATTACAGTGTGTTTCTATGTTAAAGCCTTCTTCAACAAGCTCATTGCCATACTCTCCTATTTTCCTGCATGCTTCAGCATCTTCATCAGCAACTTTCTGTGCTTCTTGGACAGCAGCTTCTTTTGATTCCTTTCCAGCTTCAAAAACCCTGTCAACAGCATAAAACAGGTTTCGCGCAGTTGGTCTTGTAGCTTCAATTGTTTCTTTGGCCTTTGAAACAAATTCTAGGCCATCGTTTTCCAAAAATGCCTGCGCCATTGCAAAGCCAGCAGCTGCACCAATTGCTCCTGCACCCCTGACAAGCATACTTTTGATGGCCCTGCAGGTATCGAGATAATTTTCAGATTTATGAATCTTAAATTCAAAAGGAAGCAGGTTTTGTTCTATCAAAAACACAGAAGAATCCTTCATCCAAACTGTCCTGTAATCTTTGCCTTGAACTTTCATTTACAAAACCTTTTTCAAGGATGTTAAAGCAACCTCAATCTGCTTTTCAGTTGGCTCTTTGGTTGTTATGTATTTCTGCATCAACAGGCCTGGCTTGATAAGCACCTTCATTATATGGCCTCCCTTGAATTTGTCGCTTAGCTTTAGGCCTTCATAAGAAATGCCTGCAATAATAGGCACTACAATTATCCTTATGGAAAACAATATCGCTTTTCTGGCAACAAGCCCTAAATCAATAAATCCAGAGAAGAAATACATGACTATTGAAGGTATAACTGAGAATATTGCAATCGCAATCAACAGCACCATTATCATAAAGCTTGTGCCGCATCTTGGGTGCAGGGTTGAGAATCTCTTTATGTTCTTCACATTAAGTTTTTTGCCTGATTCAAAGCAGTTAATCACCTTGTGCTCTGCTCCGTGATACTGGAATAATCTCCTTACATCCTTCATAAAAGAGACACCAATTACATAGCCAAGGAAAAACAGAATTCTCATGAAGCCGTCAACAAGATTGAATAATATTGGCCTTGCTTCTTCATTAAACCCGATAAGATTTGTAAGTATGTATGGCAGGCCTATGAAGAATAAGAAGACTACAAGAAATGATGCAATAACCAGCAGGGTAAGCTCCCATGGCTTTATCTCTTCTTCACCCTCGTCTGAGTCTTGTTCAGCGCTCCACATCAATGCCTTGATGCCGATAAAGAGCATTTGGTAGAGATTAACAACCCCTCTGATAAAGGGGAGCTTGGCAAATTTACTATTTGGCTTTAGTGTTTGTTTCTTAGTCACTATCTTCTTTCTTTTTCTGACAGATATAGCTATTTTTCTGTCTGACTTCATCATTACTCCTTCAATTACTGCTTGCCCGCCAACCTCGTTTCGTTTCATTTTCTTGTATAGGAATCAAACTTTAGTTTTTCTGGTTTGCAGCTTCCGTTAATCAGTCTTGATGGATACTGCCTGCATATTTTTGGTCTGTAGGAATAGATAGAGCATTCATATATCTTTCCTTTTTTTCTTAGGAAGAGGCATTTATTGTTTTTTTCTTTGTCCTTTAGGTATTTATTGCTTAATTCATCGGTATAAACAAAATCTTCTTCATTATAACCTGCTTTTTTTATTCTTTTTATGTCAGAATAGTATAATCTGGGGGGATAGCAGCAAGCACCACATCTTTTGCATTTGAAGTTTTTCAGCATTTTAATTGGATTTATTTTTTAATGATTATCTTTTTATTGATTGTTTTTTTAATTTATCCACTACAATATTAGCGATTGTCTTCAGATTAATTATATCCTCTTCATTATATTCAACTAATAACTTGATGTAATGCTCATCACCACTAGCCTTATACATCTTCCAGAGCTTTAGTGCATCTCCGCCATCAAGGCCGTCAACTAGTTTCCTTCGTTTTATCCCAAGTGCTTTCTCAACACCTTTTAGCCCGCCAGTTAAGCCTAGC
>JAHWIK010000013.1 GCA_019322485.1 Candidatus Woesearchaeota archaeon
CGTTAATGTCGTTTGAATGCATTAAATGTGCATGGCTTACAAAAACTGCTGTGTTTGCCCTTATATTTATGCCGCACTGCTTTGCAACTGACAATGCGCCGGGTCCTGGGTCAATATGAAACTGATTTTCTCCCACATTCAGGATTATACCCCCTGAGGTGCGCAGCTGTCTGCCTAGAACAAATGCATCGCCGGCTGTGCCTAAGAACATTATTGATGATGTGATTTTTAGCCCCCGTAAGTGATTATTTCTGTAAAGTTAATAAATTTTATGGATTTTAGGTGATTTTGTGGTAAGATTTAAAAAATACCGACTATTCTATACCTGTGGGCAAGCTAGACTGGGAGGTTAGCGCTCTCCTGTCACTGTAAACACGCTTTAGACAGGGTCGAAGCCCAGGAAGAGATATAGGCATAGTATGCCAGTCTTGGTTTGGACAATGAGGCTTTGTCCTATTGGACTATTGTCTTAAGGAATTGGGTCAGGATGGGAACATAGCAGCCCTAACTTCTGATATTGGTGCTTATGGGGTAGCGGAGCTAAGGAAGAATCAAGGTCACTGGTGTATTATGTTTGTATCGATTTCTGGGCGTGCTTGCCCACTTATTATTTAAGGGGTGGTGGTTTACTCCAGACCTTCTTGGAGAATTTAGAAAATGACAAAAATACAGCTGATTCTATCACCAATGGACTCAGCACAAACAACAACTGAGAACGGATGGTGGCAGCCACTAGGTATTTTATCTTTGGCAACATATGTTAGAAAACATAGACCAGACGTAGAGATAGAGATTCTTAATGGAGATATTATAAGTTTAGACGAGATTCTTGGCAGACTTGATGCTGACTTTGTAGGAATACAACCAAGCATAGTTAGTTATGAGAATGCATTAGTGATTGCACATAAAGCAAAAAGTAATGGCTCTACAACTATTCTCGGAGGTCACCATGTTAGCCCTTTGGCAAATAACATAATTAATAATCAAAGAGGGGTTGTTGATTTTGTAATTAAACACGAAGGAGAAGAAGGATTACTAGCTTTATTGGATAGTGAAGATCCTAAAAGAATTCCTAATCTTGTTTTTTGGGATGAAGGGCAAGTAGGAAGAGGAACTAAGCTTGCTCAAGAAAGAAGTCTAGACGAGATTCCTTTTCCTGACTTTAGTTTTATTGACCTAGAACCTTATTTTAAGAATTATCAGAGAAGATATCCTGACTCAAGATTTAATAGACCAATAACATTATACTCTCAAAGAGGGTGCACTTGGAGGGAAGACACAGGCGGATGCTTATTCTGTGCAAGAATGGATCATGTATGGAAAGGCCGCGACCCTCAGAGTGTTGTTGATTACGTGTTTAAACTTAAAGAGCTTGGTGCTGATTTGATTGTTGATTCTAGTGATGACTTTATGACTAATGAAGGCTGGTTTAATGCCTTTTACGATTTAATGCCTAAGAGAAGAGTTAGTTTTAGAATCTATTTAAGACCAGACAAGATAAGACCAGAAACAGCAAAACAACTATATGATCTTGGAGTTGAGTATGTTTTCCTTGGAATTGAGTCTGGTGATGAAGGTTGTTTAAGACAGTGCAGAAAAGGAATGCATCCTAGTGACCACATAAATGCTTTTAGGTATCTAAGTGAATATGGAATTAAGATCTGTCCTGCTTTTGTGTTTGGTTTCCCTGGAGAGAGTGAGGCTACAATAAGAACAACCATAAGGCATGCTGAAAGAATAGCTGCATTCGACAATGTTGAGACTGCATATGCTTCTCAATTTACTCCTTTACCAGGTTCTCCTGGCTTTGAGATGTTACTGCAACAACCTGGAATGGGACATAAATACGCAAAAGAAGATAGGATAAGTATGAGCGGCATTCAGCAAGACTGGTTAGGTACATATTGCCGTAAAATAACAAAAGATGATATTATAGCAGCTCAACAAGCAATTGCTAGAATATTTCCTAGCTCTACAAATGAATATAGAAGTAAATAAGAAAAACTCTATTCATTAACATAACTCAACCAATCTTCATACTTTGGATTCTTTCCGTGAACAATATCAAGGAATTTCTCCTTTATCTTTGAGGTAATTGGCCCTGCTTTGCTGTCTCCTATCTGCTTGTCATCCAATGAAGCTATTGGAGAAACCTCAGCAGCTGTACCTGTAAAGAAAGCTTCATCTGCATTCTTCATATCTTCTGGAGTTAATGTAGTTTCTTCTACTTCAATTCCTTCGTCTTTTGCTAACTGGATTATTGACTTTCTTGTAATACCTTCTAATATATTTCCCAGCTTAGGTGTTAGGAGTTTTCCATCCTTAATTATGAAAAAGTTCTCTCCAGGGCCTTCTGCAATGTTGCCTTGGTAGTCAAGCAATAAGGCCTCTTGGTAGCCTTCTGCCTTTGCTTCACAGCTAGCGAAGATTGAATTAACATAATGACCGCAAATCTTTGAAGCAGCATGTGTTGTTTTAGGGTGAATTCTCATAAAATTAGATGTCTTAACCTTAACTGCATCTTCCCCAAGATAAGAGCCCCACGGCCATACAGCAATTGAGCAGTTAACAGGAGCTCCATGCGGGTCTAAGCCCATTTTTCCATAGCCGTAAAAGAAGATTGGCCTTATGTAGCCTGCTTTAATTCCATTTACCTTTATAGTCTCTAAAATAGCCTTGTTTATCTCTTCCTTTGAATATGGAACCTTCATAAAGGATTTCTTTGCTCCATCAAATAACCTATCAACATGGGCCTTTAGCCTGAAAACAGCTGGACCTTTATCTGTTTCATAGAATCTTATGCCTTCAAAAACTCCCAGGCCGTAATGCAATGTATGTGTAAGTACATGAACCTTAGCATCCTTCCAATTAACTAGCTTTCCATCCATCCAGATTTTATCTACTTCGTCCATTGTAATAGATTAAGAACAAAATTGCATTTAAAAAACTTATGTTAGAATTACTACAAAAAGAACAAAATAACAGATATTGTGAGTACGCTAAGAATGGTGCTTATTAACACTGTTGAGGCTACTAGTCCAGCATCACGATTATACTTTTGAGCCAGGATTACGCTGAATAATGCAGAAGGCATTGCAGATTCAAGCAAGATTACATTTCTAGGCAGGGTCTCTGGCTTTAGGATTGAGACCATGATTAAACCAAGAGCAAACCCAACACCTATTCTGTAAGCAGAGCCAAAGAAAGCCAGTTTCAAATCTTTAAGGTCGACCTTAGTCAGGCTCATCCCAAGGATAATAAGTTGAAGGGGAATTGCTGCACCAGCAACTAAATCTATAGGCCTCATTATTATAGTGGGAAGCTGCAGCTTAAATAATGCGAAAATAATGCCAAGAACAGCAGCATACACCAAAGGCAGCTTAAACACCTCTTTAATGCTTGCTTTCTTCTTGGCAATATAGACGCCCAAGCTAAAAACAAGCAATGCATTGAAGACATCAAACTTACCAGCCATTGACAATCCTAAAGCTCCAAACGCAAACAGGTTAATAGGATATCCCATATTGCCTGAGTTCATGAACATCATTGGCAGCAACAGCTCCTTTTTCTTTATCTTAAGGAGCTTAAGCACAAAATGACCAATAAGTCCAGAAGCAAGAACCACAACAATTGCTGAAAGTGCTATCTTAAAGAAATTGGTTAAAACTAATTCATGTTTTTGTATTGCAGAAAAAACCAAGCAGGGAGTTGCAATGTAAATGACTATATCTATTAAAGGGTCTAGGTTTATTTTCTTTTTCTTGTCAATAAGATAAGAGATTAAGATAATTAAGAAAACTGGAACAACTGTGTTTAATATCTGAGCCATAGATTAAGAATAAAATAAGGGATATATAAAAGTTTGTTGTTTTAATTGCTACTTCCCATAACAGTTCTTTCCTTCAAACTTCTTTCTGTAGGCTTCCATCAAAGGAGTCATCTTCCTTTTAGGGGCTTTTATCTCTTTTAACCTTTGTTTTATGTCTTCTTTAGTAAGCCTTACATCTAATTTGCGGTTAGGAACATCAATATCAATTATGTCTCCATCTTTTATTGCTCCTATTGCACCGCCATTATAAGCTTCCATCTCAACATGGCCAATGCATGGTCCACTAGTTCCGCCTGAAAACCTGCCATCTGTGATTAAAGCAACCTTTTCATAACCTGCCCCTTTTATTGCATCTGTTGGTGTCAACATCTCAGGCATACCAGGAGCTCCTGCTGGACCCATGAAGTTAAGCACTACAATGTCTCCTTCCTGTATCTTTTTTTGTTCTATTGCTTTTAATAAGTCTGGTTCTGAAGTAAAGACCTTGGCAGGACCAGAATGAACCATCATGTCCTCGTTTACTGCTGTTTGTTTTATTACAGAGCTGTTTGCTATGTTTCCTTTTAGAACTGCTATTCCGCCCTGCTTGAAATACGCATTATCCAAGGTTCTTATTGCATCATCATCAAGGACCTTAGCCTCTTTTGCAATCTGTTTTGTTGTTTTTCCTGTTACAGTTGGATTATCATTAATCATATCCTTTATTCTATTTAGAACAGCTGGAATGCCTCCTGCTTTTCCTAAATCAGCCATCTCGTGTTTGCCGGCAGGTATAATCTTACAGATGTTCGGTGTTTCCCTTGCAATCTTATCAAATGTTGAGACATCGATATCTATTCCAAGCTCGCGGGCAATTGCTGGAATATGCAAAACAGCATTTGTTGAGCCGCCCATTGTCATGTCAAGCCTTATGGCATTCTCAAATGCCCCTTTTGTCATTATTTGTGATGGTTTAACATCTTTCTTTACAAGCTCGACTATTCTTTTTCCTGTCTCATATGCCTGCTTTTTCTTTTTTGGGTCTAAAGCCAGGGTTGCAGCGCATCCTGAAAGAGACATTCCCAGGGTTTCTGTCACACAAGCCATTGTGTTTGCTGTAAAAAGCCCAACACAAGAGCCAGCACCGCAGGTCATGCATTTTCTCATTTGTGCTTCTGCTTCTTTTTCTGTTATTATTCCTGCTTTTACCTTGCCTGTTAAGCCAAAGCCCTGGATAGGATGTCCTTTTTCTCCCCCACCAAGCTCTTTGGCTTTCATTGGTCCGCCAGTAAGAATGATTGCAGGAATATCTAGGCGGCCAGCAGCCATTAGCATTCCTGGTGTTATTTTGTCGCAATTAGTTACACCAACCCAGCCATCCATTGAGTGGGATACAGCCATTATCTCAACATTATCAGCAATATGCTCTCTTGAGGGCAGGCTTAATCTCATTTCAACATACATTGCTATACCGTCGCAAACACCTGGAACGCCCCATTCAAATGGAACACCGCCAGCATCTCTAATCCCGCGTTTTATTTCTTTTGTCAATTCACTAAGATGTATATGGCCAGGGATAATATCATTGTAAGAATTCGCTACTCCAATAAATGGCTTGTTTTTATCAATATCCTCTGGTTTTACGCCGGCTGATATGAGCAAAGCTCTGTGAGGTAAAGTCTCAGCACCTTTTTTTAAGATTTCTGAATGCATTAGTATCACCTAGAGAAACAATATTCTAGAATATTTAAAAGGTTTGTGTTACCTGACAAAATTTTCCAAGGTTCCTATCCCTTCTATTCTGACCTCAACCTTATCACCATTCTTCATTGGACCAATACCAGCAGGAGTTCCTGTTGTCACAATATCTCCTGGTTCTAAAGTCATTATTTTAGAAATAAAAGAGATTAATTTCTCAATTTTGAAAATGAAGTTCTTTGTATTTGAGCTTTGAACAATTTTATCATTAAGCAAGCATTCAACCTTAAGTTTGTTTGGGTTAATGTCTTTTACAATCTTAGGGCCTATTGGACAAAATGTGTCAAAGGATTTTGCTCTAGTCCATTGTCCATCTAATTTCTGCAAGTCACGGGCTGTGACATCATTAAGGCAGGTAAAGCCTTCGAGGTTTTTCATAACATACTCTGGCTGGAGATTCTTTATCTCGTTTTTGACAATACATGCAAGCTCTGCTTCATGCTCAACTCTTTTAGACATCTTAGGTATTTGTATTGTTTCCTTTGGTCCGATTAAAGCAGAAACAGGTTTCATGAATATAAGCGGAACTTTTGGAAGAGCCATCTTCATCTCACGAGCATGGTCTTTGTAATTAAGGCCAACAGCAACTATCTTTGTTGGTTTTTTCTTAAGGAATGCTAAATTTGTCATTTTACTGTTGCTTAATATTTGATAACTTATATTTATATGTTGTCTTACAACTAAGCAGGAAAGATTTATAAGAATTGTCGGGTTTCCCAGCCGGAAGATTAAATTGGATAAGAGAATATACGATCCAGAGATTGCAAGAGCTCTAGTTGATAATTATCTGGCTCATAGGTTAAATGGAGTAAATACGATAAGCTGGGATTATAAAGGAACTGTAGTAGATGCCATTACAGATGAGTTCTTTCTTGGTGTTGAACATGGCTTGCCAAGGCTTGGGCGTGCTTGTCGTGATCATGATATTTCACTCTGCTTTGCAACAGCAGGGCCTGGTAGAGAGGCGCAAAGAGGATTTAATGCTGTGCTTGCGTCTGATTATAGGTTCTCAAGGGTGAGAGGCAAGACATTTGATTATGGGGGAGATGAGCCGCTTACTGCTAAGATGTATATTGATGATATTATAGCTGATGATGCTCCTAAGGTATTTGGTGTTTTCGGAAACGGAGGAGTGTTTGCTTTCTTTGACAGAGAAGGGCTTCTTGTTAATGGGGGAAGAAATGAAAAAAAAGGGGCTTATTGTGAGATATATTTGTTTGACCACAGCCACATCACAAATAAAAATAAGCTAGAGAATAAAGCTAGAGAAGACCCTTTTCTCTCAAATTTTATGAAATATCAAACAGCGTATCCTTCAGGATATCTTGTGTTGACTCTTCCAGAGGAACATGAGAAAGATATTGATGAAATTAGTGCTGCTTTTGTTAGGTTAATAAAATATAATGGGCTGGAAGAAAATTTCAAAGTAAGAGTGAAACCACAAAACCGCAGAATATATATCGAGCCAAGGTTCTTGTATAATGGAAAAGAAATGACAAAAAGAAGTGGTTTAGAGTTTGCTGGTGAAATTGTTCCAGGCCACAGATTAGGAAAACATATACATTGTGCAGACAATATACTGTCAGGAGGAGAAGCTTGTATGATTGAGGGAGCTGAGCTTGGCGTTGGTGTAACAAAGGATGTAAAGGATTATTCAATTGATTCAAAGCATGAACCTCATATATTGTATGTTAGAACCACTGCTTTAGGTATTGATACCATAGCAGATGCTATAGGGCATGTGGATTTAGTTGATGTAATCGATAGTGGGGCCAAGGGTGAAGGTGACTTAGTGTTGCAGTTAGCTGCTATGGAAGTTTTAAAAAAAAGTGGTTATGGCCGTACACAGATGGTGCCTAGGAATTTAGTTAGGGGTGCTTTACTTCTAGGGCAGCAGGGATTTGGAAAAGGAATTACAGAAAAGAGAGATTAATAAAAAAGAAAAAATAATTACTTCTTCTCAAACAGAGCCCTTATCTTCTTTCCAACAATCTCAATTGGATGGTCTCCAAGAGCTTTTCTCTTAGCAAGAAGGTTTGGCTTTCCCTTTGCATTCTCTTCAAGCCATACCTTTGCAAAGGTTCCGTCCTCAATTAGCTTAAGAGACTCCTTCATCTTCTCTTTAACTTCAGGACCAATTATCTTTGCGCCGTTGTAGTATTCACCAAATTCTGCTGTGTTTGAGATAACTGCGTTCATCTTTTGGATGCCGCCTTCAAAGATTAAGTCAACAATAAGCTTTAGCTCGTGCAGGCACTCAAAGTATGCCATTTCTGGCGGATAACCTGCTTCTGTCAATACCTCAAAGCCGTATTTGATTAAGTCAACTGTTCCGCCGCAAAGAACATTCTGCTCTCCGAACAAATCCTCATAGGTTTCCTGCTCAAAAGTGCATTCAAGAACACCAGCTTTTGTGAAATGCATTGCTTTTGCCATTGCTAAAGCAATATCTCTAGCTTTTCCTGATGCATCTTTTCCAACAGCAACTAATCCAGGAACACCAAAGCCTGCTTTGTAGACCTTAAGCTCTTCTGTTGCAGGTGCTTTTGGAGCTACCATTATAACATCAACGCCTTCTGGAGGAACAATCTGCTTGTAGACTATGTTAAAGCCGTGGCTGCATGACAATGCTTTGCCTTCTTTCATCTTTGGCTCAATCTGTTCTTTGTAAACAGGGCCGTGGAACTCATCTGGAAGCAGCATATGAATAACATCTGCTTTTTCTGCAGCTTCACCAATTGCCATGACCTCAAAACCATCATCCTTTGCTTTCTGCCAGCTTGGATTTGGATTCCCACCTAGGTTTTCTGTTTCTCCGATTATAACATTAACACCAGAAAGCTTCATCATCTGTGCTTGCGCACTTCCCTGGCTGCCGTAGCCTATAACTGCAATTGTTTTTCCCTCTAATGCAGCCATATCTGCATCTTTATCGTGTAGTATATTTACCATTTTCTAACCCCCTAATTTTTTATTAATTAAAAAGCATTTATAAGGTTTAGCTCATAAGAGCAAGCGCGTCCTTGCCAGTCATATCTTTAGTAATCCCGAGCTTTTTTGCCTCTCTACTTACAGCAACAAGCTTTGCATTAAGCATTCCCTCAAAATCCTTTACTCCTGTTACAATAGCTGCAACATCCCCAACCTTGTTTGCAACATTAACATCAAAATATCCGCAGGCAAGGAATCCTTTCCTAGCCCTTATGATTAACGCCACTGTGTGGTTTGTTTTTATGCTAACTCCTTCTGCTTCTTTGTCCAAAACCCTTACTTTCTTTAACTCTATCATTTGACATACTCCGCAACTATCATTGTCGATGATTCCTTTATTCCATTCAAAGACCTTATTTTTTCTGTTAAAATCCTGTCCAGGTCTTCAAATCTCTGCAACCCAAGCCGGGCAATAACATCCCAGTCACCGTAAAGTTCGCTTACCTCAGCAACTTCTTTGATTGAATCCAGGCTGGTTACAATTTCTCTCTCTGAACCAGCTTTTACCTTTAACAAAACATATGCTTTTACCATTTTATTTACCTTTTATCTTAGCTGCAACTGCATCTCCCATGTCAGATGTTGTGTTTTTGCCGCCTAAGTCTTTTGTTTTGACTTTACCTTCTTTTATTACAGCCTCTATTGCATCAACAATCTGTTTTCCTGCCTTTTCTTCTCCAATCTCATCAAGCATCATTGCACCAGCCCATATTGTAGCCAGAGGATTTGCAACATTCATTCCTTTGTACTTAGGTGCAGAACCATGGATAGGCTCAAACATCGATATTCCATCTGGATTTATGTTTCCGCCTGGTGCTAGGCCTAAGCCGCCTTGTATCATTGCACCCAAATCAGTTATAATATCACCAAACATATTTGGTGTTGTGATTACCTTAAACCACTCTGGGTTTTTTACAAACCACATTGTGATTGCATCTACGAACATAAATTCGTGCTTTATTTTTGGATAGCTCTTGCTGATTCTCTCTATGTTCTCTCTCCAGAAACCATAGATGTCAGACAAGACATTTGCTTTATCAACAAAGTAAGCTGTATCTGCTTTTTTCTTTTTAGCAAGCTCAAATCCGTATTTTATGACACGGTCAGCTCCTTCTTTGCTCATTACTCCTATTTGATATCCAATCTCATCAGAGTCAACATCTATATCAAGGCCGAATTTGACATTGTAAAGTTCTCTATGTACCTCTAATTCCTGCTTATGTTTTCCTCGCTTTGCTCTATTTCCTATTCCGACATAGAAATCCTCAGTGTTTTCTCTAACGACTGTAAAGTCTATGTCTTTTGGAGTCTTGTCCTTTAATGGGCACCATGCTCCTTCAAGCAGTTTGATTGGCCTTAGGTTTACAAACTGGTCAAAATAGAATCTTGTTTTTAGTAAAATACCTTTCTCTAATACACCCGGCTTGCATCTTGGGTCACCTAATGCCCCTAAATAGATAGATTTGCAGGTATCTTTGATTTCTTTAAGTGTATCTTCAGTAATTAACTCCTTTGTCTTAAGGTATTTTTCTGCACCATTATCGTATTCTACCCAGTCAATGTTAAAGTTGTTTTTTTCTGCAGCTGCCTCTATTGCTTTTACCCCTTCTGCAACTATCTCTGGGCCTATTCCATCTCCAGGTATCTTGGCTATTTTGTAAGCTGTCATTTTTTAATATGTCGGAAATGCTTCGCATTTCTGAGCATGCTCAAAAACCATTTAGTGGTTTTTGACATAGTTCAATAAGCCTCCTGCTTTAATTATATCCAAAGCAAACTTAGGAAATGGTGTGAATTTAAATTCTTTATTGTTTGTTAAGTCTTTTATTGTTCCCTTTTCTACATCAATCTCTAATTCGTCCCCATCCTTAACATTTTTTGCAATATCTTTGCACTCAATAGCCAAAAAACCATTATTAATCGAATTTCTAAAAAAGATTCTTGCAAAACTATTGGCTATAACTGCTTTAATTCCAGCTCCTCTCAATGCCCAGACAGCATGCTCTCTACTTGAGCCGCAGCCAAAGTTCTCCCTTGAAACAATGAAGTCTCCAGACTTTACTTTCTTTACAAAACCTGCATCAAGGTCTTCCATTGCATGCTGTGCAAGTTCCTTTTCATTGTCTGTATTCAAGTATCTAGCTGGAATGATTAAGTCTGTGTCAATATTATCTCTGTTGTATACGTGTGCTTTTCCTCTTAGAAAATTCTTCGAATTTTCTAACCCTTTCTCATTTTTATTCGAAAGTTTCATTTTACAAATCTCCTAGGATCAACTATCTTTCCTTCTATTGCACTAGCAGCAACTGTTGCAGGGCTAGCTAAGTAAACCTCTGACTTTGGATGGCCCATTCTTCCAACAAAGTTTCTGTTTGTTGAGCTTATGCATTTCTCTCCTTCTGCAAGTATTCCCATATAGCCACCTAAGCATGCACCGCATGTTGGTGTTGATACAGTAGCTCCAAATTCCATGAAAATATCAAGTAATCCTTCTTTATTAGCTTGCTTCCATATTTCAGTTGTTGCTGGAACTACTATCATACGAGTTCCTTTTGCAACTTTCTTTCCTTTCATAATTGAAGCAGCAATCCTTAAGTCTTCTATTCTGCCATTTGTGCAGCTTCCTAAGTAAGCCTGATCAATCTTGATGTTCTTTTTCTCAGCTTCTTTTGCTGTTTTTCCGTTGCTTGGCAAGTGTGGAAATGCTACAATCGGCTCAAATTTCGAAGCATCATACTTTTTAACATCACAATAAACAGCATCTTTGTCTGATACAACCACTTCAAACTTGTTTTTAGTCCTGGCTTTAACATAATCTACTGTTTTTTTGTCTGGATTGATTACTCCTGTTTTCCCGCCAGCTTCTATTGCCATATTAGTTATTGTCATACGAGCTTCTACTGATAATGAATCAATTGTTGAGCCTGTGAATTCCATTGCCTTGTATAAAGCTCCATCTACTCCAATGTCTGATATAATTTTCAATATAATATCCTTTGAATAAACTCCTTTTGGAAGCTTTCCATTTATCTCGAACTTGATTGTTTCTGGCACTTTAAACCATAATTTACCAGTTGCTAAAGCAGCTGCTAAATCAGTTGAGCCAACACCTGTTGAAAATGCACCCAAAGCCCCATGAGTGCATGTATGTGAATCACCGCAAATTATAGTTATGCCTGGCAATACATGGCCTTGCTCTGGCAATATTGCATGGCACACACCATGACAGCCAACTTCATAGTAATTCTCTATCTTGTTTCTATTAACCCAGTCTCTAAGTCTTTTTGCAAGCTCTGCTGACTTAATGTCCTTATTAGGAACAAAATGATCTGGAGTTACAACTATCTTTTTTGGATCAAAGACCTTTTTGATGCCTCTTTTATCCAGCATTGTTATTGCTGGAGGTGTTGTAACGTCGTGGCACATAATTACATCTATATCTGCATTAACTATTTCTCCAGGCTTTACAGTATCTTTGCCACTATGTTTTGCCAATATCTTTTCAGTTATTGTTTGCCCCATTTTAATTTCCGTTCTGAGTCCTTGAAACAGCAGTTACTCCTGTTCTGCTTATCTCTCTCACGCCAAAAGGCTTCATTAACTCAATAAATGAGTCTATTTTATCAGGAGTTCCTACAAGCTCTGCAGTAACATCCTTTTGTGTGATGTCTACTATCTTGGTCTTGTATATCTTTGTATAGCGTAGTATTTCTTCTTTTGCTTTTTTGTCAGGTAAATTCACCTTAAGCAGGCAAAGTTCTCTTATAATTGACTTGTCTGAAGGCATTTCCATTACCTTAATTGTATCAACCAGCTTATTGATTTGTTTCTCTACCTGCTCTAATGTTGCATCATCACCAATAACAGTGATTACCATCTTTGAAATTCCCTTCTTTGTTGTTTTTCCAACTGTAATTGTATCTATGTTAAAGCCTCTTCTAGCAAACATTCCAGCTATTCTTGTTAAAACTCCTGGCTGGTCTTCAACAAGCATTGCGATTACGTGTTTTTGTTCTTTTGCCATCATTATCACCTAAAAAAACTGCCCCTGTGCTTTTATGCATCCGCCAAATGCATCTTTTAAGTGGCCGCCTGGAGGCAGCATCGGCAGTATATTTGATTCCTGCTCAATATGCACATCAATAACTGTTGTAACATCTGATTTAACTGACTCTTTTAGAGCAGGGCCTAGTTCAGAGGGTTTTGTAACCCTTAATCCTTTTAATCCATAAGCTTCTGCAACCTTAATGAAGTCAGGCATTTTGCCTAGCCATACCTGCGAATAGCGTTTATGGAAAAATATCTCTAACCATTGACGTACCATTCCCAAATAAGAGTTGTTCATAACAATAACATTTGTCTTAATGCCTTCTTCTTTTGCTGTACCAAGTTCTTGTATGTTCATCTGGAATGAACCATCACCGTCTATGCAAAAGACTTCATTGTTTGGTTTAGCAACCTTTGCGCCTATTGCAGCTGGCAAACCAAAGCCCATTGTTCCTGCACCGCCTGAGCTAATGAAAGTTCTAGGCTTTGAGCGTTTGATATAATGCATTGAAAACATCTGATGCTGGCCAACTCCAGTTGTAACTATATCCTCTGGCTTTAGGACCTTATTCAGCTCGTCCATAACCATCTTTGGGTGTATTCCTTTTGATGGTTTGAATTTAACACACTTATCGCATGTTGCCCTAAGCTCTTTCATCCTTTTTGACCATTCATTTTCCTGGCTTTTCTTGATCATTTTCTTTAAGGTAAGGATTAATGCCTTTATTGCGTTCTTTGCATCTCCAACTATAGGGATATCTATCTTAACATTCTTTCCTATCTCAGCTGGGTCTATGTCGATATGGATAACCTTTGCATTCTCTGCGTATGTCTTTAGGTTTCCTGTGATTCTGTCAGAGAACCTGCAGCCTATTGCAATTATCAAATCTGCATGGACTGATGCATAATTAGCTATTTTCCTTCCATGCATCCCAACATTACCAAGGCTTAGTGGATGCCTTTCATCAACAGCTCCCTTTCCCATCATTGTTGTAGCTGCAGGAATCCTCAATAATTCCAGTAATTCATTAATCTCTCCTGCTGCATTAGCTATTATAACCCCACCACCAACTAAAAGCAATGGGCGCTGGGCCTTTAGTATTGCCTCTGCTGCCCTCTTAATCTGCATAGGGTTTGGCTGCAGTGTTGGCTGGAATCCTTCTATCATAACTTCTTTTGGTAAGTCTCCCTCAATCTCACCAACCTGGGGGTCTTTTGGAAGGTCAATGTAAACAGGACCTGGTCTGCCTTCAAAAGCAATCTTATATGCCTTCATTATTGTCGGAACTACATCCTTAGGGCTTCTCATCTGGAAGTTATGCTTTGTTATAGGCAAGGTAACCCCCATCATATCTGTTTCCTGGAAAGCATCATTTCCAATCAGGCTAACTGGAACCTGGCCGCCAAAAGCTATCATAGGAGACGAATCCATATAAGCATTCATTATTCCTGTAACTAGGTTAGTTGCTCCTGGCCCTGAGGTTGCTATGCAAACTCCAACCTTCCCTGATGCGCGAGCATAACCTTCTGCAGCATGGGCTGCCCCCTGTTCGTGCCTCACTAAAACATTCTTGATCTTTCCGTGATAATCCAGGAAAGCATCAAATAGCGGTATGACTGAGCCTCCTGGAAATCCGAATGTCATATCTGTTCCTTGTTTAAGCAAGGTTTTAACGATTGCTTCCGATCCTTTCATTTTACAAACTCTCCTGTTTTTTCTCTTTTATCTTCTTGAAACTTAAAGCTTTGTTTATTCCTTTTATTAAAGCTTCTGCTGAGGCCATTATTACGTCCTCGTTAACAGCTTCTGCTGAAAAAATATTGCCTTTTTTATCTTCAATCTTGATTGTTACATCTGCTAAAGCGTTTGTTCCGCCTGTGATTGCCTTAAGGTTGTATTCCTTTAATGTAACACCCGGGCCTATTATATTTCCTACAGCATGTGAAACGGCATCAACAGGCCCTACCCCTCTGCCTTTTCCAATTTTCTTTTTTCCGTTTATTATCAATGTGACAGTTGCTGTTGGTGTTGTTTTATTGCCTGTTTCAACCTTTACTTCATCCAAGACAACATCCTGCTCTTCTTCTGATAAAGTGCCTATTATATCATTAGCTATTGCGATTATGTCTTCCCTGACTACTTCTTTCTGCTTATCTGCAAGCTCTTTTATCTTCAACATGATTTGGTCCACTTGCTTTTTTGACAATTCATAGCCCATGTCCTTCAATACGCTCTCAACAGCATGCCTGCCAGAGTGCTTGCCTATTACCAAGCCTGTGCCTGTCCAGCCAACATCCTCTGGCTTCATGATTTCATAGGTTGCCTTTGCTGAGATTACACCATGCTGGTGTATTCCAGCTTCATGGGCAAATGCATTAAGGCCAACAACTGCCTTATTTCTTTGTACACTTAACCCTGTTAAGTCTGAAACCATTCTTGATGTTTTGTAAATCTCCTTTGTGTTGATTGTTGTTGTGAAGCTCTTGAAAAAGTCCTTTCTGGTCTTTAAGTTCATTATGACTTCCTCTAAGCTGCAGTTGCCTGCACGTTCACCAATTCCATTCACACAGCACTCTACTTGTGTTGCTCCATTTTGTATTCCTGCAAGTGAGTTTGCTACTGCTAAGCCTAAATCATTATGGCAATGAACACTTACTGTGATGTCTTTTGCTTCAGGAACCTTTTCAAACAAATACTTTATTCTATAGCCGAATTCCTCTGGCTCTGCATAGCCAACTGTGTCAGGAATGTTTATTGTTGTTGCTCCTGCTTTGATTGCTGCTCTCACAACATCACACATATAATCCAGCTCTGTTCTTGCAGCATCTTCAGGGCTGAACTGAATATCATCGCATTTTGATTTAGCGTGTCTTACCCCATCGACAATCATCTTTATGACTTCTTCTTTTGATTTTCTTAGTTTCTTTTCTATGTGAATCTGCGATGTTGCAATAAAGGTGTGGATTCTTGGCTTTTTTGCATACCTTACTGCTTCCCAAGCACGGTCAATATCCTGCTTCATAACTCTAGCCAAACCGCATATGGTCGGTCCTTTTACCTGCTGGGCTATAAGCTTGACAGCCTCAAAGTCTCCTTCTGAGCTTATTGGGAAACCTGCTTCTATAATATCTACCCCCAGCCTTGCAAGCTGTTTAGCTATTATGAGCTTTTCCTGGATTGTCAAGGATGCGCCAGGTGATTGTTCGCCATCCCTCAATGTAGTGTCAAATATCTTAATCTTTGTTGGTTTTTTAATTGCAGTCATTTTTTCTTTCTCCTTGTTTTGTTTTTTATATTGTTTTTGGTTTTTTATGGATTTGTAAATAACATTTAACATTGAACACCTCTAGCCATAAAAAATAACTAGGGGCTTACAACAGCACCAGAACTAATAGAACTAAGACTAACAAAAGCAAATTCTTACTTCCAGCAATTGTTTGTCCTTTCATGATGTATTTTGGGATGTCTAGGTGGTATATAAATGTGTCGGTTTTTATGGTCGAGAAGCAGGATTAAGCAGGTTTGGCTACTAATTTGGCTTCTATTCCCCAAATTGCCTTTAGGTCTCTTACGTGTTCTGATACATCAATAAGTGCGGCTTTTAATCTGAGCTGTAGAATCTCTATCTCTCCGTTAAGTCTTCTCATTTCTATATACCCTAGTTTTTTGTGGGCTAAATCAGAAGCTGTTCTTTCTATTATTACCAATAAATCAGCAAGCTTCCTAATCTCCTTTGTGATTTTTATCAATAATGCCTCTTCATCTTTTTCTATCCTTATTATCTCTTTAACCCCAGTTAATGTTTTATAGGCTCCCTCAACTGCTTTTCTATTTATGGCTTCAATGTCTCTCTTTAGTTCTTTTCTTTCCATATATTCTTCTCTTTGTACTGTAGCTAAATCTGTACGTTCAATACGTGCCCACTCAGCAAGATCTTCTTGAGCTTTGATTGCTGCTGAAAAAACTTGTTTTGGGTTTCTTGGCTTCATCCCCCCTATAACCCTAGAAAGGGCTTTAGTTAACTTGGTTTCTCTCATAGCCAAGGCTACTCTTTCTTCAGTTATACCGCCAAGCGCAGATATAGTTTTTTTTCTAGCACTAACAACAAACGTATTAAAAGAATCTAAAAAAAAAGTAAGAGGCATAAAATCAGCCAAATATCTTCCTTATAGTTCCCATCAGGCCTTTCTTTTCTGGCTGTTTTGGCTGAGCAATGGGCTCATTGTAGATTGTTATGTCGCGGTTGATTCGCTCTATATTCTCATTTAAGCGGCGCATATCAACTCTAAGAAGCCTTCTGTTTGTCAACAATAGCAGCATTCCTTGATCCTTGCTAACCAGGATATTGTCGAATTTGCTTGGCTCTGTGCCTGGCCTGATAAACTTGTTAATGTAATATTTCCAGTCTGTGTTGTACTCTTCATCCATCTTCACTAACTCTATGACAACGCCTACATCGCGGTAGTTTCCCATGCTCTGCTCAAGCTTTTCTCTCGTCAAGCTGAAATCATTGTAGAGCTTTATTACATCTATATCCTTTATTGTCTGGTCGAATACAATAACCTGTTTTATGTTCTTATTAACAGAACTAAATTCCTTTATTCTAGATATCATTTCTTCCATCAAAACCACCTTTTTTCATGATATTAAGGTAGGTATTAGTATTTAAAGTTTTTTAATTATTTTGGGGTTTAGAAAAGTTTATTAAATAGTAGTTTGAGATTTATTCTTATGTACCGAAGGGTAATTGAGTCTGGCACTGGAAAATGCAAGAAATGCGGGCATCAGATTAAGTCATGGGAGTATAAATGCCCTAAGTGCGGAACACCAAAGGAAGAGGAAAAGAAGGACATTAGTTTATCAGAATAGCTGGCTTTCCGGGAGATGCGTTCTTTGCTTTTGCTTCTTTGCTGTCTTCTGCCTTGATTATTTCTATATCACAATTGAATTCTTCTACAATAAATTCTTTAGCGTCCTCTAAGGTGCTAAATTCTGTTTTTTGGTCTAAAACAGTTTGTGGAAGTTTAGTTAAATCCTTTAGCACTCCTGGAACTATTTTAGATATGTCCTTGCCATGCGGCTTTAAGTCTTTTTCAGCCATGCAGACAGAGATGAGTGCTTTCACATCCCTTGTTTTTTCAAGCTCAGTTTTTAAAATCTTCAGGAACAGATATTTCCATTTAGGGGATACAATTAAGGATATCTTTGCTGGTTTTTCTACCTTGATAAGCTTCAAGACATTGTTAATGTCGGATACTGTATCATGAATAACAGCCTCAGATGCTTCTGCTTTCTTGTCTATCTTTGACTCATCGTACTCAGGCCACTTCTTAAGAGAAACAAAGCCTACCTCAAATTTCTGCCAGATTTCTTCAGCTAAATGGGGTGTAAATGGGCATAATAATAAAGACAAAGTCCTTATTGAATTCTCATAAACCTCTTTGTTGACTTCATTTCTTGTATAGCTGCTTAAGGCACTAACAAATTCCATTATTGCGCCAATAGCTAAGCTAAGCTTAAACTCCTCTATTAATTCTGTAACTTTCTTTATTGTGCGGTGTAATTTACCAACTATGTGCTTGTCTTTGTTTGTTAGTTCTTTCCCGTCAGAATATTTGATATTCTCTGTTAAGTTCCACACCTTATTCAGGAACCTAAAGCAGCCACCAACTCCTTGGTCTGACCAATCAAGCTCTTTTTCTGGAAGAGCTGCAAACAAGATAAATAATCTTGCAGTATCAGGGCCGTATTTTTTGATTATTTCTCCAGGATCAACTGTATTACCTAACGATTTTGACATCTTTGCGCCATCTTTAATTACCATGCCCTGGCACAACAAGCTCGCGAAAGGTTCATCAACATTAGTCAAACCTAAGTCTCTCAGGGCCTTTGTAAAGAATCTAGCATAAATCAAGTGCATACATGCATGTTCAATGCCTCCAATGTACTGGTCAACAGGCATCCAGTATTTTGCAGCTTTCTTGTCAAAGGGTAATTTATCTTCTTTAGGGCTGCAGTATCTAAAGAAATACCAGGAGGAATCAACAAAAGTGTCCATTGTGTCTGTCTCACGTCTTGCAGAGTCTCCGCATTTTGGACAAGCAGTATTTACAAAGGAATCTGATGTTTCCAAGGGATTTCCCTTGCCACTGAATTTAACATCATTTGGGAGTGTGATGGGAAGATCCTTGTCTGGTACAGGAACTGCACCGCATTTGTCACAGTAGATTATCGGGATTGGTGTTCCCCAGTATCTTTGACGGGAGATTAGCCAGTCTTTTAGCTTGTAGTTTATTGTTTTCTTTCCCCACCCTTTTTTCTGAGCAAAGTTAGCAATGTCTTCCATTGCGTCTCTGTTACTTGAGCCATTAAATTCTCCTGAATTAATCATAACTCCTTCATCTACATATGCTCTTGACATCTTATTAGAATCAAGATCGTATGTTGGAGAGTTAATCACAACCTTTAGAGGAAGCTTGTATTTCTTAGCAAACTCAAAATCCCTTTGGTCATGTGTAGGAACAGCCATTACAGCTCCTGTTCCATACTCATACAAAGCGTAATCAGCAACCCACAAAGGACATTTGTCTCCCGTAAAAGGATTTATGAAATACTTTCCTAAGAAAACTCCGTTCTTTTCTTTTCCTTCAGAGGTTCTTTCGATTATGCTCTGTTTGTTTACTTTAGCAATAAACTTCTTGACCTCTTTTTCCTTATCAGTTCCTTTTGTCCATTCAATAACCTTAGGATGTTCTGCAGCTAAAACTAAGTAAGTGATTCCATAAACAGTATCGACCCTTGTTGTATATGTCTCGATTTCATCAATCTTCTTACCATTTTCGTCTACAACATCAAACTTTAATGTGACACCATGACTTTTACCAATCCAGTTCTCCTGCATTATCTTTACTCTTTCAGGCCAATGCTCCAATTTCTTTATATCTTCAAGTAACTCTTCAGCATATTCGGTTATTTTGAAAAACCATTGTTCAATCTCCTTTTTGTCAACTTCGGTATTGCATCTCCAACATTTGCCATCATGCACTTGTTCATTAGCAAGAACCGTATTGCATTTATTGCACCAATTGACATTAGCCTTCTTCTTGTAAGCCAGCCCTTTCTCAAATAATTTTAAGAAAATCCACTGATTCCAGCGGTAATACTCGGGGTCCATTGTAGGGACTAGTCTGTCCCAGTCATAACTTAGGCCAAGCATCTTTTGCTGCTGCTTCATCATTTCTATGCACTTTAGGGTCCATTCCTTTGGATGTGACTTATTCTTTATGGCGGCATTCTCTGCAGGCAAACCTAAAGAATCATAACCAGTAGGATATAGAACATTAAACCCGTTCATTCTCTTATAGCGTGCAAATGCATCTCCAATAGAATAATTCCTTACATGACCCATATGCAAATAACCAGAAGGATATGGGAACATCTCTAGAACATAGTATTTTTTCTTCTTAGGGTCTTCCTTTACCTTGAATATTCCCTTCTCTGCCCATTTCTTCTGCCACTTTTGGGCTATTTTGTTGAAGTCAGTCATAAGAGCAAGTAAAATATAGTAATTATTTAAAGTTTTAGGAATAAGAATAGAAAAAAATTAGAATCAACAAAAATATTAAGATATTTTTGAGGTTCAAAAAATCTACGATTTTTAGAACTTCTTGAATTGTGCTGCTGTATCGATTAAATCAACATGGCCAAGGAACATTGACCTGCAGCAATACCTTTCTAAGCCAAGTTCATCCATTACTTTCTTTCCATCTTCGCCATTTGCAATCTTTTCCTTATAGGTTTCCCATAGATGGCCAATTGGTTTCCCACAGCTCCAACATCGTATTGGTATTATCATTTTTACCTCTCTACCTGTATGATTTCTGTTTTTTTGCTCGTGCCTTACCATGGCAGTTTGGCTTGTGTGTTTCTTTCCTTCTCACATCAGCAACCAAAAGATTACGGTCGTAATTCAAAAATACCTGTTCAAGCTTTTTATCATAAGCCACTAGAGCCCTTGCTACAGCAAGTCTTGCTGCTTCTGCTTGAGAGTTAATTCCTCCGCCTGTGGAGTTAATGCTGATATTCACCTTATTCACCACATCCCCAGCCAGAAGCAATGGTTCCCTAAGCTTTAATCTTGATAGCTTAGGCTGATACTCGTCTATTAGTATATTGTTTATTTTTACAATTCCCTTGCCTTCATTCAGGGTTGCTCGTGCTATAGCAGTCTTTCTTTTTCCTGATTTATGGATTATTTTCATTTGGACCCCATCAATTTGCAAATATTTCCGACAGCTGTGTATTTAAGATAAGGTAATTTTGAAGCTGCTGCCTGCTTAATTGTTTCTGCTTTTTTATCTTTGAGTTTTGGAGGAACACCAACCCAGCAGTGTATATTTTTGAATGCTTTTTTTCCTCGGTCTGTTTTATACGGAATCATGCCCCTTATTGTTCTTCTTACAAGCGCGTCTGGCTGCCTAGGATAGTAAGGTCCCTGCAATGGAATGCCTCTCTGTCTTTTTCTTAGAGAATTATTATAGATTTGTTTTTTCTTGCCTGATATGACTGATTTTTCACTATTTATTATGTCTAGCTTTTCTCCCAGCAAAGCCTTCTTAGCAGTATATGAAGCAAGCCTTCCCAAGATTAAATCTGTTGCGTCTATAATCATCTTAGCCTATTATCCTTACCTTTTTTCCTTTTGGGCTCTCTTTCAGCAATTCTGAGAGCTGGACTATCTTTGAACCGGATTTTTGGATCTTTTCTTTTGCTGCACCTGAAAATTTGAAGGCAGCTATAGTAAGCTTCTGGTTAAGTGCTCCGCCAGCTAGTACTTTTCCTGGAACGATGATTGTTTCGTTCTCTTTTGCGCATTTGTCTATTTTTGAAAGGTTTACTATCCTGCGGTTTCTTGTAGGTTTTTCTAGGTCAACAGCTATTCTTTTCCATAATGAGATCTTCTGTTCTATTGATTGCTTCTTCAATTCCCCGATTAAACCCAGCAAATTTGGGTTTGTTGGTCCTGTTGATTTCATCTTATTATTAAAATGCGGGAGACGGGTCTTTCTTGCCATAATCCCTGCGGATTAACGGCGTTCGAACCCGCGCAGCCACTAAGGCACAAGGCGTTTGATATTCATATCCTCAACCTTGCTCATTTGACCATTGCAGCTAGCGAGCCTCGTCTTGCAAGACTCAGCATGTCTCTGACACCCCCGCATGAAAGCAGGTGTGTTTATTTTGCAATATCTGATGCCAGCTCATCAAGCTGCTCTCCTAAGAGTTTTGCAGCTTCTATTACCATCTTCTTGGGGTCAAGCTGGCCCCATGATTCTACATAAAAAACAAATTCTGTATTATCATAATTGAGTTTTATGCCTTCATCAGCATCAACACATGCTTCGCATAAATGGCAGCTTAACAATTTATCTTTGTTTATGGTGAGCTTGCCTTCTTTTAGTTCAAATATATCTACTGGGCATGCTTCTACAACAGATTCAGGATTTTTAACGCTTCCCAGCTCGATTGATGGTTTGTACTTATAATAAACAAGACCTGGGCTCCACTTCATGTGTTCTTTTCCTTGGCCAAGCATTGCTGTTGCTTCTACCTCTACATCTTGTCCCTTAAGGAGTTTTACTATCTGCAGCTTAGGATAAACTGGCTTTATTGCTGAATCCTTTGATTTTATATCTGAAGCGTAAACTACAGCAGGACCTTTTGCCTTTAGAGTCATCTTAAGCTGGCATCTTGCACAGCCCTCTCCCTTGCACTTGCATTTTCGAGGCAGGTTGTATGACTTAAGGTCTGTTGTCAGAGGCACTAAACCGAGCCTATGTGCAACCATTTCATCATATAAAATTGAATTATTTTTTCTGAGTTCGACATCTTCTATTGCCATTACAGGAACCTCTTCTGTTATTAGTCTACGTAAAGCATTTGCAAAAGCTGGTGTAGACCCCTTTAAAATAAAAGATAATTTGCCAGCCTCTTTGTCCCGCTCTAGCATTCGTATTTCCATTATACCCTTCTACCCCTCCTTGCATCTTTTTTTCTGCAGCCATCGTGAGGCATAGGCGTAACGTCCTCTATTATACCTATACGTAAACCCATTCTTGATAAAGCCCTAACAGCAGCTTGAGCACCAGGCCCAGGATTGTTCGGACCGTTATGGCCGCCAGGAGCCCTTATTTTAACATGGATTGCATTAATTCCCTTTTCAAGCGCTGTTTCTGCAGCTTTCTTTGCAGCCACCATTGCTGCTGTTGGTGAGGATTCCATACGGTCGGACTTCACCACCATCCCTCCAGAAGCTTTTGCAAGGGTTTGTGTTCCAGTAATATCAGTGATATGGATTATTGTGTTATTGTAAGATGCATATATATGCGCAATTCCCCATCTGGTGGATTCATATCTTTGCATTTTTATTTCTCCTCTTCAGTTTTTTCCTGCTTTTCTTTCTGCTCTTCCTTTGGCTTTTCTTCCTGTTTCTTTTCTGTCTTCTTCTTTTTAGGTGCTTTTTTCTTAGGAGATTTCTTCTTTTCCTTTTTTTCTTCCGGCTTTTTGACAGGCTTTTTTTCCTCAACAAACCTCTCAGGATGATCAGGATTTGATAATGAGGACTTTGCCCTGAAGTTTATTGAAACCTCTTCATCTCTTGATATCAGGTAAGAGGGTCTGGTCATGTTTTTGCCACCCACAAAAATATGGCTGTGGGTTATGAACTGCCTTGCCTGCTTTATTGACCTGGCCAGATTTTTCTTGAAAACCAATGTTTGCAAGCGTCTGTTCATTATATCCTTGATAGTTATTGTCAGTACATCCTCAAGCTTTGAATCCTTATCAAGCAAAGCCAAGGAGTATAATTTTGCCAGGAGCTGGGAGCGTTCAATCTCAGACTGTTTTGTTTTGGTTGTGGTCAGCTTCTTTGCCTGTGCATAGAATTTTTTCAGGATGGAATGCATCTTCCATATTTCACGCTTATTTTTCAGGCCATATTCCTTGAAGAGTGTCCTTTCCTCTTCTATCCTGGTTTTCTGCCAAGGATGAGTTGGAGGATAGAATTTCTTTTTCTGTTTCTTTATGTCTCCCATTTTATACTCTGCCTGCCTTTACTCCTGATTTCTTCTTTACACCAAGAGATACACTTCCCTTATTTTTCCTGAAGTTTGATTTTGTGCGCTGGCCTCTTACGGGCAGCCCATATGAATGCCTCATCCCCCTATAGCACCTTATCTTCCTGAGAATTTTAATATCATTTTCCTGCTGGAATCTAAGGTCACCAGACAGCAAATGTTTTGATGTGCCATCAGCCATATCTTTCCTTCTGTTTGCCAACCACTCAGGGATATTGGACTTCAATGGATTTTCTATTATATCACTTAGCTTCTTTATTTCGTCATCAGTTAAGTTGCCTGCTTTCTTAGCATGGTCTATGCCCAATATATTGCATACTGCATTTGAGAACATGAAATTAACTCCCTTTATTTTCCTAAGAGCCTGCAGGACAGCTCTATTTCCATCTAGATCTGTGTTTGCGATACGCACTAAATGTTTGAAATCTTTTTCTTCTGGCATTTTGTTAGTATAGCTTATAGAATTCTAAAATAAGAACCCTACAAGCGCTATTCACTCGGGCTTTGTAGTGGGAACTATGGGTGATTTATAAAGGTTATGATAATCTTGGGATGGGATAAGGCTGGTTATTACACACATTGTGTGTAAAGATAAGATGTTATAGTATTACACACATTGTGTGTAAAGATTATATTTATAAGTAAAATTTATAAGGCATCAAAGAATTTCTCTGTAATATGGCGGTTGTGGTGTAGCCTGGCTAGCACATGAGACTGTGGATCTCATAGCCCGAGACGTGTCAGAAAAAGATGCGCGGGAATTCAAATCTCGGCAACCGCCCTTTATCTTTTTAATCCTATAATCTTCGTTGATAGATAAGGGATAAGCAAAGCAACTGTGTAGACAGCGCCTATTACTAAAGGCTGCTGCTGTATTTCTAATCCTGTGACTCTGATTAAATTAAGGGTGAACATAGTCATGTAAAGGAGTGTTATTGCAGCTAATGAGACTATAAATAATCCTGCAAGTATATGGTGTTTTGGAGTAAGGTGCTCCATATCATGTATGATAAGGTCGAGAAAAAGCCCAAAGACTATTCCCAGAATAGCTACAATTGAATACAAAGGAATTCCAGTAAAAAGCAGCATGATTGGAATGAGTATTATTGAGATGACAAGGTTACCAAGTATTGCAATCATAAGAAAAAACCAGTAAACAGACTTATCGAGGAATTTTATGAAAGGTGACTTTGCATGGTGTGCTTTTTGGCTTACCTCAGATAGTCTTTTTATCTCTTCCACGGTCCATCCTTTATTCAGCAATTTATGGTGTAGGTGTTTCATCGTGTAAAAGCTCTGCTAATTTCTGGAATTCGACAGCAGCTGGGCTGTCTGAATTGGTGCATACAACAGGACTCTTCATCAACAAAGACTTCCTGACATTCCTGTCTTCAGGTATTATGCTGATTATGGGCCTATTCACTGCTGATTTTATCTGGCTTAATGGAATATCAAGCTTATTTCCAGTGACCTTGTTCAGGATAACGCCAATAACAACAGAGCCAAGCTCTTCAGCAACAGCAGCTGTTCTTACGGCCTCATTAATCGCACCATGGTCTGGGTTGGTCACAATAAGTGTTTCATCAGCGCTTTTAAAGACAGACCTGACATCATTCCCCAGGCCAGCTCCAACATCAATTACAACAATGTCAGCCTTGCCAACAAGCTCAAGCATGGCACTGCCAATGCTTCTTGAGGTGCCTCCATCTAAACATACAGCGCCATTTGAAGGGATAACACCCATCCCGCTAGGATGCTCATAGATTGTTTCTGTTATGCTCTTATCACCAAGCAATACATCTGTAAACCCGTGGAGCTCTTGAGGGAAACCAAGGTACAAGCCAATATTTGGCTGGGTCAGGTTGCTGTCAACAACAAATACCCTTAAGCCAAGATTGTTTAATGCGACCCCAAGATTGACTGCAGTTGTTGTCTTTCCTGTGCCGCCTTTTCCAGAAGCAATAGCTATGAACCTAGTCATCTTTTTTCCCAGTAATTAAATTCGTTATGTAGTTTATAAATTCTTTTGTTTTATTATAGTAATCTTCTAGTTTGTCTATATCAACCTCTAGATTTGTATTGTTATCGAATATGGTTACCATGGTGACATGGCGCCGGTATTCTTCCCGTTTTGTGTAATCTGATTTCATCACTCTCCTTAATAAGAGATAAAATTCGAGAGATTCTTTTATATATTCCTCGGGAAACTTTTTTTCCAGAAGCTCTACTTTCATCCCAGGACTTGACGGGTAATCCTTTATCTTTTTCTTTGATTTTAAATCTATAAGGAGCGCCAATGCCCCGCAATCGTATGTGTTTATTATTCTCGCGATTGTATTTCTTATTACATCCACTGTTCTTGTGTATTTCAGGCTTACATAAATTAAATGGTCTACTCTCCTTAACTCGCTTCTCGCTCCCTGCAGCTGTTCTTCCACTTCTGGGTCCATCTTTTTCATTTTAAACAGAATTATTTGCAGAAGGGGTGTCTTTTATTAATTTTAATGTTCCTTCTACAAAAGACTTGGCTTCTGAAAGATACCTGCTTATCTTGTCTATTGAAATCGATTTCATATCATAATCATCTGAACAAATAACAAAGCAGTCCTTTCTTGTAAATTCAACAGGACTCTTTCTATGTTCAAGTATAATGTCCTTGACTTCCTGTAAAAGCTCTACATGCTCTTTTTTTATTTTATGTTTACCTACAAGTTTTGATGCGAACATGTTAAATTTTGAATCAAAGTTATCGTGGAATGGGGGTATGCTCTTGGATAACCTTTCATAATAAAGAAGAGAGCTCATAGCATTAGTCAGGCTAAGGAATATATTATCCATAACTGCAAGAAGCAGCTTTGAATCCCTAACAAGAGGGTATGTTTGTGTTAAGATGTGGTCTGCTGTTTTTAGCTTTTTTATTGCTTCCTCTTTTAGCTCAAGAAACTTCTCCATATGAGTATAGTAGATTGAAAATATAAAAAGTTTTACTTTTTGAGTTCCATTATTGCAGCAGCCAGGTCGCCATTATGCTTTTCTATTGCTGCTTTTGCTGCGGCTTCATCAGCACCTGTTTGTTCCATCACTGTTTTTATGTCGTCTTCGTTTATTTCCGGTTCTGTAGAAATAGATTCTTCACGAGGGACTCCAACTATCTGGAATGTTTCCTGGCCCATCATGTTTACCTTTGAAACACTTGGATTGTCTATTATGATGTTCTTTTCTTCGCCCTTTATGATAACCTCTTTGGCTGGTATCTCTACCTGCTGTATGCCCATTCTCTTCATCATCTGCTGCATCTTCCTTGGATTCATTCCTGGTAACATAGAAACACCTATAGACCGAATAAGGTTGCGCCAAAGGTATAAAGAAGTATCATTAGTATTATAACTGCTATGCAAAGGATTATTATGTGGCCGGGCTTGAATTCCAGCTTTGACTTGTATTCATCAAAGTATCTTACTAAGCCTCCCATTCCAGATGGCATACGCATTTTGTCTTGTGACATTTTTATCAGTTTTATTAAAAAAGTGGCAGGGTCAGAATAAGCCACCTTTTGTAGGAACCTTGGTAACCGCAACTTGTGCGATTGATGCTCCTCCTTAGCATTTAACTAAGCGTTGTAAAATCCAACTTGCACAGACAAGGGCTATCCGTTTCATCCTTTCTTGTTAAAACGTCTGCCTGTTAGCTTGTTTTTGTCACCAAAAACTTCAAAGGCATCATCCTCTTAACAAGTGGTCTCGTTTCTGTGATGTAGCCGCCCATTTCTGAGCCTTACTTCCGTAAGTTGCCACGTTAGTGGGTGGACTTTCCTCAGTCAAACAACATAGTTGCCTGCGGATTTAACCGCCTGACCGTTAGCTAAGTACTAACCCTACCAATGCTAGGTAATATATCTCTATTTATAAATTTAATGGATATTTAAGACGAGAACTAGGATTGGCAACAGGTTGTTGGCATGTTTCCGTGTCTTTCAATGTATCTTACAATCTCTGGCATAAACCTATCGGATGTTGAATCTGGTGTGCATGTCTGTCGTGCATAAGTCTTCTTCACTTCTGTCTCGAGCCTGTTCAAATATCTTACTCCCCTGTTGTCATATCCAAAGTCAAATGCGATTATCTTGTGGCTGTCGTCAAACTTTGCCGGCTGGTGCTTATGGTTGGGGTATCTTTCTCTTATTGCCTCGGAAACCTGCTCATGCAGCAATCCTGCATTGCAGAACACCATTGCAGGCCCTTGCATTTTAGCAGGGTCCATAGGCTCAATATCCATAATCTTTTGGTGGTAGTTCCTGATTATAAGCTTCATTCCTGCAGTGTTCCAGAACTCAAAGCTGTAGGGTTTCCCTCCATTCCCGCTTTTTAATACATGCTTATACACTTCAACAGAGCGCTGGAATTCAGGGTCTTGCCTAAGCCTCTCTATATCATCAGGCCTCTTTCCCTGCCAAGAATAATCAATATTCACATAGCCCATTGCGTCATTCATTGCAATAGCCTGGTTTAGATAGCCTGTGTGGGAATCAGGATATCTTGCACCCTTGTCCTCCCCCCCTCTTGCAACCAAATGCTTTGTTCCGTCGACAACAATAACAAGAGGCTGTTCATTCATCATCTTTGTCCTTTTGCCCTTAAAGAGCCTGCTGTCAGTGTATTCCTTGTTGTCGTGGCATTCTGAAGAACCAACCTTGGCCCCTATAAGGAATTCGATTCCCTTTGCAGATAACTCTTCAACAAGGGGTGCGACAGGAAGGTAGCCATAGCTGAGATTCGGAACAACAAGTGTTTTTCTTCCTTGCTCTGCAGCTCTCCTGCTTTCCTCGAGTATAAAATCCCTAAGGACTATTGCCTCATCAACAACACATTCAATTTCAAACCTGTCTTCCTCAGTAAAAGGCTTTCCCTCGCTTTGCCTTTCAAAAATCTGGCTGTATTCCTTGAAAGTAAAATGGTTCTTTACATGCCCCTTTACCTTTTTATGGTCTACAATTCTCCTGAACCTTGTGTATTCAAGACTCCTATGCAGCTCATTGCCAGCATCAAAGTTTCCGTCTGCAAATGTATCCATCAGCCTGGCCCATCCTTCATATGTCGCTTTCTTGTCTTTGGAATCCAAAAGTTCTGACAGCAAGTATTCGGTAGGAAGGACTCCTGTGTCTGCCTCAAACAATCTGAGGGCTTCTTCTACATTAGAGAAGTCTGAATCATCTTGTGTGTGCATCAATCCTGCGACAACATAGTCAGGCGCTTCAATCACTGGATGCGCATCAAATACAGCCAAAGCCCTCTCAAGGTTTTTGACAGCAGACCTTCTGTCCGGTCTTACAAGCTCTCTAACCATATACCCCTCAAAAAAGCCAATGGTGCTTTCCCTAACTAAGGTGCATATTTCAGCAAAATCAGCAAATGTGATTTCCCCGCTATCAACAGTTTGTATAAGGTCGTCATATGCGAAGCTATCCATCTTCTTTATTGGTCGATGCATTCCTTCAATATCATGTTCTGCAGCATAATCAAAGAATTCAGATAATGCTCTATCAGAACATTTCTTGAGGTGTTGGCTATAGAATATCATTGCATCCCCTTTTGTTTCTTTTGGCATTTCTGACATAATTGCCTGGCGAACTGCAAGACTATCATAATCTCTTTCGTTAAGGTCCCATAGCGCCCAACAAACAGAGGTTATCTTGCTGAAAGGAATGTCATGAAGCGCAGCCTGGAAATAATGCCTTTTTACGTCTGTCTGGCCCCTATGTGATCCTTCTATTGCCCATTCTTCATGCCATTGAGCTGTGCGAAGCCAAGGTTCAAATCTGTCCAGCTTTCCCCGGCTTGCAAATGCCTCCAAAACTTTGCATGAATATTGCATGAGACTAAATGCATGATAGTATTTGCTTTCTCTCCCCTTATTTTCTTCTGCATACTCAATAAGAGCATCAAAATGCTTAAGTGCTCCATGCTTTGCAAATGCTTCATAAATGCTGCCCATTTTACTAAATAGCTCAGTACGTTCCCATAATCTACCCCAGTGAGGCGGTGCAAGCAGCCTGAAAATCCTTCCAAACCTGCCAAGGTCATCATGTTTCCTGAACACAGCTGCAGATGATGCAGCATCGTCGCTAAGCTTTTTCAGGTGGTAATTTGCATCCCGGCCTTCCTTGCAGTCATAATCATTTGAGAAATTTCCTGAGGTTATCCATTCGATCCAGTCATTAAAATAATCCCTCCAGCCAGCTCCCTTGAGAACCTGGGCCATTGGAAGCGAGTTGCCGTAAACAAATGCATAATACTTGTGGAAGCCTTTTCCTTCAGCTAATGAAGACCCTGAAACCATTCTTTCCCATTCTGCAAAATCGTCAAGGTTTCCGGACTCAGCAAGCTGCCTTATGATGCCTGGGGAATGCTTTACAAAGAAAAACCTGCTGTTGTAAAATGAATCGTCAGCATAATACTTCCTAAGCGCATTGCCCCATGTTTCCAGAACATCCTGCCTCCCCTCCTTTTCAAGCAGTTCAGATACCTCAACTGCAGCATCGGCAACAGATATTGGGTGCATTTCCCCAAAATACTTCATCCTGCCGTAATCTGCAAATTCAGATGCATTATGCGTTTCCTGCAAAAGGTCCATAGCCCACTTAAGATGAGATCCTTGCCCCTTGTCAATAAATCCCTGAATGTATGGCTCGTCAAAATGGCCTGTCCTTCTAAGGCCGCTTACAGCGGCCATGTTTACTCCTAATTCTTGAAGTTTTTCGTCTAATGTCATTCGTTCTCTATATAGAAAAAGACACTTACCCTTTATAAATCTTTCGGTTTTTACTACTATTTAGTGAATACAATAACCTTACTCTCCTGCTTTCCAAGCCATATTGGCTTTTCTTCTTTTAGTTTGAACTTATGCTTCTCAGCTGCTTTTTTCAGTTCTTCAGGAGACCTTGCGATTGTTACAATCTTTCCTTTCTTTTTCAGGATAAAGTCTGCCTGGTAAAAGAATTCATTGTATAGCTTTTCTATATCCTTGGGGTTTGTGTGTTTTGAGATTGCTGGTGGATTGGTAACAATTTTATCAATACAGTTTTTATCCATCTTGGTATCAAGCCATTCTATCTCCATTCTTGAAAAATTGATTATTTTATCCACGCCAGCTATCTTGGCGTTTTTCTTTGATGCATCTACGTATCTAAACTGGGCGTCAAATGCGTTTATCATTGGTTTTTTCTCAATCTTTTTTAGCCTGTCAATCTTATCAAAGAAATCATCAAAATCAATATCACTAAAACATTTTAATTTTAAGAATGCAAACCTGTCCTTTCTGAAGTAATTTGGCGATATATTTGAAGAGGATAGGGCTGCTTCTATTGGTATTGTTCCTGAGCCTGTGAATGGGTCCAGCAGGATTTCACCCTTTTTGTAGTCTGCAATCCTTAATAGAGCATAAGCAACTGTTCCTTTTAGTGCTGCTGGGTGTGAAAATACCTTATAGTCCCGCTTGCTTAGGTCAATTCCTGCAAAATCAATGCCAAAAAAACAATCATTATTAGAAATAAAAACATAAAAAATAACATCAGGATTATCTAAGTTAACCTTTTGCTCATATTTTTTGCTTTTCTTTATTTTGTCTATTATAAAACCGCCAATCTCTGTGTTAATCTCTTCACTGGATATAGAATCATTATCAACCTTTGAGCAGCTAACTCTGAATGTTTTGTCTTTATCTAGCCATTCATCAAGATTTATTTTGTCGACTATATTTTTTATCGATGAGAAAAATTCATCATTAGTTTTAAAATTAAAAGAATCAAATAAGGTTAATACCTGGGTGATTGATTGGGCCTTATAACAGAGTGTGCACAAGTCGATTAATTCCTTTGGTTCAAAAACAACGCAAGAATTCTTTTGTTCTGTCTTTGTTTTTATAATCCCGTTTATCTCTTTTGTGGTTGTCTCTTCGATGCCTTTTGATGTTATTGCGAGGGCTTTCATTAGTCTTCTTTTGCTATCTTAGCAGCAGCCATTACCTTGTCTTCAGGTGCTATTCTCATCAATCTTACTCCTTGTGTGTTTCTGCCAATAACTGATATTCCCCTTGCATTTGTCCTTATTGCTATGCCTTGCTTGCTGATAAGCATAATGTCGTCTTCATCTGAAACTGACTTGATTGATATGACCTTTCCATTTCTCTCGCTGCAGATTATATTCCTAACACCAGAGCCGCCCCTGCTAATCAGCCTGTACTCGGAGATTTTTGTTCTCTTGCCATAGCCGTTCTCTGTTATTGTAAGCAGGGTTTTTTCATCATTTCCTATTACAGTTCCAATGACCTCGTCTTCTCTTAGCCTTATGCCTCTTACTCCTTTTGCTGTACGACCCATTGACCTTATGTCTTTTTCATTAAATTTAACTGCCATGCCATTCTTGGTTGCTATTATTATCTGCTTCGAGCCGTCTGTTAACTTAACTCCGATAAGCCTGTCATTCTGCTGTAATTCTAAAGCCCTTATACCGCCACGCCTTGGCCTTGAGAACTCTGCCAGGTTTGTTTTCTTTACCAAGCCATTCTTTGTGACCATTAAGAGATATTTTTGAGGGTCAAATTCCTCAACCAGGATAAACGCAGTTACCTTCTCATCCTTGTCAAGGTTCAATAGATTAACGATGGCCTTTCCTTTTGCTTGGCGGGAGCCTTCTGGGATGTAATAAACCTTCTTCCAATGAACCTGGCCTTTATCTGTAAAGAATAAAACATAGCTGTGCGTGTTTGCAATAAAGATATCCTCAACAAAATCCTCGTCCTTTGTTGTTGCAGCTATCACTCCTTTCCCACCGCGATGCTGCTGCTTGTATGCCTTGATTGGAATCCTTTTTATGTAGCCAGAGTGGGTTATTGTGACCACCATATTCTCTTTCTTAATGAGGTCTTCCATATTAAGCTCTGTTGTCTCAACATCAATTATTTGGGTTCTGCGTGCACCAGAATATTTCTCTTTTAGTTCCAAAAGTTCGTTCTTTATTATGTCAAGGATTCTTTGTTCAGAAGCCAGGACTGACTTTAGTTCCTCTATTAGCTTTAATAAATCAGCATGTTCGGTCTTTATCTTTTCCTGCTCCATAGAAGCCAGTTTCTGCAGCTTCATGTCGAGGATTGCATTTGCCTGCTTTTCTGAAATGCTGTAGTTTGTCATTAATGCTGACCTTGCTTGTGCAACTTCCCGGCTTTCCTTGATTAGTTTAACAACAGGGTCAATATTATTTATTGCAACTATCAAACCCTCAAGAATATGCGCTTTATCCTGCGCTTCCTGCAGCTCAAACTGGGTTCTTCTTTTTACAATTAATTTTCTGTAATCGACGTAATTTTGTATCAGTCCCTTTAGATTCAATACCCTTGGCTGGTTATCAACCAAAGCAAGCATTATTACCCCGAAGGTTGTCTGCAGCTTTGAGTGTTTGTATAGCTGGTTAAGGACTACATCCTGGTTTGCATCTTTTCTGAGCTCTATCACAATACGCATTCCTTCTCTATCGCTTTCATCACGAATGTCTGAGATTCCTTCAATCCTTTTGTCCCTTACTTGATCTGCTATTTCTTCTATTGCCAGTGATTTATTTACCATGTAAGGAATTTCAGTTATAATTATTCTGCGTTCTTCTCTTGTTATCTTTGCGCGTATTGTTATCTTTCCTCTGCCTGTATTGTAGGCATTTACTATGCCATGTCTTCCGCAGATTAAGGCTCCTGTAGGAAAATCAGGACCTTGGACATATTGCATCAGCTCTTTTATGGTTATCTCTGGATTGTTTATCTGGGCTATTGTTGCATCTATTACCTCGGCCATGTTATGGGGAGGTATGTTTGTTGCCATGCCAACAGCTATACCAGAGCTTCCGTTAACCAAAAGATTAGGAACTTTAGAAGGCAATGCAGTAGGCTCTTTCAGGCTTCCATCAAAATTAGGCACAAATTTCACTGTTTTTTTCTCAATGTCCTGCAGCATCTCTTCAGCAAGTTTGTTTAGCCTTGCTTCTGTGTAACGCATTGCTGCTGCATTATCGCCATCTATTGAACCAAAGTTACCCTGACCCTGGATTAACGGATATCTCATTGAGAACGGCTGTGTAAGCCTTACCAATGAATCGTAGACAGCAGTATCACCATGGGGATGAAATTTTCCTAAAACCTCTCCAACGATTCTTGCTGATTTCTTGAAAGGCTTGTTATGGAACATTCCCATTTGCTGCATTGCATAAAGAATTCTTCTATGGACTGGTTTTAACCCATCTCTAACATCAGGCAGAGCCCTTCCAACAATAATTGACATAGAATAATCTAGGTAGGACTGCTTCATCTCTTCTTCAATCAATTTCTGGACTATTTTTTGCTCTGGCTCTTGTTGTTTTTCTTCTTCCATTTTAGAAGCTTAGAGTTCTTTCGTCTATGGTTTAATATGCTATTTCATTTATAAGCCTTTTGCTTATAAAATGGCTCTAGAAGGGCTGTAGTGGCAGAATTCTAGGGTTTAAGGAAAATTTAGAGTTTCTTAATAATGCAATCACTCACCTTAAAACTACACCCGCAATAAACGCAGCGTTTTCTTTTCTTTGCTAAAATACTGCCCCTAGAATCGTACTTCATCTTATTATTGCATTTTGGGCATTTAAGTAAGAACATCATTCTTCTTCTTCAGGTTCTTCTTTTTTCTTTGCTTCTTCTTCTCTCAACTGTATGATATCTTTTGGTTCATCTCCTGTTGGTTTTGCAAACTTTACTTTTTTTTCACCAGCAGTATCAACCATGCTTTTTACTTCGTCTTTAAAATCCGGCTTTTCTGGCATTGGTTTTTTTGTTTCCTTTTTTTTAGGTGTTGGTTTTTCTGGTGCAGATTCCTCTTTCTTTTCCTCTGGTTTTTCTTCTGGTTCTTCTTTTTTCTCTTCTTCTTGAGGAGCTTCTTCAGGAGCCTCTGGCTTTTCTTCAGGTTTTTCAGCTTCTGCTGCTGGTTTCTCAGGAGGATGCAGCATTGATTCAAGCTCTGCTTCTACTTCAGGTGATGTTTTTTCTTCTTCTGAAGGATGCAGTATTTCCTCAGCCCTTTTTTGTGCCTTTTTTTCAAACTCTGTTTCTTCTTTTGTCAATGGCTTTTCGGATTCTGGTTCTTCCTCTGGCTTTTCTTTCTTTATCTCTTCTAAAACCTCTTTTATCTCCTGGCCTTCTTCCTTCTCTTCCTTTGGTGCCTCCTTTGGCTTTTCCTCCTCAAGAGCTTCCTTGGGTATCTCTAAGACTTCCTCCTCTTCCGGAGCTTCTGGCTTTTCTTCAGGTTTCTCAGCTTCTTCCTCGGGCTTTATGGTTGGTTTTGGTGCTTCTTCCTTGACTTCTTCTGGTTCTTCTTCCTCTGGCTCTTCCTCTTCTTCTGGCTCTTCTTTGGCTTCAGGCTCAATAGGCTCGACCTCAAGTTTGCCAAGAGTTTCTTTTGCTTTCTCTATCTCTGGTTTTTCTTCCATAAGTGCTTTTTGTTTTTGTTCCTCTGATAACTCGTATTCCTTAAGCTTGACTTTATGGCCTTTTTTATCAAGAAGGTCAACCTCCTTCTCACTTGCTTTTCTTTTCTGTTCTTCCTTAATGGCCTCTATCTGCTCTTCCTTTTCCTCAATGACTTTTGCCATCTGATTGACACTCTTAAATCTCTCTTTTAGCTTATCCTCGGGTATATCAAAATATTCAAAGAACTTAGTGGATAATTTGATTAGTTTTGTCCTGCCGTGTTTTTCCCTGGTTATGTAGCCTGCTTCCTCAAGCTCCTTTAGATGGTCATAGGCCTTATTGGTTCTTACCTTAATAACCTCTGACTGCTTGACAGGAGCTTTCCATGCAACTACAGCCAAGGTTTCTGTAACTGTTTTGCTTAGTTCTGTTGCTGTGACTATTTTTCTGACTAGGGTAAGATATTTTTCCCTGACAGTAAGCTTCCAGAAATCACCTTCTTGTGCAATCATCAATGATGCGTCTTTTGTATCATACTCGTCCTTTAATTCCTTTAAAGACTGCAGAACATCCTCTTTTTTTGAATGGCACAGCCTAGTTAACTCATCTATATGCATCTTTTTTCCTGCAGAAAATAGAACAGACTCAACCTTATTCTTAAGTTCCATTTTTACCTCTGTCAAAAACCACCAGCCAGAGGCTGGTCCTCTTTTTTATCTAGGGTTTTATTTAAGTGGTTTTCTGACACTCAAAATTCCACGAATAGTGGTTTTTGAGCACACAAAATTCCACTTAGCCACTCATCTCAGATGAGTGGAATTTTGTTGTTTTAAGCTAAGCTATAGGTGCCTTCTTCTTTCTTTATCTTATTATCCTTAATTAATGTTTCTAAGAATGGTTCGAGTTCTTTTTCATTAATGCCTGTAAACTTTGACAGTTGTTGTAGGTTAAGGCTCTTTGATTTTAATAACAGCATAACAAGGTTCTTCATCAATGCATTCATGTTTCTTTTGACAAAGTCATTCTCTATCTTGTAACTCTTTGCAACCATGTCAACCTTATGCAGTCTTGCCTGCAAATCTATAAGCATGCTTGACATGTCTCTCATGCTGAGCTTTAGCTCCTCTGGCTTGATTATCTCCATTGTGGAGGGCATATAATCAAAGCAGAATCCTATCATGGCTGGCAGGCTCTTTGATACAACCTCAATCTCAGCAAAAGTACTAAACAGCTTGCCCTTTTGTTCGGCAGGGACAAATTCCTCTTTTATAAGCATAAAGTTATCATCGCTCTTTATCTGCTCAACATATTTCTTAAGGGATGCCTCAACATGCTCTTTTGGTTTTCCAAGTATCTCGATTATTGTCCTAAACCTTATTTGCTGTTCGTTTGGGTTTTTCTGCTCCATATTATATCGTATTTTTGTTGGGTTTAAAAAAATTGCTATCGTTTTATGATTAAAGCTATATCCAGCAACACAGCCAGGACAAGTATGAAATAAAGTGTGAGCTCCTTTACCTTGATATTTTTTGATTCGTAGATTTCTACTGGTGTCTTTAGTATTTTTACCGGGCTGTCTGGGTCTATGATTTCCAAAAATTCTGCTGAGGTTGGAGATGATTGGTTAATGGCTGCAGGGGGTGGGGATTTAAGGGTTATTTGTCCTGTTAATTCCTTTATGGTCTTTTGGTCATCGCGTTTAAGCCTTATCTTTAGGTTATAGTTGCCTGGTTCAGCTTCATCAACCTTGTTTTCCAACTCTATTATTTCGGTTTCTCCAGAGTCAAGGGTTATCTTCTTTTTGTTAAGCTCCCTGTCACCCGAGTAGGATTTAGGGCCCCTATATACATAAGACCAGATATCGACATCATGTGGAATATCGTCATTGTTTGCTATTCTTACTTCTGTTACAAAATACTCGCCTAGTTCAATTTCATATGGTTTTGAGGATAGTTCATATGAAAATTTTGGAGAAGAACGTCTAGAACTAGTTAGTTCTGGGCCTGAACTAGAACTTGAAGAGGTTGTTGTTCCGCAATCAGAGGATTTTCCATCCAGGCTGATTTCTTCTGTGGATTCTTTTTCAATCCCTTCCACAACAATAATGTAATCGTCATCCTTATATTTTTCATTGCAATTAAGGTCCAATTGAATCGGAATTGTTAAGGTGTAATCAGTAAACTTGCTCTTGAAATGCATTGTGGTCTTTTCGCTTACCTTTTTTCCATTATCATTCTCAATATAGGCATAGGCAGCATATTTTGCAGTATCTCCCCTGTAAACGTTTATTTTGACCTTAACAATATCCCCAAATTCAGCAGAAGACTGGGCGTCTAATATCTCTATTGATGAGCCTGAAGCTTGGTTTTCTTCTGCTTCTTCCTCACCAGAGAATATGTTGCTAACAACATTAAAGACATACAAATCGCTTTGGGTATAAGAAGAGCTTCCAGAGAGCCTTAATTTGCCTTCCATGGTTGCTGTACCTGTGTAATCCTTGCCGGGGTCTATTTTTGCATAGGCTATGTAAACCCCCTTGCCTTCCTCAACCAAAGAAGCATCTTTGATGTAATATGTTGTTGACTGCCATTTTCCGTTGTTTGTATTGTAGATTCTTCCTATTCTTTCGTCATTTTCATTTTTTATGTCAATCTTAATGTCATACAAACCATCTGGATAATTCAAAACATTAACACCAACCAGGAAGATTGTTCCATCGTTCAAAACAAAGGATGGGTGGGCAAGGGTGAAAGAAGGTCTTGAAGGGCAGAAATTTTCTTTGTTTGGTGTAGGTGTACTTGCGCACCAAGAATCATTAAGAAACTGCAATGAACGTCCATCTCCATCTGCACCCCAGGAATCGCTGTATGTTACATCATCGATAATCTCGCCTGAGTTGTCCTTGAGAAGGATTTGCTCGCCGCCATTAGTCAAAGAGAAAGCAACCTTTACGATTGGGCAGGCCACATCATAATATTGAGAGAAATCCTCTGGTTTTTTTGCCAGTATAAAATATCCCTTGGGCTGGATTGTATCCTCTGCGGAGAGCTCTAACCTATGGTCTGCAGGATCAGCAACCACCCAATCAGTCAGATTTATTGGATTATCTGTAGGATTGTACAACTCAATCCATTCGTTATATCTCCCGCCTAATTCCTCGGGGGGATTATACATTATTTCATTTATAGTCAAAGCGGGTATTTGTTTAGCTAAAATTACTGCAATAAGAACAAAGATTATTGTTTTTTTCAATTTATTTTATACTAAACCAGCTTTGTATTTAAATCATATGATTTGTAACCATTTTAGAATGCTAATAAAAGTTTTTAACTGAAGTAAGTTCTCATCCTGTTAAGTTAGGGGGTGTAATATCGTGGGTTTATTCGGTAAAAAAAAGAAGCCTGTTGGTTCTGGATTAGATATACCACCTGCACCGCCGCCTGTTAAGGCTACTGAAGGGGTAGTTAAAGCTCCTGCAAAGATTCCTGAGCCGTCAAAACCAGAGTTTCCAACTCTGCCAGGGATTCCTCCTCCAGAGGGATTGCCTACTTTTGAAGAAGGGCTGAAAAAAGGAGAGAAAGCTCCTCCTGTACGTGAAGCTGTTAAGAAAGAGGTTGTTCCAATAGCGGTGCCGCCTCCACCTGGTGTGGAGATGCCTCCATTGCCAAGTAAGGCAGCTGCACCAAGACATATGAAAATGGAGGCACCGCCTCCTGCCGTGGAGATTCCTCCTCCGCCGGGCATGGGAGCTCCGCCACCTCCAATGAAGGGTGTGCGACCAGCCCATATGGAAATGCCTCCACTGCCGCAGAAGGCAGCAGCACCTCCTGCTATGGAGATTCCTCCTCCACCTAGAAGAGGTATGCCTAAGCCAAGGATTCCTGAAAGATTAGGGATGCCGCCAATTACTGAAGAGGCAGCACCGATGCCGCCATCATTTGAGGCTGTAGAAGAACAGATTAGCATGGAAGAAAGGGCTGCAATGGGTCCGCCCAAGCAAGGCCCTATTTTCATCAGAGCTGATAATTACAAGGATGTTTTGGATGAGTTGAATGTCGCTAGAAATATGGTAAAGGAGTCTGGTGTTATATTCGCAGGGATTAGCGACCTGAGTTCAATCAGCGAGCAGGCATATGAACGCTGGCGTTTATGCTTACAGGATATAGAAAGAAAGCTGTTATACGTTGATAAATCATTATTTGGAAAAAGGTGATTGGATATGGAAGAAATAAGATCTGGCAGTCCGGTTTTTGTAAAAATTGATGAGTATAAGGATGTGTTGGAAGTAGTTGGCATTATAAAGGACAAAATAGAAGATGCTAGAAACACACTTGGTAAAATAAACGAGCTAAAGAATGAGGAAGACAGCCAATTAGAGGTGTGGAACTCCAAGCTTGAAGAGATTGAAAAGAAAATAGAGTTTATTGACAAATCCTTGTTTCAACCCGAGAGCTTATAGGTGATTAAATGGCTGAAGAAGAAGGTGTATTTTTTGTTGGTGTAAAAGACCCAGACGGTCTTCGCAGAGATATTCTTCAAACTGCAAGGGAGGCAATTGAAACCCTGCAATTATTTGACAGGTTTAGCAGTGTAAGGAACGAGAAAATAAATTATATTGTTGAGCTTAAAAGCGATTTGCGGGAGATTACCAGATTGCTTTCAAAAATAAAGGCTGTACTGCCTAAGGCCAAGTTAAGGATAAAGCTGCACGAGCATGAAAAATTTGCAGGAAAGTTTGAAGAGGTTCAGGCTAAAAAGAAAGGGAAGAAAAAAGGAGCTAAAAAGGAAGCTCCAGTAATAAAAGAGAAGCCGATGAGCAGTGAGCTTGAAAAGTTAGAGAGCGAATTGTCTGCTATAGAAGGAAAGCTCGGTAAATTGGAGTAGATTTTTCTTTATTTTATCATTAGGTTTACTTTTAGCAACCATGATATTTTTTGATTGTACAATACATACATTGTGTGTACTAATAAATTTCATAGCAAACTATAAATAAAACAATATTTTTCATTCTCTTTAATGCGGGGATGCCGGAGTGGCCAAACGGGATAGACTCAAGGCATTTGAGTGTTGAGTGCTCGTCAGAGTGCGATGAAAGAATCATTTGTAAGTCATCTATTGGCTTAGTGCCTACGGGGGTTCGAAACCTCCTCCCCGCATTATTTTAAAAAAGAGGTTCTAAATAGTTATGATGATAAAATGATTGACCTAAAAGAACGAATTAAGGGAAGAGAATTAGATCGCCTAAGTGGCTTCTCAGAGGAAGAGACAGAGTTTGTAGCACAAGCAGCTAGCATGGAATTACCAGAGCTTGTTGATTTCTTTATTGAGAGATATGACCTCGCTAACCCAGAAAACCCATTTGTAAGGTTTTTAGAAAGAATCAAGTATGTAGCAGATGGTGTTGACCTTACACTAAGAATGGAAACACCAGTATTTAGTCTCGACTCTAAAGGGGACTTTGAGAATTGGACGCTAGCACAATTTGGATTTTTTGACACTGAAAAAGGGCATTTTTGTGTGACTACTGTTCCTTTCAATACCCCTAGAGATGGTACAATACTTGCACAGCACCATTATGTCCAAAGAGCTGGTAATGATGTTTCCTTACTAAGGCTGGATTCTGTAGTTGATATACTATCTAACAGCGAAGATCCTAGGATTAAAGAGATGGTTGATTATTGGGGGAGAGATAGGATTAAAGTAAGTATGGGAAACCCTAGGTTTTCAGATGATTATACTCAAGGACATGATTTTGTTGTAGTTGAAGCAATTAGTCCTACCAGCATAACCGCGGTAAAGGGACTAGCAAGAATAGTTTTTCCCTGGGCTAATGAAGGAGAAGCAGGATATAGGGCATGTGAAAGTACAGGCATAAGGTATCTAGAGCCAAGATTAGGTGGTGTAAAAGATTTATATGATTTAGAACTTTATGGATTAAAGAGAAGAAAAGAAGGCATCTCAGAACCAAAAGGATTTGTTGCACTAGGGAACCAATTGTACCAGAAGGCCCAAGCACAGAAAACCAGACGGAATCTAAAGGGGGCTTGCGCATTGTATACTAATGCCTTATATGCTTACTACCATGCATTAAGAATGAATCCTAATTTGAACAAAGCCCATAATAGATTTTTAAGTTGCTGCGAAGAACTGATGACAATTTCCAAGGCTACAGGAAAACAGAATTTATTACGCATAGTCAGCAAGTTTCACAAATGCTATACTGGTCAAAGCAGAATGAGCTCTAGGGAGTACTTCTTGGAGAAGGGTTGTTAATTCAGAAAATCCTCGTCCCTGCATTATTCTTAATCAAACAATTTAAATACTAATTCTTTGAAAGATATTCTAAAATGATAGAAATATGTGCAGTAGGCGGATATAATGAAGTTGGCAAGAACATGACTGCCATCAAGATAGATAATGAAGTTGTTATCATTGATATGGGCCTCCATATGGAAAATTATATCAAGTATACTGAAGGGGGCGAGGATATACGCAGTATAAGCGCAGCTGACCTATTGAAGGTTAAGGCAATACCTGATGATTCTGTGATTAAGAAATGGAAAGGCTCTGTCAAAGCAATTATTCCAACGCATGCGCATCTTGATCATGTCGGTGCGCTTATTTTTATGGCTGGGAAGTATAATGCCCCGATAATGTGCACCCCCTTTACAGCAGAGGTTATCAGAACCATAGGCAAGGATGAGAAAATAAAGCTGAAGAATGATATTAAGGTTCTTAATGTTAATTCTAACTATAGCCTTTCAAAGAATATCCGGGTTGAATTCATAAACATGACTCATTCTACCCCACATACAGTTATGGTTGCGCTGCATACCAAGTACGGCACTATTTTGTATGCGAATGATTTCAAATTTGACAATCACCCAATCATTGGGAAAAAGCCAAATTACGAAAGATTGAAGGAGCTTGGTAAAAAGGGTGTCTTATGCGCAATAGTTGACTGCACAAGAGCAAAGAGGCCGGTTAAAACCCCAAGCGAGAATGTTGCGAAAGAGATGCTTAGGGATGTTATGCTTGGGACTGACTCAACAAACAAGGCTGTTATTGTAACCACATTCTCATCACATCTTGCAAGGCTAAAGTCAATTATAGAGTTTGGCAAGAGAATGAACCGCAAGATAGTTTTCTTAGGAAGGAGCCTGGCAAAATATACCCAAGCAGGAGAGAACATTGGTTTGGTCAATTTTTCAAAAGAGGTTGAGATTGTAAAGTTTGGCAAACAGATAAGGAGGAAGTTAAAAAAGATAGAGCATGATGGCCGCGAGAAATATCTGATGGTTGTAACAGGGCACCAGGGTGAGCCTAAAGCAACTCTATCAAAGATTGCGGGCAAGGAGCTTCCATTCAAGCTTTATTCAGAGGACCATATAATCTTTTCCTGCACTGTTATTCCATCCCCAACAAACATTGAGAACAGGAAAGTGCTTGAAGACAAGCTAAAGAAACGTGGTGTGCGCATATTTAGGGATATACATGTCAGCGGGCATGCTGCAAGGGAGGACTTGCGTGATTTGATAAATCTGGTTGAACCGAAGAATATTATTCCGGCACACGGCGACTATTCAATGAAAGATGCCTTTGTTGAGCTGGCAATGGACAAAGGCTACAAAGTCGGAAAGAATATCCATATACTTAAAGATGGTGGTAAATTAAGGCTTGTTTAAAACGCAAAATTATATAAATAGGGGTTATATACTTTTTTTGGGGGTGTTGATATGAAACTTGCTTTAGCTGAACCAAAATATCTAAAGGAAAGCGTTTCTATTATTTCTGATCTAGTTAATGAGGCTCGTTTTAAGATAAATAAGGAGGCTGTTGAACTTGTTGCAATGGACCCTGCTAATGTTGCTATGGTTGTCTTTAAACTTCTTTCAAGCTGCTTTACTGAGTATGATGTAAAGGAGGATGTTGAGATAGCAATAAACCTAAGCAATATGAAGCAAATCCTCAGGAGAGCAAATCCTAGTGACATGCTAAGCCTTGAATTAAATGAGGGTAAATTAAAGATACAGCTAAAGGGAGCTTCAGTGAGAACATTTAACCTGCCTATTATCGAGCTTGAGGAAAAAGAGCAGAAGATTCCGGAATTAAAATTCCAGGCTAAGGTGACAGCTCCTGTTGGTGTTTTGAATGAAGCTGTTGAGGATGCAGATATTGTTGCTGAGGCTGTTTCCTTCCAGGCAGAACCAAAGAAATTTGTTGTTAATGCAGAAGGGGATTTAAGCCAGGCTAAGATAGAGGTAGGAGAAAGCGATAATGTCAAGATAAATGTTGAAGGGACTGAAAAGATAAAATCAAAGTATAGTGTTGAGTATCTTAAAAAGATGATGAATGCCTCAAAGCTTACTGACAGCGTTACAATACAGTTTAACAAAGATTATCCATTGAAGCTTGATTATACTGCTGTTGACAAGGTAATGCTTAGCTTTATTTTGGCTCCAAGGGTGGAGAACGAATAATCTCTTTTTAGAAAATTTTTTATATTCATTATTTCTGGTTTAGTGTATGGCAGCAGATAAGGCTAAAGAATTTCTCATTGATTGGATTAAAGGGTATCTTAAAAACAGAGATGTTATGGCTAAGAATATTGAAAGCATAGGGAAGAGCAAGGAAGGTTTTGATGTTTATGTAAAATTTAAGGATAAGGAGCAGTTTATTATTGCCCTGCCTAATATCGAGAATATTGAGGGGATATTGTCCAAGCTGGAAAACAAGGAAGGGTATTATACAATTGTGACTTTTAACAGCGGAAAAAACTTTAAGGGGCTTATAAGCAACTGGAGTAAGTTTGCGGAGTTTAAATTCCTGAATATATTCTTTGTCAATCCATTCTCAGAATTAGATAAAAGATGGATTATCTATCCCCATACACATAATAAAATCTGTGATAAAGATTCATTGGAGAAAGGCCTAAAGTCAATGTTTGAGATGGTAGAACCTATAAGCGAAGAGGATATCAAGAAGAATTTCTAGATTAGTATTATCATTAGCTGACCGACAAATCCTGCAAACAAAGGCCCTAATAGATTATCGTCAAGCTCATCAATAAGTATCTCTACTATTGTGGCTGTAAATGCCATTGCTATTATAACGTATATATTTGTAAGGATTAGGAATCCGATTACCAAATTTAATATCAATTCTGAGACAGAGCCTACTAAGGTTTTATTTCTGAACAGCAGGGTTACGCCATATTTCCTCCCAATCATGGCTGCAGCCATATCACCAAAGGTTGTCATCAATAAAGCTGCCAATGCAACCTTAAAATCAAATATTGCGAGGCATATTGTCGTGGCTGTCAGGAAGTGGATGACGCTTGACAAGCGGTCTTTTTCCTGCGCAGTTATCATCTTTGAATAAAGAGGAACAGTGATGTCCCGCTCAATCCTGAGATATTCCAGGATTAAGAAGAAAAGCAAGACCCCGACTAAGGTCAACATGGCTGCTTTTTGGCCTATGCCGAAGTTTATTATTGAGTAGGCTATTAGTGTTAAGAGTATTAAAAAGTGCACTACCCTTCTGCTGACTTCATTTGGTGATTGCCAAACCATATTGTGCAAAGAAGAAAATCGTATTTAAATAGCTTTCTAAAGGGATATACGGCTGCCGGGACTTTCGAACAGTAGGATAACAACGTCATCCTGGGCTTGGGATCTCTTGCGAGAACTGTGGGCCGCAATTTTCGAACCCGGGTAGCAAGCTATTTCCAGCTTCATGGGAAGCTCGAATCATACCGCTAGATCACAGCCGTATTTTAGAAACTGATTTGCCTGTTTGATTTAAAGTTTTTCATGGAATAATTACTACTC
>JAHWIK010000014.1 GCA_019322485.1 Candidatus Woesearchaeota archaeon
ATCTTAAGCCCTTTTGGTTCAAGACCCCACTGCTTTAACAGCTCAACTTCTTTTGGCTTTTGATTTGGATACTTCATAGTCCAGTAAATGCCCATGGTGTCAAGCATTATAACAGAGATATTATTCTTAATTTCTGGAGGCAAATCAGCCATTCCCTCGGCAATAACCCCCATTGTATAAGATTTTCCAGAACCACGCTTGCCGCAAAGAAAAACAGCATGGCTTCCAGTTAAATCCATATATATCTTGCTTGAAAGACTAACTGTTTGACCCATGTGAACATAATGCTTGCCAAGAAAGATTGCTCCCAGGGTTCCTAACTTCTTTCTGTCACCCTCACTCCTTCCAATAACGATATCATAGGCCATATAGAAAAAATACAGAAATTTTAATATAAACCTTTATAGAAACCATTCGGTAGTGAATAAAATTAGAAAGATTTATCTATTGGTTGATTTTCTCTCTCCTAGAGGAGTAAATCAAAAGGTGATAAATTTGTCAAAAAAGAAGTCAAAAAAACAAAAAAACAAATCTAAGGTATACGTCGGCCTTATTCTTGGGTTAATAATTCTTGTCGTGCTTGTTTATATGCTGTTTAATAAATTCCAGGAAACCACTAAGCCAGCTGCAATTGTTAATGGCGAGGTCATAACCTATGCAGAAATAGAATCGCTCTACAATCAACTTCCTCCGACTTATAAGGGGATAATAACCAGAAATGAAATTCTCGAACAGAAGATAAATGAGAAGCTGCTGCTCCAGGAAGCATCAAAGTCCCAGATAGAAGCAACCGAGGAGGAAGTAGATAACATCATAAACACAGTTATCATCCAAAGCGGCATGACTGAAGAGGAATTCGACTCAAGGCTGAGCGAGCAAGGCATAGACCGGACTAAGTTAAAAGAATACTACAGGACGCAGTTAATCGTATTAAATCTGCTGAATGAGACAGCATTAAAAGGCATCGATGTTAAGGAAAGCGAAATAGAGGATTATTATGAAGAATCAGAGATAGAAGACAGCGGGGTCTCACTGGAAGAGGCAACTGAACAGATAGAGGCAGTGCTTTTAGCCCAAAAACGAGAGGCAGCTTTCCTCGACTATATGGAGGAATTGAAAAGTGAATCAACTATAGAGATATTCTTTGGTGCCGAAACATTCAAAATAACCGATGAGGAACTCTGCGAAGAGTCTGGCAAGCCAATAATAAGGCTGTTCACAACATCAAAATGCGAACAATGTGGCTGGATTGAAGAGTCATTCGCATCAACAATAGAGCCTTACTTAGATGAGGGGGATATAATCGCATACCACTGGGAGCTTGATACAGGCGATAATAAACTCACCCTTAAAAAAGAAAGCTCAATACCTAAGTCAGAAGTACAGCTATTCAAAAGCTTTAGTCCATCATTGAAAGTCCCTGCATTTAATTTTGGCTGTAAATATATCCGGTTAGGCAATGGCCACTATGATGAAAATGACCTTGCAAGTGAAGTGGCAGAATTTGGCTCAGTGATAAATAAGCTTTTGGCTGAATAAAGATGAATGATGAAAAAGAACGCTTGGAAAAGGAATTAAGATTCTTAAAGGAGAGCCTAGAGGCGAATATAATCTCTGAGGAAGAGTATGAAAAAGGTAAAGATAGGATAGAAAAAAGGCTTGACGAGATTGGAGTTGATGTTGAGGAAAAAGAAGAATTAAGTGAGGATAAAATGGTTGAAGAAGAACCGAGAGAAGAGGCAACTACAGATATACTAGAAGAGGTAGAGAAAGAACAAAACAGGGGAAAAAAGGCAGAAGAACAGGAATCATGGGTAACCAAAGAGCTGAAAGAATTAGAAGAACAGAACCTAATCGAGCCAAGAAAAGAAAAGCCTAAAGAGACAGAGGAAAAACAAGAAGAGGATACAGCCGAGGATATACTAAAAGAAGTAGAGGAAGAGGAAGAACAAAAGGAACCAGAAGAAGAGCCAGTTGAAAAGAAATCAGAGGAGAAGAAGCCTAAAAAAGCTAAACCAAAACCAGCAAAGCAGAAAAAACCAGAGCCTAAATCTGTTGAACCAGAAGAAGAAAAAGAAGAGACAAAGCCGGTAACAATAAACAGGAAGACTCTGCGCATAATAGCAATAATAGCCATCATTATTCTGTTCATACTCATAAAAAAGTCCCCTATGGGAACAATGCAGGACTTAATACCTGCAGAGGAGGAATTCAAACCAGTTTGTTCAACTGATGAGGAATGCATAAAGTCAGGGGAAGTTGGAGTCTGCAAAAATCCTGACACAAAAGAAGCAATCTGTGAATTTTATGAAGCAAAAGAAGCAGAATTAACAGTCATAAATGATAAGACCTGTATAGGCTGCGACTTGTCAAAAGGACTCAATTTCCTAAAACAGATATTCCCTGGTCTAAAAGAAACAATAATAGATTCGAATACAGCAGAGGGGAAATCATTAATAGACCTGCTAAGCATAAAGGTATTGCCTGCATTCGTATTTGACTCTGAAATAAACCAGACCCTAAAATTTGAGAGGTCCAAAAGGATATTCATAAAGAAGGATGATAAGTACCTGGTGAAGCCAACTGTTGGTTCAAATTATTTCTTTACCAGGCCATCAAAACCATCAACTATAGACCTGTTTGTTAAAGCTGACCAGGACGCAATGATAATAGACAACAGCATGGAAGAAGTTATGGGGCTGTTTGGCAATAGAATATCATTTACTAAGCATATCGTGGAAAAAGAAGATGAGGCAAGACTGGAAAGAGAATTAGCAATTAATAACATATACCCGACCTACCTTATAAACAACCAGCTTAAGTTTACTGGCACACAGGCTTCAGAAATTATAAAGAACAGGTTTTGCTACTTAAATGATTTTCCAGAATGCGGAACCACACTTTCTTTGGATATAGTAACTTCAGATTAAAATAAAATAAAAATTAAAGTTCATTGACTGTCAAGAGATTTACTCTTGTTTCATTAGGCTTTACTTTTGAGTCCATACCAACCAGATATTTTATTCCGCTTCTCTCAGCAGTTTTGGCAAGGTCCCTGTCTATAATACCATCAAAGACTATGGCATGTATCCCTTTGCCTAAACTTGTTATTGTCGCTTGCAGTTCGGATACAGGAACCTTTCCTAAAATATTTAGTTTAGCGTCAAGGACATGAGCGCCTCTTGTGCCAATTAGGTTTTCAAGCATACTGTTGAAGACCTTCTTTTCCTCAGGCGTAGCTTGCGCTTTCTTCACGAATTTCTGTGAAAACGACCTTGGAGCTGCTGGAGCAACACTAGCTGGTGCAGGTCGCCTTTGGAAGCTCTGTGTCTGTGGCCTCCTGATTTCTGGCGATTTCTCAACATCCTTGCCTATCTCTAATTTTGCTTGCTCAGCAGATATCCTGCTTCTTAAAGCCTTATGGATTTCTTTTTTGGTTATCTCCTCTACCTCTTTCCCATCTGGAGCCCTGGTTACATAATCAATATCAGCTACAATGGTTAGCTCTTTTACAATCAAACTGCCTCCCCTGTCTCCATCAACAAAAGCAGTTATCACTTTCTTCTTGCTAAGGTCTATGATGGTTTGGGGCACAGAGGTCCCATTCATTGATACTGCATTCTTAATGCCATGCTTTAGCAGGTTTATAACATCTGCTCTTCCTTCAACAACAACAATTTCATCAGATTCATCTATTGCTGGGCCTGCTGGCAATCTGTCCTTGCCGTATTCCTGTATCTCCATAACCCTGACTGAATAAGCAACTTCATCAGCAAGCTCCTGGCTGTCAGGCAGCACAGTTTCTGTCATCTTTTTCAATAATTCCTTTGCTCTACCAATAACAAAGATTCTCTTGCTTATCCTAACATCTTCGATATTGTTTACCTTTATTTTAGCATTACAAGGCCCAATCCTTTGAATAATCTCTAGGGCTGCAGCAACTATTGATGTTTCAGCTTTATCAAGAGAAGAAGGAATAACTATACTTCCCTGCGTTTTACCCCCTTTTACATCAACATTGACCTCTATCCTTCCTATTCTGCCGGATCTTTGCAGCTCTCTAAGCTCTAATTCAGAACCAAGCAAACCTTCTGTTTGGCCAAAGATTGCCC
>JAHWIK010000015.1 GCA_019322485.1 Candidatus Woesearchaeota archaeon
AAGAATGCGATGACGGCAATGCAGTTAATGGTGATGGCTGCCGTTCTGACTGTTCATTAGAACAATGCGGTGATGCTATCCTAGATGCTGGTGAGCAATGCGATGACGGCAATGCCATGACTGGAGACGGTTGCGATATGTGTGTTCTTGAGCCTGGATATTCTTAACTCAAAAGAAAAACTATTTTAAGTATTGCTTCTAACATTTATTAGAGGATGGTTAACCAAAAAATAATAGATTATCTGAAAAAGCAGAAGAAGCATGGATATGATGAAGAAGAGCTTAGGAATATGTCAATCCGTCATGGCTTTGACAAGAAAGAGGTTAATGAAGCTCTTAATCATATGAATTCTCCAAAGATAGTACAGCAGCCAAAAAAAGTGGAATATCCAGAGCCAGAACCAGTACAAGAACAGCAACCAGAACCAGTTTCTGAAAAGAATCCTGAAGATGATCTCCATGACTTAAAATCTGAACCATCACCAAAAGTCCATATCCCTTATAAAGCCATAATAAGCGCCGTAGTAGTATTAGTAATCGCTGGAATTGGCTATGCTTACTTCTTTGTTCCTTTTTGCGGGAACGGCTCAATACAGCCAGGAGAGTCAGTTCAAAACTGCTGCTTGGACATCGGCTGCCCAGGAGACCAGACCTGCGAGCAAACAGGTTGTGCTGACCCAATATGCCAAGAATGCCAATATATAGAAAATTATGTATGCGTAGACTATGAATGCTGTAATGACACTGCATGCCAGGGTTCTATGGAGTGCGAGAATAATGTGTGTGTAAACATAACTTGCGGTGAATGTGAGTATCTAGAAAACAACACATGCATGAAGCATGAATGCTGCAGTGATGATGACTGTAATGAGACCACAGTATGCATAGACAACAAATGCAAAACCCCGGGGGAATGCGGAGAATGCGAATATCTGGAAAATAACACCTGCATATCTTATGCCTGCTGTGAAGATGAAGATTGTGATGATGATAATGCATCTACTGATGACAGATGCTTAAATCCAGGAGAACTGTTTTCTTTATGCAAAAACACACAAAAACCATCATGCGATAGAGATTCCGACTGCGATGATGATAATGCATCGACAATGGATGTCTGCATGGGGGGAATCTATTGTTCATCAATACTTATAACAGGCTGTAAAAATAATGACGGCTATTGTCCTGATTCCTGCGAATATGATGAAGATAATGACTGTGAACAGGAAATGGTGGAATGTACAGGAATAAACTGTTTCATAGATGAAGCAGAGGATGACTGCAGTCCTGCTAATCTCACTTACACCTTTTCAACAGAGGATGATGGAATCATCTATGATACTGAGGCATACTATGAATTAAGAGGCCTAGAAGGAGATGACTGCTTGTTCTATACCTTGTACTTGGATGTAGACCTGACTTACACTGATGACCTGATACAGGAAAAGCTTGCTCAAAACATGACACAGCAAGAGATAGATGATGAGGTAGACCAGCTTGAGGATGATTATGAAGATGATTATGAAGACAAGGACAAGCTTTGTGAGTATCCTATTAATCAGCTAGTGGATGTTCTGAGGGATATGAGAGATGATGATTACATGGTTCCAGCATATGAAGAAGATAATTATGACTGCACTGGAAGTATGTATGACTAGTTCTTTTCACTTTCTAAAAAAATATCCTATAACTACTCTTAAATTAATTTTCAATAATCTCTAAACTAACCAAAAAAACATATCTATTTCACTATCAAAATGCTTAAATATAACCTTTGTTTTTGTATTCTACCTATTGGGGAGTTTGGACTTGTATACCACAACATATAGTATAAAAGTGCCTAAAATAACAAAACATTTATATATGAATTGTAGTACAAGATGTTGATGTTTATTTTTTTATATCTACTATATGTTGTGTTTTTGGCTTAAAAAGTGGTGTTTTATGAGATGTCCTTATTGTGCTGGGAGTGAAACGAAGGTTCTTGATAAACGTGAGACTAGCGACCTAATTTCTACAAGGCGCAGAAGAGAGTGCCTTAAATGCAAGAAGCGCTTTACAACTTATGAGCGCGTAGAATCTGCAGAGCTTATTGTGGTGAAGAAAGACGGCAACAGAGAAAGTTTTGACAGGAATAAGATGAAGGCTGGAATTCTTAAGGCTTGTGAAAAACGCCCAATAAAGGCTGAGAAGATAGATAAGATTGTTGACCAGATAGAGGCAGAGCTCAGGAACAAGGATTCTATTGAGATAGAAAGCAAGGAAATAGGCGGATTAGTCATGGAGAAGCTTAAGGAGCTTGATAATGTTGCCTACATAAGGTTTGCTTCTGTTTACAGGCAGTTTACTGACTTAAAGTCATTTGAAAAAGAGGTTGAAAAATTATTGAGAAAAGGTGGGAGGAAATAAAAATGGAAATAACAAAAATAAAAAAACGTGATGGAAGGATTGCTGATTTTGATCCTGGGAAGATAACTCTTGCAATTTTCAAAGCTGCGCAGTCTGTTGGAGGCAAGGATATGGCTATTGCAGAGGAGCTGGGTGCTAAGGTTCTTGAGGAGCTTAAGAAATCCGGCAAAAAGGTCCCTAGTGTGGAAGAGGTGCAGGATGCTGTTGAAAAGGTCCTGATAGAGGAAGGCCATGCTAAGACTGCGAAAGCCTACATACTTTACAGGCAGAAGCGTAAAGAGCTTAGGGAAGCCAAATCAATGATTGGTGTTACTGATGATATAGACCTTACAATAAATGCAGTTAAGGTTCTTGAGGAGAGGTATCTTGCAAGGGATGAGAACCGCAGGGTAGTTGAAACACCCGGCGGAATGTTTAGGAGGGTTGCACGCAATATTGCGTCAGCTGATTTGCAGTACGGCAAAAGCAAAGAGGAAGTGAAGAAAACAGAAGATGTGTTCTATAATATGATGGTCAATTTGGAATTTCTTCCAAATTCCCCAACCTTAATGAACGCTGGCAGAGAGCTCCAACAGCTCTCTGCTTGTTTCGTTCTTCCTGTTGATGACTCAATGGAGGGAATCTTCGATACAGTGAAGAACACAGCATTAATACACCAAAGCGGCGGAGGAACAGGATTTTCTTTTTCCAGGTTAAGGCCCAGGGGAGATGTTGTACAGAGTACAGGCGGAGTGGCATCAGGTCCATTGTCATTCATGAAGGTATTCAATGCATCAACTGAGGTTATAAAGCAGGGAGGCAAGCGTCGCGGAGCAAATATGGGCATATTGAGGGTTGACCACCCGGATATACTTGATTTTATCGTTGCAAAAGAACGCGAGGGCTCGCTTAACAACTTCAATATCTCTGTCGGGTTAACTGAGAAGTTCATGAATGCTGTTGAGAAGGATGGGGAGTACGACCTAATAAATCCCAGGGGTAAAGAGCCTATAAAGAAATTATCTGCCCGCAGGGTTTTTGACCTTATCGTTACAATGGCATGGAAGAATGGCGAACCAGGCATAATCTTTATTGACAGGCTTAACAGGGACAACCCTACTCCTGCTGTTGGAGAGATTGAAAGCACTAATCCATGCGGGGAGCAGCCTTTGCTGCCCTATGAGAGCTGCAATCTTGGAAGTATTAATCTTTCCAAGGCAGTTAAGGATGGCAAGGTTGACTGGGATAAGTTAAGGCAGACAGTAAGAACAGCTGTACACTTCCTTGATAATGTGATTGACAAGAGCAAATTCCCATTAAAGAGAATAACTGAGATGGTAAGGGCCAATAGGAAGATTGGCTTAGGAGTTATGGGTTGGGCTGACATGATTATTCAGCTTGGTGTTTCTTATAATTCAAAGGAAGGTGTTGAGCTTGCAGAAAAAGTCATGAAATTTGTAAGAGATGAAGGCAGAAAGATGTCAGAAGAGCTTGCAAAGGAAAAAGGCACTTTTCCTAACTTCAAGGACAGCATGTATGATAAAGATGGCAAGCATTTCAAAGGTCTTGATATGAAGCTCAGGAATGCCACTATCACAACAATTGCACCAACAGGAACTATTGGCATTATTGCTGGCTGCAGTTCTGGTGTAGAGCCGTTATTTGCAATTTCTTACATAAGGAAGACCCCTCAGTTTGAGCTGCTTGAGGTAAATCCTCTGTTTGAGAAAATGGCGCGCGAGGAAGGAATCTACTCTGAGGACATGATGAGGAACATAGCAAAACAAGGCTCAATACATCACATAGAGGGAATTCCTGCTAAACTCAAGAAGGTATTTGTTACTGCGCATGACATTACACCAGAGGACCATGTAAGAATGCAGGCAGCTTTCCAGGAATCTGTTGATAATGCAGTCTCAAAGACAGTTAATTTCCCTTTTGAGGCATCCACCCGGGATGTTGAGGAGGTTTATGTGCTTGCTTACAAGCTTGGCTGCAAAGGGGTTACTATTTATCGCGATGGGAGCAGGTCAGAGCAGGTGCTCAATATAGACCAGACACCGACCAAGAAGAAGGACGCGCCAATGAAAAAAGTCAAGGGCAAGGTAACTGTTGATGCTGAATATTCAGGCGGGTGCCCAACCTGTCATTTATGATGAAAGAAGGACTGATACACGTCTATACAGGGAATGGAAAAGGCAAAACTACCACCTCCTTAGGCATGGCTCTGCGTGCTGCTGGCCATGGACTAAAGGTTAATGTAATCCAGTTCTTGAAAGGAGGGGGCTATTGCGGTGAGTTTTTGGCATCAAAGGTTTTGCCTAATCTTGAGATTAAGCAGTTCGGCCAGGACTGCCCCTGGGCAGAGGAGTTCAAGAAAGGAAGCACACTCAAATGCGGAAGCTGCAGGTTTTGCTTTTCTGTTTACAGCGAGGACAAGGACCGGTGCGGGTATGCTGTTAAATATGCTCTTGACTCTGTTTCTTCTGGAAGGCATGATTTAGTTATATTAGATGAAATTAATAGCGCGCTTAATCTGGGTTTAATCAACAAAATGGATGTTAAGATGCTTATTAACAAGAAACATCCAAAAACAGAGCTAATCTTAACTGGAAGGGGTGCGCATGAGGAGATTCTTGAGATGGCAGATTATGCAACTGAGATGAAGGAACTTAAACATCCAATGCAAAAGGGAACAACCGCCAGGAGAGGTATTGAGTTTTAATAAAGTGATAATCGGCTTAACTGGCACAAATGCTTCTGGAAAAGGCGAAGTAGCTAATTATTTGAAACTTAAAAGATTCCAGTATCTTTCTCTTTCAGATATTATCAGGGAGGAGGCTGATGCACAGGGTATTGAGCATACAAGGGAGAACCTGATTAAGCTTGGCAATGAGCTAAGAGAAAAACATGGTGCAGATGTCCTGGCTAAAAAGACTAGGGATAAGATAAAGGAAGAGAATGTTGTTGTTGACAGCATAAGGAATCTTGAAGAGGTTAAAGCGCTTAGAACACTTAGTGATTTTATTTTTGTTGCTGTTGATGCTCCTGTTAAATTAAGGTATGAAAGAGCGCAGAAAAGGATGCTTGATAGGGACAAGGTATCCTTTGAAGAGTTTAAAAGATTAGAGGAAGTGGAAAACTTTAAAAGCAAAACAGGACAACAACTTAAACAGTGTGCGGGGGTTGCTGATAAGACTATTATTAATGACGGCACTTTTGAAGAGCTGCATGCTAAAATTGACGAGATAATAAAATGAGACCAAGCTGGGATGAATATTTTATAAACATGACTCACCTGATTAAACAGCGAGCTACTTGCCTGAGGCGCGAGGTTGGGGCTGTTATTGTCAAAAACAAGCAGATTCTTTCAACTGGCTATAACGGTGCTCCGATGGGGTTAGAGCATTGTGAGACCTGCTTGAGAAAAGACATGAATATTCCTTCTGGAGAAAAACAAGAGATATGCCGGGCAACGCATGCAGAGCAGAATGCGATTGCACAGGCTGCTTTGCACGGAGTGAGCATCAATGGCGCAACAATCTACTGCACTAATTTTCCCTGCGTTACATGCATGAAGCTTTTATTGAATGCAGGGATAAAAGAGGTTGTTTATAATGAGGATTATAATGATGAATTGGCTAAGAAGATTGCCAAGGAAAGCGGTATAACAATAAGGCAATTCAAGGTGAATAAAAATGGTTGAGCAACAGGTTGCGGTTGAGAAAGAGCAGGGTTCAGTAATGAGAGGGATTTCCAGGTTTATAGTTTTTGTTATAATAATTGCATTGATTGCAGCTCTAGCTTATGGTGGATGGTGGCTGATTAAGAAAGCACTAGCAGAAGGATGGATATAGATTTTATTTCTTGCTTAGTTTCTTGTAGGCTATTGTTATTAGAATAGCTAGAACGATACCTAAGCAGATAAATCTTGCAAAGTCAGGCATATGGCCCCAGTATTCTAATGTACCAAAGATTACTGTTATTATGCCTCCTGCCATAACGCCAGAAGCAACACTTGGTAGTTTTAATACAATTGCACCCAGCAGAACAGCAATTAGGCCGAGTATAAGCGCGACTATGAAAACAACCCTTGAGTAGCCTTCTCTAGCATCTTCAAATACCTTGCACTCGCAGAAGCCAGGTTCGTAGATTTCCTCACCCTCTAGTTTTACAGGCCTTGGCCGACCTTCATTATAAGACCATTCTCCCTTAGCAGCTTCACACGCTGTTTGGTTAGTAGCTGCTCCAACATCCTTGCACATATCATCCCATTCTGGTCTTGGGTAGAAAGTGTTTATTCCATAGAAGATAAACATTGTTAAGATTATTGCAATAGCAATGCTTAGAAGTTTTTCTCTTATTCCTTTCATAGTAGTTTGGTTTATTCTGTAGTATTTAAGTTTTACGCAAACTCTGCCAGCATCTTCTGCCTTTTGCCATCAACCTCAACTGGTTACGCTCGGTTGACACGCAATGGGGGTTTCGCTTCGCTCAAGCCCCCAATCAACAGTAGCAAACTCGCTTAGCATCTTCTGCCTTTTGCCATCAACCTCAATAAACGGCTTAGCTCTATTGAGTATCACACCAAGCTGATGCAGTTGTTCATATTTTTTGATTTTTTCTTTTTTATCGATTATTTTACTAGCAGTTTTAGGCCCTATACCAGGAACTCTAATCAACTCTTCATATGAAGATTGGTTAATATCTATTGGTTTGTCAAAGGTTGCTTTTGCCAAAGCCCATTTTGGGTCCTGTCTTGGGAGCATTCCATCATCCATTATCTCCTTGAATTCATTTAGTTTGTAATTATAATCCTTCATCAGGAAATCAGTATTGTATAGACGAGCTTCTCTTATCAAGGGTTCTGCTTTTTCATCCTCTAAAGGGGTTCCTTTTATTGGCTTAAATGCAGAATAATAAACCCTTCTTAGGTTTAGGTTGCTGTATTCCCAGTCAGCCATTCTTAGAACATCTAAGTCAGTTGAGAACCTGTTTATTATCATCTGAGTGCTTTGGCCACCGCTAAGCTTAAACTTTGACATCCATGCCTGCCTTCTTAGGATATCAATCTTATAATCCTTGCAGCTTGATAATTCTGACATCACTGATTTGTTGGGAGCTTCAAGATTAATGCTCATTCTTGTAGACAATTCAGATGCCTGCTTGATTAATTCATAAGAAGTTCCAGGCAGAACCTTGAAATGAACATAACCCCTAAAGTTATGCTTGTGCCTTAAGAGTCTTACAGCTTCAAGCATCTTTTCAGTTACTCTGTTTGGGTCATTGCTTATAGCTGAACTTAGGAATAAACCATCAACCCACATCTTCTTCATTAAATGGATAAAGAGGGAAGCAAGCTCTGATGGCTCGTAGCTTGCCTTCCGTTTATCGCAACTGGAGGTAGAATTCGCGCAATATTTGCAGTCAAATGAGCATGAATTATCCATCAGGGTCTTGAAGAGCCTGCATGTCTTGTGCTCTGCTTTAGCATAATATATGCCGCCTAAGCCAGAATTAACAGTTACTTCACAGCTTTTTGGGCCGCAACTGTCATAACTGCCGGAATGAGTGAGAACCTTGGCTTTTTCTAAGGTGTTCATACAGAAATAGTAGCAGAACTCATTTATATACCTCACGCGGGGTTGACCAGTGGTCAAAAACATGAATTTTGGTGTTAAGGACAACAAAACCAAAGAATTATTCAGGATAGAGTGACCAGTGCTACTGATACTTATATGGGCTGCCTAGGTAGTATATATCCTGTAGTACTCTTGGAGCTTCATAGATAAAGCCGTAGTAGCCATTAGGAAGGCTTGGATCAATCTGTCCTGCTGTGCCATCAGCAACAAAGGCTCCCTTTCTCGTAAGTCTCTCAAACCAATAATGAGATGTTATCTTATGAACAGTCACTTTCTCAGAACCTGGGGCTTTCATCAGTTCAAAATCATGGCTTTTATGTTCTGCATTTAAGATACCTATTACATCCTCGCACCAGCCAAAGCACATCTGTCTGCCAACTACATCTAACCTGCCTACTTCAGTTCTTTTCCTTAGTTCAATCCAGAAAGACTCTGTGAAAAGCTCATTATCTACTACTATCTCAAGTGCCATACCTAAGGTGAATATGACGAGTCTTAAAAAGATAATTAGAAACATTTAAAAACCAGTTCTTAGACTCTATATGCTAGGTGATAATATGGCAAAAGTTGAACTTGATAAGGAAGCATGCATAGGCTGCGGTGCTTGTGTAGCTGCATGTCCAGACAACTTTGAGATGGACGGAGACAAAGCTAAGGTAAAGAACCCAAATCCTGAGGATGTTGGTCCTAGCAAAGCAGCTGCAGATGGATGCCCAGTTAACTGCATCAAGATAAACGAGTAAGAATGGCAGACAAAATAACAAAGGAGATGTCTCTAGCAGATGTTGTCCAAAATCATCCAGAGACTGTTCCTGTTTTCCAGGCGCATGGTCTGCACTGCATGGGGTGCGCAATGGCTTCTTTTGAGACTCTAGAGCAGGGAGCTGCAGCTCATGGAATGGATATTGATAAGCTGCTGGCTGACTTGAATAAGGCTATAGAGAAAAAGAAGGAATAATGTTATTTGTATGCTCTTTTTACATATAACCCTTGCTTAGAGTTTGCTGTTTTATAATTAGCCATAACCTCTGGTTTCTTGCCTATTTCCTTAAGCGAGACTGTAATTGAGTTCTTTTCGAAATTGATTAGATTATAGCTGTTATTGATGTTAGCTCTTAGCTTGAGGGCTGATGCTGAACCAGCATTTACTATGGCCATATTGTCAATAAACCATGAATTAGGTGTATGTTTATGGCCGCAGAGAACGATATCTACACCAGAGCTTATTAATGCTTTAAGTAAAGTCCCTGCATCAGCTACTGTTGCGCGTTCCCTTCCTGTGTTTGGAACAGCAATAAGGTGATGATGCATTGCGACAACTTTGCAATTTGTCTTTGGCTTTTTTTCTAATTCTTCTAATAACCATCTAAGCTTACCTCTGCCGACATTTCCTTCATCTAGATCGGGGATAGTTGTGTCAATGCCAATAATACTGATGCCAGGAAGGTCAAGGGATGTATTGCCATGGCCGAAGTATTCATCAAAATAATCATAACCGCAGTACCTGGAGTCATGGTTGCCAGGAATTATAAGTGTGGGTGCCGTTAGTTTTGAAAGGTATTTCTTTGCGACCCCATATTCATACTCAAAGCCAAATACAGTTAGATCACCAGTCACCACAACAGCATTGGGTTTGAGTTTATTTATTTCTTTAATACAAGAAGCAAGTTTTTTTAGCTTAAAGCCTTCTTTACCATAACTTTTCTTGCTGCAGTGTAGGTCAGAAATATGCGCTATTGTTACCATCTTTTTTCCTTATTTTTCTATATTTAAAATTCATCCCTTAATACTAATCAGTGGCCTTAGCTTGACTACTTTCTTAACAATCCCTGCATTGTGCATTACATCAACTACATTTGTAACGTCTTTATATGCACCTGGTGCTTCTTCTGCTACCCCAGGAAGAGAATGGCCTTTTATGATTATTCCTTTATGCGCAAGTTCTTTTACTAAATGTTCTCCGCGCCACTGGCTTTTTGCTTGATGTCGTGACATTGAGCGGCCAGCGCCATGCATTGCAGAGCCAAAGGTATCTTCCATTCCTTTCTTTGTTCCATGAAGAATAAATGAGCAAGTTCCCATTGTTCCGCCAACTAGAACCGGCTGGCCAATGGATGAATAAGCCAAAGGAACACCCCCGCAATTAGGGCCAAATGCGCGAGTAGAACCTTTTCTGTGAACAATCAGTTCTTTTTCTTCGCCATCAACCGCATGCTTCTCTAATTTTGCTGTGTTATGGCCAATCTCATAAAAGGTCTTGATTTCTTTTTCATCAAGACCAATAGCTTCTTTGAAAGCTTTTCTAGTTAAGTGAGCTAATGCTTGCCTGTTTGCAAAAGCACAATTAATTCCTGCATTTACTGCTGAGAAATATTTCTGGCCTTCAGGACTTTTGAAAGGAGCAGCAACTAATTCACGCTCTCTTATAGGAATCTTATATTTCTTTGATGCAGCATCAAGTTCTTTGAGGTAGTCTGTTCCAATCTGGTGGCCAAGACCTCTGCTGCCGCAATGGATGCTAATCATTACCTGGCCTTTGCTCAAACCATAAACCTTAGCAGCATTTTCATCATAAACCTCGTCAATAACTTGAACCTCAAGATAATGATTTCCAGAGCCTAAGGTACCAATCTGCTTGAATTGGCGCTCTTTTGCTTTTTGGCTTACATTAGCAGGCTCAGCCCCTTTAACACAGCCGTTTTCCTCAATAAATTCTAAATCTTCTCTAAAACCATAGCCCATATCAACAGAATATTTTGCGCCTTTGACTAAAACTTCATCAATCTCATGCAGAGAAAGTTTAATGTCGCCTTTAGAGCCAAGACCAGCTGGAATTATTCTGAACAAGGTTTCTGCAAGCTTTTCTTTGTCTTTGTTGATGTCTTCCTCACTCAGTTTAGTACTTAAGGTTCTGACGCCGCAATTTATGTCGAAGCCAATCCCGCCAACAGCAATAACTCCTGTTTCAAGGTCAAAAGCACCCACTCCGCCAATTGGAAAGCCATAGCCAGGATGAACATCAGCCATAGCCATTGATGCTTTTTGGATTCCAGGAAGACAAGCAACATTCTTGATTTGAGACAGGGCATTCCATTCTTTTCCAGCTGTGACATCAGCTGTTAGATGGTCAATTATTCCTTTGTCGCCATAAATCCTTCCAGGGACTAGCATATCACCTGCCTTAGGTATTTCCCATATATAATCAGCAACCTTCTTTACTTCTATCTGTTCCATATTATCTAGAAATTATCTTTATATTTAAAAAGGTTATTAGCAAGTGAAGAATTCAGACAATTAAATCTGAAAATTCCTCTTTACCACATGTAATTGGAATTTTCATCTGCTTACTTTGCTTTAGCTAGGTACAAAGGAAGGACAGATGATGATTTTTGCTTTAAGGAAGAGAAGAAGGCAAAAATCAAATTTATTTTTTTGATTATTTTTCTAATGACAAGAAATCAAATCTTTACAACGTAGACAGGCTCAAGCTCAGCAGCTGGCCTTCCTAGGCCAAGCTCAATCGTTTTCAGGATAACCTCGCGGTTTCTGTAGTTAAACTGCAGTTCTTTCATGTTAGAAACAATCTTTTTGCCCATACCATCTCTCATTACAATCTCATAAAACCGCTTATGGCCGACATGGAATACCTTGTCAACGTAAAGAGCATCACTAAATTTATAGCCGCCGCCATGAGGAAGCATGTTGAATTTTCTTAACCTGTCGTAAACACCAAATCTTCTGCCGCGCTCATGGAATCCAAGTGTTTCAATCTGCTCAGGTGTGAAATTCTTTTTGCCTGTGAACAAATAAGACGGAAGGTCAGCTCTTATTGATATTGGCAGCAGCTGCTTTTTGCTCTCCATCTGCTGGCAGCCAAGCTTTATTTCGTTGTAATTCATCAGGCCCTGGTGGCATATATTCGCGATTACCTTCTTTCCATTAAATAAATATTTGTAGGCAATCTCTCTGCGTTTCTTTGCAAACTCTTCTGCATATCTGTAGAACTTGAGGTATGCTTCAGCGTCTTTACCCTGGATTATATATGATGGGCCCACTGGTGTTTTTATTTTTTCACACATCCCAAATAAGATATTGCTGTGGTCCCAATACAAGCCAAAGCCCTGTTCATTGTCTCTCTTTAGTTCAGGACAGCCTGCATGCAGTATTACTGCATACTTGGGCAGCTTTACCTCTGCATTTTTAACCTTAAAGATATCGATGAAATGATTGCCCTTGTAGAAATCCCATCTTACAGTGCTTTTGCCAATCTTTATCTCTTCTTTTGCAAGCTGGTTTACCCTCTCGATGATTTTCTTTGGTTCTGGTATACTATCTAAGCCGCCAACAAGCATTCCGCATGTATTTGGCTTTACCTCGAGCATTACTACCTTTTCTTTTCCATTTCCCCAGCTTACTTTTCCGCCGTAGGCTATGCCAGCTTCAAACCTGCCAATATTTCGTGTGACAGTCTCATCAGGGGTTGTTATGAATGTTGCATCCGGCTTCATGCCAAGCTTTTCCTGGACATAATGCATCTTTGCAATGCCATACTTCATGTTTTCCTTGCATAGGTGTGAGGCACCATCGCCGATACCTGTTGAGAATATATGCTCTTTTGCAATATTTATTCTTTTAGTTAGGTTCATTTTAGCACAATACATTCACTATATAATGTCCAGTAAACTTCATTTTTCTTCGTCTTTTATCACTTTATATGATTCTATTTCCTTTATTTCGCTAAGCCTTTCTTTTAGTTTCTTTTTAAGCGTCTTTGATACCTGTGTTGTTTCTTTGAAATGAGGGAGGGCAAGTTTTTTGCTCACATTGAAGAATAATCTATCATAATCACCTAATCTCTTGTGGATCCTGTCTTCTATTATCTCTTCCATGGTTCCTTTTTTGCCCATAATGCCGCGAATCATGCCCATAAAACCCAGTCGTTCAATATCGTCAGCATCAGAAATAACCTTTTCTTCTGTAGATTGGGGCGGTATATGTGATGTTGGTGTGTGCCTTACAATGATTCTTGTTATTCTGTGGATTGTTGTTGTATTTTTTACCAGTGATTCAAGAAACTCTTCTGCCCTGGATGCACCATCAATGCCATGGAACCTGCCTGTTTTTGCTCCGACTCTGCCTATGTCATGAAGCAGTGCACCACCTAACATGACAAATGGGTCTACAGGTTCTCTTATCTTTCTTGAAATCTCAATAGCGTGCTTGCATACCTCTAGAACGTGAGAATAATCGTGGCCTTCTGCCCTATGATGTTTTTCCTCGACAAACTCTATAATCTTTTCTAATACTCTGACCTCTTCTTTAGTGAGCTTTCTTTTGAAAACCAAAAATACCACCTCTTTTTCAATTATTTAGTTAATAGAGTAATATTTAACCTTTTCGGTTAAATATCAAGCACGCACTGTAAATAATATTTCTTATTCTTTTCCTCAAACTTTAAGCCTGAATATGTTGCAGCTTTAACCTCTGTTTTCACCTGGTGTATATCCAGATTAATCTTTTCTCCTATTGCTTTGCCAGTTAATTCATAGCCCTCGTTCTTTTTGACACTTACTTTGAATTCTGAGAAGAACATCTCTTCTACATCTCTTTTATTGATTAATTCATTTAACCACTCGACAAACAAGGCAGGGATATCCTTTGCTTTGCATTTTATCCCGACTTCTTTTTTAGCACCAACACCCTCGATATCAACCATAACATTAAACATTGCTTTTGCTCCTTCACTGAAAGCTTCTTCCAGGGTTTTGCCTATTGCAAGAATTCCTACATCTGCTTCATGTTCAAGGTATTTGTAGGTCATATTGGGTTATTTTGTTAGTGTAATTTAAATATATTACGAAAAAATTTATATAATGCAAAATAAAGAATTCTATAAAAGAGGTGCTTTATGAAAGATGCTGTAGTTTCTGAAAAGGATGCTGTTAAAGAGATGAAAAGGATAAAGGTTGATCCTTGCGGTGTCAAGATAATGAAAGACAAGGCTGTTTTTAGAAATCTTCGTTTAGCTAATTTAAGGAGTCCTATGGCTAATATTATCAAGGAACAGATGCTTTCAGAAGGCGGTGATGCTGCTGTCCACACCTTGGTTGTTTCATGCAAGGTTGAGAACTCAGATGTTCTGCTGATGGGCACTTTAGCTCAATACAAGAAGGTTATTGAGAAGATGAATCTGCAGCCAATGGAAGGCAGAGATATTGCTAAAAGGATTAAGAAGCTGTTGAAACAATAGAATTCCGCTCCTATCGGATAAGCGGAATTCTAAGCATCAAAAATGAGATTTTTGATACTATGAAAGAAGCTCTTTTTTATAAAAAACTGAAGGATAAGGCTGTCCAGTGCCAGCTGTGCCCTCATTTCTGCACCATAAAACCCAAGGAAAGAGGCAGGTGTGGTGTGAGGGGAAACAGGGGAGGGACATTATATTCATTGGTTTATGGCAAGGCAATCTCAACTGCTGTTGACCCTATTGAGAAAAAGCCTTTGTTTCATTTTATGCCTGGAACAATGAGTTTTTCAATAGCAACAGTCGGATGCAATTTCAGCTGTTTATTCTGCCAGAACTGGGAGATATCCCAGATTCCAAAACAAGCCTCTATATTTGGGGAGGATATCTTGCCAAAACAGGTTGTGGATGATGCAGTGCAAAAAGGCTGTAAAAGTATTGCTTATACCTACACAGAGCCAACTATATTCTTTGAATATGCTTATGATACTGCTAAATTAGCAAATAAAAAAGGACTGAAAAATATTTTTGTTACAAATGGCTTCATCAACAAAGAACCTGTTGATATGATTGAGCCTTATCTTGATGCTGCTAATATCGATTTAAAGGGGTTTAGTGAGGAATATTACAAAACTGTTATTGGTGGAAGATTAAAACCTATTCTGGACACAATCAAATACATGCATAAGCTAGGGATTTGGATAGAGCTGACAACTTTGATAGTTCCAGGCCATAATGATAATCCAGCTATGCTGAAAAAGATTGTAGATTTTATTGCTGGTCTTGATAAAGAGATACCCTGGCATATATCAAGGTTTTATCCTAACTATAAGATGACTGATGTGCCGCCAACAGATATAAAGATACTGAAAAAGGCCCATGACATTGGCAAGAAGGCAGGAATCAAATACATTTATATAGGAAATGTGCCCGGTAATGACTATGAGAGCACGTATTGCTCTAAATGCAAAAAGAAGGTGATGGCTAGAGCTGGTTTTTCAGTATACGATGCTGATATGAAACAAGGCAAGTGTGCTTTTTGCAAGAATAAGATTCCAGGTGTGTTTTGAGGTGATAATATGGTAAAGAAACTGGCTGTAAAGTGGTGGAAATTTACCCTCAAGGCAGGGGATGCTCTAATCTGGTGGTACAAGAATTCAATAATAACTGAAGAAAGCTATTCTGCAAAACTGATGAAGAAATGGCCTTCACCCCTAAAAATCTTAATGGTCATTATGTGGCCTTTAGAGTGGGTATTGTCTGGTTGTTTCTTGATAATGTCTGTTTTTATTTTAGGCATATGGTTATTTCTTCCATTGCTTTTACTTATTACTATAGTGAACCTTTTTTCAATAACCAGTATTTGGGAAATTTTAGAGTTACTTAAAATTTGGGCCTTTTTGCTGGCACTGGGTCTTTGGGTGTGGTTTGTTACTAAGATTCCTGAGAAACTTAAGAAATTCAGAAAAAAATGACAAAAGCTCCAGTTTATCTATGGACAGGCCCTGGTTGGGGCAAGACAACCTCTGCGTTAGGAGCAGCTATAAGGTCAATTGGCCATGGCTACAAGGTTACAATCATACAGTTTATGAAAGGCCGCAAGGACAGGATTGGCGAGTATCATGTTCGTAAAAAGCTTGGGTCTAAATACGAGATTCATCAGTTTGGAAGGCCTGGTCTTGTTAAGCTGGGCAAACCTAGTGCTAAAGACAAAGCGCTTGCTCAAAAGGGTTTTGAAGCTGCTAAAAAAGCAGCAAAGAAAAAGCCGTTTATGCTGGTTTTGGATGAAATAAACCTTGCAGTTGCTGTTGGTTTATTAGATGAGAAAGAAGTAATTAAGTTCCTGGACAAGGTTCCAGCCAGGACTCATATTTATTTAACAGGCAGGAAGGCTACGCCTGGTTTAAGGAAAAGAGCAGATTTTGTTAATGAGGTAATAATGAAGAAGGGTCCCAAAAAACTTAAAGGGGAAAAAGGCATTGACTATTAAAATGGTAAAATGGACTTGCATATGCGGATTTGAATTCAGGGGAATTACCTTTCCTGATAAATGCCCAAGGTGCGGCGTTGATAAGGTAGAACTAGATAAATTGCATGAAGTAGAGTGATTTCTTTGAGAAAAATAAAAGACATAGCTAAAGTAATTAAGATACTGAAAAAAGAATCAAAGAAATGGAAGTATCCTTTTGTTTCAGATTGGGCTCGTGTTGTTAAAGACCCGTTTACAACACTTATTTCTTGCTTGTTATCTCTTAGAACCAAGGATGAGGTTACAGCTAAAGCATCAATTAAATTATTGAAGAAATACAATACCCCAAGAAAGATACTGAAATTATCCAATAAACAGATTGAGAAGTTAATCTATCCAGTTGGCTTCTATATTACTAAAGCTAAGAGGATAAAGGAGATTTGTAAGGTTCTTTTGGAGAAGCATAATGGAAAGACTCCGGATAACTTTGAAGAACTAACCAAACTAAAGGGGGTTGGTCCAAAAACTGCTTCTATTGTTGTAGTTTACGGCTTTAACAAGCCAAAGCATATTGCAGTTGATAGTCATGTTTTTCAAATATCAAATCGTTTAGGCTGGGTCAAGACAAAAACACCCGAGCAAACACAGCCTGCCTTAGAGAAAATAGTTCCAAAGAAATACTTCTATGACTTTAATGAATTGCTTGTTCAGTTTGGACAGAATGTTTGTGTTCCTGTTTCTCCGTTTTGTTCTAAGTGCAGGATAAGCAAGTACTGTCCTAAGATTGGGGTTAAGAGAAGGAGATAAATTTAAATAATCCAAACTCCATAATCCTTAATATCAACCATTGGAGGTGGTAAAATGACTGTTTCTGAAATAATAGCTGTGATATTTGCAGTTATAATTTTGGTTAAGATTGTTGTATTGATGGCTGTTAAGCCAAAGAAAATAATAAAGTTTGCAGATAAGATGATTGCAAAGCCAGTATATAATTCAATTGCCTTTTTAGTTATAATAGCTGTTCTAGGCTGGCTTTTGCTGAAGGAATTAAGCATAGTGCAAATAATGGCAGCATCATTATTCGGCATCTTTGTATATGCACTTGCCTTAGTACAGTATCCAAAACAATTGGACAGGGTTTACAAGGTCATCCTGAAAAACCAGAAAAAGATGTGGCTGTCTTGGTTAGTGTGGTTAGTGCTTGCTGTCTGGGTTTTGAAAACAGTGTTTTTCTGCACAGGCGCTTAGAAGCTGCGAAACCTTAATAAACAAGTAAGTTAGGTTCGTTTCTATGAGAAATCTCTTTATAGTAATAGATGGAATGGATGGTAGTGGTAAAGGAGAACAAATTAAGAAGCTCTCAGAGTATTTTATTTCTAAAGGATATAATGTGCTTAAGACCTTTGAGCCGACTAATGGCAAGTATGGGAAACGGATAAGGAAGATGCTGAGGGAGCATAAAGACCCCCTGTCAAATTCAGAGGAGATGCTTGATTTATACTGCATGGACCGGAAAGAGCACCTTAGGAATGAGATTGAGCCGTTCGTTTCAGAAGGAACAAACAAAATAGTGATTTCAGACAGATATTATCATTCTACTATGGTATTCCAGTCAGCACAGGGAATTCCTATCCAGAAAATAATCAATATGAATAAGGACTTTAGAAAGCCAGATATAACTCTTATTCTTGATTTAGAGGCTGAATTAGCCTTAGAAAGAGTCAAAAAAAGAGGGAATGGAAAAGAGAAGTTTGAGCAATTGGGATTTATGGAAAAGCTGAGGATGAACTTCTTGTCATTGCCTAAAATCTTAGATGAAAACATAAAGATAATCGATGCTTCTAAAACTATAGGGGAAGTATTTGAACAGATTAAAAAAGAAGTTGATAAATTGATTTAATAGTATACATTATCAGGATTTTGAGGCCTTCTTCTTGGCTTTATCTTGTCAAAATTGAAGAATACTGATGCAATTACAATTGCTCCCCCAAGTATCATTGCAGGCTTTGTGTAGTCTCTCTGCACAATAGTAGTTGATTTCTCTATGATAGGTATTTTATGGCATCCATGGTCAACTCCGCAGTAAAACCCTTCTCCGCAGTCAGAATTTTTGTTGCATTCCCTGCTGCCTAGGTTAACTAACCAGCCCAGAAATACGATTATTAGAACTATGATAACAATTGCAACTAAACCTGCATCTGCCTTTTTGTATAACATTTTAATTGATAGGATATAGAAGTAGAAGACTGATATTTAAATCTTTTTGTTGTTGACTACTTTGAAGTGGATAAATCCTTAGTATCTATGATTTCAGCGGTTTCTTCTTTTTTTGCAGCAAAATCCCCTAATGTCTTGTTTTTCTTTATTGTCTCATAGCTTACTGAAATTTGAATCACCTCTTTTTTTATGCCCCTTTTTTAAATGCCTGTACTTCCGAAACCTCTTTCCCCTCTAGCAGTATCATCTAGGTTGCCTGCTTCTTTGATTTTAGCAGCAACAACTGGCTGTATAAGCAGCTGTGCTATCTTCATGTCCTTCTTTATCTCAAAATCATCTTTGCCTAGATTCTTTAGGATTATGCAGACCTCACCCCGGTAGGTAGAATCTACTACGCCGCCCATTACATGGAGTGAGTTGTTTGATGCTAAACCGCTGCGGTCCCAAACTAAGCCGACATAGCCTTGAGGTATAGCGATCTTTACACCAGTTGATATTGGCCTCTCCTCCATTGGTTTTAGGATATAATCTTCAGCAGAATAAAAGTCTAAACCAGCATCATCCTCATGAGCATAGCTTGGTGTTTTCACGTCGACTATTTTTTGGATGCTGATTTCCATTTTCGATGATAAATTTTAGGGACTAACTCATATATAAATAAATTGTAAATGTAAAATATATTAAACAAAAGTATGTGTTGCAGTTATTGAAAAGAAATTTTACTTGGCTTTAAAATCAACCAAGGCTGCAAGATTATGTTTCAGGATCTTGCCATTGCTTGAAGAAATCTTTATGTTTAATGTGTTGAATGACTGCGTCAAATAGGTTATATTCCATAGATTGCCTAGACCAGGCAGGTTTTGGAGTATCAGGATAACCTTTACAGGCAGCTCTTTAGGATATTTTTCCTTTTGGAGTCCACTAGCTTTTTTTAATACATCGTCGATATTTAATTTAGCTTCTTTAAGGTCTATTTCTTTAATTTCTGTTTCCTCTTTCTTGAAAATATCCTCCTCTGGTTTCATCTCAACATCATCCTTTTTTATTATGAATGTTGTCACTTTGTCATTCTTCTTATTGTAAAAACCAAGCTGCCAGTCGTCAAGTTCATTGCTGTTTTTTACCATATTGAACGCATAAGAGAAATAGCATTCCTTGTTCTCTTTTTTCCATTCTTTAAATTCTGAGTCAGATTCCAACTGTTTTAACGCTTTCTTCAGCCTTTCCATATTTTTCATTTTTCTGTCAATATTTATATAAGTTTGGTTTTTCCTTAATCATATGATATCAGAGCTGAAGAAGAAAGACTTGTACCATCAGGGATATAGGGTTGTAGGTAATCATTCTGCTGTTAAGGTATGTTTATGGTGCAAAAAGGCTATTCGTAAAGAGGATAGTTGTTATAAGAGTACTTTTTATGGAATTAATTCTCATAGATGCGTTCAGATGACTCCTGCTCTGCAGTTTTGTAGTAATAGGTGCATTTGGTGCTGGAGAGATGTTGATTTTACTAAAGCAAAGTGGACAGGTCCAGTTGATAAGCCTAAAGATATTGTTGACGGGTGTATTGAGGAACACATTAGGTATTTACGCGGTTTTGGGGGGAATCCCAAACGGAATAAGAAACGGTATGAAGAATCACTTAAGCCAAAGCATTTTGCTATTTCTCTTGCAGGAGAACCAACACTTTATCCAAAACTACCTGAGTTGATTAAAGAGATACATTCTCGGGGGATGACTTCTTTTTTAGTTACAAATGGAACAAATCCATCAATGCTTAAGAGATTAATAAAAAATCAGCCAACACAGATTTACATGACTTTGCCTGCTCCTGACGAGGAAACTTACAAGAAAGTATGTAGCCCATTAATTAAGAATCAATGGGAAAATATCATTAAAACTTTGAAATTATTAAAAAATTTTAAACGTAGTGCAATCAGATTAACATTAGTAAAGAATTACAATATGATTAAGCCTGATGAATACGCAGAATTGATTGAAAGTTCTGGTGCTGATTTTGTTGAAGCAAAAGCGTACATGTGGGTTGGTTATTCAAGGCAAAGATTATCAATAAAGAAAATGCCATTATTCCCTGAAATTAAAAAATTCTCAAAAGAAATAGTTAAGCATTCTAGCCTGAAAATCATCGACGAGAAAAAAGAAAGTCGCGTTGTTTTATTAATGAAGAAAGACAGAAAGGATAGGATTATTGAGTTCTAGCAAAGTCTACTTCTGGCAACTTGTCTGCAAGAATTGTTACTTTTCTCAAGACATTTCCAGCTTCGTACTGTGCTTGATTTGGGTCAGCTTTCACCATATAACTAATTCCTCTGGTGCCTTGAACCCACCTTAAAACATCCCTTGTCCCGCTAGTCACAGACTCTTTAATACCTTCTACTTGCGCTCTGTTTGTTTCTAAATTTGCAGGCGACAAACTTATCTGCATTCTGCCTGAGCTACGATTACCTCTAGCATTCCAAGAATAACCTTTACTATCAAAGCTTAAGCAATTGCCGTTAGTAGAGCTTATCAAGCCGGCAACCTTTTGTTTAAGCCCAGAATAAGCCACCATATCCTTAAGCAAAGCACCTAAATGAGTATACAGCATCTCTACTTTTCTTTGGTATTCATCATTCTTGAATTGGGTTTTTCTTGGCCTCTGGTATTTTATATCAACCCTATGCCAAAAAACACCTTCTCTGACTTTTTCTTTTTCAATAGAGAGTGTAACAGAATCATCACCTTTTAGTCTATATGCCTTTTCCTCACCATCTACTTTCTCCCAAGTGCCATACCATTCTATTGCTTCTTCGATTCTCTCAGTGTCTTGCAACATTTCTAGGATAAGTCCAACACCATAATCCAATCTCTTGCCACTTGTTTTTGCATTTGGATTGCCAAACTCAGGATGAGTAACTCTAGATCTTAGCCTGAATGTTAAGTTAGCTAATGGGTCATTATACCATTGTGACTTAGTTGTTTTGCCAGAATCTTCTGGTCCTTCATCAATCTGACTAACTATTTCTCCATATGCTTCTTTTACACACTTAACTAAGCCTCCTATGTTTCCCATTTTCTCTAATAATGGCGAGAATAGGCTGTTTATAAACTTTTCTTAGAAAACTAGATGCTAATAATCTTCCCGTAAGGCCCTGGATTAATTATCCTTGTGTCATTTATCTTGTCTTCTTTGCCGGCATTTTCATGCAAATGGCCTGAGATAACAAGGATTATTGAATTTGTTTTCTTGATGAAGTTCTTTATTGACTTATTCCCGCAGGGCTCTTCCATAATCAAATCAACTTTTGTTTTGTATGGAGGAGCATGTGTTATGAGTATGGTTTTTGGATTTCCCAGTTTCTTTATCCTTTCTCCAAACTGCTTGGATAGCTTTTCAAATCCTTTATCACGCATTGAGAAGCCTCCGCCGCCATAGCCAAGGAAAAAGTAGCCATTCTCTTTATAGCCGCGGGCATGCAGAAAGGTTATGTTCTTGAACTTTGAGCATATCTTTTTTAATTCTGTTTCTTCTTCATGATTTCCGTGTATCATCAGGATTGGTTTGTTCAGCTTGCTTAGCTTTTCCAAGAAATAATTAGTACCCTGGCCAAATATCGTCAAATCACCTGCGCAGACTATCAAATCAGCTTTAGCTGACCGCTTCTTTATCTTCTTCAATGCAGTCAGGCTTCCATGCATGTCAACAAAGGCCAGGATTTTCATTTTATTCTTTAATTTAGATTTTAATATTTAAATTGATTGATTATATTGTAACTACTAATTGATAGTAAGAATAGAAAGGTTTATAAAATACCCTATAGTCATAATAACAGATAAGATGGATAGTCACTTTAATTGGAGACATGTAATAGCAGCACATGATTTAGTTGTAGTAGACCCTAGTGCTATGTGGTATTCTTTTAGAGAGGATATGTCTGATGAAGAGAGGGCAGAGTTTGCAGCAAGACGCCTTGTTCCTGATTCCCATTTTGAGAAGTTCATAGGTTATCTTGAGGTGATGGCAGAGCTTCTTGAAAAAAACAATAACCTAGCAGTTACTCCTGAATCCAAGAGGGAATTTGCTTCTTTTAGGGAGAGTCTTGAGAAACATGTTGTTAAGGTGCCTTTGAGAAGTGACGTGGGTAAAGCTGAGCAGTTCCATCCAGTTATGTGTGCGCTTGAGAAGGCAGTTGAAGGTGCTGTTTTTCAGATGCCTGAGAGAGCATATCGTGCATTACACTCTTATTTTGGGCCGATACTTGAGCGTGGTTTTGATCTGACTGAAGCAGATGTGTCTAATATTGTGGCTGCAATTGCTTATAATGGAGATACAGCACTAGTTACAAATGATTCATCTCAGGTAAATGCAGCATTATTTGCTTTGAGATGCACGAATTCAGAGCATTTTGGAAAGCGCTTTAGATTAGGTGAGAAAGCATATCAGCCTACTCCTGTGTCAGTCTATTCTTTCTCAAGAGGGGACAATCCTGGATACACTTTGCAGACAGAGCTAAGACCGGTCAGGAGAAAGAGGGTAAGATCTGGCCAGCCTGGATGGGGAGACTCTGCTTTAAATCAAGGAGAGGCAAGTAAGCTAATAGAAGCAGCAAGAAATATTGGCTGGATAGCAGAACCAACTAAATGGGGTGCTAGATTAGTAAGGCCACCTAGTGAGGCATTATTGACTGCAGAGGTGACTATAGTTAAAAACCCGGGAGGAGATATGCATTACAGCGGCACTCTTTTTGATAATACTGGTGGTTCTATAAGGAGATGGAATCTTGGTTCTTCATTAAAGATGGGAGATGTTATGCATGCATTGATTGGACTTGTAACACCTTATATGACTGGAAAGCTAGACGGCAGAGAAATAACAGATCCAGGTATCTTAAAGGTACATAGAAAGTATAAGCTTCCTGGTTAACTACAGAACAGAATAATAATCTTCTAAAACAATCTTATCCATATTCTCCAGGTCTCTTACAACATATAATCTGCCATTTCCCAGTTCTGTAATCCTTTCTGCCAGGGCTTTTGCTTTTGGCTCTAGCTTTATTCCAATCAAAGAAATAGTTATTCCAGCATTTCTTGCTTCTGAGATTGCTCTTATTGTTGCGTTCTCAGGGTCACTACCAACAGTTGGCATTGCGTCTGTTATAAGAATCAAATGCTTTGTTATGTTTTCATTCGGGAATAACTCAATTGCTTTCTCTATTGTCTTTACAATGTTTGTTTCTTTTGAGGCCCTTATCTTTGTGATTTCTTTTAACAGCATTCCAAAGTCATTTGTTGGTTCAATAGCTGTTTTTACTTCTGAACCAAATACAATTAAGCCAACCTTGTCTTTTTCATTAAGGGCTTTAAACGCTAATGCAACACCTGCTTTTTTGCAGACATCAATCTTTGCGCCTTTCATTGAGCCGGATGCATCTAGGGCATAGATGATTGATATGCGGCCTTTTCTCTGCCTTTCAAATGTCCTTAGGTCCTCTTTGATTAACTCCTTATGAGACCTTCTTACTGCCAGCTTGATTGAATCCCTTATTGCCAAATCCTTGTATCTATCTCCTTTCTTGTATAGCTTGACATCCATCTTGTCGCCGTAATGCGCAGCTTTTTTATGCACTTTCTCTCCTAGAATTCCTTTAGGCATTAGATTGCTTAATTCTTCTGTGTAAAGAATTAATGATGCAAGCTCAACACCTTTTTCCAGAATATTCCCTCTGCTGTCAATTAATTTATTATCTTTTAATTTCTCAATGTTCTCTTCAATATTCTTTCTTATCTCTTTCTGGAACTCAGGGATATTTATGTTTTTCTGGATATAGCCTGGCTCGTAATTGCTTAATAACCTTAGAATTGTGGGGCCAAAGACCTTCTTAGCCATTGAATAGCTTTTAACAAGCTGCTCCATCATTAAATCAGGAGTAAAGCAGCTAAGGCCCTGGTTGATTGATTCTCTTATAAGCTTGCCGTCCTTGACTGTTTTCTTGTCGTTCTCAAGAACAGAATGCATTAATTTATCTCCAACCTTGCCTCTTGATAGTTTACCAGAAAGTTCTGTTATATCAGCCAGCTTTTCTACTTTAGTTTGCCGGCTGTCAAAGGCCACCACCCTTCTTGACGGCCTCGCTCTTTGAGAAATCCTTAAACTCCTCAGCAATGTATTCCGTCGGGCTTTTGAGGTATTTAGCAGAAGGCTTTAACTCAATGCGATGGCTCAAGACAGAGACAACAGCCTCGGCTATATCTTCAAAATCAATTTTTTGCCTGCCTTTTAATTTTGCATTAGCTTGTGCTCTTTCATACAAGCCAATAGAAGCTCTAACACTAGGCTTTTTGCTTAGTTTGCTGTCTTCCCTTAATAACCTTACAAAGTAGATTGCTAGGTTTAGTAAATTATCTGCAAATTCAACATCAATTTTCTTTCCTTTTTGTTTTACTATCCCTGTTTCAATCTCTATGCTTTCTGGGTAAGCCATATATAAAACATCAAACCTGTCAATGAAAACATCTGATATGCGTTCTGTTGATGTGTCCTCTGGATTCATTGTTGCTATTAGTATGAAATTAGCAGGGATATCAACGTCATAGCTGCTTATGGTTGCTTTTCCTTCCTGCAGAACTTGCAGCAAGGCATTCTGCAGTTTCTCAGGGCACCTGTTGACTTCATCAAAGAACAAGATGCCATTATTTGCTTTGAATATCTTTCCTGGTGTAAAGGCCTCCATGCTTAAAGGGCCGGATTTTAATGCCTTTACAGGGTCAATGTCTCCAAGTAAATCCTCAACAGTTAAATCAGGACTTCCCTGGATTCTTATGAATCTTTCAACTCCTTTTACTTTCTTTGATTTTAGCTGTTTATTTGATTTACAAGAAGGGCAAACAGGATTCTTTGGGTCACAGTGGAACTCACAGCCATCAACAACATCAATCTCTGGCAGTAGTTCTGCAACATTCTTTGCTAAGGTAGTCTTTCCAATACCGGGCGGCCCAACAATAATGATATGCCTTCCCATCAATAGGGCTGATTTTAGGCCGTGTTTTACCTTATCCTGCCCAAGAATATCTATAAATGGGTCTTTTTCCTTCAGGAAAATTGCTTCTAATTGTTTTGAAATCATTCCAAAATAAGAAGGTAGAATTACTTATAAAGGTTTGGTTATCGTGACTTGTATGCCCCAGTAGCTTTTTCACCATTCATTCCGCTTCTCAACAGCAAATGGCCGTTGCAGCGGAAATCATAGTACCTATTAGCTACAGTCCTTAAGATTTCCATATCTATTAACAGGGCTTCAGCTTTTTTTCTTGCTGAATCTTCACCACCCAAGTGTTCACTCACATATTTTTCCATAAAATGGTCCATTGCAGAGAATGCTCCCTTTAAATAATCTGCTCTGATTCTGCCCCTTAAGGGAATTGCTCTGCTTAGGTTACTATCTACCTGAGCAATTGCTCCTCTAAATCCGCTAAATTCGTCTCGTTGTCCTTCGGGTTTTGCCCCCAGGACTTTATCCTTGTATATTGCATCTATGTGTCTGCTTACACTTTCTCTGTATATACCACTGATTATACCGCTAAAAACAGCCTCTACTTCAGCAGGTTCATTGCCATACTTACGCATTTCATAGACTCCTACTTTATCCCACAGCTTTCTTGTTACATTAGCAACCATCTGGATAGACCTATTTGCTTTTACAGTAGGATGGTCCATCTCCCCATCCATAATCAAACCAAAATCAGTGCCATAATTTTCATATGCATAGTTTGTTGTGAATATTCTCATAACTGTCCCTAAGACTACCTCAGCCAGTAACATCCTTCTTGCGGGATCTTTAACAGGCTCTTCTACAACAGCTCTTTCACCAAGTGCATCTCTTTCAATTCTTATTGTCGGTTCTGGGTCTTCTTCAGGATGAATAGCTAAGTGGACTTTAGCTGCATATACTCTTAATGTGTCTATATCAAGATCGTGTAAATAGAATTTTTCTTCACCTTCTTCATCTGTAAAACTACCTTCTGTTGCTTCTCTTACAGCTGCTTGGAACTTAGCTTCTAATTTAACAATATCACTAAGCTCCTTCCTACTGCTTTCTCTATTTGCTGGGCTTCCTTGCCCTGCTTTGTTTAGTTCTTGCGTCATTTTTCCATAACTGCGAGAAGTAATCTCGCGCACAGTCTTTTCACTTATTGAGGTTTTTCATACATAATCTAGAAGATTATATAATTTATATAATACGGGAAAATTAGGTACTTTATAAACCTTTTGTTTCTATAGAGTAGAGATAATCCTTGTTAGTTTAATAACAACAGAAGCAACAATTGGCATTACTATGTTATCATCTACCCTGCGCATTCCGAACTTTATTTCAATGCCTTCTGCAATCATGGCAAAGATAGCAGCAAAAAAGGCTTCTGCTGGCCTGACAAATATAACTGCAGCAAGAAAGCCGGTGATTATGCCCACTATTGCACCTTCAATGAACTTGGCGCTGTCCAACGGATGTTTTACCCTTCCAAAATGCACTCCAACAAACCTTGAAATTGGGTCAGCAATTGCAAGGATTGCTATTGAAGCAAGAGCGATATCCTGCGGGAAAAGGAAGACTACAATAGTAATTCCAGTGATATAAAAGAATGCACCCTTTGCTGGAAACTTTTTTATGTCTTTTTCACGGTCAAATTGCTGCAGAAACCAGTGCATAACAGGTATTCTATATCTTTTTGAAATTAATGACAGCGCTAAAAGAGCTAGGGTCAATGTTAACAACAGCCATTTTGTAAGAAATTCAAATTTTAGCAGTAATATGATTATTGTACCGCACGTAATGTGGAACAATCCCCTTCTAAATTCAAACTTGCTAGCCATTTTATCTTCTGAATATCTTTATTCTTTGAAAAATTTTATGCTTTTTTTCAATAAAGACAAAAAAGTGTGCAACTGCAAAACCAAGCAAAGCACCACCAATAACATCGCTTAAGTAGTGCACATTTAAATAGATTCTGCTAAAAGCGACTATAACTGCAAAAAGAACCCAGAACCATTTGAGCTTCGGAAATTCTAAATCAAGGATCGGTATTGCTGTGAAAGAGGCGCTTGCATGCAGGCTGGGGAATGAGTAAACTGTTGATATTATGAAATGCGCTGCTACCAGGTCTTCTGGCCTTGGCCTTGCGATAATGGATTTAAGGATAAGGCACAATATTGACGAAGCCAGGAAACTTACCCATAGGACAGGGATCCATTCACGCTTGCGTTCCTGCCATAAGAACAAGGAGGTCATTACTATCAAGACTATGAATACAGAGCCGAAATGGGTTACTGAGCCTAGGGCATAGTCTAGGATTGGATTTCTTACCATGCTTACCAATACTAATTTGTCTAAAAAGAAACTGATTATGAGAAGTATGATTCCTGCACTGTAGAAGATAATGTTTTTTGTTTTCATTTGGATTTCTTAGTTACAATTGTCGTCGATAAAATCCCCAAAGCAAGGAAGAGAAGCATTACAACAATATTTGATATTGTCCACGAGGTTGTGTTCTGGCATACTTTCTTTATTGGAATGCTTAAACAACCAATTACCAACCCTAATAGGACATAGAGTGTTTTGCACTTGTCCTTTCTGAATAAAAATGATACAGCTCTTGAGATGCTGAACGCCCCTAATATTGCCCCTATAGTGAACGCCATGAAATAATCAAGTTTTCCTAAGATATCATGCAGAACACTTAGCATAAACTCATAGATGCCCAATATAAGGAGTATGAATGCACCTGAGATTCCAGGCAGGAACATAGCGCTGATTGCAAGGAAACCTCCAATAAAAATATATGCTATATTTGGCGTTATTGTTGCTGGGATAAGTATTGAAAGTGATATGCCTACCAACAACCCGAGAAGACCGAACATGATATTTTTTGTATGGTGCCTTTCGATGTGGTCAAAGATTGCTTTTGATGACGCTAGAATCAGGCCAATAAAGAATGATATTGTGTATGCGTAATGATTCTCTAATAGGTAGGTTATAATCCTTGAGCCAATCAGTAATGCAGTAGCTATGCCTGCTCCTAATGTTATAAGGAAGATAAGGTCCAGCTTTTTTACATCCTGCTTTAATGCGCTTAAGCCCTGCTTGTCTCTCTTTATGCTGTATCTGAACAAATCACCAACCAGCTTAGGAGAGAAGCTCTTTACAGCATTTATCAGTCTTGTATAAATCCCTGTGATAAAGGCAATTGTTCCTCCTGAGATTCCAGGGATTATATCGCATATTCCCATCAAAACTCCTTTTAGAAATAATAAGGTAGTTTGCTTCACTTCTTGACAACTCCTTTTAGTTTTTTATTCTTTTTTTTGATATTTGGCCAGATTAAGGTTCCTGGCTGTATAATTACGTTTTTTGCAGTTACTTTATCACCGATAATTGCGCCAAGTTTAAGAACTTTTATTTTTTTATTTTTTATAATTGAGATTACATTTGATTTTGATTCTATCTTTCCTTTGAAATAAACACCTTCTCCAATTATTGAATCCTTTACTATTGAACCTTTTTCAATGATTGAATTGTCCATAATGATTGAATTGATTACTTTTCCTTTGATTTTGCAGTTCTTTCCTATTGAGTTTCCTTTTATCCTGAATAATTTCTTTACATCAAACAGATTCCATGGATAGCCAACTGATATCCATTGTTTTGCTGCAACACATTTTACTTTTTCTTTTTTTGCCAATGCCCTTACAGAATCAGTTAGCTCGTATTCTCCTCTTGGAGACCTTTTTATTTTTTTGAGTTCATTGAAGATTTCTTTGTCTAGAACATAAAGTGCAGTATTTGCTAGGTTTGATACTGGCTTTTTCGGCTTTTCAACTAAATCTGTTACAAAGCCGTTCTTTACAGTATAAACACCAAACCTTGAAGGGTCTTTTACTTTCTTGGCTAGAACTGAATATTTGTGTTTTATGCATTTTTTTATATCATTTCTCGAGTATAAATCATCTGCCATCAATACTATGAATTTGTTTTTTATCTTGTTTTTTGCTACAGCCAGGGCATGGCCTGTTCCTAATTGCGGTTTCTGCAGAACATAACTAATCTTTAATTTTTTGTATCTTTTCTTGAATTGTTTTTTAATTGAATTTGCTTTAAAGCCAACTATAAGGATTACTTCTTTAACCAAGCCATTTAACTGGTCTAGATTATATTCTAATAATGTTTTATTTCCTATTTTTAACAACGGCTTTGGCTTGTTTATAGTCAGAGGATAGGTTCTTGTTGATTTACCTGCTGCTAGAATTACTGCCTGCATTTTATAGGAGTCTTATCTGCTTAACCTTTTCTTTTATGTATGGCTCTTTTATTAATTTTTTAACCAGGTCTTCTGGCTTTGTGAATTCTCTCTTCACCTTTGCAAAGACCTTTTTGCCTTTTGTGAATGTGTTCTTGTGCTTTGCTTTGAATCTTTTAACATGGAATTTCTGCTTTAATGCAGGCCCTTCGTGGAGCTTGATATTTGGCAGAGGTTTTTTATCGCAGATAAAGAAAATCGTTGCTTTTAATTCCTTATCCCAATGCCAGCCTTTTTCTAATATCTTGAAATCATTTCTTAGCAGTTTATCTGCCATATATTCAAAGGATTTTACGAGTTTTGCTCCTGCGATGTCTTCTTTTCTTCTTATTGTTTTGATGTCTAAGGCAATTAATTTCTTGTTTTTTGCTTTCTTTTTTAGGTCATCGGTTGTCAATACCTTTTCCTTGAAGAGCTCTTTTGACGGTTTTTTTAGGAAATTCTTGCAAGCCAATCTGAAATTATCGAATTTTTCCTTGCTAAGGGCTGCTGCAGCATTCCTGTCATGCTGTACAGGGTCTATTAAGATTAATGGTGAATAGGCCTTTGATTTGTTTAGCTCCTGCAGCACATCCTTTCCTTTGTAGTATTTCTTTATGTCAATTATTACCTTATCAGGCCATTTTGCTGCATTCCTTGCTAGTTTTAGGAACGAGCCGTAGTGGGTTGTTAGAACCTCGCAGATATAACCTGAGAATCCTCTTATGTAGGATTCTGCACCATAGGCATTATTTGCTTTGCAGAATTGTTTTGTCAGCCTTATCTCATCTTTTAAGGCTTTATTTGTGTTGGCTGCAACCCATTTTGCATGCAATGGGCTTACATCAGTTATATTAACTGCCTGCTTGGCATCCTTTATATCGAGGATAGGGACTATCTCAAAGGTAAAGTTTCCTTTTTTTAGCTGAAAATAATCCCTGCTACCATGCAATTTTGTAATTCTTGGGAAAATTTTTTTTAATTTCTTCTCCAGGATACCGGATAACTGGTCGCTTTTGTCTTTATACTTCGAATATTTGAAGCAGACAAATATATCTGCATCATTTGCACGCTTTAACCAGGTTCCTTTTGCACCAGAACCGCCCAGGATTACTTTAGCCTCTTTTACCTTCTTCTTTAATGCTGAAAGAACAGAATAAATCTTTCCAGAAACCTCTGTTTTTAGCTCTTCATCTGGCTTTATTTCCTCTAAAACCTCTTTTAGTAAATTCATGGCGAGAATAAAAGATATTGAGTTTAAAAGGTTTATGTTTTTAAGGAAAAACTTAATAAACAGTAATTCTAATGCTTGCTGTATGATAAAAATAGGTCCTGCCGGAACCTCAGGCTTGGGTTATCCTGATGGATTTATACACTGCAAGGAGATTGGCCTGGATGCTTTAGAGGTTGAGTTCACCCACAGCGTTCATATGAATAATGAAAAGGCAAAGCTTGCTGGACAGGCTGCCAGGAAGCTGAAGCTTGACCTTTCTGTTCATGCCCCTTATTTCATTAATTTAGCGTCTGAGGAAAAGCCGAAGATAACTGCTTCTAAGAAAAGGATTTTGATGAGCTGCGAAAGAGCGCATTATTTAGGTGCAAAATATGTTGTTTTTCATGCCGGCTTCTACGGCAAAAAAGACCATGAAGAGGTTTATTCTATTATTTCAAATGAGATAGCTGACATGCAAAAGACAATCAAAGCAAAGAAATGGAATGTTGTTTTAGCTCCTGAGACAACCGGCAAGCCGGTCCAGTTCTGCGGCTTGGATACTTTATTGAGGTTAAGGAAGGATGTTAAGTGTGAACTTTGCATTGATTTTGCACATATGAAAGCCAGAACCCAGGGCAAGATGTCATATGATGAGATGCTTGACAAGCTCAAAGGAATAAAGCACATACATTCACATTTTTCTGGAATAGAATGGACTCCTAAAGGAGAGAGAAGGCATTTACTGACGCAAGCTAAAGATATAAAAGAACTGCTTAGTTGCTTACTTAAACATAAGGTTGATGTTACTATAATAAATGAAAGTCCGGATCCAATTGGGGATGCTCTTAAGATGAAGAAGATTTTAGAAAAACTATGAAGAAAATAATCATTGACACAAACTTTTTAATGGCAGTAAGCCAGTTTAAGGTAGATATTTTCTCGGAGATAAGAAGGATTTGTGATTTTAGTTATCAATTATTTATCATCGACAAAACAATCAATGAACTCAAGTCAATAATAGAAACCCAGAAGGGGAAGAATAAGGCTGCGGCCAAATTAGCATTATCAATAATAAAACTCAAAAAAATTAAAAAAATAAAAACAAAGGAAGGAACTGTTGATGAGCTGATTCTAAAACTTCCGAAGAAAGACACAATTGTTGCGACGCAGGATATGGAATTAAAGGGCAGGCTGAGGAAAAAAGGAATTCCTCTTATTGTTTTAAGGCAGAAGAAGTATTTGGTTATAGTTGAGTAGAAATTTAAATTATATGCTAGTATTTGCTAATCTTAGGAAATTCCCTCAATAAAAATCTTGTTAAAGGTGTTTGCGGTTTTTCTTCAACCTCTCTCCTATAGACATGATACGAATGTAATATCTCTCTTTTGAAAGATTCTCTGAGATTTGCTCTTTTCTTGAATGCTTTTATCTGGGCAGTATAGGCTTGAAGGTCATGGTAGACCTCAAATAAATCTCCATTAAGATTCAGAACTCTTCTTTGGAATTCTCTAAGTACATCTGATTCCATCTCAATCTTACCCCCAGCAAATATCTCAACATGCCTGTATTCATGATCAACTAGCATACTCAAGAATTCATCTTCTGACTGCAAACCCTTGAATGAGCCTCTGTATATTGTTGTTCTTAGCTTTTGAGCAACTCCTCTATAATTACTTGGAGCTATAAATTTTGTTCTCATAATCATTGCGCCAGACTCGACTAGCGGATTTGGGTGATAATCACTCTTGTTGTCATATACAACCAATAGATCTCTTATTGGAGGGGGATTCTTTTTCACGACCTGTTTAATGTATGTTTCTCTGTATGCCTCATTTGCTTTTGCTTCCAGGAATGAGAGTTCTCTGTTTGGAACGCTCTCTGGTTTAGAGTTCATTTCATATTGAGGCCTACTAGCTCTAGATGCATAATAAGCGTAAATAGATGTTCCAGTTATTGCTAAAGCTGCAAGCCCGCTTAAGCCCCATACCCAGAGTTTGCTTCTTTTTTGAGGAGCTTTAGCTTCTTGCTGAGCAGGCTGTTTCTTTTTTGCTTGCTTTCTTAGCCTTTTCTGCCTTTTGGTTAAACCCTTGTTTTTTTTCCTTCCCATTTTGCCTTAGTTAAGGTCTATTTAACATCCTTTACAGGACTTTCTCTAAAATCTTTAACACCGTCTCTTACAAGCTCAGCATACTTAACTGGATTCTGCATATAATCCTGGAGAACTGCTGCACGTCCTTGTTCTTCAACAAGTTTTAAGATGATAGGAACGCCTAAATAAAGATGGCTTTGATTCTCGCTAATCTCGCGGTCAATAGCTTTTTGCGATATGCCAAATCTCTCTTTGTTTTCTCTTATCCAGTGCCAGGCAAGGGCATGCACAATTGCTTCGTCTGTAATCTTGCTCATGTACTTAGCTTCTTCTAAATTCTCATATGTTATCTCATCTCCGTCTCTTGAAACTTTAATGAGACTTTCCATAATCTTCCCGCTGTAAGGACCGATTAGGCAATGCAGTGTCTCACAATACATTGAAAAGTGTGCCCCTCCTACGTCTTCTTCATGAGCTTTGACAAAGATATATTCAGGGTCTAGCTTGACCTTTCCGTCTTTAAGATTGCCTGTTCCTCCTCCACGGCCTCCTTCTCCTGCATCTAAATCAAGTGGTGGCAGTTTATCTTTGCGACCATCTGCATGAACAGCATAGGTTTGTCCAATTACTCTCCTCCCAACTTGATTTACAATATAGATTGGCATGGAATCTCCCTTAGTTTCAGCTAAATCATCAATACTTTGAACTGCCTTAAGATGAAAATTAGTTCTTAGACCAAGCTTATCATAATCTTCAACTACATGACCAAGTGCTTCTTGAAACATAGACGGTTCATACTTCTTCAATGGCTGAATATATGTTCTCGTCTTTAATGTCTCAAATGAAACCTCAGTCACATCACTAAAACGTCCTCTGTGTTTTGGATGCCTCAAACTTTTCCAGATCCAGTCTCTGACCTTTAGTAGCAGTCCATCTTCCCTTATAGAGTTTTCAAAATTTCCTTTAACAATCACACCTTCTTCAGGAATATAACGATAATCTCCAACTTTTTTTGCTTTTAGCCTCAACTGGACTCTTCCAGCCTGGATTCTATCTAAGCTTGTATATTCGAGAAGCAATTCAATACCTGCTCTTTGAGGGCTGTTCCTTGTATCTTCAAAAAGTTGATTTTTCATCTCCCTGTAATCGGCTAATGCAACGTCATAAGTAATACTGCTTACTTTTCTTCTTCCACTTACAATCATAAGTAAAGGATGTATAGAACTATGGTATTCCTCGAGGAGTGCACCTAAGTCTCCATTACCTGGTTGCCACAAGGCATCGAATAAGGCTTTGATATGTTGTATCTCTTCTTCGCTCATATCCTTGATAATAGGCCAATCTAATTGCCTATGATGTTTAGTTGCCGCATGCACAGACTCATTATCAACAGCAGAAAGCAGGTCTTGTTCAGTTTGGAACCCAAACCCAAAAGCATGCTTGGTCACACATACAGTTGCTGGCTGTCCACTTGGCTGATTACGTTCAACGTACATAGCTGTCTTTCCACTAAACTTCTTAATCCCATCATTTTCTCGAGTATCATCTCCTACATACCTGAACTCTCTAATAGACTCAAATAGAGGATTCTCGTCTCCTAAATGCTCCAGCAATTCATCAAGATACTGCTGCCTTAGATTCTCAGCAACTTTTGCTTCGTGGTAAGTAAGTAAGCGTTCTGGCGGGCCATCCTGTCCAGCCTTTGAAAGTCTTTTTCCTATGGCACTTAAATGATGGGGAAGATTAAATCTTGTTTTTAGGGCGTCAACAACTCCTGGCCTTACTTCCTCCCAATTTCTTGCTTCCTCTAACTTGGAGAGATATTCAAGATGGGTTGTAAGTAAATGTTCGGCATATCTTAGAGATATTGTATCAGGCGGTATAAGCCCACCACTAGGGTCAATCTTGATATGTTTTCTAATCTGATGCTCATAACAGTCAAGTTCCTCTACAATGTCAAGTAGTCTTGTTGAGAGCGTTCCTTCTGCAGTTAAGCAGTATTTAATCAAGTCATTCCGTCCTGAGGCATACTGTTTACCATGTCTGAATTCATGATCTCTTAGAGCACATATAAAATCAGCTGCAGTCTCCATACTGGATTTTTCAGTGCTAAATGCACGAGAACTTATTTCAATTCTGCTATTCTTGCCCTCTACTTTTCCATCTATGAACCTTGAGTTCTCTGGAGTAAATGCCCTCATTGCTGCCCTAGTGTCCTTTTTGAAATAATCTGAGTTTGGAGCATATTTCATACCCATAACATATTCAGGCAAACCAATCTGTTTCTTGACTAAATCAATAAAATGAGCTCTTCTGCCTTCATCCCTTTGAGCAAGCCTGAATTCCTTTTCTAAATCAACTTTTGCTTCCCTAACAATAGGTGGTTTTTCTGCTATTGGCCTAGAATCAACCGCAGGACTGCTTCTTGAGAGATACCAGCCAGCTAAACCAGCAACTATAGAAAATCCAGCTGCAGCAATTATTCCAGGAACAGCATAACTTCTTTGTTGCTGCGCCTCTTGAGCTGCTTGCTCAGCAGCTTCTCTTTCTGCAGCCTGCTTTTTTAGCCTTTCCTGCCTTTTGGTTAAACCCTTGTGTTTTTCTCTCTTCTTTCTGCTTTTTGAACCCATGGGAAAGGAGAATTTTTAACCTTATAAAAACCTTTGCTATGTTACTACTTATAAATAATCATAGAGTAAGCTTTTCTTTTATTCACTATTGAGCGAAACCTTTAAAAATCACCCATATTTCTTCTATAAGACATCAATTAATTAGGAGACTATAATATGTTTTACAAAGTTGAACTGAAAGACCACATAAGGGTGCCGCCTGATTTATTTGGCTTGCCTTTAGATGAAGCTGTGATAAAGAGGATAAAGACAAAGTACTCTGGGTTTATATCAAAGGACCTTGGTGTGGTTATTGATGTTTCTGAAGTAGACAGCATAGGTGAAGGAATAATAGTGCCTGGTGATGGCGCTTCTTACTATGATGTTACATTCAAGCTTCTTACTTTTAGGCCGGAATTGCAGGAAGTTGTTATGGGAAAGATAAGGGAAATAGCTGACTTTGGTGCTTTTATGACTCTAGGCCCAATAGACGGCATGATACACATTTCACAAACAATGGATGATTTTGTAAGCTTTAGCAAGGATAAGACCCTGTCTGGAAAGGAAACAAAGAAATCCCTGAGTGTTAATGACGTTTGCAGGGGCAGGGTAATAGCTGTGTCCTATAAAGATCCAATGAATCCCAAGATTGGCCTGACAATGAGGCAAGGCGGCTTGGGAAGGCTTGACTGGATAGAAGCAGAGCATGAGAAGGAAGAAAAAGAAAAAGCTGAAGAAGAGCCTGAAGAAAAGAAAGGCAAGGAAAAGCCAAAAGAGAAGAAGAAGGCTAAAGGGAATAAGAAAAAATGAGCTTAGAAATCAAAGATTTCTGGCTCATTGAAATTCGGTGAATTTCAATGAAGAAAAAGGTATGCAAGGAATGCAAGATATTTGTTGAAGGCAATGTATGTCCTGTTTGCAAAGGTAATCAGTTTTCTCCAAATTGGCAGGGTAGATTGCATATTCTTGACGCAGATAAGTCAATAGTAGCAAAGAAAGTAGGGCTAAAGGTACACGGCGAGTATGCAATAAAGGTAAGGTGAAACTATGGATCTTAAGATTATTGAGAAGAAAGAACAACCTATGCTCTCTAGGATAGAGATAAAGGGAAAACTTGAGTTTCAGGGAGCAACCCCTTCAGCTAATGAGGTTAAAAAACAATTATCTTCAGAATTAAAGGTTGATGAAAAGCTTATTGCTGTTAAGAACATCTCCACCTATTTTGGTGTTAACAATGCTGACTTAGTTGCTTATGCTTATCTTAACAAAGAAGATATGGACAAGGTAGAGCCAAAGCCAAAGGAAAAGGCTGGAGCAAAGCCTGCTGCTAAAGAAGCTCCTAAGGAAGCTGCTAAAGAGGCTCCTAAGGAAGCGCCAAAAGAAAAGCCTAAAGAAGAAGCTCCTAAAGAAAAGCCTAAAGAGGCACCAAAGGAAGAAAAGCCTAAGGAATAAAAATGGCAAAGAAAAAAGTAAAACCAAAGAGACCAAGCAAAAGATACTCATTATACGAGAAATCAGGAGAGAAGAAGAACAGGTTCTGCCCTAAGTGCGGCCCTGGAATTTTTATGGCAAAGCATAATGATAGAATAGTTTGCGGTACATGCCATTATACTGAATTTATTAAGTCAGAAACACCAGCTGATAAAAAAGCAGATAAACCAGCTGAGAAAAAATAATCCTATTTCTTTGATTCTGAGCCCTGAAAAATAAGCAAGTCCTCTGTTGTAAGCTTTTCTCTCTTTTTTATCTTTTCCTGGACAAGTTCTTCCTTATCCTTTAACATAGTTTCTACCTTTTTCTTTTTTGCTTCCCTGGTTTCAATGTTGTTTTTGTCCAGCTCTTCTTTTATCTTGCCCAGCTCTGCGAGTTTATGCTTCAATTCATTATTGACATCATTGAATTTAACCTTGAATTCAGTAAATTTCATAAATGCTTTTTCTTCCTCGAGCTTTAACTCATCAAGCTGCTTAACTGAGGTAACCATTTCCTCATGCCTTTTCTGGGATTCTTTTGCTGTGGTCTGTATCTTTTTATGGATGTCCTGCGCCTTATTTTTCGCTTCATCTGTTTTTACTGATATGCCCCCTATGTCTTCACTGAGCTTCTTTATCTCTTTTGATTCGTTATACTTCTTTTTTAGGGTGTTAATCTGTTTCATCAGTTTCTTTTCCTTCTCAAATGACATTGCCTCTGTTTCTATACTCCCCTCCAGCCTTTCTATGAGGGGCTTTAGATTAGACGGATCTTCTTCTATATGCAGTTTTTTCATCAGGTCTGTCTTCTGGGTCCTTAGGCCTTTTATCTTAGAAATATGCTTTTTTGTTTCCTTGTTGAGCTTATCGCGCTCTTTCTTATCCTTCTTGACCTGATCTGTTAGAGAATTACGCTGATCCTTATTTTCGTTTACACTTTTTCTGATGTCACTTATCTTGTTTTTGAACTCTTCTTTTTTCTTGAACCATTCCTCTTTTTGTTCATCTATCTGGTTCAATCTTTCTTTTAATACAGACAGTTCCTTCTTCTTCTCATCCAGTTTCCTAAATAGCTCTTTCTTCTGTTCTTGCGTTAACATACTTAGTCACGTTCACTATTTGTTGCATTTTAAATAAAAGACAAAAAAGTTTAGCCGAATAAGGCGCCTAGACCGGCAGCTGCTTTTTCTTCAGATTTTTTCTCTTCTTCTGCTGACTTTTTCTTCTCTTCTTTCTTTTCACCGCCTGCAGCAGGTGCTTCAGCAGCACTTGGAGCGGCAGCGGGTGCAGCAGCAACAGCAGCTGTTTCTATAGCCTTCTCTATATCAACACCTTCAAGGCTAGCAACCAGAGCTTTTATCCTGGCGTCATCAACTTTAACACCAGCAGCTTCCAGTACTTTCTTTACAGATGCTTCTTCAACTTTTTGTCCAGCTTTATGCAACAACATAGCTGCATATATGTATTCCATTTTTCTACCTCCTTAAAGTACCTTTCTTGACAAGATCTTTAGCTAATTTCTCTACATCCTTACTTTCTGTTTTTTGTTTTCTTTCTGCTAATTCTTGAGCAGTAGGAACGTCACCTTTAAATTCTGCTTTTCCCTTATTTTCAGCCAATTCCTGGATACTAGGGACATCACCAGGCTCTTTTTCCTTCTTTTCTGCCAGTTCATGAGCAGAAGGGACATCCACCCTTGGCTTAAGCTTTCCTTTTTGTTTGGTTAACTCTTGAATACTAGGAACATGAATTCTAGGCTTTGGTTCAGGTTTTGGAGGTTCTTTCTTTACTTCTTCTATTAATTTTTCTGCAGTTGGTTCTGTTCCTTGGGCAAACTGTGTTGCCTGCTCAACCATCTTTGCTGTTTTGTCTTCTGTTTTGATTGCCTTTTCAACCTGCTTTTCCTCTTTTTTAATCTCTTTTTCTAAAACCTCAGCTGCCTTTTCAATCTCTTCTTTTTTCTCCGGCTCTTTAATCTCTTCTTTCTTTGCTTCTTTTTTAATCTCTTTTATCGTTTCTTCGGCTTCTTTCTTGACCTCTTTTATTTCAGCCTCTTTCTTTGGGAAAGCTGTTCCCATCACTTCAGGTTTTTGTGGCTCTTGTATGACTCTCTTCTCTTCTACCTTCTTTGCTATCTGCTCGTCTACCTGTATCTCTTTTTCAACCTGCTTCTCTTCCTTTTCAACCTCTTTCTTCAGCTCTTTTGCTTCTTCAGGCTTGATTTCTTCTTTTTTTGCCAGTCCATCAATCTCTTCCTTTATCTCCTTTGCCTCTTGCTTTAGCTCTTTGATTACTTCTTCCTTTTTTTCCTCGGTTGGCTTCTCTTCTGGCTTTGGTTCTTCTTTTTTCTCCACTACTGGCATCTCTTTCTTTACTTCAACTTCTGTTGGTGGTTTTACCTCAACAGCCTTTTCCTCAACCTTAGGTTCAGGTTTCGGCTCTTCTTTTTTCTCTTCAGCCTTAGGCTTTTCTTCTGCTTTCGGCTCTTCCTTAGGTTTTTCCTCTGCCTTTGGAGGTTCTGGCTTAGGCTCTTCAGCAGGTTTCTCTTCAGGCTTCTTTTCCTCAGCCTTAGGCTCTTCTTTTTTCTCTTCAGCCTTTTCTGCTGTTTCAATGTTTGCACTTGATTTTAAGCCAAGCATTCCTCTTTCAGCCTTTGCCAGTAAATCATCAATAATCCCTTTATCAATAATACCTTCAGATAATCCTAAAGCCTTTGCCTCTCTGAATGCTTTTGCAAGCAATGGTTCAATAGTGGTTTTTGTTGGATAGCCAACATAAATAGCAACATTAAATGCACCGGATGCAGCTGCTCTCAAGTCAGCGTTGAATTTGTCTTCATCAATAGCAAGAACATCCTTTCCGAAGATTACCCCGTTTTCATATGTTGCAGTAAGGTCCAGGCCAACTTCCATTGGCTGTATATTGAATCTTATCAGCAACTCAGCTACTTTTGGCTTTATCTTCTCTCCTTCCTTAACAACAACAGAATCCTCTTTTACTGCTACTTTTCCGCCCTCAACACCGCATTTTATCCCTACTGCACCAAGTTCACCGATTATTGGTCCTGGCATGAATGATGTAGGGCCAGCAGGTATAACAATATCCTTTGGAGAGGTCTGTCCTGGCTTTGCAGGAGCAGTACTCTTGCTTTTTTGCAGTGTTTTGTATAATTTGAAAGGATTTTCATTTGTGAATAATAAAGCAGGCATTCCTTTTAGGTGAGGCACTAATTGTTCAATTCCTGGCTTCTTTTCTTTTGCATTCTCAATCGCTATCTTCATTATTCTCCTTTTTGTCATGAACATAGTGACCTTATCTCTTAACTGCTGCTTCATCTTCTGCAGCTGCGGAGCTGGAAGATTCTCCATATTAACAGCTCCAACAATAGGATACTTACTAATTAAATCAACAATCTCCTTTACAATCTTCTTCTTTTTGTCTGATACGTGAGCTTTCATTTTTTAGCTTCACTCTTTGGAGCTTCCTTAGGCGTTTCGGCCTTAGGCTCTTCTTTTTTCTCTTCAGCCTTGGGTTCTTTTTGAGAAGTCTCCGACTTCTCTAAACCTTTCTCACTTTCGTTCGAAAGCTCTTTAGGAGCTTCCTTTGCAGGCTTTGGCTTCTTTCCCTTCTTTGCTTCTTCTTCTGTCTTTTCTCCTATCTTGACCACAGGACCCATGCTGAGCTTTAAGCAGACATTCTTCACATTATTCTTTCCGTCTGGCAGGTGGTGTATGACCTGGTCATAGATAGACATTATGTTATCTATGACTTCATCGTCTTTCATATCCTCTTTTCCCGCTAAACATCTTACAACAGGATCATTAATTGTTCTTAATCTTATAGTTCTCTTTAGCTTTTCAGCTAATGGCTTTAGGTTTGCATTTGGCGGAACAACACACCCTGCTTTTGGGTTTGGCATCTTTCCTTTTGGGCCGAATACCCGGCCAAAAGATGTTGCTATCTTTGGCATGATTGTTGCCTGTGCTATGAAATAATCATAAGAGTTAGCCAGTTTCTTTACTATTTTCTTGTCCTTGTATTTTGGGAAATTATCAACAAGAACTGCTTCATCGCAGTTAGCTTTGGCGCTTTCACTTAGTTCAGGACCAATCAAAGCGCAGATTTTAGCCTGCTTCCCGCTTGGATGGCTTAACTGCATGAAGAAATCAACCTTCTCTTCAGATTTCTTTAAGTTAATATGTTTTAGATTAATGATTAGGTCAACACTCTGTTTAAAATTCCTTTTAGTAGAAGTTTGCTTTACTCTCTTTAATGCTTCTGTTACTTGATTCTTATCCATTCTACCCTCCTACTTGATAAGTAGTTGTACGGGAACAATTATGAGTATAGGATTTTGAGGGGGTTTATAAATGTTGTGGTGAAGGGGCAAATTTAATTTATCCAGCCTAATTCTTTAGCAGTTTGTTGGCAAATTACAATCTGGTTTAGATTGGCACCCTGTCCTCCTCCATCCTCAGACAACACGATACCACCACACATTAAACATGCCTTATTTTGAGGATATAAAGGTTCTTTATTGGGCTCAGGAATTCCTTCTGGTATGTTGCAGCAGGACATGTAGGGTCCCCTTGGACAAGGTGCTGTATATTTGTCCTTTACAAAAGAAAGACCACTAAAATAACCAAGATTATGAGCATTTTCATGTATAAATGTTTCCAACTTTTCATCTCGATACGCGGATGAAGTTTCGAGTGAAATGTAAATGTTTGGGAAAGGGGCAAAACTTAAGAAACCTTGATAACCACCATTTTGATGGAAGTCATTTAAAAAAATTATCGTGATACTGTCATAATGACTTATATTGATTTTCTGTTTTTTAATTTCTTTATCAAAAAAATCTACTATATCTTGATTTGACCCTGTGCGCCTTCCTCTTTGTGGAGGATCTTCTTCCAGCTTATATGGTCCAAAAATTGAAACATTAAAGATGTCATTATCATAGCTATAGCCATACCTTGCTGCTTCTTTCTTGAAAAAGTCATTTATATAAAACAAAGAGTGGGGTCCTGGGCTTCTGGTTGGTACCGACTCGTCTGCTGTTACCTCGAGACCAAAATATCCATTAGGATTATTCAATACTTCTAAGAATGAAAAAGATTTATCTTCAATATCACAGTTCAATTGGCCGTTTGTCCAAAAACATTCTCTTTCGCCACTTAAATAATGTGTTCTGCAACAATAATAAGCTCTGCCATATTCAAAATCATCCTTAGCTTTAAATTCAATAACTGCAATTTTAATTGGCCTTCTTAATGACCCTTTTATACATTTGCCACCCTCACAAACAGAAAGCCCAGAACATTTATCTTGACATGATTTTATACAAGCTCCATCTCTACAACCGTTTTCGCATTCATAAGGTTCAATTCTTATTCTATTGTTGCTGCAATAGTACTCATAAAGAGTATTGTTATTTCTGCATCTATCGGTATATATCCTTGTTATGCTTTTGTTCAGCCTAAACCAAGTCTTATAGGTATAACTTACACTTCCTTTTGTAAAATAATTTTGGCCGTCACTATCTGAACAGGATTCAGAACTTAACCAAAAAAATCCTCCGGTAAAATCTTTTATTTCTGCTAAATATACGGCTAGGAGGAGTAAGACAACCACAAGGATAATTGTTGACTTTTTCATTGATTTAGATTATTTTTTTGGTTGTATATAAATTTTTTGACCCATTCAATCATTTTTTTGTTTATTGCTGACCTGCTTTAAGCGGCTCTTGCAGACTCAAAAATTGAATATGCTATAGAAAACTATAAATACCAATTCATTCAAAATAAGAGTATGAAATACACAATATTATTGTCTTTATTGTCAATTATAATAATAAGCGGTTGTTATGCTGAAAAATTAAATGAGGGGGATATTTATATCGATAGGATTGAAATAGTGAATCAGAGGTCTTGCGAAGAAATTGAAGCAGCTATGGAAACATCGGAATTAGCGAGACTTGATGGTTATAAAACAATGGCTGAAGTTTATACTTATGTAAGCCCTATAGAAGAATCGAGTGGACAAGATTATGCTTGCATTATCTTAAGAGAGGATCAGTATGATATGTATAAAAAAACTGGCAAGTTAGGATATACTGGTTGGAAACCTGGACTAAATAAAGCTGAAAGTCTACTTGGATTAGAACTAGATAAAACCACTAAAGTGTATTTTTGTTGTTATATTGTTGATGAGAATGGAGAGAAGATTTCTAATGATTTATGCAGTGAAAAGACATTTGAAAAAGTTTGTTAGTAACAAAAGAGCGATTAAATTAGCAGCAGACTTTATAGTTAAATTAATTCTTGCTTTAGTCTTATTCTTTTTGGGAATAGTTTTTGTAATAAGATGGATAGGGTTATTTTAGTGGATGAGCCGCCTATATGTTCTTTCTGAATTGGATATAGTTGATATTTACCTTATCTCAACTTCACAGGTCTTCTTCGGCTCAACAGAAGCCTTTAGGACTCTTATTGTAAGTCCAAGAGCGCTTCTCTCTGTTCCTGTTGTTATGGTCAGGGTTTCTTCATCAACCCTTATCCTGCAGAAGGTTTCCTGCGGGCTGACATCAACAAGGATAAGATTTCTGCCTTCATGCTCAGTGATAAATCCTTTTCTAAGCACTACAACAGGTTCTGGCTCAGGCTCTTTCTCTACTGCTGCTTCTTCTTCAGCTGCAGCCTCTGGTTCAGGAGCTTCCTCCTCAACAGGCTTAGCGCAGCCAATAAGCAAAAACAAGATAAGAACTGAAATTATCTTTTTCATATTATCACCTCAACATAACTCTGCATGTTTCATCAGGGCTAAGGGATGGTTCAAGCACTTCTATGGTAATGCCCTGGATGCTTCTTGACTTTCCTTTGGTTATCAATATGCTCTCGCCATCTACCCTGAACGAGCAGTATGTTTTTTTTGGGCTTACATGGCTTAGAATAACATCCTTGCCCCTGAATTGAGTAACAATCCCAATTTCAAGCACTGTGCCAGGTTTTGGCGGCTCAGGCTCTGCCTCAACCTCTTCTATTTCCTCAACAACAGGCTCAAATTTAGGCTCTTCTTTTTTTCTTTCTGGTATTAACTCCTTGATGTTGCTTCTTACATCTTCGATAGAAATAAACTGCGATAGGTCTGGTCCAGCTAGAAACAGAAAAGCGAGAAGAAGCACAACCACAATAGCTATGTTAATCATGCGCGCCTTTCTTTGCTTCTCTAATTCATCTATGTCCTGTATTAACTTGGTTTCTGTTGTTTTCTTCATAGTCTCTTGTATTCCTTCTTAACTCGTACCTTAATCTTGTTTATAGGAGCAAAGACTGGCCTCCCAAGGTGGTTAAACTCAACTCTTTTCTTCTCTTCATCTATATGCCTTACCTCTCCTTCTATATGGGGCTTGTCAGCTAGCCTAACCACATCGTGCATGGTTATTTGGTGTATACTGCGGACTGATTTCCAGCGGCCTCCCTTGCTTTTTACTCTGACCTGATGTATTTTAGCACTACTATCAGCTACTGATGAGCCAAATTTTTCGTGATGAGGCCTTCTCCTGGAAAATATTATTGACATTTTTATTCCTTTTATGATATATGCAAAGCACTTATTTAAGTTTTACTGTTATTTCTTTTTGCTCTTTACCTTCTTTTTTCTTTTCAATTTTCTGCCGCATTTATAGCAGAATTTAGCGCCTGGCGCATTCCTGGCTTTGCATTTCCTGCATATGGTGAGCTTAGGCTTTGGCTGTTCTTTTAATTTTTTAGCTTTGATAATCCTGTAGATAATCCATCCAATTAAAATCAAAAAAGCCAGGCCTAAAGTTCCGAATGCAATTGTGTTCATAAAAGCCCTTAATTTCCATGCTTCCTGGGCCTCTTTTTTTATATCAGCTAATTCCTTTATGCGTTCTTCATCCTCTGTTCTTTTGCACTCACCGCAGTCAGCAGCACAGCCCCTACATGTTTCTCCAGGCTGGCAAACACCATCACCGCACCAGTCGCAATCCTCAGCACAAACACCCTGCTCTTCAACCTCACAGATGCCATTTCCGCAGTATGTTTCACAAACACCTAAGGAGGTGCACCTTTCATAGGCGCCGCAGGCACAATCCTTTGCAGAATTCCTGCAGTTTTCGTTAACTCCAGCATCACAAAAGCCGTCATTTCTTATAAACGGCGAATGGCTGCATGCCTTATGCACGCAATAGCTCCCTTCGCACTCATCTGCTTCATTGCAGAATTGTCCATCACATTTGCCTACATCAACTGGGCAGTTGCTGCATGTCTCGTATTGTTTCTCTTTCACCTCATTGCCGCAGTAGGTTGCGCATTTACGCTCATCAACATCTCTTTTGGAATCGCCTTTATCATCTATACAGCTTTTATTTGGGTCACAGGAACAGTCATTTTCTGCGCTGATGCAGGATTCGTAGCTGTTCCTTGTAGTGCAGATGCCATCACCTTCATATCCAAAGTCAAAACTTATTGTCTTGGTCTCTGTCTTTGTTGGCGGTGATGTCGGCCATGGATAGCAGGTCCATGTCTGCTTGCCAACACAGTTTACAATCAGGGGGGTTGAAACATGCCCGAAAATACCCTTTGCTTCTACCCTAAACCCAAAATTCTTAGTCTGCCCCGCCACAAGGTCTTCGCCTATATCCCCATTATGGTCTTCAGTTTTCCAATTGCATGTAAGCTTGCAGATATTGCTAAGACCCATATTGATGTTAGAAGTAAGTTCTACAGTCTCCCCCTGGTAAGGAAGGGATGCAGGACTGGGAATAGAACCAATGGTATACTCATAGGCATATGCAGGCTGAAGACTTACTAATAAAACAAACAAAATGCATAGCGGTGTTTTGAGCATTTTTACTATACCTTGTCCTTTTGTAATTTAAAGTTTTCCTTAACCTGCTATAAACTCTATGATTCTGTCATATACTTCCGGGGTAGTTAGAGGATACAGCATATAAGTGTGCTTAAACCTTTCTCCAGTGTAAGCCAGGTTCTTAGCGCCTTGTAAAGGCACGCTTGTAGAGCAGACAACATCATCATGGTATAGTTCAGTCTTGCCGCAGGGATAATAAGGCACTACACCAGCAACATGAATCATTCCTTTTTTTGCTTTTCCGGTTATAGTCAGGTATCTTGTTCTACCTGGGGTTTCATCACCTGAGTTCAGCCTTGTCAGGAATGGACTTCCCTCAACCATGTCATAGCACTCCAGCCCAGGATGGGAAAAACTGCAGCCCACTGCAGGAGCTATTATATTTTCCCCGCCAATAATTCCGTGGTTTGGTGTTCCGATTGTAACAAGAACCTCAACACTCCCGCTTCCATATTTTCTTATATATTCTCTTGACACTAATCCGCCCATGGAATGGGCTATGATTATGACCTTGTTCTTTCCAGTGTAGTGCTTTAAGGTATCTATTGTCTTCTTAATCCTGTCTGAGTAGGCTGAGATATCCTTTTCATCCTCAACGCCAATTATCGAGCCCCTGTCATCATATACACCTAGGTAATAGGTTGTTCTTACACAGACTGGTTTGTTTAGCTTTCCCCACAGTCCTGCTCCAACAGATTCCTCTCTTGCGCTTGGCAGCAGGATACCTTTGTTGATATAAAGGCCGTCTTTCTCAAGTTTATTCTGGAACTCTAAAAAATGATTTATGTTAGAATAATCTACATCCTCATTTTCTTTTGCAGAATGCCCATGGATAAGGATAATTGGTAAATCAGTGTTGGGGTCAACGCTTTCTTGGGGTATGTATTCCTCTTTGCAGTCTGCAGGGCAATTCATTGGATTTTCATTAGCATCGCATCTTCCATTGCCGCAGGTTATAATCTCGCATCTTCTTGTTTTTGTGTTGCATCTTCCGTTAACACCACATCTGCAGTCATTAGGCGCTGTAACACAGTTTTCCCCAAGTTCAGATTCACAGAGGCCGTCCTGGCAGTCAACTAAACCGCAGTCCTTGTCGCAGCCAAGCCCACACTCCCCAGGATTGCAGATTAGGTCGCCGCAATAAGAGTCTGCCTCGCAGCTTCCGCAGTCTTTTGCGCATGCAGAACAGCTTTCTTCTGCCTGGCAGAAATAATCCCCGCACCAGTCGCAGTCTAAGGAACATATGCCTCCCTCGTCTTCCTGGCAGATTCCGTCACCGCACCAGTCGCAATCAGCAAAACACAGTTCAACCTCATTTTCCTGGCAGATTCCATCACCGCAATAAGGCTTATTTGCAATGAAGAATAAATAACCAGAACCGCTTACCAAAAGGACAATGATGAACACCACAACTATTTCATTTTCAGATATTTTCATAGGTGTGAGTTGGGGATTATCCTATTTAAGTTTTTGCTAAATTTAAAAAAACTTATAAAGAGGTTTGGACTTCCGGCAGTTATATGGCTCCTCTAGAAGTATCGGAAATGGCCCTGAGAATTGGTGTTCCTGTGTTGATGGGTATTACAGCTAGTGTCTATATTTTTGACTATTTTCTTAGAAGAAGGCAGTATGATTAGTCTTTTGTGATTAGCTCATCAGCCTCAATATAAGGCTTTGTTCCTGCAAAAGGAATCTCACCATAACGGATTGTCCCCCTTACAACATAATCAACCTCATACTCAAATGTTTGCTGCGCTACTGCTTTCTTTACATAAAGATAAGGGCCACCGCTTACCTTAGCCCATTCCCGCTTTGCTGTTCCATCTATGATGCCCCTTATCTCAACTTCCATGCCTTCATACTTTTCAGGATTATCATTTATTGCTTTAATCAATGCACCATCACTTGCTTTTCTTACAATAATCTCATAGCCACCAAACTGGCAGCCGCATAAAAAAATTAAAAATAAAACTAATAGTTTTTTCATTTTTTCTTCCTCTTTTTAGGCTTTAGTTTCTTTATCATTATTATCAATGCTGCAGCTATAATAGCTAAGGCAACTGCCACATACAACAATGGAGATACCTTTCTTTCTGCTTCGTGCAGCTCTATTGTAAACTCCCTTTCAAAGGTTTTATCTTTATAGTAAGCCTTTGCCTTTAGTTCATAAGATCCAAGCTCCAGCTCATGCGCTTCCCAATGAAGCCTTACAGAGCTGTTCCTGTTTGGTTCGATATCAATCCTGTTTGCTTCCATAGCTGCAATTACTGTGCCATTCCTGATAATATCTGCAGTCAGGTTAACATCCTCAAGCTCTTTATTCCAGTTTGACCCTAAGAACATATTTATCCTGTTGATTTTATCAACAACAGCAGTTCTTGTTCCTAAGAAAATCAGCACCCCTTCTTCACCAATCCTAAAACTTCCAGTTTCTTCTACTGCTTTTCCGGAAAACTTAATGATTGATTCTGCATCATACTCACCAGGCTTGAACAGGAACTTCTTTATGGTTAATTGGTTTTCATGACTTTTTCCAGGCTCAATAGTAAATGTTGCTTTTGGCAGGGATAGTATCTTCTTCTCTGTATTTCCCAGAATCTTATAACCAAGCACTACATCATGGAATCCATTTACAAGTGCAGCTTTGTACAGGCTTGCAACTTTCTCTTTATTCTCATATATGTTAAGGTCATTCTCTATTCCTCCAATTGTTATTGCGCCTTTGTTTTCCATTACTGTTGTAAATTTCATAAGATATTGGCTGTCATCAATAACCAAAAGCTCTGTTTTAAGGTATTCCTCAGGATACGGAACAAATAAATTAACCGTATGATGTACTGATGGCTTTGTTGTTACTGTTCCTGAACCTGCTGGTTCTTCATATACAACTATCTTAGCCTGATGCTCGCCAGGCCCGAAAGGCCCTGATAGGTTAAAGCTGAATTCTTTTGGGCCTATTACAACCCCTTCACGCGCAATCTCCACGTCAAGCTCACCTTCAACACCAATTGTAATCCTTGTTGGAAGGTTTGATGAAGGTATAACTGTAAAAACACCTGAATGCTCTTTATTCCCAAAGAAATCTGTCTTTGCGGGCATTGCCCCTAAAGCAAACACAGCGTCTATTGAAAGCACCAATATAATAAATAAAATCCATTTTTTCATGTTGTTCTCACCAATATAGTTGAATTCTTCTGCCCCGAGGGCTCAAGCAACGGCACAGTTGCGTTCAAATCAATCTCTGCTGTGTCTGAGGCATCTTCCCAGTTTAGATTATATATTGCCGGCGTGCTGTTTGAAGGCATTGGAGTTAATGTTGTCGTTGCTGAAGTGAATGAGCCGGATTCATTCACGCCTATTGCGAATTGATATGACTCATTTGGATTAGGCACTGTCTCAAACAAGTCAGTTGCATTTATTGATATGTTGACAATTAAATTGCCTACATTTTCCAATAGGAGCGGCAGTGGGCTGTCATCTTCTGTGGATTCACTAAAGCCAGGTATTACCACCCCAAAGTCAACTACATCCCTTGTCAGGTTTATTGCTATGTATGAGCTTAATGTAAAGTTCCATACATCGCTCCATTCTCCTGAGATAATGGAGTGATAAGCCCTTACTCTCCAGAAATATGTCTTGTCAAGCTCGAGGTCGCTTATTAGTGTGTGGCTGGTTTCATTATTGCTTCCTTCTGATAGATTTCCTCTTGAGTAATCTAATGATGTAAAGATTGGCGAATCATCTATCTCTATCTCGTATTTTGCAGTTGTTGAGCCATTGTAGGTTGCATTGTACCAAGTGAATGTTGGCCTTAGCTCTGTTGTGGTGTTTCCGCTTTCCGGGCTTTTGAGGATAACCTTTGACGGCCTGTTGGCTTCTTCTCTTTCACATGCGTCTTTGCATGTGTAGCCATTGTATGTCTGGGTATAATCACAGACCCATATGTTCTCTTTGCTGTTTCCATTGCTCCAAGGCAGTTCTCCTGATACTGTTCTTGTGTCATTGTCATCTCTTAACTCAACCTCAACAGTATAGTATCCTTCACTCAAGCCGCTTAAACTGACTGTGCCATTGCACATTCCTGTTGATGCAAGCGGAACACTTCCGAGAGATATCCTGCTGCCAGGGCTGTTCTTTTCTGCATAAACAACACAGCCAGAGGCATTAGCAGTAAATCCATAAGTGCTTGTGAAATTAACTGCTACATTCAGTGTTTCTGTTGGCACGTAATAATCCTTTGTTGGGTATGAAGTACTGCAGTTTGTGTCTATGCAGAAGAATCCTGTTGTTTGTTTTGGCAAGGTTCTTACATCAATGGTCAGGCTTGTGTTTGGACCAATATTGCCGACACCATCAACTGCCCTTGCATAGATTGTATTTAAGCCGTCAGATAATGTGAGGGCATACCTGCAGTCATAAGCTGATGTTTCATTTACCCATCCAGTGCCGTCATTAAACTGGCAAAGTTCAACGCCGGAATTCCATGTGCCAGAGTCAGTTGCATTTACTCTTACATAAACAGTGTCTGAGGCGCTTAATCTGGTAACTGTATTGTCTGTTTTTATCATTCTTAGCCTGGAGGTTGTGTAATCATCATCTGCAGGAGTTGTTTTTACAAATACTGGTGCTTGCGGCGGCTCTGTTTCAAGGATGTACTGCGTAACATCTGCATTTTGCTCTACTCCGCCTATACTTGTTGAGACATAATACGAGAAACTCGAGTTTTGTACAATTGTGTCATTATCAGGGACAGTTATCCAGAATGTTAGGTTTAAAATCTGGTTTGGATATGCTCCGCTGTATTCTATAAGGACAGCCTGGTAATGATATCCTGATTGAGCACTGTACTGCACATTGAAATTACCAGAGTCTGTTCCATAGATTCCAGAGTTTGATGCATTCATCTCATAATCTAATGGCACATAGGTTGCGCTTGCACTTCCAAGATAAATCTGGATTGTTTTTCCGTTTACATTTGTGGCTGAGTCTGTGAATGTGAATGTAAGGTTTTTTCCTCTCCAATGATATTCTGTGTATGTCAGGTCAGGTGTTCCGCCGCCCCAGTTTGTGTTTACTGAGTAATCTGGGGGCTCTCCGCCTATGTAGCTGACTGCTGCTGCATCAGAGCATTTTAGCGTGCATGCTGCTAAACTATTTGTATACGGGGCCAGGCATGAAGCACCTGATGAACAATCTGAGTCTTCGCAGTCAACTGAATTGTCAAAATCATTGTCATAGCTGTCTGTGCATGCTGATTCTGTTGTTCTATACCCTGTTCCTGCACTAGCCGAGTTGCAGATTCCTTGGCTTGTAGACCACACACCAACGATTCCATCACAGTCTGAATCCCTGCAGTCATAAACACCATCATTAAGGCTGGCGTTTATCTCATTAGGGTCATAATTTGTCTTTGAGATGTATTCATCTTGGTATTCATACTCATTGTTTAAGCCATCCATGCACGAATCTAGCGTTACATTCTCTTCTGGAGGACAGACCCTGCATAATCCTTGATGATAACATCCTGTATCATAACAGTTTGCAAGATTATCGCCATCATTATCCATTGAGTAAGCTGTTGTTCCGCTTGAATTATAATCACCGCAAAGAGTATCATCAAAAGGATCAAAGTACATCTCTTCAAATAATGCACATAAAATATCTCCTGGGCCCAGCAGGCCATTGCAGTCAGGGTCGCCACAATCTGTTCCTGAAGCATCATTTGTCTCGTATTCTGTTCCATTCCATGTGTAGGCATCTAGGTCATTGTCTAATGTGTCATTGCAGGTCTGCTCTACTATTGATAATCCTGAGCCGTCATCTGTACAGACATACAGGCCAGATTCCTGCACAGCATAGCAGTTATAATCATCACAATCTTCACCTGTATTTGCACCGGCATGTGCGCTTCCTGACTCTCCAACATAATAGGTTCCTAGGTCTTGGTCATTGTCAACTCCATCAGAACAGTTGTATTCCCATCTTATTGTGCATAAGCCGATATTTCCTGAGTCATTTATGTAAGTGTTATTGCAGTCAGAGTCATAATTATTCCATGCACAGTCAATTCCTGCTCCAGCTGCAGTACTTAGATTAATACCATCTGACAAATAATTATCAAGGTCATTGTCAATGCTGTCAAGGCACCAGTTTTGTGTGCTGTTGCAGCCAGTTGGTGAGCATGTATAGTTTTCCCGGCCAGGGCAGGCAGAATTGTTATAACAGCTGTAATCATTGCAGTCACCATCTTGCAGGTAGGTGTTTGCTCCAAAGTGGTATTGATATGATGCATTTGTCCATCCAGGGTTCTGCATCTGGCTGATGTAATAATCCTGGTCATTATCAAAAACATCTGTACAGTTTCTTTCAATAATTAATTCACAGTTTTGTCCTGACGGGCCGATAGCTGTATCATTGCAGTCTTGGTCATATCTATAGCTGTCATAAGCAATAGCATACGGCCAGAATTGGTTTGGAGTGAGACCATATGCATAATAGATGCAGTCTATTCCGCCTGATAGGTTTTCCACTCTGTTTGAATCTAATAAATAATCAGTTATGTTGTAGACATACCTGTCTAGGTCATTGTCAACTCCATCAGTGCACAATGATGCTGTTTCTGTTGTAGGGCATGCAGAGTCATTTGCACAGTCATAATCATCACAATCATAGCCGCCAGAGGCGCTTGTCCTATTCCCGCCAGGATTGTATGCATTATCTAAGTCATTGTCATAACCATCTGTACAGTTTATCTCGTGGCCTAGCTCACATTTTCCAGGACCCATATCAACACCATCACAGTCTGCATCAGGGTAGTGGTTTCCATCATAGTTATATCTGCAGTCCATTCCACCGCCATACTGGTTGTTTGTTGCACTATATTGTGTTCCTGTCCAGCCGGTTATTGTATAATAATCAAGGTCATTATCCTTGTTGTCAGAACAGTTTGCTCCATCATTTTCCCAATAGTTTGTTACATTGCATGTTGATTGGCAGTCATACTCTCCATGTGCAATGTTGCTTCCACCTGCACCATATTGATAATTTGGGTTTGTTGTTGAGGCTCCTGTTGAGGTCGTATTGCAGTCAAGTTCCCCATCCTGGTCATTATCAAATCCATCTGAGCAGCTTGTTTCAAAGATTAATTGGCATGTTCCTGCTGGCAATACAGAACTATTGCAGTCTATATCATACTCTACCATCCTGCAGTCAGCTCCTGCTCCTGGCAAGCCCGAGTAAAAGTCTAGGTCATTGTCCTTTCCGTCAATGCATGTTATTCCTGACTCATTTATGGGACAGTTTGAATCATTGAAACAATCATATTCTCCATGAGGATAAGTTCCTCCACCAGAATAGGTTGACCTGGGGTTAGTTGGATTGCTTAAGTACTGGATTACCCCGCCTGTAAAGAATGCTGTTGTGTTGCAGTCAAATGCTCTGTCACGGTCATTATCAAACAAGTCATTACATATTGTTTCTACCCCTAATTCGCATGTGCCATTGATTCCTCCAACATTATAGCTGAGCCAGCTTGAGTTTAGGATGTATGTGTTGTTGCAGTCAGTGTCCCATGTACCTGCATTATAATGGCAGTCTGTATCACCATCATCGTCATTGTCAAAGCCGTCTGTGCAGGAGTTATTTGTTGCAGCATATTTGCTTTCATTCTGGTAAGCGCATAAAGGATAGGTTCCGTCAGGGTTTGCCGATGTTGAACCAATATAAGCGTCGCAATCAATGTCAATACAGTCTGTTGTATAATCCAAGTCATTGTCATATGAGTCTGCACAAGATATATCATGTTCATCTCTTACGCCGTCATCTGAAATATTTATGTTAAATTTAAAGTCATATGCTGAACCATTAAATATCCTGTTCAAGACTAAGCCATACATTCCATAGAAGTTGTTTGTTGTATTCATCATTGCTTTTAGGACATTATCTAATGTGCTTTGGGTGTAAGGTGTTGGGTCAGAAGGAGGATTTGGGCCAGACTGGGCAATTATTGAGTTAGCACTTGTTGTTTTTCCGCTTAGACCGGTTGTTGCGGAGTAGTTTAATATCCAGAAATCACCAGGGTTTTCCTGCCATAATGATGTATTGAACTGCCACACCTTGAAATAAGCTGTATAGCCTGTTATTTGCGAGGTTTGATACAGCCTCATACTAAACAATGCTTCTGGCTGTATCTTGTATGTGTAAGTGACTGCTGTGTTCGATGCTGTTCCAGTGCATAAGTTTGGTGCGCATGAAGCATCACAGGTTCCACCGTCTATGCATTGAAGTGACCCATCTAAATCACCTGGGTCATATGGCGGGTCATCTCTCCAGCCAGCTGCTGTTTTGTTGCAAGTCCATGCAGGAGTGCCCTGCTTGTTTGTATTAGAGCCCCCTACAATATAATATTCTCCGTAGACAATTGAAGCGCAGTCTGAATCCTCACAATCTATTTTACCATCTCCATCATCATCTGCATTATTAGCACAGTGCGTCTCCACAACGTCAGGGGTATTCTTTTTCTTTATTGAGAAGTCAACGTCTTTTGCACCATAATAATATGATGAGTCTGCGGGATTATAGAAAACACTTGAACAGGTGTTGTTTTCAAGGAAGTAGTTTGAGTTATCTACGCCGGCTGCACAGTTTGCTGCCCTGGTCACATAACCTACATACCATGCATAGTTGAGGGCAGCTTTACCCTCGTAGAAAGCAAGTTGCACTGTTCCGTTTAATCTTCTGCCAGATGTTACAGGTATTGTGCATGTCCTGTGGCATTCTTCACCAACAGGGCATGTTGAATCCTCAGAGTTATTGACATTAGTCACTGTATTGCTTTGGCTTATTGTATAGGATATAGAGTAATTATTTCCTGCTGTGTTGGTAACTGTTTCTGCTCCATCTGCATAGTTCGAGTCCATGCAGGAGAAATTAGCTTTTAGGTTTTCGATTATTCCTTCTCCGATTACTGTCAGATTTATTACTGAACCATCTTCGTAGAACACCCTTCTCCTGTAATTATTTGAGGTATCTGCCACTCTCAACAGGAAGAATCCTACTGTTCCTGATGAGCTAGCTCCTCCTGTTATTTCTGTAATAGATGATAACTCTTTTCCATCAGGGATTATGAAGAAGTTTAGTGAACTGACAAGTAAGAGGATAATACAAAGTACTAATTTAATAATTTCAGATATCTTTTTTGTTTTATCTTTCATTATTCTATTAACACCACTTTTACTTTTTTGTTAGCCCAGTGTTTAGGAACGTAGATTTGAGCACCGTTGCCGCTGTGTTTTGCGGTCTTCTCAATAACCTCATAACCTTCCATTTCCATTTGAATCGGCTTTCTCTTTAGGCGTTTCATTATTCTATTAACACCACCTTGACTTTTTTGTTAGCCCAGTGTTTAGGAACGTAGATTTGAGCACCGTTGCCGCTGTGTTTTGCAGTCTTCTCAACTACCTCATGCCCTTCTATTTTCATCTGAATTGGCTTACTTTTCATGTAGCTACAATGTAGCTACATCACTTTATAAAGATTTCGGTATTTTAGAAGATATTTTGAGAAAGAACGTCAGAAAGAAACTATTTACTGAATATCCTCAATCCTAATTATATGATATCCAAACTGAGTCTTTACGGGGCCGACAATGTCTCCTTTCTTTGCATTGAAGCAGGCATTCTCAAACTCTTTTGCCATTTGACCTCTTTTAAACCATCCAAGATTTCCTCCCTTTTTTCTTGAAGGGCACATTGATTTCTCTTTAGCAACCTCTGCAAAGTCCTTTCCATGAGTCACATCATAAGAAACAACAAGAGCTTCCTGCTCTGTTTTAACTAAGATATGCGATGCATTGACTTTTTTCATAAAACACCCCTGATTTATTCAACATAAACCTTTTCCTTTCCTAGATTCTTAAATGGAATCTCACCAAATCTGCAATTTCTGCAGGTTGCATCCAAATCAACCCAGTGGTCCATTGATTTATAGCTTTTCAGGGCATCTGGAAGATAAGCCTGGACATAAACATGCCTTGGAATGAAAACTAACCTTGTGTTTACACCAATTGCTTCTAAGAGAGTTGCTAATAGAACAGCAGCATCATCGCAGTCACCACCCTGAACAGAAAGAGATTCTTTGGCTGTCTTAACATACTCAAACTCATTTGGGTCAGAGACATAATTGAAATTATCACGAATAAAATAATAGAGGGCTTTTGCATGGCATACGCGATTAGTAGGGCAGCCCATAACTGAAACCCTGTCAGCAGTCTGCTTGATTAAAGGGTCTGTTGGGTCTATTAACTCCAAGAAATCGTATTTGTTGGTCACATTATGTTTTGTAAGGTTTAATGAGAATTCTGGAACAACCTCGCTGATTGTTGGAATATAATTAGGTGCAGGATCAATCTTTATAGAATAAGAAGGAACCAGCCATAGCACAACTAATAATAACAGAAATATTGCCATAATCCATTTTATAGGGCCTCTCCACCATGGCTCTTGCTCAATATCCTCATGAACTTCGTGTTCTTCTTCCATATTGATTGTTTTTTCTTCTATGTTTATATTGTTTTTGTTTGAGGAAAGCTTTATAAATCGCATAAAAATCCTGCGCTGGAAAAATGGACTATGCTGAATCAGATAGGGAACATTTGGAGAGCACCTTAGCAGCTGCTACTTCGCCAGTATTAGCTTATTATAGAACTGGCTCAACAGTGAATGGCCAAGCTTTGCCTCACTCTGATATAGATTATATTATAATAAATGACATGGATACACATACTCCTTATGGGCATGTTGCCCGTGTCTGGGACCCAAATGCTGCAAAGTTTGTTGATTTTGTTCATTTTACAAGAAAGGACCTGGAGTCTCCATCAACAATACCAGATGAGCAGGGCAGAGATGGCAAAATTAAGTATTTGATGAGAGAATTAGTGCGTGAGAGGATACTTCTTCATGGTGGAGATGCTTTTCTTGCTTTATTAAATGAAGGAGACCTAAAAAGAGTAGCAGAACAATTAGGGATAGATTCTAGTTCAATGGCAAGGCTGAAAAATGCAGTATCCTGGGAATAGGTTTTTCTTTTTATCCCGAAATTAAAACAACCTTTATAAACAATAATTCTTAACTTTTTCTGGGGGAAATAATGGTTAAAGAGGAGTTAGATAGAAGTCACTTTCTTGATTTAGTCAGTAGTCCGAAGGATTTGAGGCTGTTGAATAAGCAGCAGTTAGATATGCTTGCTGAGGAATTAAGAAGGCTAATAATTGAAACTGTAAGCAAGACAGGCGGCCACTTAGCGTCCAGCCTTGGTGTTATTGAATTAACTATTGCTTTGCATTATGTTTTTGACTCACCAAATGACAAGATAGTATGGGATGTTGGACATCAGGCTTATGCACATAAGCTGTTAACAGGAAGAAAAAATAAGTTCCATACCTTAAGGCAGCACAAGGGCATAGCTGGTTTTCCAAAATCAAAGGAGAGCCCTCACGATGCCTTTGATACTGGACACAGCTCAACAGCAATATCAGCAGCTTTAGGAATAGCAGCTGCTCGCGATTTAAAGCATGAAAAAAACAAGGTGATAGCTGTTATTGGAGACGGAGCTTTAACTGGCGGAATGTCTTTTGAAGCCTTAAATCATGCTGGCTCATTAAAGAAAGACCTCATAGTAATCCTTAATGATAATGAGATGTCAATAAGCAAGAATGTAGGTGCTTTATCCTCTTATCTTTCAAAGCTGGTATCAAAGCCTGGTTATGTCGACAGAAGAAAGAAAGTAGAAAGGATTTTAAGGGGGATACCTGGCCTGAGAAGGCAGGCTGCTAAGGTTTTTGGAATCGAGGATACAATAAGGGCTTTAGCAGCTACAACTCCTGGCCTGATATTCAGGGAGCTTGGTTTTAGGTATTTTGGACCTGTTGATGGCCATAATATCGAGCAGATGATAAAAACATTAGAGAACATAGAACAGCTTAAAGGTCCTATATTGCTTCATGTCATAACAAAAAAAGGGAAAGGCTATAGCTATGCAGAAGCTGACAGGACAAGGTTTCATGGCATTGCGCCATTCAACATAGAGAATGGTGAAAAGAAGCACAAGAGCAGCGTTACATACACAACAGCATTCTCAAGATGTTTGACAAAGCTTGCAAAGCAGGACAAAAGGGTAGTTGCAATAACAGCAGCAATGAAGCCTGGAACAGGATTAGACCAGTTTGCAGGAATGTTTCCAGACAGGTTATTTGACGTCGGCATAGCAGAGCAGCATGCAGTTACATTTGCAGCTGGCTTGGCTAAGAACGGCTATAAGCCGGTATGCGCGATTTATTCTACTTTCCTGCAAAGGGCTTATGACCAGATTGTGCACGATGTTTGTTTGCAGAACCTGCCTGTTGTCTTTGCAATTGATAGAGCTGGCTTGGTCGGAGAGGACGGACCAACACATCATGGAAGTTTTGATTTATCTTATCTGAGGCATATACCAAACATGACTGTAATGGCTCCAAAGGACGAGAATGAACTGGGGCATATGCTAAAAACAGCTTTAGAGATTGACGGGCCGGTTGCAGTAAGATACCCAAGAGGTACGGGCTTGGGGGTTGCAATACAGAACCCATACCACCCAATAGAATTAGGAAAAGCAGAAGTAATGCAGAAAGGAAAAGATTTGGCAATATTAGCAGTTGGTTCTTGCGTTGATATGGCGAATAAGGCTGCTGAGAAACTGGGGAAGAATAAAATAAATGCAACCGTTGTTAATGTAAGGTTTGTAAAGCCTCTGGACGAGAAACTAATACTGAACCTAGCAAAGAAACACAGGAAACTGATTACTATAGAGGAGAATGCATTAGATGGCGGTTTTGGTTCTGGTGTGCTGGAATTGTTGGAGCAGTATAACACCAAGGCAACGGTAAAAAGAATTGGAATACCTGATAAATTTGTAGAGCACGGTTCAATGTCAATCTTAAGAGAAAAAATTGGATTAACTGAGGATAATATAGTGAAGGAAGCGAAGTCGTTGATGGCAAAATGAGAAGCAAAACAAAAGAAATCAGGATTGGAAAACTGAAGATTGGCGGAGATAATCCTATTGCAATACAGTCAATGACTAATACTGATACAAAAGACGAGGAAGCAACAATAAAACAGATTCATGAGCTAGAGGAGAATGGCTGCGAGATAGTTAGGGTTTCTGTTCCTGACAAGGAATCGTTGCTTTCATTAAGAGCAATAAAAGAAAACATAAGCATTCCATTGGTTGCTGATATTCATTTTGACCATAAATTAGCTGTAGAAGCTGCAAGGATTGCAGACAAGATAAGGATTAACCCAGGAAATATTGGGAAAGAGAACCTGAAAGAGGTTGTTGATGCTGTTATGGATTCAAATATTCCGATGAGGGTGGGGATTAACCTAGGTTCTTTGGAAAAAGACATTGAGAAGAAGTTTGGCCTTACTGCATTAGGTATGGTTGAGAGCGCAATGAGGTCTGTGAAAGAGATAGAAAGGCTTGGCTTCTACAATATGGTTATTTCATTAAAGGCTTCTGATGTGTTAAAGACAATAGAAGCTTACAGATTGTTTTCACAGAGGTCACAATACCCTTTACACGTCGGTATAACCGAGTCTGGGAGCAGTTTTACAGGAACTGTTAATTCATCAGTTGGAATTGGAGCTTTATTATTGCAGGGAATTGGAGATACAATCCGCGTTTCATTATCAGCTGAGCCTGTTGAAGAGGTTAAAGTTGGCTGGCAGATTCTGAAAGCACTTAGGCTTAGGAAGAGGGGGATTGACATAACAAGCTGCCCAACGTGCGCAAGAAAAGGCATAGATGTTATCAATATTGTCAAGGAGCTTGAGCAAAGAACCTCAAAAATGAACAAGCCTTTGCATATTGCAGTTATGGGCTGCGGTGTTAATGGTCCAGGAGAAGCTAAAGAAGCTGATATTGGTGTTGTCGGCGGAAAAGGAAATGTTTTGCTTTACAAGAATGGAATGATGGTCGGCAATATTGAGGGAGATGTTCTTGAAAGGTTGATGAAGGAGATAGAGAATTCAAAATGAGCTGGAAATTAATCACATTAAAACAGTATCCGATGTTCTCGAGATGGTGGATACATGAAGCGTTTCTCCACGATATGAAAGATACTTTAGGTATGAATTTTAAAATGTACAAATCGCTCTATAGCGGGACTTATGCTGATAGTGATGAGGTTGAAAAGTTAAGGTCTATGTTAATATCTAAACTTGAAAAAGATATTGATTCAATTAGGAAATTATGTGAGAATTGGAAACATGATTGTGATGAGCTTATTAGATTTACAAAAGAATTAGAAAAATCGGACTTCTCAAAAAACTCTGATGAGGAATTAGTTAATTTATCAGAGAATTGCATTAAAAAATTAAGAAGAAGCGCTTCATATATTTATCTGTCAGTTGTTTTGGATGAATATTTTCAGAATTGGCTGAATAAAATACTTGAAGCTAAGGTTCAGGACCAGAATGAGAGGACAAAATACTTCCAAATTCTTACATCTCCAACAAAAAATACTAAATTAATTGACGCTAAGAAGGTATTAATTGAGATTTCTAAAGTTGTTAAAGAGAAAGGTCTTGAGGGAGCAGAGGACTTAATCAAAGATTATGTATCTAAATTTAAATGGCTTGGATATGATACTGGAATTGGAAGTGATTTAACTATAGAACAAACAAAGGATAAGATTTCTAATATTCTTGAGCAAAAACAGCACGACTCTGATGTTAAAAATAGGGATGAGGTCTTGTCTGAGTTGGATCTCAATGAAAAAGATAAAGAATTACTTGACTTGATGGACGAACTTATTTTCCTAAGGACTTATAGGGCTGAAAGCAATATGGTTGCAGGAGCTGATATAAGGCCTATTCTTGAAGAACTTGCAAAAAGAGCCAATACAAATTATGATAATCTAGTTCAATTAACCATTGATGAAATAAAAGACTCAATAAAGTCAAAAAAAGTAGACTTGAAGAAGATTGAGGAGAGAAAGAATAAGTATGGCTTGTTAATGGTCGATGGAAAGAATACAATCTACAGTGGAGATGAAGTGGATAAAGTAGAGGAAAAGGTTGAAGTTCCTGAAGGATTGACAGAGTTAAAAGGATTAGTAGCACACCATGGAAATAAGAGGGGCCATGTTAAGATTGTTTTGAGGCATAAAGACTTTGATAAGATTGAATTTGGAGATATTTTGGTAACAAAGATGACTAATCCTGATTTTATAGTTGTTTTAGAACAGTGTTCTGGAATAATTACAGACATTGGAGGGATAACCTCTCATGCAGCGATTGTTGCACGAGAACTAAACAAGCCATGCATTACAGGAACTCAATATGCTACAAAAGTCTTGAAAGATGGTGACTTAGTTGAGCTTGATACAGATAAAGGCATTGTAAAGATAATAAAATGAACATAGCAATCATAACAGCAGCTGGAAAAGGAACAAGGATGAATGAAAAAGTCAATAAAATATTGTTATCTTTAGTCGATAAATCAATAATTGAAGAAACAATCGAGGTTTTTGAGGCGTGTAAAGATATTGATGAGATAATTATTGTTGGAAACAGCGATGATATTGAATCATTAAACAAAATCAATGAAAAAAATAATTATAAAAAAATTAAAAAAATCATTGAAGGCGGAGAACAACGGCAGGATTCAGTGTTTAATGGAATAAAATCCATTGAAAATGCGAGTAATGATGATATTTTATTGATTCATAATGGTGCAAACCCCCTTGTAGACGAGAAAACGATTCTTGAATGTATTAAAGAAGCAAAGGAGCATGGGGCAGCTGTTGCTGCAATGCCTGCAAAAGATACAATAAAACAGGTTGAGAATGGTTTTGTTGCTAAAACATTGGATAGAAAGCAGCTCTGGCAGATGCAGACACCGCAAACAATCCAGTTTGGGCTTGCGAAAGAGGCTTTTGAAAAGGCATTTGCTGATAATTTCTATGGAACTGATGATGTTGGGCTTGTAGAAAGGCTTGGAAAAAAGGTTAAGATTGTTGAGTGCAATACTGAGAACGTAAAAATCACAACAAAGAATGATTTAGAACAAGCAAGACTCTTGCTTAATGCTTCTGTTGTTGGAATCGGACAGGATTCCCACAAATTTACCGACGAGAAAAAGGATTTAGTTTTGGGTGGTGTAGTAATTCCAAATGAGCAGGGCTTAGAAGCAAACTCTGATGGTGATGTCATCCTGCATGCCTTGTTTAATGCTTTAAGCCAGGCAGCTGGAGAAAAATCATTGGGAAATTATGCAGATTCAATGTGTGAGAATGGAATAAAAGACAGCAGAGAGTATCTAAGAGTGATTTTAGACATAATCAACAAGAAAAATTACAAGATAAATAATGTTGGCTTTATGATAGAAGCAAAAAAGCCAAGGCTAGGGGCTAATGAAGACAGAATAAAAGAGAATATTGCAAATTTATTGGGAATAACTAAAGATAAAGTTGGAATAACAGCAACCTCAGGAGAGGAATTAACTCCATTTGGCCAGGGCAAGGCAATACAGGTATTTTCAGTTGCAAGCTTAACAAGAAAATAATGAAAATCAAAGATTTTCAGTATGTCAAAAACCAAGGTTTTTAACATGATCCAGCTAAAAGCACACGCAAAGATAAACCTGACCTTAGATGTACTTGCAAGGCTGGATGACGGCTATCATCGGATAGAATCTATAAAACAGCAGGTTGGTTTGCACGATAAAATCTCATTAGGGCCATTGGATGATATAAAGGTAATCTGCAGCCATCCTAACATAACCACAAAAGAAAATCTTGTCTTTAAAACAGCATTGTTGCTAAAAAATGAATTTAATGTAGCAGAGGGAGCGAAGATAACAATAGAAAAAAATATTCCATTAGCTGCTGGCTTGGCTGGAGGCTCATCAGACGCAGCAGCAACCCTGGTAGGATTAAACAAGCTTTGGAAACTTGAGCTTGATGAGCAGGAACTGACAAAATTAGCTGCAGAGATTGGAATGGATGTTCCTTTTTCTGTTGTTGGCGGTTCTTGTTTTGCAGAGGGCAAAGGCACTAAACTAAGCAGGATAGAGCTGCCTGAGATGCATGTGCTGTTAATCAACCCTGGTTTTGAAGTCTCTACAAGAACAGCTTACCAAAGCCTTGACTTGTCAAGAACAGGAAAGGCAATGGCAACAAAGAAACTATTGGAAGTAAGGAACATGGGTGTGAGAGAAATATCAAAGGTCATGCATAATGACTTTGAAGCTGTGGTGCTGGGGAAGCATTCTATTCTGAAAGAGATAAAGGGCAAATTAATGGAGAATAATGCCTTGAATGCAATAGTATCTGGCTCAGGGCCAACTGTTTTTGGCTTGTTTGAGGATGAATCAACTATAAGCAAGGCTTACGAATCTCTTAAAGAAACTTATCCATTTGTATTCATGACAAAAACAGTAGCGAGGAAAGAATGAGAATTAAAAAAGCAAAGCACTCTGGATTTTGTTTTGGTGTTAAGAGGGCAGTAGAGTCAGCGCTGGGCACAGAGGGGGAAGTAAAGACATTAGGCCCATTAATACATAATCCTCAGTTTATAGCAGAGCTTGAGAAAAAGGGAATAAAATCTGTTGATTCTGTCGATGAGGTTGAAAAAGGCTCTTTGATAATAAGGGCGCATGGTGTCCCGGATTCTGTTATAGAAAAGGCCAGGGGAAAAGGGCTTAATGTAACTGATTTAACATGTCCTTTTGTCAGGAAGGTGCATGATTATGCTAAGGAATTCTACAAACAAGGCTATAGTGTGGTTGTGGTTGGAGAGAAAAACCATCCTGAGGTTGTAGGAATAATTGGCAACATTGATGGTATTGTTGTGGGCAATGCAGATGATGCAAGGAAACTTGGCAGGTTCGAAAAGATTGGAGTGGTTGCACAAACAACACAATCACTTGAGAACTTTAACAATGTTGTTGATGAGCTGAAAAAGCATACAGATGAGTTAAAGGTACATAATACCATATGCTCTGAAACAGATTCAAGGCAGAAACACGCTATTGAGCTGGCAAAAGAGGTTGACTTGATGATAGTTATTGGGGGGAGAAACTCTGGAAATACCAGAAGGCTTGCCCAGCTTTGCTCTAAATTAACTGAAACAAAGCATATTGAGTCTGAGGATGAGTTAAAGGAGGGGTGGTTTGCAGGCAAGGGTTGTGTTGGGATAACAGCTGGCGCTTCAACACCGGACAGCACAATCAAGAAGATTGAGGATAGAATCAGGGAGATATGAGATTATGGAATTCATACAAGCAGTAGGGCAATACAAGGGAATAGTCAATAAGACTTTAAGCACGTTCTTTGATAATCATATCAATAAAACACAGGATGGCTTTCTAAAATTTAATTATTCTACACTTAGGGATTATGTTTTGCGGGACGGCAAGAGATTAAGGCCAATCACACTGATAATGGCTTACAAGTCAATAACTGATAATGATGAGCAGAAGATTTACATGCCTTCTTTGAGTATGGAACTGTTCCATGCTTCCTCATTAATACATGATGATATAATGGATGAGGATGATTTAAGGAGGGGAAAAGAGAGCATGCATACCCTGTTTAACCAGTGGTTTGTTGATAATCACGGCCAGGCAGGCTATAATGGGCCTATATTTAACCAGTTATCTACTAAGTTTGGGGTTTCTATGGCAATACTGCAGGGAAATATACTGATTGCTTTAGGTGAGTCCTGCTTGTCAGGCTCCTCATTTGCCCCGGAACAGATAAAGGCTGCTTTAATGGTGTGCAATAACACAAACAAGGTAGTTAATGAAGGCCAGATACAGGACATTGTTCTGGAGACAAAGAGGGAGTTTACTGAAAATGATTATTTGAGTATGATTGCTAAGAAAACAGGCAAATTATTCAGCACATCTCTTGAGATAGGTGCAGTATTTGCAGGTGCAACAGATTCTCAGAGAAAAGCGCTTGATAATTATGCATTATCTGCAGCAACAACATTCCAGATACAGGACGATATAATGGACATAAGCCCTGATATGAAAAAGGGGCATGAGGTTGGCTCTGATATAAAGCAGGGAAAAAGAACCTTGCTTGTTATGAAGGCCCTGGAAAAAGGGGATGAAGGCCAAAAAAAGGTTTTGTTTGATGCTCTTGGCAATGAGAAAGCAACACCAGAAGAAATAGAGATTGCTATCGATGTTATGCACGCTACAGGGGCAGTTGATTATGCAAAGAATCTTGCAGCTGATATGATTAAGAAAGGAAAGGATGCGCTTAAGGAAGCAGACCCTGCTTTATCTTCTGATGGATTGAAGTTCTTTAATGATTTAGCAGATTATATGGTAAATAGAAATGTCTAGGATTTGATTAGTTTCTCTAGCTTGTCCCAATTGTCTGCTGAGTTTTCTTCGCAGTTATAGGTTGCCAGCTTGACTCCTTGAGGTATGACCTTGACTTTGTATGCATGAGCTCCTTTAGAGTTTACTTTCTCATTTCTTATGCTTTTTTTAATCTCTTCAGAGCAGGCAAAGCCAATAACTCCTCTTGGCTTGTGTTTCTTTATAATCCTCTTCATGAAGTTAAGAGAAGGAACAACAAAGAATTTAGAGCCAAGGCCTTCGCTTAATTTTCTTATGTCCCCTATCTTACACAGTCCGCAGCTGATGCACTTAACCCCTTCTAATGAATCAAGCCTTGCAGGACATTTAGGATTTCTTAAGCAGTGAGGCAGAAAAACGGCTCTTTCATTCTTAGGTATTTTCCTGAAGTCTTCCTCATAATATTTGTTGATAGCATCTAGGATATCATGTTTTATTCCTAATAGCTTTCTAAGTGGATATAACGATACTGTCAGGAAGAATTTCACTTTTTTATTCATTTTTTTGAATAAAAATAAAAAAATTTATTCTAACAACATTCTTGCTCTTGATGGATCATATTTCCACTCAGAGGATAATTTTCCAGTTCTCTTGTAGTACTTTACAAGCCTGTTTATCTTTGACGAGGTTAACAACAAGCCTCTTTTTGCAGTTGAGTCTCTTGTGTTTGCCTCAAGATGCTTGTGTATCTTAACTGCCCTCCTTATGAGGCTTTGCAGGTCCTCAGGCATAGCTGGCAGAATTTTCTTTTCTTTTAGAATCTGCGTAATGTCCTTTTTTGTTAACAGCTTAACATTAGGAACACCGTAAGTATCTCTTAGTGAAATGCCTATCTGGGAAGGTGTTTTGCCTTCTTTTGCCAGCCTTACAATCAATAATTCTATTTCCTTTCCTTTGTACCTTGTCCATGTGGGTGTTGTTGTCTGTAATGGTTTTTTGCTTTTAGCTTTACCTTTCCTTCTTGAATACATTCTTGCCATAGTATCACCTTTAGTCTATTTTATTTGGAAACAAATGAGAATTCATTTTGTCTCCAGTATAAGCGAGCCATTATTGACCTGCTTATCTCTCGATATAATATAGGAATGATAATTGGTTTAAAAACCTTACTATATGAAGAAATAATCAATAGCCCCGGGCAGATTCGAACTGCCGTCCCCGGCTGTTTTCGATGGAAATCGCAAAACTGTTGGAAATCTTTGATTTCCACCACCAAAAGCAGGGATGATTTGTCGGAAATCGGAGATTTCTGAGCAAATTGAAAATCTCCGATTTTCAATTGACCACTACACTACGGGGCTCTAAAGCTAAGAAACTCCTCGCGAATATATAAAAGTTGTGATAAACTAAATCAAAAATTATTTATACCAGTGTTTTAGATTGTTAGTCATGGCACTATTGACCAGTATGTTGGAGGCCTTGAATCAGATAGGGGCTTCTTTTACTCAGGATTATAGTTTGTGGTGGTATCTTGCACCTGTTTTTTTGCTGTGGACCCTATTGGAGCTTTATTTTGGCAAATATAAGAGGGAAAAGCTTGGTTGGAACACCTCTCTCGGTAATGGGATTACTTTAACCTGGATTAGTGTTGAGTCAATGCGTTTCCTGTTTGAAAAGCAGCCCTCAAATTTTTGGTTTAAATTTGGAATTATAATGGCAATATTGCTTTATGCAATGTTGATAGTTTATTTTGCATTCTCACATAAATTATCTGCTAAGGTCACTTATACCCTGGCAAGCCCTAGTCCGGTGTATTTTCTGAGCGCTGTTACGATTTTATGGGGCCATGGAGTTTTGATTGTGACCTGGTGGGTTCTGCTTGACCTGGTCATTATATATATCCTCTTGGCGATTATTTTTTTAATTATCAAAAAGATTATGCCAGAGTCAACAAGGGATATGGAAGGAGAACAGCCTCCAGGGTTAGGGGGCATGGGTAAAGAGGATTTAGGTTTGAAAGATCTCAAAGATTTAAAGATCTAATTTTCAACATGAAAAAAATTATTTTATTTTGTTTGGTGCTTCTAGTAGTGCTAGCTGGCTGCAGGCCAAAGGAAAAGATAGTTATTGCAGACAAAACAGGAGCTATGACTAAATCTATGGGAGGGCCTTCCTTGAACTGCCAGGACAGTGACGGAGGAAATACTCCAGAAGTAAAGGGAACTGTTACAGTGACTGGAGCTGAGGAAACTGACTCCTGCCTTGGAGATTTCCTGGTAGAGTATTACTGCGAGAATGGAAGGAAAACACATACGAATATAAGATGCGATTGTGAAGACGGCGCTTGTTCTTAGCTGTAAAGCTTAAGTGATTCTTCTTCCATGAAATGCAGATTTCCCGGTATGATTAAACACTGAGGATATTTTTCAATCTTTAGATTCTTAATGTCTCTCAATTTAGCTGATTTGATAAAGGGAGCATCAGAGCCGAGCTGTGCGCAGGCAACAGCTAGTTTGTCACTCTCAACACCTTCTTTTATCAGATATTTAGCTGCATCACCTATAGTTAGGAACTTGTTGTTTTTGGGGTCTAAGTCTAATAGAAACAAAGTATGGAACCCAATTGACTGGTTGCTTTTCAATACACTAACTGGTGATTTAATATCTTTATTATTGAATGGAATGGAGGTTGTTTTTCCGAATTTATACAGCTCTAAACCAGTTATGCCAACAGCAGTCAGTATAGAGGCATTATGGATTATTTTTGTCTTAACTCCAGCTTTCTTTGCTCTCATAAGAATGTCAATATGTGTTGTCGCTCCAAACACATCGCCAATTATCAATAAAGCAGTTTCCTTGGTTTTTGCATCTTTGAGTATGGTTTCTTCAGCTTTTTTCTCTACTAGGTCTCTATCAGCCACTATAATCTTCTTTCCGTAGACTTTCTCTAGAGCTCCTACAGAACAATTAAGCTTAGATGTGTAGCTTTCCAAGTAAACTGATTCACATTTCCTTACAGCTTCCAAGCCTTTAACACTGATATCTTTCTCATCATTAAGGCCGATTCCTATTAGGTATAACATGGGAAAGGAAAATTAAGGCTGTTTTATAAACATTATTAAAAATAAAAAAAGAAAAAAAATCCCCGCTATGCGCAGGGGATTCAAGGCCTTCATCCTAAAACGCGTTGGGGGGTGGTTTAAAAGATGAAGGCAGAATTTCACCGAACTGGTGAATATGATGCCTTACCTCACTACGTCTATTCCAAGCTCTTCGCTTATCTGCATAGCTTGAGGGCTTGCTTTTGTGTAGTCAATCTTGCCTAGGATCCATGGAGACTTTACTCCAGTTATTATAGTCATAACTGTTAACTTGCCTTTTAGTGTGTCATCAACTCTTGCTCCCCAGATAACATTTGCATCAGGGTCAAGGCTTTCAGTTACTTGTTCTCCAACCTTGTTGATTTCATCCAAGGTCATATCTGGACCACCAGCTATATGTATTAATGCGCCTGTTGCTCCTTTGTAGCTTATGTCAAGCAAAGGATTGCTTAATGCTCCCTTTACTGCTTCATCTACTCTGTTGTTTGTGTCAGAAGCACCAACTCCGATAGCTGCTACTCCGCCGTTTGTCATTATTGTTTTAACATCTGCATAATCAAGGTTAACCAAGCTAGGTATTGCTATTGTCTCAACAATTCCTTTTATCATTGTAGCTATTAGTTCGTTAGCTACGGCAAACGCTTGTTTTATAGGCAGGTTACCTGCTATATTTACCAGCCTGTTGTTATCAATGACTATAACTGTGTCTGCAACTTGTCTTAATTGCTGCAAGCCAAATTCAGCTTTGTCTACTCTCGCGCGCTCAATCTTAAATGGCATTGTCACTGTTCCTATTACTATGGAACCAGTGTCTTTTGCTACTTGTGCTATTATTGGGGCTCCGCCTGTACCTGTGCCGCCACCCATGCCTGCGCAGACAAATACCATGTCTGAGCTTTTTAGCACTTCTTTTATCTCCTGTATGCTTTCCTGTGCTGCTTCAGCACCTTTCTCTGGATAGCCTCCACAGCCTAGGCCACGAGTTACTTCTTTCCCAACCAGGAACTTGCGGTCAGAATCAGTTATATCTAAGTGCTGTCTGTCAGTGTTGGCTGCGATTATTTCAGCACCTTTTATACCCTTTTGGTATAGCCAGCCAACCATGTTATTGCCAGCTCCGCCAATACCAATTACCTTTATATTTGCTTGACCTATGTCAAGTTCTTTTGTTCCCTGTTCTTCTGCGTGTTTTAACGCACTATCTATTATAAAGTCCATTTTTTCTCCCCCATTTTTGTTTTTGTGGTTTTCATAATATATTTTTCGATATATACATCGAATTATCGAAATATTTAAATAGGAGCTTATACTATATACTCCTTAGAACGGGTTTAACACTTGCGCCAACAGGTGTTTAAGCTTGTGCACGGCGGTTTGACTATCTTTCGCCAAAAGGATTCCAAAAACCGCTTTTTTCAACCAACAAACGTTTTTAATTGAGTTTTTCGCCAAAAAAACCCAATAGACACGATTTCTATTTTATTATACACATATGTATACTAGTATTTAAATTTTTCTATTATAGATTATATAAATCAACGTTTGAGCTTTTCCTTAACTTTCTCAGAAATCTTTTCATGCAGTTTCTTTAGGCTTTTTACTCCTTCTTTTAGGTATATCTCTGTTCTCTTGGACCACCAGCCCCAGGATGAAGGAGGTATATGCTTTCTTGATCCCCATCTGTTCACAAAGAATATTGCAAAGGCCCTGTTCTTTGGTGGCGGCTCTGGTTCTTCAGCAGCATAACCCACTGTAATAATAGCCTGAGGTATCACTTCCTCTGGCAGGCCTAAAGCCCTGCGCATCATGTCTTCATCAAAGGCACTAACCCAGCAGGCACCTAAGCCAAGTGCATGGGCTGCTATTAACATGTTTTCTGCAGCAGCAGCACAATTCTGTATTGCGTATAAACGCTCGCCTCTGACACCATAGAATCTTTTTACTTTCTCAGGCACTGCTATGATAGCAAAGTGTACTGGCGCTTGAACCATCCATGTTTGTTGCAAGGCGGCTTCAGCTACCTGTTTCCTTACTGCCTCTTCCCTGATGATTATAAATTTCCAGCTTTGTATATTTCCTGAAGAAGGAGCCAGCCTTCCGGAATCTAGGATAGTTGCTATCATATCCCAAGGCACTGCCTTATCCTTGTACTTCCTTACAGACCTTCTTGTAATAATACATTCAATTGCATCCATCTAACAAGTTTTTTATACTTACTTATATTTATATCTAACGGTATGAAGTATCAAAATCTGGTTAATGTTTATCAAAAACTTGAAGCAACAACAAAGCGCTTAGAGAAGACCCATATTATCTCTGAGTTTTTGAAAACAATTGAAGCAGAGGATTTACCTAAGGTTATTCTGCTGCTGCAGGGAAAGCTATTTCCAAATTGGGATCCAAGCAAGATTGGTGTTGCTTCCAGGCTGATTTTGAAGGCTATTGCAATTTCTACTGGAATTGATACGAGCAAGGTTGAGAATAGCTGGAAGCGAAGCGGTGACCTGGGAAAAACTGCTGAAGAGCTTGTTGTGCTCAAGAAACAGGCAACACTCTTTTCAAAAGAGTTGGATGTAAAGAAGGTCTTTGATAACCTGAGAAAACTTGCAACCTTGGAAGGAGCAGGCACTGTTGAAAGAAAGATTCAATTAATTGCTGAGTTGCTGACAAGTGCAGAGCCGTTAGAAGCAAGATATATAGTACGGACTGTTTTAGGTGAGCTAAGGGTTGGTGTTGGAGAAGGAAGCTTGCGTGATGCAGTTGTTTGGGCATTCTTTACAGATGAGATAGGCTTTACATATAATACTAAAGAAAATAATATTGAGATTGAGAACAGGGATGATTATAACAAGTATGCAAATGCTGTTCAGCAGGCTTACGATTTGACAAATGATTTTTCTTCTGTTGCTAAGGTTGCTAAGACTGCTGGCATTGATGGCTTGTTGAATATGGAGCTTGAGGTTAACAGGCCTGTTAAGGTTATGCTTGCCATAAAGGTAAAGGATATTGGTGATGGCTTTGAAAGGGTTGGAAAGCCAGCTGCTGTTGAGTTTAAGTATGACGGCTTTAGGATGCAGATACATAAAGCGCATGATAAGATAACTATATTTACCCGGCGTTTAGAGGATGTCACAAGACAGTTTCCTGAGGTTGTTAAGTATGTTAAGGATAATGTTAAGGGCAAGGAATTTATTATTGATTCTGAGGCTGTTGGTTACGACCCTAAAACAGATAAGTATCTGCCTTTCCAGAGTGTTTCCCAGAGAATAAAAAGAAAGTATGATATTGAGAAGATGGCTAAGGATTTCCCTGTTGAGCTTAATGTTTTTGATATAATCTATTTTGAGGGAAAGAATCTGATAAAAGAAGGATTTGGCAGAAGACGAGAGGTTCTCTGGAAGATTGTAAACCAGGTTCCTAAGAGGATAGTTCTTGCAAAGAATCTGATAACCTCTAGTGAGGATGAGGTTAGGGCTTTTTATAATGAATCTTTAGAGGCTGGCAATGAGGGGATTATGTTTAAGACTCTTGATGCTCCCTACAAGCCTGGTGCTCGTGTTGGCCATATGGTAAAGTTAAAGCCTACAATGGAAACACTTGATTTAGTCATAGTTGGTGCTGACTGGGGCGAGGGTAAAAGAGCTTCATGGCTTTCAAGCTTTACAATTGCATGCATTGATGATAATGGAAATTTTCTTGAGGTTGGAAAGGTTGGCACTGGTATAAAGGAAAAAGAAACTGAAGAAGGGGTAACGTTTAAGCAGCTTACTGAATTGCTTAAGCCTTTGATAATTGCAGAGAAAGGCAAAGAGGTTAAGATACAGCCGAAGATTGTTATTGAGATAACCTATGAAGAGATACAGAAAAGTCCTACTTATGCTTCTGGTTATGCTTTAAGGTTTCCTAGGCTGCTTAATATTCGTGAAGACCGTTCTGCTGAGGATATAAGCACTTTAGAGATGGTTGAGGAGTTTTATCTTGGACAGAAGAAATAATTATTTATTCGGAACAAAATACATTATTCCTAATCCTATAACAAAGAATCCCATCAACAGCCATAAAGCTGGCTGGTAGCCTGCTCTGACAACAATAAAACCAAACAGTACAGGTCCAATCAAGCCAGAGAATTTCTCTGTTAAACCTTGGAAGCCGAAGAATTGCGCCAACTTGTTCTTTGGGCTTAGGTGTACTAACATTGGCCTGTTTAAGGTCCAGATTGCACCTAAGGCTGCTCCGCCAAGGCAGCCAGCTATTATGAATGTAACTACATTGTTAACCTTCATTAATAAGTATATGATTCCAATCCAAAGAAACAAAGCAGTAACTATAGATCTCTTTGAGCCGATCTTGTCTCCAAGTTTTCCGAATATTAAAGCACCTAAAGCAGAGGTTAAAGCCATTCCTGCATAAGCATAAAAGAAATTAACCATACTGATTCCTATTTGCTCGCGGCCGTAAAGATAAAGGAATACAATTGCAGTATTCATTCCGTCTGTATATAACAAACAAGCTATTAAGAAAATGAATAAGCTCTTGTGTTTTCTTGCCTCCCTGAAGGTTGATTTAATTGCTGAATAGGCTTTTTTAATCCCTTCTTTTAGGCTTACTGTTGCTTTTCTTACTTTGTCTTTGACAAGGATGAAGGTGATTATTGAAAAACCTAGGAAGAAAATTGCTGTTGCTGGAAAGATTGATTTTACTGCTGCTTCTGTTTCCCAGCCAAGCATACTCATTAATATGTATGCCATGACCAGGCTTAGGATTGTTCCAACATAACCCATTGCAACACCATAGCCAGAGATCTTTGACATATTCTTTTTTGTCGAGATATCTGTTAGTATTGCATCATAGACATCCAGGCATGCATGGAAGGTAAGTGTTGCAAATACTCCAAGAATTAAGGCACCATACAATCCAATATAAGGTGTTAATGCTGTTGCAGTAACGCAAAGCAGGGTAAAGAAAATAACATAAGGCATCTTCCTTCCAGTTGAGTCAGATAAAGCACCAATAAAAGGAACAAATACGCCAGCAAGGAATATTCCAAGGCTTGTTACTAAGCCCACATGGAATTCATTCCCGCCCAAGAAAACCTTGATTAAAACAGGAAAGAAGAATGTTACATATAAAGCAGAGAAAGCAGTATTTGCTAAGTCATATATTGTCCAGCCAAAGATTTTTTTTGTTAGTTTCTTCACAAGCTTCTTTCTGATATAATAGTATAAAATCTTTTTGGTTTACTATCTCTATTGTTTACTATTTTGTAGTGGTAAAATTGAAAAGCTTTATATATAAAAAACCATTTTGGTCCTATTATGGTACCAGATAATGGAGAAAAGGATACTGGTAACTCTACAGAAGGACCTCCAGAGGACACCCAAGGAGAACCTACAGAGAGCCCTACAGAAGCCTCTACAGAAGAACCTGAAGAAGAAAAGCTTCTAGTAATAAGACCTTTTGATGAGGTTAAGGCGGATTTGATAAGGCTATCTGAATCAACGGATGATGCTGAGAAGGAAGTGATTCGTGGTAGGTTACATGAGGACTTCGATTCTGTCTATCCTATGTTAAAGGGACTGCCTCGCGGGGAAGATGCTACACTTCTTTCCTACCCTGGGCAAGAGAATATGGTTTCTGCTGTGGATATGGTTGCTAAAAAACCCAAAAAGAAATATGTAGATATGGCAAGCCAACAACTAGGCAGGCTTTATGAATCGTATCAGGCAGAGGTTCTTCAAGCGAAATGGAATACTGAAGCTGAGAAACTGCAGTCAGCAGTAGCAAACCCACAAGAGACAATAACCCATCTAAGAACTTCCCTTTCTTCTCATCTGTCAGGGCTTCATAGAGATGTTCGTGCTTGTACCATCGACCTATTAATAAAATATAGGGACTTTAAAATAGGGGAAGATCCTGCTCGGGATGAGGAGAGGATCACTGATAGTTTGCTTGACCCTGAAGATGGGTATTACATCTTAGGTTATACCATAAGGATTTTTGAGGATGTAAGCGCTAGATATAATGATGTCCGGCTTAAGCAACTTGCACTGAATCCAAGTATTGCTGATACAGCCCGTACCTTATTGCAGATAGTTAATGAGGCTCGAAAGATAACTGGGGAGGCTGGCCTTAGTTTAGAAATCTCGTGCAGGGAAGAACTTGAAGCTATGCTGGAGAAAGGAGAGCCTTCTCCTGCTGATTCAGAGAGGATACTTGCCACTAATAACGAAATACTAATACAACTTGGTAATTTCTTGCTTGATGCTGTTCAAGGCACAAGTTTAGAAGGTAAGTTGGATTATAAGAAACAAGACTTGCCTGAGAGAGAGCAGGCAGATAAACCAAAAGCGCCACGCAGGGAATATAAAAGGTCTGCTCCGAGCAGGGTATTTTCAAATGAATCTCACTCTGAACTTGCAGGTCTTATTTGCACGCTTTCTGCTTCAGAGAATAACGAGGAGTGGGCAGAGATGAGGGGGTGTATAAAAGGAATGCTGAGTGAGGCGTATAGAGCAATAGGGATAACAGAGGCACATGTGAACGAAATACGTTTGACCTATCCTAAAGAGGAGGAGTTATGTTCTTTGGCTGATAAAATTCCTGAACAAAAGGAGACAACTTATGAATTAACTGCTAAGGTGAGAGCTCTTTATGAAGCTGGCACTGCTTACACTGCCCTGGCTTTTTGGAAGAGATGGGTGGCTTCATTAAAGGAAGAGTTGGCAACTGAATCTATGGTATATGATACCTGGAAAGGTGCTTTATCAACTTATATGAAGCATTGCGCACCTGAATCTAGGGACGAAGTTAATAAACGTTTGATAGCGCGTAGAAGGTCAGTCATGGGAGAAGAAGAAAGCCAGAAGTATAGTGATGAGGAAATACTTTTAGCAGTAAATTCCGAGCTGGATGACAGAGGTAGGCCTGATTTAATGTTAGATCATTCTGCAATATTTTTTGAGGTTGCTATAGAAGATTACGCTCGTTTAGCAAATGATGTATGTAAGAAATGGAGGGGCACAACTGAGTTTATTGGTGCTATGCTTAGGTTTTGTGGCGGTGTTTCTCCTTTGGCAGGCTCGTTAGGTATAACTGCAGATGATTCAGACAGCACCAAACTTAAGGAGTCGTATGAAAAAGGGCTGGGCTATGTTATGGAAGATGAGCATGACCCAAAAGATGTTGCTAATACTTTAGGTACTTCAAAGAATGTATTGAAGCAGTACGGGGAAATTTATATTAAAATTCTTGAGAAGGTTGCTGAAGAGAAACAGAAATAATGCCCCTGCCGAGAATCGAACTCGGGTCTTCAGGTTTTTGCAAAATTGCCGCAACCTAATATTCTTTTTGGCTATGCCGAACCTTGTTCAGCAAGTATCCACTATACTACAGGGGCAATAATTTGTTTTTAATCTGACTCTTTTAATAAACCTTTCTTAACTTTGAGGAAGAAATCCTGGTTTTCTTTTAGTTTGTAATCAGCAAAGGTATGGTTAAATTCAATAATCTCATCACCATTAAATCCCAGAACTTTATGCAAGAATATTCCATCTCCAATCTCTGTTTTAAACGGCCTGTGCTTTAAGCTTGCCATGAAAACTCCTTCTTCAGAAATATATCCAGGATCAATGTTAACTGTTCTTTTGTTATCAATTCTAAATTTGTCTTCAATCTTTCCGGTTTGGATTCTTATTTTTGCTAATTCTTCATCATTAATTATTTTTTTAAAAGAAATAAACCTCTTTTTTAGATTCTTTCCAGATTCTTTTTCGTAATAATCGGTAAAAGTAAAATCATACTCTCCACTTTCATCATCAATTTCTCCAAATTGATTTTTCAATTCAATAACTGCTTTATCAAGAGCTTCTTTTTCTGAGTACATTACAGCCATTAATAGTTTCATCTTAACCATTATTTCAATCTTAATAAAAATAAATCTGAAAATTCCTTTCACAATCACTATAAAGGAATTTTCATCTGCTTAATTTACTTCATGACATATGATGAGTTTTGCTTTAAAGGATGGAAGAAGGCAAAACTCAGATTTATTTCTTTTTATTGATTATTTTTCTCATTGATTCCAATCTTTAAGACTAATCTGTCCTTTTCTCTTGCGTTCAGGAACTTTTGATTTATCTATGTCCTCGCCAACCTGCTTCTTGACGTCAATCGCAACCTTTTTCCCAAGTATTTGGACTAGTTTTGTGATGTCAGCTTTCTTCACACCTGAAACATCCTTAATCTTGTTTCTGAATAAAGCTCTTGCACGCACTCTTCCAACATTCTTTATCCTAAGCAGAGGCAGCAGCTCTTCCTTAACACCATACTTAAGCCTTAACCTAAGCTTTATTATCTCGCTTATCAAAGATTTCAGCTTAAGAATCCTGCACAGCTCTTCTGCTGCATAAAGAAGCCAGTCCGCATTATCCACTTTAACCCGCAATTCACCAGGCCTTACATTAAACTCTTCAAGAATAAATTCCTCATCCTTTTCATCTATCCAGTTCTGCATGAATAAGGCAGTCTTAACTGAGCTGAGAAAATCCTCATATTCTGGGTCATACATAGATGGAATCTCTTCCAGTATAGAGTCATGGTATGTCACCAAAGCTTCTTCTATTTTCTCGTATTCCTTTACCCTTACCTTGAGCAGGGGCCTTATTTCTAGTGTGTGCGATACCATCTGCAGGAATGAAAATGCTTCTGTCCTGTTATGGGCCTTTTTTAGACATTCAATAAAGAAATGCGCTGTCAGAGGGTCAATATAAAGCTCAGCAACCCTTTTTCCTAGGATTGTTGCCTTGTACTTTTCATTTCCAAATTCATCAGCTGTTTGGAAGTCAGCACTTTTGCTTGTGGATGTTAAGAATCCCCAGTCCTCAAGCAGGGTCAGCATCCTCATGATAATCTCTTCAAGCTTTTCCATATCCTTGAACTGATAAGCCCAGAATGTTTTTTCAAAAAAATCAAGAATGCTTTTCTTGTCATTGATAAAGTTAGCAGCAATCAATGACAGCAGATAAGTCCTGAGAACAGGCTCGACTGCAAGCTTTGAATAGATGTCTTCCGGCTCTCCCAGGATATATTTCTCATGAATCTTTTTTTTCTCAGGCTTTGTTGCAGCTATTGCTATTGCCTGGCCTTCCTTGTCATAATTAGGACGGCCGGCACGGCCAGCCATCTGCAGATATTCTAGGACAGGGATAAACTGCATTCCACGATGACCGTAACGCCTTAAATCCTTGAGGATAGCCCTGAATGCAGGCAAATCAACTCCTAAGGCGAGTGTTGGTGTGGCACAGATAATCTTTATTGTTCTGTCCCTGAAAGAATTCTCAATTAATTCTTTTTGCTTATGGGTTAAGCCTGCGTGATGGAATGCAATGCCTTTCTTGACGCATGAAGCCAGCCTTTCACACTGCCTTGTTGGCCTTGAAAGAACTTTTAGTACAGCTTCAGAAAGTTCTTGAAGTTTTTTATCACTTATTTTGGCTTTTTTAGAAATCTCTTCTGCAGTTTTTTCAGCAGAGCGCTTTGTATTCACGAATACAATCGCCTGTTTATTTTTATTTATAGTATCTAATGCAAGGTTTATTGTTGCATCATCAGCATTCCCGCTAATCTTTACTGTTTTATCCATGAAAAAACAAGAAGAAATACGAATATAAATAGTTATACCTTTTCTGTTACAACGTACGTCTTGTAAGTATACTGCCTTGGTGGTATTGGTTGAGGTGCGGGTTGAGGTGTTGGTTCTGGTGCAGGCTGTGGTGCTGGTGCAGGCGCTGGTGTTGGCTCAGGAGTAGGCTCCGGAGCTGGTTCTGGTGCAGGCTGTGGTGCTGGTGCAGGTGTTATTGGTGTTGGTTGCGGTGCGCTTGTAACAACCATTTGAGGAAGGGTTTGCCGTTCTATTACACTAACAATCCATCTGACACTTACAGCAGCTTTGCCATCAGAGATAATAACTCTCACCTCTTTTTTTCCAGGAGAAGTAAACCAACGTCTATGCAGCGGGCCCCCTTTGTAGCGCGCAAGTGGACCAAATATCCATTCATAGCTTAGTGCATCACCATCAGGGTCCTGGGCAGATGCTTGGAACAAAACAGAGCTGTTGACATAAACACCAAATTGACCCACCATTGGGCTGACATTCCATACAACAGGCTCCCTGTTTGTGTTGTGCACAAGGACTACTGCATCTTCGCTTGAATTTAAGTCACCATCTGAAGCTGTAAAGGTGACTGTATATTGTTTTGCTTCCAGCCTTCTTGTCTCATCATGGCTGGGGGTCCAGCTAAACCCGTCTGCATCAAAACTTGAGCCGGCAGGCACATCTTCTGCAGATGTGACAATCCTGTCATTATCTGGGTCATAGGAATTAACATTAAAGTGTAAAACTGCTCCTTCATCTACATCCTGCTGAGGTATTTCCTCAAGAACAGGCGGCCTGTTAACATTATTTACAACAACTGTTACGTTCTTCTCAACAGAGGTTTTGCTGTCAGATAATTTAATAAATACTGTGTAGGTGCCTGCATCATCATAACCAGTCCCTTTCACAGCTTTGTTCATCCAGCCGCTATATCTATAAGATACCTTATCACCATCAAGGTCATATCCATTAGGCTCTAATACAAGGGTTTCCCCTTCATTCATGACTATTGTTCCCATATCTTCAAGCACAGGGGCCCTATTCTCTTCCATGACCCTAATCTTTATGGTTTTGGTTGTGCTAAATTCATTGCTTTCAGCCAGGAATGTTATAGTTTGAGTTCTGCTGAGTAAGTGGAAATTGTCAAGGAAATATGTAAAGAGGTTTGTTTTTTTAACAAAATCCTTGCTTGGTGTCCATTTAAAGACATTGCCATCAAATCCTGAATTTTCCGGCGCTTCAAGAACTGTGATTATTATATCATCGCCATCTGGGTCGCTGGCATTTACTACTAAGTTTACTTCCTCACCTTCTCTTACAGTTATATCATGGAGTGGTTCAATTATCGGTTCGCGGTCTACATCATAAACTACAAGGTCTACCTTTTTTGAATATTCAAAATCCCTGTCCCTTATTGTTATTGTTACCATGTATTCACCATCATCCTCATAGGTGGTTTGCCAGAAATTTTCATTGCCTATTGGCTCTGATATCTCATATTCAAGATGGTAGGCTCCTAAATCAGGAAGCTCGATACTTACTATGTCTGTTTCATCTACTTCAATATAGCTTATGTTATCCAGGAGTTGTGCCCTGTCAACATCCTCAATATCCATAGTCCATTCCTGGGATGTTTTAAGCGTGCTGTCAGATACAACTACTTTTATGGTATGCGTTCCCTGGTCAAAATAGTCTGCGTAATACTCAATCTCTTGCTCCCTGCCTAAGAATTCATCATCAATGAACCATTTGTAGGTTAGTTCATCTTCGTTTATGTCAGAGGCCTCAGCCCTGAAGTAGAGGCTTTCACCCTCTTCAATTGACAAAGAGGTATCTTCTGGGTAGAAATCATATATTTCAGGCTGTTCTTCTTTTTTGTTAACAACGATTATGACCTCTTCTTCTGTGATAAGGTCGCCGTCAGAAGCAGTGACTGAGGCAATATAATTTCCAGCATCTCCATAGGTAGTTTGCCATTCTCCCTCGCTGTTTAAGGGGTATGTGTAGGAATATTCTAATGTATCACCGTCAGGATCATCAAAAGAAGGTTTTATGGAGACAAGGTCAGTCTCATTAACTATCATATTAGTTAGAGAATAAGTTATTGGCAATACAATAATTAGAACTAATACTAAAATTAACCATTTCTTATCCATTAACCCAACCCCCAACATTAAAAATTAAAAAAATAAAAAAGAAATTATCTTTGTTCTATTCCTAGGAATACAGGTGCCCTGTTAACGTTTTCAACAGCCACGTTTATCTGCTGGCTTACTGAAAGGTCACCGTCGCTTACTGTTATTGTTACATCATAGCTGCCTGAATCATCATAGGTTGTATCCCACGCAAAGACATTCCCTTCCTGCTCAAATTTGTCGCTATCTGCTGCAAAGGATAGGCCGTCTCCATCTAGGTCAGAGGCTTCTACAACAATTATTACAGGCTCATTTTCATTAACTATGATGTTGTCTAGTTCTTCCATTTCAGGCGGCCTGTTAACATTTTCAACTGTAATAGCCCATATCTGTGATGTCTCAAGTGTGCCGTCGGTTATTGATAACTTAATAGTGTGTGAACCAGCACTGTCATAGCCTAGGTCAAATGCGAATGAGGTGTCGGTTGATACTTCCTCGCCATCAATCTTCCATTCATAATCCAGGTAATCACCATTAAGGTCTGATGCTGATACGCTGAATTCTATGATGTTATCCTCTGCTATGATTAATTCTGTATCTGCTGGATTAGCAAACTCAATTATTGGGGCCTCTTCTTTTCTGTTTACAATTATTAATACATCCTGTGAAGCAGAAAGGTCTCCATCAGATGCGGTTATTGTTACTGTGTATTCACCCTCATCTCCATAAGTAGTTTGCCAATCACCTATGCCATCAAGAGGTGATGTGAATGCGTAAGTTAAAGGGTCTCCATCAGGGTCAGTTGCGTCAGGTTCTAAGCTGACAAGCTCTGTTTCTTCTACTATGATAACAACTGCTTGCTGGTCAACAACGTCTACATCTTCTAATACTACTTCCTCCTCTTCCTCAATAATCTCAATGACCTCTTCAATGTCTTCCTCGACCTCTTCTTCCTCTTCCTCATCTCTTCTGAAGATGTCAAGAGGGCTTGTTCTTTCTTCCTCCTCTTCCACTTCTTCTTCCTCTTCTGCAACCTCCTCATCTTCTTCACCCTCAACAACAATATCATCCATGCTTATTGTAGAAACATCAGATTTGCCATATATATCTTCATAGATTTGACATCCACTCAATAAGAACAAGACTATCACACCAATTACAAGTAAATATTTCTTAAACATATACCAACACCTCCAGGTTTTTGTGTTTTTATTATTTTTATCATTATAAAATGGGAACTTCTATATAAACTTTATGGTAGTCAAAGCTATAAAACCATTTTTTTTTTACCACTGTTTCCGACGACAAACTTAGACTTTTTTCGTAACTGGGTTTGGACGAATCGGAAAAATTTGCTGAAAAATCTGAAAAAAATGGGCCCGCTGTGACCTAAGGGTTTCACCCGATAGACCCCTGTAGGGAACATAAAGTTCCCTGCCGCAATTTGCTGTATAGTTAAGATTGCGGATTGTTAAGTTTTTGAAAAAAATGGGCCCGCCGTGACTTTCTAGCCACAAGTTTTAGAACTTGATGACATTTGAACACGGGACCACTCGATGTCTGTATTTCGCTTGCGCGAAATGTATCAGTCGAGCGCGCCACCAGACTATGCCACGGGCCCACTATCATAACAAAAACGCCTCTGGGCAGATTTTCCCGCCATAAATCTTTCGGATTTAATGCGTCTCGAACTGCCGACCTTGTGATTTCTTCACCAAAGAATTGGTGTAACAGTCACACGCTCTACCTGCTAAGCTACAGAGGCATTAAGTTCAAGAATTGATACTATATTTATATAATTTTCTATGGCTATGATTTCTTTTTCTTGAGTATAATATATACTATTATTGCAGCTAGAATTGCTGAAGCAAGAATAATGGGGATTGTTATAGTTAACCTTTTTTCCCTTAAATCAGCTGTCAACACATTTTCTTCTTTTTCATTGTATATGTTTATCTGCTTTGCATCTGGCAGCGAGGGCAGGATTAATGCAAAATCTGTATTATCTACCCTAACAAGGCCCCCCTGGGTTTTGCCGTCCATATGAATATCTGTGTAATGTTCTAATGGAACCTCAAATCTGAATGAATATATGACATCATCATCTACGGAAATTATTTCTGCCTTATAGCCTGCATCAGGCTGTATCTTTCTGTCGGGATAGTATCCATATGTTTCTATCTCGTCAATAATAGAGACTTTGCCATTATCGTAATTGAGATTTAAGATTAATATTTTTTCAGCGCATGCTGCCTGCGCAAATAATAACAGCATTATCATTAAGATAAGTTTTTTAGTTTTCATCTTTCGTACACGCTTAATTTTTCTATTATTGCTTCTTCATTAATTGGGCCGTAATATTCTGCGTAGAGGCTCCTCATCAATGAGTTTTCTGTTCCACGGTAATATCCATCTGTTGAGCAGCCCTTTAAGCAGTCAGTTCCTTCTGTACCAGCCCATTTTGAGCATTGGCTGTTGTCACAATTCGGATACTCCTCTCCATCAAATTTTATTTGCAGGTAATAATCATCAACATATTCATCAGCCAGGTCACCAAAGCTGTGGCCAAACTCATGCATTAGTACAGATGGGTTGTCAGCTGTGTTGATGTTTGCTATGTTTGCTATAGCGCTTGACCTGATTGGTATTACAAGATCCTTAATCTTGTTCCTTTCTATTAAAATAAAAATAAATTCATGAGGACATCTTGATGCAATCCTCTTCACCTTAAAATTATTGCACAAGACATAATTATTGAATGTACAGCTTAGGTCCTGGAAGTCATCCACCATATAGAAATTGAATTTGTCTCTGTTTGCGTGGAATGGCTCAAGCTTGAAGAAAACATTGTTTATATAATTATAAACCTCATCTTTGAATTCTTCTGTTGTCTTATATGCCTGGCCTAAAAAGACAATATCAATTCCATCATCTGGTTCTGAGGTATAGAAAACAGAGACACATTCTTCTCTTTCATCCTCTTCTGAAAAACCATCGATAGTTGAGGTTCCGAGCTTGCTTGTTAGTTTTAATCTAACCTTGCCATTAACTGCTTTGATGCATAGGGGGCTTCTGTCAATCTCAAAGTTTTCAAGTTTTTCTGCTCTGAGTTCTTCTGAAGGTAAAACAAAGAAATTTGAGTCTGGATAATTATCAATATTCATTGTAAGCTCGTTATTGGCAAAATCATCGAATTCTTTTGAGCGGTCAACAAAGCAAATAGAGGTTATATCCTTTGGTACAGCCATGGTCCTGTCTACATAGCTTCCATAGCCTTGCTTGCTTTGGACGCCTATAGCACTTTTGACACTCTCAATAAATATTGCAACCTCTCTTTTCTGCGCAGATTCTTCAAGCTCCCTGATATAAACAAAACCAAATGATAGAACAAGTACTGCTAAAATAGCTGTTACAGCGAAGATAAATGGTTTTGCCGCTACCTGAGCTTTTGTCATAATCTATTTTCTTGAGGAATTTATATATAAACTTATTGCTTGACTCTAGCGATAATGCTTCTCAACATATGCCCGATAACTTCAATATCATAGAATTTGTTTAATTCAAGCCTTTCTTTGACCCCTATGATTAAAGGATAGGTGCCAATCTGCCTTCCAAAGGTTGTTTTGCCGTCATAAATTTCCATTCTTACATCCTTGATAACAGTTCCTTCTGGAACAAGTTTCTTTAGCATAGGTGAATCAATCTCCTGCCTTATCTGGTTGCGCCATTTCCAGTAATATTTCTTGTTCTTTTTTATGAACTTGTTTCCAACAGTATTATATAGCTGGGTTCCTTCAAAAATATCAACCTGCCTGACATTGATTCTTCTTAGTAATAAGCCCTCACCCATAAAGCGCTTTAGCCATTGGATGTTATGCTCATTTGTGGATTTGCTCTCTCCAATCAGCCCAAACAGCAAGTTGATTCCAGGCAGGAATTTAGGCATGCCATTCTTGCCTCTTTCCTGGCCATATTTATTCAGTATTCTTCCAGCCTCGTAAGTAACCTCAGGGTCAGCGTTAAGGTTGTTTTGCTTTACAACCTCTGGGTCAAAGCTTTCAACGCCAAATGCAGCTGTATTGCCTGCTGTACCATACTTAACAATAGCTTTTGTTATCTCAATTCCTTTTTTTGACACAACATTTACAGGATTTACATTATCAATATGCAAAACCTTTGGCTCGCATTCTTTTCTAATGCCTTCAATAATACCAATGGCTTCTGGGTGAGAATAGTAGTCAGACTGTTTTCCTAGTCTAAAATATTTTACACCAAGCTTGTCGAATGCTTTTGCTTCTTTTAGGATATCTTTTTTTGGTCTGAATGAGATGCTGTTTTTTATTGGCTCTGTGCAAAAGCTGCAATGTGTTTTTCTTGAGCAGCCTTTTGAGGTCTCTAGCTCAATTATTCTTAAGCTCGGGATTTGTTTTATCAATTCTGTTCCTTTGACTGCAAAATCTTCTACCTCTTCATAGCTGAAATTGAAATCTTTTATCTCGTTGAAATTTGAAAGGTCTGCCTTTTCAAAGAATCTTCCTCCCTCTGTTGATGTTCCGTAAACAGCAGGTCCAGTTAATATTTTTCTGCAGTTTAGGTCTTTTGTCAGCTGTATAATCTCCTTTAAAGTACCAGGAACAGCACTTAGGTATTTTCCAGGAGTATGAACACCAGCGATTATAATTAGTTCAGAAGTGGAGTTTAAGATTCCCTTTATTTCATCACTAGTTCTTGTGGTGTTATATTTTTTAATATTTGTTTTTTGAATTGATTTCTTTTCATTGATACTTTTTAGTAATCTTAAATCGTCTATTGTAATATAGTTTGGAATCTTTTCTAAAGAACCGGCAATATATCTAGGATAAGTGCCCAAGTAAGGCGGAACACCTAGACCAGCTGGTTCATCTGTGTAGCAGTCTAATATTGTGAATACCATAGGCATAGAATATTATTTCTTGTTATTAAAGCTTTACTTAGAACTCTTAATCATTTTAACGCCAATCATAAAATATTGGATTGTAGTTAGAAGGCTGAGGATTATTGTTGCAGCTAACAGAAAATCCTTAAACTGATAATTAATGATAAATGATGCTATTACAACCACCTGTAAAAAGGTTGTTACTTTTCCCAGCTTACTTGCCTTCCAGACTGCTTTTCGTTTTATATGTGCAAGGAGTGAACCGCATAGTGAGATAATATCCCTGGAAAAAATCAACAGCCCGTATAAAGGAAAATTGAATCCAATAATAAGTGCTATGACAGCTAGAGTAACCATAAACTTATCAGCCATGGGGTCAAGGAATTCACCAAACTTTGTTCTTTGTTTTATGCGCCTGGCTACAAACCCGTCAACCCAATCAGTTAATGCAACAATAAGGAAAACAGTCAGCCCCAGAATGATTTTTGATTTTAGAAGTAGAATGAAAAATATTGGTGATGCAAGTATGCGAAGTATTGTCAGAACATTTGGGATTAACAGGATTTTTTTTAGTTTCATTTTAGAATAGATGCTTAAAATGCATATGATGTTTGGATTCTTTTTTAAGTTCTTTATGGTGGGCATGCACATGGAAATGGAATTCTTCTTTTTTCATCTTATTTTTAAGATGCTCCATTTCATTTTGATAGTGTGTTTTCAACCATAACAGCCCCTCATGCTTTTTTATGGCGCGCTTAAAATAAAATTTTTCCTTTACTATCTGGTGTATTGCGTCTGTAAAGAAGCATTCCTCTTTTCCTATGGCAATAGAATTGCCCCTGATTAGAGATTTGAGGAACGATTCAATGTCATTTCCATGAGCTAATGAAATATCCAGGCCTAACTCAGCAGTTGTATGGCCGTCTGTTCCAGCAGTCATGCCTTTCTTTAGTTTGTTAGCCCAGTTTATAGCTTTTATGTTCATTCCTCTCAGGCAAACACCGTTAATACCTTCAATTAAATCTATCTTTTTTATTGTTTTTGGAGGGACATTTATTTTATTGATGCCTGTTACTCCAGGACCAAATGGATGCGACGCACAAATGACGCAGTTATATTTACTTGCAGCTTCAATTAAGTCTGCTATTTTTGTAGGGATAAAGAAAGGGTTTATTTTTTTCTGAAACAGGATTTCTTTTTTATAGAACTCCTTGCATTCTGATAATGAATAAAAATAAAGAAGCAGATGCGCGCCTTCATGACAGCTGACTTCTACTCCAGGTATAATGAATTCTTTTTTCTTAAGCTTAAAGGCTTTTATAACACCGCCAATCTCATTATGGTCTGTTATTGCAACACCAGTGTTAAGTTTCCTGCATCGCTTTAGAACGTTATTTATTTTTGATATCCCATCCATGCTGAATTCTGTATGAAAGTGCATGTCAGCTGATGTATAGCCCTCTTTTTCCAGCAGTGATAATACTGGCCCGTAAACACCAGCTGGGTTTTCAAGTACGATATCAGTCATAAGTATAATCTTGTTAGATTAATATTTAAATCTACCGATATAAAACAAAATTTTTTAAATAGAACCATTTCGTGATTATTAAAAGAGGGAATATAGAATGATGTACCCAATAGCTAACCATACCTTATTTGCCTTTTTTAGGTTATTTGTGCGGAAGGTTGAAGGACGGAAGAACATTCCAAAGAGTAAGCCGTTTATAATGGCTGCAAATCATGATAGTATTCTTGACCCTCTGATTTTATGCTCTACTATACTGCCCTGGATTGACCGTAAGATACATTGGCTTGCGATGAAGGGAAGGTTCTGGAATCTTTTTGGGGACAGGATTTCTAGGAATTGGGCTGGCTGTGTTCCTTTTAATGAAGGCAAGAAAAAAGCTGTAAACACATTAATAGATTTTTTAAAAAAGGGAGATAATGTTGGCATATTCCCTGGCGGTCCAAGAAGCCTTAATGGAAGCCTGACAAGAGGCAAAACCGGGGTTGCAAGATTAGTTTTAAGAACAAAGGTGCCTGTTATACCTATAGGCTTGATAGGTACGTATGAAATAGCTCCTAGAGATAAATTAATACCTAGGCTGAAAAGGGCTGAGATCAAAATAGGAAAACCAATGTATTTTGATAAATAGTATAATAAACGAGTAACCAAGAAGATGCTGAGGGAGATTGCTGACAAGGTCATGCTTGAGATTGCCAGGCTAACAAACGGGAGGTATGAGGCTTAATGAAGATACTGGTTATAGTTCCCTGTTATAATGCAGGAAAGTTTATAGCAGATACAATAGCTGATATAAAACGATACCAGGGCAATATCTTGGTTATAGATGATGGGAGCACTGACAACAGCTATGGCGTAATAAAGAAAATAAAAGGCATAAAAATACTTAGGCATAAGCATAACAAAGGCAAGGGAGCAGCTTTAAAGACAGGTTTCAAGCATGCAGTTAAAAATAATTTCGATGCTGTTATAACAATAGATGCTGATGGCCAGCATAAAGCTTCTGATATTCCTAAATTTGTTGATAAAATCAGCAGGTTCGATATAATAGTTGGAAGCAGGATGCATAATGTGAGGAACATGCCCCTTAGGAGGATACTGGCTAACAGCCTTTCTTCGTTTATTGTGTCAAGGAAATGCAGGCAAAAGGTTCCTGACAGCCAGTCAGGTTACAGGCTGATAAAGAAGGATGTTATTAAGGATGTTAAGCCTGAGCAGGATGGCTATCAGTTTGAAACAGAGATGCTGCTTAAGGCAGCTAAGCTTGGCTACAGGATTGGCTGGGTTCCTATAAAGACTATCTACGGCGAGGAAGTGAGCCATATAAATCCTTTTAAGATAACATGGAGATTCATCAGGGTTATATTCGCGGGAAAATGAAGTACGATTTACACGTCCACACAAATTATTCTTTATGCAGCAACCTAAAGCCAGAGGTAATTCTTAAGGCTGCAAAAAAGAAAGGGCTGGATGGGATTGCTGTTACAGACCACAATGAAATAAAGGGCGCTTTAAAGGTTAAGAGCTTGAATAAGGATAAGGATTTTGAGGTTGTTGTTAGTTCAGAGATTAGAACTGATAAGGGTGATGTGCTTGCTTATTATATCAACAAGAAGATAAAGTCCAGGGGTTTATTTGAGGTTCTGGATGAGATAAAACAACAGGGTGGCTTAGCAGTTGTAGCCCACCCGTACAGGCTTTTACCCCATTTGAGGTTTAGATACCCCATAGAGAAGATAAAAGACAAGATAGATGGCATAGAATGTTTGAATTCAAGGTCTTCGTTTTTAACCAATAATGCAGCTTTGAAGATATCAAACAAAGTTAATCTTGCAAAGATTGCAGGCTCTGATGCACATTTTAGGTTTGAGCTTGGCAAAGCGTTTACTATTTTTGATGGAGATTTAAGAAAAGCGATTAAGAATAAAAAAACAAGGGTTGATGGCAGCTCAGTTACAGGCTTTGTTGGAGGCTCAATGAGCTCATGCCTGAAAATAATACGCAAGATTTTTAAATAACTGTTGAGGACAGACAAAGAATGAACGTAATAATATTTTATTTGCTTAAATGCCTGTACTTTATGCTTCCAGGGATTGCAGCTAATACAGCTCCTGTTCTTGTGAAGAACATCTTTAAGAAGTTAGCAGTTCCTGTTGATTTTGGAAAAAAACTTGGCAAAAAAAGGATTTTTGGCGGTAGTAAAACTATAAGGGGCTTGATTTTTGCTCTTTTGTTTTCCTTGGTGATAGCTTATATACAATTTGTTTTGTACAGGTATCCTGTTTTTAGAAATCTTAGTTTTTTTGATTACAATGCAAAATGGTTTCTTGCAGGTTTACTTATTGGCTTAGGTGCTATGGCTGGTGATTTAACTAACAGTTTTGCAAAGAGGAGGCTTGGTATAAAGCCTGGCAAACCCTTCATACCTTTTGACCAGATTAATGCTGTATTAGGTGGCTTGATATTTATTTTGCCGGTGTTTGTGCCTTCTATTCTGACAGTCATTACTTTAATTGTTATGTCATTCTGCTTCCATATAGGGCTTAACCTTTTGGGCTATTGCCTTGGGTTAAAGAAAACGAAGCTTTAGAATTATTGCTATAGCTACATAAAAGATATGGCTTAGTATGATCCAAAAACTTTTCAGTTTCTTTTTTGGGTCTGTTAACTTTGTTCCTGCTGGAAGGCCGTAGATGAATATAAGCGAAGAGATAATTATGTGCATGCCAATAACCTTTGAAGACAGGTAAAAACCAACAGCAAGTACAGCGTATATGATGTATGATATTATTATTGGCTTTCTTTTGCTTTTCTTTAGCTTAACAGCAGAAAAATAGCAGGTAAGGGCTAGTATTACAAACAATATTGCTATAATGATTAGCTCAGATATGAGTTTGTTGATGAAAAAATAATAGAATAACCCTGCAATGATAGAGATAAAACAGACGTGCTGCAATAGTATGAAATATTTTCTTCCTGCCTTTAATTCTTCTTCTGTGAAAAAGGCCAATAGCATTCCAGCAACTAAACCAAGATATGTCACAACAGCAGCTATAGAATAGCTTAGCATTTTATTCTATCTTACTTACCCTTCTTTTATGCCTTTCTTCACTGCTTGCTTCTGTTTCCAAGAAAATCTTTGTTAACTTTTTTGCAGTTTTACTATCAATATCTCTAGCACCCAGGCATAGGATGTTTGCATCATTATGCTGCCTTGCAGCTTTTACTGTGTGTTCATTATGGCACAGGGCTGCCCTTATTCCTTTTACCTTGTTTGCAACTATTGACATGCCAATACCAGAACCGCAGATTAAAATCCCTTTGTTTTTGGATGATGCAACCTGTTTTGCTGCCTTTTTTCCGTAATCAGGATAATCAACTGATTCCTCAGAGTCTGTTCCTAGGTCTTCTGCTTCATGACCTAGTTCTTGTAGGTATTTCTTTAGCTCTTCCTTTAGTTTATAGCCAGCATGGTCAGAAGCTATTGTTATTTTCATTGCAAATGATTGTTTTAGTTATTAGAATATAAAGTTTTTGTTTGCATAGAAAAAATCCATTCATTTATGGCGGCTGTCGTCGCTTCGCTCCTCGTCGGCCACCCCGTAAGGGACAACCCCCGGCCGACCAGCGCCATGAATGGATTTTTTTATAATAAAAACGTCTCTAAGTCTTTCATGAAGGCAGGAACACCATCATAATTCTTTATCTCTTCTTTTGTTACCCATTTGAAATCAACGTTTTCATGGCAAAGCTTTACATCATTGCCGTTTGTTTTGCAAAGGAACAGTGCAATAACCCATCTTTTTTGTTTTTCTTTGTCTAAGGCCTCTACTATCCTTGGGCCTTCAACTATTTCTGCGTTTAAGCCAGTTTCTTCCTTTATTTCTCTCAGTACAGTCTCTTCTGCTGGCTCAAATTCCTTGACAAAACCAGAGCAAAAGCTCCATTTGTTTGGATAGTTATAGTCCTCAGGTGATTTCTTAAGGATTAGTAATTTATCCTCGTTCTTTACTATTCCAGTAACAACAGAGTATGATTTCATTTTCTGAACTTTGAATGCCCCCATTGGATTAGCAAATCAGCCTCTACATTAGGCACATCACAGGCACCAAAACAAGAGCCAGCATAGATTAGTATTTGTGCGTTTGTGTTTTTTTCCAGGTAGTCTGCTATGTCTTTTGCTCTTGGTTTTAATCCGTCCGGCAGTTGGATGCAGACTGTTTTGGCTTTTGAGCTCTTTATTTCATTTACTGCTTTGTTTAATTCCAGGTTATAATTCATAGAACAAACGAAAGTAATCTTATTTAAAAAACTATTGCTCCCTCAATAAGTAACTGTGTATTGGGCAATCCTGAATTCATCGATAATGCTCTTGAGGCTTCCATCGCACCTGTCAGCACCGCCTAATAATCCATCTACAAAATCTTCATTGAAGCTTCCTTTTTCATAAGGACAGCTCATTGTTTTATCCTCAAATAATGACTGGACATCTGCTGGTTCATCTTCATCAAAGTTGGTTATTTCCTTTTTTAATACACAGCCGTCTATGGAGTATTTGATAGTTGAGCCTACAAAATCTTCCTTGACACTAACACTGCTGCATGTGTCTGCTAGGGCTATGAAGCATTCCTTGTCATAGCCGCAGTCTTTAGCTGGTATAGCCAGGGAAATCCTCTCTGATGTTGTGAAATACACCGTTACTATTGCTGCAATAGTTAAAAACAGGAGGATAATAATGATATAATTTAAGTGCGCTAGAGGAAATCTTTCAGCAATCTTGATTTTTTTGATTAGTTCTTTTCTTTCAAAGAAAGGTTTTCTTTCTTCCCCAATCTCTTTTATAGTCTTCTGCACATCTTTTTCAGAATAGCCCTGGTCAATGAGGGCTTTGGCTATTTCGTTGCTGGCATAGCCTTCTGCTAGGCACCTTTTCACGTAATTTGTAACAGCGTCTTTTGTTTCAGGCATTTTAGGCTTTTAATTCATACCGGACTATTCGGATTTCATTTAAAGCTACTTTTAGCTCACCTGTACATTCCTCTGTGCTGGTTATTATTGATTCTACCAACAGCGGGTTGAAGTTGTCTTTTTCGTATGGGCACTGCATTGTCTTTCCTTTGAATATTGTTTCTACTTGTCTGGATTCTGAAGGTGCTGTTCTTTGGATTCCTTTTGTTAGCATGCAGTTTTCTGTTGTGTATACTATTGTTGTTCCTATTACACTCTCTCTTAATATTGCTGGCTGGCATCTATTTGCCTGCTTAATAAAGCATTCTTTTTCAAAACCACAATCAACTGTTTTTCCTAATTGTAAAATGGAAAAAACGATTACTGCCATGATTAGGGCTGATGCAGCGATTACAGCCCCTCTGTAATAAGGCTTTAGGATAGGTGCTGCTCTAAGCTCTTCCTGCGCTTTAGAGATGTCTTCCTTTGAGACCCCTGTGCTGATAAGGTAATTAACCAGGTCTTCCTCTTTAAAGCCTTTCTTAATGTTCGTTCCAAGGTAATTTTTTATTTCTTTTATTGTTGCCATTTTTTAAGTTACACAACACACTTGGTTAGCTGGGCAGTCACAATGATAGTATATTCTGCCTTGCCTGCATCGATCTGTACACTGCCCGTCTGTGCATGATACTTCAGCATGGCGAACCCTGCTTGGCTCTATTAATCCAAGATCTATTTGCATCATTACCTGCTGTTTTCTTTCTTCTGAAGCATCTGATTGTCTTACTGCGTTTTTTGCTACTTCTTTTTCCAATTCTTCAGCAGTTATCTGGCCTGCTAATAACCTATTTTCCAGTTCTGGGCTTATGAACCTGACATCAATCTCACCAGTGGAGATTTTTTCGTTTATCTCT
>JAHWIK010000016.1 GCA_019322485.1 Candidatus Woesearchaeota archaeon
GTTCATTTTACTGCTCTAATCAATGCTTATTGGTGAACTAATATATAAAATTTATTGTTTTTTTAGTTTTTTGTTCATTAAAAGTGCAGAAATTTATTTAAAAGTGTAAGTTTATTTGTTAGATAAAATGCCAGAGGGGGCAGTAGCTGAAATGAAAGAAACTGATACAGATCTTATAAGTGGAAACTATCCTGTTTATTTGGCGATGACTTTTGGTAAAAGACAACAAAAACCATTTGGGACATACCCTATAACTGCAGATATAGGAAGAGCATTTGATGATTATCGCTCTGTAATGGGTAAGTTCTGTGCAGCATTTGGTAGACACCAGGCAAGAAGAGGACAAAAAGGATTCTCGCTAGAACATCCAGATGGATTTTATCAAAGGCGTATAGCTTCTGACGAAACTCGTGTTAGGGGGGGTATAGCTATTTATGACCCTACTGAGGACAAACATATAGCAAGGGTTTCGGTTAGTGTTCGTCCTTCTTTTAGGAATGGAGATTCTACTCCAATAGGGTATAGTGTTGTAGCTCATCTTGAGTATGGAAGACCCAATAGTCACGAAGTTGATCCAGCTATCTCAGGAACTCTAGAAACCTTATGTCGTACTCTAGCTCTTAGGAGACAGCTTAAGGCCAGTGATGGGTCAAGGCATTATGCTGTCATGTCAGATATGTCTTTACTTGATCATAAAGTGATAGACCATTTTGTTAAGAAGACACTATTCCTGCGACACTTCACAACTTAATACATAAACCCAGAACTCTTTATTATTTCTTTCTCACTTGTTATTAACAAGCCTTCAACATTCTCTAGACTTTCAATTAATTCCAGACCTTTTTCAGGGCCTAGAACAAATACTGAGGTTGCCAAAGCATCTGCCTCTAATGCAGTATCTGCAATTATTGTAACAGATATTAATTCTGTTGCAGAATAACCAGTTCTTGGATCAACAATATGGTGGAATTTCTTATCATCATCAAAATACCTTTCATAATCACCAGAGGTGGCAACTGATTTATTATTCAGTTTTATTATACTTATATACTGATCTTTGTTTCTTGGATTTCTTAATGCAATTGACCAGTCTTTTGTACCATCTTTTTTTCCCAGAACCCTTATGTCACCGCCTGCATTAACCAAGGCATGCTCTATATCATATCCTTTGAGAATATCAATTACTCTGTCAATTGTATGGCCTTTGGCTATTCCTCCTAAGGTTATTTTCATGTTCTTTCTTAGCCTTATATCATTGTCCCTGGTGATTATATCTTCATAATCAACGAGCTTTAGAGTTTCTTTAATTTCTGCCTCAGTTGGTGCTCTTTTCTTGGTTTCAAATGATTTTTTGTATAAATCCAAGATTGGCTGCACTGTTATGTCAAATGCTCCATCACTTAATTCAGAATAATCTCTTGACCTTATCAATAGATAAATTAGTTCATTATCTGCATCATTAAGAAAGCCTTTCTCATTCAGCATATAAACCTCTGAATTATCCTTATATATACTTAGAATGTTTTCAATAACTTCAATCTCACTAAAAGCATCATTTACAGCTTGAATGGATTTGTCTTTGTCGCGGTCAAGAACTGTTATCTTTACAGAAGTGCCCATCAATTCCCTTGTTTCAGTTGTTTTTTTTAGGTATAGGTCACTACAACCGGCAATTAACAAAGCAATGAAGAATAATGCTATTAATCGTTTCATCGCTTGTGCGAATCTGTTGTTTTTTATAAAATTTTGCTTAGCCAGCAAAACCTTACGAAAATCAAGGTTTATAAAAAATCCCTGATTTTCTAAGGTCCCAAAATTACAAAAGCAATTTTGGAAACCTTTAAATAATGAACTCAAACTTGAATTTTTCATGTTAGAGCTTATAAGGGGTGTTCATCCTCCTGAGCGTAAAATCTCAAAAGAGAGTGCGATAAAACAAGCAGAGCTTCCTAAAAAGGTAGTTATTCCTCTCAGCCAGCATATTGGTGCTCCATGCAAGCCAATAGTTAAGGTTGGCGATGAGGTTAAGATTGGGCAGACGATTGCTGAGAGTGATGCTTTTTGTTCTGCACCAATACACGCTTCTATTTCTGGTAAGGTTACTGAGATTGCTAAAAAGCCCCATCCATCTATGGGGGACTGCATGGCTATTGTGATAGAGTCTAATGGAAGGATGATTTGGGATGAGTCAATAAAAGCAAGAGAAAATGTTGATGCTCTTTCTTCGAAAGAGCTTATAGACATTGTTAAGCAGGCAGGCATAGTTGGTATGGGCGGAGCAATGTTCCCTACATTCATAAAATACTGCCCTCCCAAAGGCAAGAAGATAGATACCATAATCCTTAATGGTGCAGAATGCGAGCCTATGCTTACATGCGACCATAGAACTATGCTAAAGTATCCTGATGATATTGTTAAGGGATTGAAACTAATAATGAAGATGGCAGGTGCAGAGGAAGCCATCATTGGGATTGAAGATAACAAGCCAGATGCAATCAAGATTCTTAAGGAGAGAACAGCAAAGGAACCTGCTATAAAGGTTGTTGGTCTAAAAACAAAGTACCCGCAGGGAGCAGAGAAGATGCTCATCTACTCTTTAACCAAGAGAAAGGTTCCTTGTGCATGCCTGCCATTGGATGTTGGGATTGTTGTAAACAATGTTGGAACAGCTAAGGCAATACATGATGCTGTTTATCAGATGAAACCTTTGATAGAAAGGGTTGTGACTGTTACGGGTGATGTAAAAAAACCTCAGAACCTGCTTGTTAAGATTGGCACAAGTTTTTCTGAATTGATAAGACAATGCGATGGGTTTAAGGGAGAGCCTGCTAAGATTATTAATGGCGGGCCTATGATGGGGATTGCACAGGCAACTGAGGATGTTCCGGTTATTAAAGGTACATCAGGAATATTAATCCAGAACAAAAAGAGTTTGGTTGAGGAAGAGGAAAGGGTATGCATAAGATGCGGCAAGTGTGTGCAATTCTGCCCTATGGAGATCATGCCAACAACAATAACAAATTATGCAAAACATGATTTGATTGATTTGGCAGAAGAGAGTAATGCAATGGACTGTATTGAATGCGGCTGTTGTGCCTATGAGTGCCCAAGCAAGATACCTTTGGTTCATTGGATAAAGTATGCAAAATCTGAGATTAGCAAAAAGAGAGCTAAAGAAAAAGAGCAAAAGAAAAAATAAAATGAATAAAAAACTAGTTGTTTCAGTCTCGCCTCATATAAAGTCCAAGGAGGATGTAAGCAGCATTATGTGGCTGGTTGTTCTTGCTTTGCTTCCAGCAATGATTGGAGGAATAATCTTTTTCAAGGTTCACGCTTTATTAATCATATTATTAAGCACCCTGACTGCTGTCTTGACAGAATATATTATACAGAAACTTACTAAAAAAGAGATAACAATTAAGGATGGAAGTGCTGCAGTAACTGGTGTTTTATTGGCTTTGGTTATTCCGCCGTCAGTTCCTTTGTGGGTGCCTATTGCTGGTTCATTTTTTGCTGTTGCTATTGCAAAGCATGCTTTTGGAGGTCTTGGATTTAATATTTTTAACCCTGCTTTGGCTGGCAGAGCATTTTTAACAGCATCCTGGCCTTTGCTTATGGCTACATGGTTATTGCCTGATGGTACAACAGGAGCAACACCTCTTGGAGTCCTGAAATTTGAAGGGATAAAGGCTGTCAGCTATGGAAATCTTTTCCTTGGCAATATTGGGGGCAGCTTGGGTGAGACCTCAGCCTTGGCTATACTGCTTGGAGCAGCATTTTTGCTGTATAAGAAGATTATTGACTGGAGAATTCCTGCAGCTTATCTTGGAACTGTTGCTTTATTGATGATTTTACTAAGGCAGGACCCTACATTCCATTTGCTTGCTGGAGGCTTGATGCTTGGAGCATTTTTTATGGCAACTGATTATGTAACAACCCCAATAACAGAAAAAGGCCGCCTTGTATTTGGGGTTGGATGCGGGTTGTTGACTGTGCTTATCAGGGGCTTTGGTGGTTTGCCAGGGGGAGTTGCATTATCAATCCTGCTTATGAACTCCTTAACACCTTTAATTGACAGATACACAAAAACAAGGCCATTTGGTTTTGTGAGGAAAAATGGAAAATAAGGAAACTTTAAGGATGGTATTGACTTTGGTTGTAATTTGTGTAGTGTCAGCAGCAGCTTTATCTCTTGTTTATAGAGCAACCTATCCTAAAATACAGGAAAGAGCCATTGGTGAGTTAAAGTCTACTTTAGAAAGGGTTTTGCCAGAGGCAACTGCCTTTGATGAGCCAGCTATTCCTGAAGATATTCTTTCACAAAGAGAAGGGATAAAAAGGGTCTTTGTAGGACTTGATAAAGATAGAACTCCTGTTGGTACAGCTGTTATTATCGAAGGTGCAGGTTACCAGGATTATATTCAACTGTTTGTTACTGTTAGTCCTGATCTTAAAGGAATAAAATCAATAGAGGTTTTGGAGCAAAAAGAAACCCCTGGTTTAGGTGCCAGGATAGAAGAAAAGGAATTCCTTGACCAATTTAAGGGAGACCTTAAGGAAGAGTATGATGCTATAACTGGTGCAACAGTATCTTCTTCAACTGTTATTGATTTGGTTAATAAGGCAGTTGATGATTTGTATAGGATAATTGAGCCAGTTGAAGGAGAGCCAAAGGTAATTGAAGAAGAAGGGATAGTATTAGAGGAAGAGCTTGAGGAGATTGATGCAGAGACAGAAGCAAGCCCTGAATGGAATGGAACAATAACACCAGGATGGAATGAGACAGAGGAAAATGAATCAATTGTTTAAGGACTTTGTAAAAGGTTTGTGGAAGCACAATCCTGTCTTTAGGTTAATCTTAGGTATGTGTCCAACCCTGGCTGTTACAAATGTGGCTATTAATGGATTGGCTATGGGCTTAGCAACAAGCTTTGTTTTGATATTCTCTGGTATTGTCATATCTTTGATAAAGAACTTCATTCCTTCTAAAGTCAGGATACCTTGTTATATTGTTGTGATAGCAAGCTTTGTTACAATAGCTGACTTGTTTATGGCAGCTTATTACCCATCAATACATGTTGTTCTTAGTATCTATGTTCCTTTGATAGTTGTTAACTGCATTATACTTGGAAGGATGGAGGCTTTTGCCGGCAAGATGCCTTTGCAAAGAGCTTTTGCAGATGCATTTGGAATGAGCCTTGGCTTTACATGGGCTCTTGTCCTCCTTGCTTCTGTTAGAGAATTCCTTGGTTTTGGCACTATTTTTGGTGCGACAATACTGGGAGCCTGGTATCCGCAGGTGCTTGTCATGAAACTGCCAGCAGGTGCGTTTATAACACTTGGCTTGTTGATAGGTTTAATGAATATTATTTCGAGGAAGAAACATGTTTAAGGAATTATTTGTGATATTTTTTGGAGCAGCTGTTGTGAATAATTTTGTACTTTATCGTTTCTTAGGAATATGCCCTTTTATGGGTGTTTCGAGGAAAACAAGGTCTGCTGTTGGGATGGGCCTGGCTGTTACCTTTGTTATGGTGATTGCGAGTATGATGACCTGGGCTATTTATCATCTAATCTTAGCACCTTTTGAACTTTATTATCTTCAGTATGTTGCTTTTATACTTGTTATAGCTTCATTGGTTCAGTTTATTGAGCTTTATATGCGTAAATATGTTGAGGATTTGTATAAGGCTTTTGGTATTTATCTGCCTTTGATTACAACTAACTGCGCAATACTTGGTTTGGCTTTATTGAATATATTGAAAGGGTATTCATTTGTTGAGAGCTTGGTGTTTTCAATTGGAGCTGGTGCTGGTTTTACCCTTGCTTTAGTTATAATGTCGGGGATAAGAGAGCGCTTGGAACTTGCTGAGGTGCCTGAGCCATTGAAGGGTGTTCCGATTGCCTTGATAATAGCAGGATTGCTTGCTTTGGCATTTGGTGCCTTTACTGGTATGATTTGACTTCGTCAAATCATTGACCTCCCCATTAGCGCATAACTGGGTGAAGTGCCCACCCCATGGTTAAGTTTTGGCACACAACTAAAGGTAAGAAAAAATGATATGGGTTGGTGTAATAGCATTAGGATTAATTGCAGCAGCATTCGGATATGGGTTAGCATATGCTTCAAAGAAATTTACAGTTGAGCTCCACCCTAAGGTTGATGAGGTTTTGAAGGTTTTGCCTCATGCTAACTGCGGTGCTTGCGGCTTGGCTGGCTGCAAGGCATTTGCTGAAGCAGTTGTAGCTGGAAAGGTTCCTGTTGATGGATGTGTTCCTGGACAGAAGAAGGTCGCTAACAAGATTGGAGAGATTCTTGGCAAAAAAGTAGAGGCAAAAGAAGCTAAAAAAGCCCAGCTTTATTGCAATGGCAACAAGCAGAATTGCCCTGATAAGTTTGATTATGAAGGAATTGAAAGCTGTAAGGCAGCAGTGCTGATTGGCTGCGGCCAGAAAGGCTGCGATTATGGCTGCTTGGGTTTTGGTGATTGTGTGAAGGTATGCCCCTTTGATGCAATAGCTATGGGCAAGGATGGCCTGCCAAAGATTGATAAGGAAAAATGCACTGGCTGCGCTAAATGCGTTAAGAACTGCCCTAAAGGAATACTTCATTTAGCTCCTGAAAAATCAAAGGTTCATGTCAGATGCTCTTCAAAAGACCCAGCAATAATTGTTACAAAAGCATGCAAGGTTGGGTGCATTGCTTGCAAGCAGTGCGAGAAAGCATGCCCTGTTGATGCTATTCATGTTATCGATAATCTTGCTGTGATTGATTATTCTAAGTGTGTGAGCTGCGGCAAGTGTGTTACTGTTTGTCCAAGAAAGATAATTGAGAAGGTTGAGGTTAAGGTTTAGTTTCTGAACCACAACCTTTATATTTAACTTATTTCTTAGTTAGTCTATGACCAAAATAGTTATCTTAGGCTTAGGTGCATCAGGTTTTGCAGCAGCACTTGCCATAAGAAAAAGAGACAGAAGATCTGAGGTTATAATTATTGATGAGAAGGACTATGATTTAATGCATCCATGCGGATTGCCTTATGCTTTGGAGGGAGAGATTGCTATTGGAGCTTTGAAGCATTCTATTAAAGCAGACCGTATGAAGATTAAGGTAAGGGGTGGTTCTGAGGTAACTAGGATTGACCTTAAGCGCAAGGAAGTTAGGATGGGCCCTAAACTCAGGGAGAGCTATGATAAACTGATAATTGCGACTGGAGCTTCTCAGGTTGTTCCGCGTATTCCTGGTGCTGAGAACTGCTTTGTTGTGGACTCCCCAGAAAATACTGAAAAGATTGCTAAGGCAACTGGAAGACCGAGGAATGCTGTTGTTGTTGGAGCAGGAGCAATAGGCGTAGAAACAGCATGGGCTTTGAGGAAACGTGGCTCAAGGGTTACACTGCTTGAAATGCTTCCCTCTACGTTTCCAAAGATAATAGATCCTGATATGTCAGCTATGGTTGAAGGTCATCTTAAGGAAAATGGCATCAATATAGAGCTTGGAACAGAGCTGAGGGAGATACAGAAGGGCAAGGTTATAACAGATAAAGGTGAAATTCCTGCCAGCTTGGTTATTGCAGCAACTGGTGTAAAGGCTAATATGAGATTAGCTCAAAGAGCTAGAATAAAATGCAGCGAACATGGGATAATAGTAAATGAGAGGATGGAAACTTCTGCAAAAGATGTTTATGCTGCTGGTGATTGTGCTGAGAATGTGAATATAATCAACAGGAAGCCTTATGTTTGCCAGATAGCCCCTGCAGCTTTTAAGCAAGGTCAAGTAGCAGGGATTAATGCTTCAGGTGGAAAAGCAACTTATCCAGGAGCAACTGGAACTTTTATTTCTGTTATTGGCGGCTTTCAGATAGCAGCCACTGGTTTTAATGAACACTATGCAAAGGAGAATGATTACGAGATTATTACCAGTAAAGCAAGCGGTTTTACTCTACCAGACTGGATGCGTGGCGGAAAAAGGGTTACTGTTAAGTTATTAGCTGATAAGAAAACTAAGAAGGTGATTGGCGGCCAGGTTATTGGCAGCGGAGCTTTTACAAGGATTAATGTTATTGCAACTGCGATCAAAGCAGGCTTTACTTTGCAGGAATTAGCTGATACTGAGTTAGCTTATTGTCCTGCTGTTTCTCAGGTTACAGATACTCTTACTTTAGCTGCTGAATTAGCTTTAAGAAAGCTAGGAAAATGAATTCTAGAAGACATCCAGACTGGTTGAAGGTTAGACTTCCAGCAGGAGAGAATTATAACAAGATTAGATTTCTTTTGGATGAAGAAAGAACCCACACTGTTTGCCAGGAAGCAAAATGCCCTAATTCTGCAGAATGCTGGGGCAGAGGAACTGCAACTTTTCTTATTCTAGGAGATACATGCACAAGATATTGCGGTTATTGCAATGTTAAGACCGGAAAGCCAACTTGCCTGGATTTAGAAGAGCCAAAAAGAGTGGCAAGGATTGTTAATAAACTTGGTTTAAGATATGCTGTGATTACTTCTGTTACACGTGATGACCTAAGCTTTGGCGGTGCTGGTGTATTTGCTGAAGCAATCAATGAGATAAGAAAGCTTAGTCCTGATTGTAAAGTAGAGGTTTTAACGCCTGACTTTAGGTTTAAGCAGGATTCAATTAAAACAATAATCAATGCAGAACCAGATGTATTCGCGCATAATATGGAGGTTGTAAAAAACTTATTCCCAACACTGAGACCAGGGGGAAATTATGATTTATCATTAAATTTTCTAAAAAAAATAAAAGAACTCAACCCCGAGCAAAAGACTAAGTCTGGCATTATGGTTGGTTTTGGTGAGAAAAAAGAGGATATTGCTGATGTAATGCGCGATTTAAGGCTTGCAAAGTGTGATATATTTACAATTGGCCAGTATTTGCAGCCAACTGATAACCATCATCCGATTGTTAGGTATTATACTCCGTCAGAGTTTAAAGAATTAGAAGATTTTGGTTATAGATTAGGCTTTAAGTTTGTTAAGGCTGGGCCTTTGGTAAGAAGCTCTTATTATGCAGAAGAAGGTATAAAATGAATGTTAAAGAGATTAAAATGAGATTAATTGATACTTCTTATAATAATGCAGCCATGAATATGGCTATTGATGAAGCTTTATTACAAAGTAAAGAGCCTGTTTTACGCCTTTACCAGTGGAAACCTAGTGCTTTATCACTTGGTTATTTTCAGGATATTAAGGATATTAATGTGAAGGAATGCGAAAAAAGAAAAATTGAAATTGTAAGAAGATTAACTGGAGGTAAAACTATATTTCATGATAAGGAATTGACTTATTCTTTTGTTACAGACGAGAAAGAGATGCCAAAATCGATCATTGAGTCTTACAAAATCATTAGTAAAGGTATATTGTATGCGCTAAAATCTCTTGGAATCAGTGCATCAATGAAAAAATCAATTAAAAAAAATAAAAATAAATCACCAGTCTGCTTTAATGAACCTTCTTATTATGAGGTTGTTGTTAATGGAAAGAAAATAGTTGGCTCTGCGCAAAAAAGATTTAATGGAAAACTCTTGCAGCATGGTTCAATATTAGTTGATGTTGATTATGATAAGTTGATTTCATTGTTTAATTTGAAAGATAAGGAAAAATCAGTTGAAATATCTAAGAAAAGGATCACATCAATAAAAGAATTCAATAAAAGAATATCAATAAAAAAATTAAAAAAATATTTGAAAGAGGGGTTTGAGAAGAATTTGGGTATAAAATTAGTTAATGATAAATTAACTAAAGATGAACTGAAATTAGCTAAGAAATTAGCAAAAGATAAATACTCAACTAAAAACTGGAACCGTAAAGAATGACAACTGTTATGGCTTTTGGAAGCTTTGATGTAATTCATCCAGGGCATTTGTTTTATTTGAAGAAAGCAAAGGCTCTTGGAAAGAAGCTTGTTGTAGTTGTTGCTAGAGACTCTTCTATTGAAAAGATTAAGAAAATAAAGCCGAAATATGGTGAAAGAGAAAGACTGGAGCATATCAGGGCCTTGCCTTATGTTGATAAGGTTGTTCTTGGGAATGAGGGAGAAGACCATCTAAAGATAATTGAGGAGATAAAGCCAGGCATTATAGCATTAGGCTATGACCAAAGGGCTTCTGTTGAGGAATTAAAGGAAGAATTAAGAAAAAGAAGACTTGATGTTGATATTTTTAGGATTGGTCCTTACAAAGAACACAAGTATAAGAGTTCTAAATTAAAGTAGCTTCTTTCACAATATACTGGCCTATATAGCTTTTTTCAATCTTCTTTGTTGCTTTTTTAATCAATAGTCTTTCCTTGAATAATGGACAATCAAGAACTAAGGTTTCGAATTCGCCTCCTTCTCCTGCAAGGTTTATTTTATACTTTTCTTTAGCTGTTCTTAATTTTCTTAATATGTCTTCGCCTATAATTTTGCCTAAGAATTCTTTGTTGCTTAAGCCGTGAGCTGCTATACCTACAATCATTACCTTAAATTCCTTTTTAATCAATTCTTCCATATACTCTTCCTGGTCAATCTCCCACAAAGGAATCAATGAAGCTAAATCCATTTTCTTGCAAATATTTTCAATTCTGGTTTTCTGGTATATTGAAGCTAGTGCTCCGGAAACAATTCCTTTTATGCCATATTTTTCCTTTGCTATTAGAAGCGCTCTTTTTAGGTCTTCCAGCTCTTTTTCTTTCTCTCCCTTGGTTTTTTCAAGAACTAAAGGCAGTTCCATTGCTTTTGCCTGCAACTCAACTAAATCTACATTGGGAACATGGAACATATACGATTCAGGATTTTCAGATTTAAGACTAATCAAACATTCCAGTTTGTGGGTCTTTGCTGCAAGATAAGCAGCGTATAAGCTGTCTTTTCCGCCGCTGGTTAGGATACCGAGTTTCATAGAAATAAAAATAATCTTTCCGTTTAAATAATTAATGATAATTATCATAAATTTTATAAACCACTGGATAAATAGTCTACGATATGAAAAAGGCATATGCAAATATAACAGAGGGCATTAGAAGATATTTCAAGGAAAATAACTTCAAAAGAGCAGTTATTGGGCTAAGCGGCGGGATAGACTCTTCTTTATCCGCAAAGCTGGTTGCAGATGCTATTGGAAAGGAAAATCTTTATGGAATATTAATGCCTGATAAAGGCGTTACCAGCAAGACAAGCGTAGAGCATGCTAAGTTAGTAGCAGAATCACTTGGCATAAAGTATTCAATTCATCCAATCAATAGTTTTTTGAAACCTTTTAAGAAACTAAGCTGGAAAGAGAACCACATAGCTATTATTAACACCAAATCAAGGATAAGGGCAAATATTCTATTTAATTATGCCAATACTCACGATGCTTTGGTTATTGGGACCTCTAATAAAAGTGAACTTTTGCTTGGTTATTTCACAAAATATGGTGATGGAGCAATTGATATTGAGGTTATTGGTTCTTTATGGAAGTCAGAGGTTTTTGAAATGGCTAAGTCCTTAGGTTTGCCTGATGAAATAATCAATAAAGAGCCGACTGCTGAGCTTTTCCACGGCCATACTGATGAAAAAGAGTTAGGAGCAAAGTACGAATCAATAGATAAAATTCTAAAAAAACTGATAAAAGGAAAGAAACCTTCAACAAAACTTGAAAAAAACATAGCACGCAGAATGAAAGCTAATGAGCATAAGAGAAAAGCAATTCCAGTGATAAAAAGATGATAACAGGTTTATTCGTTGGTAGGTTTCAGCCGTTTCATAAAGGTCACTTAGCTGATATTAAAGCTGCTTTAAAGGAATGCGATGAATTAATCATAGCAATTGGAAGTTCTCAAGAGTCTCACACACCTGACAACCCATTTAATTTTGAGGAAAGGGTTAGAATGATTGAAGATACTTTAATAGCAGAAGGTGTTGAGCATTACACAATATTTGCAGTTCCTGACATTAACGATGATTCCAGATGGGTTGAGCATGTTGAAACCTTAGTTCCTAAGTTTGATTTAGTATACACAGGAAACAAGAAAACAGAGGACCTGTTCAAGCAGAGATATCATAAAGTCAGAAGGGTTGAAATGGTTTCAGGCGTTAACAGTACAACAATAAGGAAATGGATGATTGGCGACAGAGGCTGGAAGAGTTTAGTTCCAGAACAGGTTGCTGATTATATTGAAGAGATTGATGGTGTTAAGAGGGTAAAGGAGGTTTCTAAGGAATAATCACTTCCCAAAAACGCCCTTTAGAAATCCTTTCTTCTTGCTTTCCTTTTCAAACTCTTTAAGCAAGTCTTTCTGTTTCTTTGTTAGCTTCTTGGGAACTTTTACAACTATCTCTACTTTTTCAGAGCCTCTGTAGTCGCTGTTTAAGTGAGGCATTCCTTTTCCGTCTAATTCAAATACCGAATTAGTTTGTGTTCCTGCCGGGATTGTCAACGATTCCTTGCCAAACAAGGTTGGAACTTCTATCTTTCCGCCTAAAGCAGCAACTGTAAACGGAATAGAGACATTTACAAGCAGATTATCCCCTTCACGCTCAAAAACATCATGTTCCTTTACATAAACATTAACATATAAGTCACCATAAGGGGCTCCTGATTCTCCAGCCTCACCTTCCCCTCTTTTTCTAACACTTGTTTCATTCTCAATTCCTTTTGGAATTGGTATCTCTACCTTTCTTGTTTTCTTTACTAAACCAGTTCCATCACAGACAACGCACTCTTTTTTTATGAACTTTCCAGTTCCTTTACATTTTCCGCATGTACTTGTTGTCATGAACACGCCAAATGGTGTTCTTTGTGTTCTCTGGCTTGACCCAGAACCATTGCATTCAGGGCAGGTAACTACATCAGATGCAGATTCTGCTCCTGTTCCATTGCATTTATCACAGTGTTCAAGCCTTGGAATAACAACTTCCTTTTTCACTCCTTTTGCTGCTTCTTCTAGACCAATCTCCACATTAGTTTCTAGATCAGAACCTCTTCTAGGGCCAGCTCTTCTGCGTCTAGAGCCACCAAACCCGCCGCCTCCAAAGAAACGGTCAAAGATACTGTCAAAATCAAATCCAAAGCCGCCTATATCCTGCATAAAATCAGAAAAATCAAATCCTTGAGCACCGCCAAATCCTCTGAAGCCTTCTGCAGTTGTTCCATACTGGTCATATTGACGTCTTTTTTCTTCATCACCTAAGACAGCTGCAGCTTCATTAATCTCCTTAAACTTCTCAGCTGCCTCAGCGTCGTTTGGATTTAAATCTGGATGGTGCTTCTTTGCTAGTCTCTTGTATGCTTTCTTTATATCTGCCTTTGAAGCCTCTTTTCCAACGCCAAGGATTTTGTAATAATCTTTGTCTTTTGGCATTTACTTCTTTTTCTCATCAACCCTGTCAGCATCTACAACTTTGCCTTTCTTTTTTGGTTTTTCTTCTGTTGCTTCTGCTCCTGGTTGTGGACCGGCTCCTGCGCCAGCACCGCCTTGAGCCTGCTGCTTTTTTGCTTGTTCTTCTGCTACCTTTTTATACATTTCTGTTGACATCTTCTGGACAAGTTCATTAACCTCATCCATCTTCTTCTTTACAGCAGCTACATCTTTCTTCTCAGGCTTTAGTAACTCTTTAAGCTCCATTACCTTGCCTTTTACAGTCTCAAGCTCTTTGTTGTCAACCTTGTCTTTAAAGTCTTTGAACAACTTCTCAGTTGAGTAGACAAGTGCATCAGCCTGGTTGATGGTTTCTATTTCTTCTTTCCTCTTTTTGTCTTCTTCTGCATGTGCTTCTGCTTCTTTCTTCATCTTTTCAATCTCTTCATCTTTAAGCTTCTGCGATGCAGTAATCTTTATGCTCTGCTCTTTGCCTGTTCCCAGGTCTTTTGCAGATACATGCACTATGCCGTTTGCATCAATGTCAAATGTAACCTCAATCTGCGGGATTCCACGAGGTGCAGGCGGTATTCCAACTAAATCAAATCTACCTAAACTCTTGCAGTCAGTAGCCATTGGCCTCTCACCTTGAAGTACATTGATTGTTACAGCAGGCTGGTTATCAGCAGCAGTTGAAAACACCTGTGTTTTCTTTGATGGAATTGTTGTGTTCCTCTCAATCAAAGGAGTTCTTACTCCACCTAGTGTTTCAATCCCCAAGGTAAGGGGTGTTACATCCAACAACAAGATGTCTTTGACCTCGCCAGCTAGAACTCCTGCTTGGATAGCAGCGCCCTGAGCAACGCATTCCATTGGGTCTACGCCTCGCTCAGATTTCTTTCCAACAAAGTCCTCGACAAATTTCCTTACAATTGGCATTCTTGTTGGGCCGCCAACAAGGATTACCTTGTCAATATCCTTTGTGTCAAGTTTAGCGTCCTTTAATGCCTGTTCTGTTGGGTGTCTGCATTTCTCAATAATTGGCTCAACAAGCTGCTCAACCTTTGACCTTGCAAGCTTCATCTGGAGGTGTTTAGGTCCATCTTTGTTTGCAATTATAAAAGGCAGGTTGATTTCTGTTTCCATTGTTGTTGACAGCTCAATCTTTGCTTTTTCAGCAGCCTCTCTTAAACGCTGCATAGCTGTGTCGTCTTCGCTTAGGTCAATGCCTTCTTTCTTTTTGAACTCATCCATGATATGATTCATCAGGACATTATCCATATCTGTTCCACCCAGCTGTGTGTCGCCAGATGTAGACTTTACTTCAAAGACCCCTTCGCTAAAGTCCATCACTGTTACGTCTAATGTACCGCCGCCAAAGTCAAAGACTAGGATTTTGATTTCCTTGTCCATTTTGTCCAGGCCGTAAGCCATAGAAGCAGCTGTTGGCTCATTGACAATTCTTACAACATTCAAGCCAGCAATTGTTCCTGCATCTTTTGTTGCCTGCCTTTGGTCATCATCAAAGTAAGCTGGAACAGTGATAACTGCTTTCTCAATCTTTTCTCCAACAAATTCCTCTGCGTCATGCCTTATCTTTTGCAGGATAAATGCAGATATCTGCTGGGGAGTGTAGTCTTTGCTGTTTATCTTATATGCATGTTTTGTTCCCATCTTTCTTTTTGCAGCAGTTATTGTACCTTTTGGGTTTGAAACAGCCTGTCTTCTAGCTGGTTCTCCAACTAGCATCTGGTGCTCTTTTGTAAAAGCAACAACGCTAGGGAAAGCCTTTCCATATGCAGTTGTTCCTTCTGCTGATGGGATTATTGTTGGTTTTCCACCTACTAACACTGCAGCTGCAGAGTTAGATGTACCTAAATCTATTCCAATAATCTTCTCTTTTTTAGTTGATTTTTTTTCAGTCATTTTAATTTACCCCCATTCAGCCAAAATAAGAAGGTGTTTCTCCCTCACTCTTTGGCTTGTCTTTTGATTCTTTCTTTCGTTTTTCTTCGAATTTTTCCAGAGCTTCTGGTTTTTTTATCTCACCAAACTCTTTTTCATAAGCTGTAATCATGTTTGTCAATACACGATGAATTTCTTTCACGTGATAAGGGTCTGTGATTATCACATTATGTTCACACAGAACACTAGGCCTTTTAGCAGACCTGGGGTCATTTCTTGGAGAAACTCTCCTAAAGTCCAGGAAAAACTGCATTGGGTTGAAGTTTATTGACAATTCATTTGCAAAGAATGCCTTGCCGTCATTGATGTTTATGTTTATTTTTTCTTCTGCCATTTTTTTCACCTTAATATTTTGTATTCTAAGATTTTCTTTAGAGTTTTTTTGTCAGGGACAACCTCATCTAATTTGCCGCCTTTCAATGTTTTTCCTCCTGATTTCAGATAAGCAGCATACTGCCTTACTGATCCAGGGTCATCTGCATTAAGATAATAGTTCAGCGTAAACCACAGGCTTAGGTCTTCGCCATGTTCTGAGCAATTGCCAGTCTTGCATTCCAATGGTTTGACTTGGTGTATTACACAGCCTTTTTCTTTGTTAAAGAATACGCATCTGCCATATGGCTTGTCTTTTTTTACTGTAACAGGCCTTAATCTTTTTGTGTTGAACTTTTCAATCTCTTCAAGACATGTTTTCTTTAGCTCTTTTTCACTTGTTTCCAAAAACTTTGCAATCTTTTTTAAGTCACCTTCATCTAGAGCTCCGGAGCCATGGCTGCAGCAATGCCCGCATTTCTTGCATGCCTTTCCAAGCTCAAGAACTTTCTTTAATGTAGTGTTTTTTGTTATCATTTTTTCTTTTCCTCTTTTTTCTTGCTAACCTTTACCTTACTATGCCTTAGCACTTTATCATTCAGCATGTAGCCTTTTTGCAGCTCTTCCAAAACAATATCTTCTTCTTTGTCTGATGTTTCCTGCATCAAGACCTCATGCTTGTATGGGTCAAACTTTTTTCCTAAAGCCTCAATTGGTCTTAGGCCTTCTGCTTCTAAAGCAGAATAGAATTGCGAGAAAATAAGTTCAATCCCTTTGAAGAAGTCAGGGTTGTTCTTTCCATTTTTTATTGCAAGTTTGAAACTGTCTAAAATAGGAAGAAGCTTTGCAATCAATTCATGCTTAGAATATTTTACAAACTCAGCTTTTTCTTTATCAACCCTTTTTTTGTAGTTTTCAAACTCAGCCTGCAGTCTTTGCAGGGTTTCTGTCAGTTCCTTTATTTTTTCTTTTTGAGAAGTCTCTGACTTCTCTAAACCTTTCTCAGTGTCCTTCGAAAGTTTCTTTTTGTCTGTCATTTTGACCATTTATCGTCATAATTTCAACGGTTTATCCGTTGACTTTAAGTCAACAGAGTATAGGTAATATCAACTTATATATAAACTTTTCTATTCTGGAGCATATATTTTACCGAAAGATTTATAAATAAAGTTGCATAAAGCCCTATTTATGATAAGATTTTACGAACATAGGATAACAATAATCCGTTCAAGAAAACCGCAGAAAAGGAACCTGAACGAGGAGCTGCAATGGTTTGGGAGTTCTTTGGGTTTATTTAATATGAGGGATAAGGATAAAAGCTGCTATAGGATTTTTGTTGAGTTATTAAAAGCAGCAAAGGCGCGGGTTCCTTTATCAAGTGATGAGATTGCTTTGAGGTCAGGCTTAACAAGGGGTACTGTAATACATCATCTGAATAAGCTGATTGAAGCTGGCATTGCAGTGCATCATAGAAACAGGTACCTGCTCAGGGTTGATAATTTAAGAGACCTTATAAACGAATTAGAAAGGGATGTAAAGCGCGCATGTGAAGACCTTAAAGAAATCGCTGAGGAGATTGATAACAGCATAGGGTTGTAAGATGAGAAAAGTCCTTATTAAATTCAGGAAGATAACTGTGAATAAGTTTTCTCCAAAAGAGAAGACTGTTGAGCTTAATATACATTTTAATGATGGGGCTGATAAGGAGATAACCAAAAAGATGGGTATTGATGATCCAAGAAAGATAGCAGAGGATGTTGTTCTTGAGATAAGAAACCTTGAAAAATCAGTGCATCAGCGCTTTAATGGCGAATCAATCCTGGATAGTATTGTTAATATTGTTTTTGAAGATGAGGATAAAAC
>JAHWIK010000001.1 GCA_019322485.1 Candidatus Woesearchaeota archaeon
AACTGAGTTGGGTCAAAGTTCTCGCTAAACTGCCATATGCTTGTATTGCTTGAGAAATCCTCTTCATCATAAGCAGCACAGACCCAGTAATAAGTTGTTCCATCTGTTGTTGTCCATGTATAGCTGTCATTGCCTAAGTAAGTCATACTGCTTGGGCTTGTTCCACCCCATAGGTAATATGCCAGTGCATCACCATCAACATCTGTAGAGCCTGAGCATGACACATTAACTGAGTTTATTGTATAGAATGAATCATTTGCAGGGCTTCTAACACTTGGAGTTGTTGGCGGTGAATTTGTTAGTGTGGTTTCACTTGAATTATATGTTTCTCCATCAGTATAGCCGTCATTTGGCGTTACTGAACACTTCCAGGACTCATGTGTAATTGTTTCATTAGAACTTAAAGAGCTTAAACCGTTTTGGTAGAGTTTTTTGACTTCATTTGAGTTTAAGGAGCGGTTGAAGATAAGGACTTCGTCTATGGTGCCGTTGAAATAAGCATTTACTTCAGAGTCCTCTGGGTCATATCCTCCATAGCCTACATAAAGGTTCTCACCACCAGGACTGAATGTTCCAGATACATCTGAATCAGTAGCTACAAGATTTCCATCTGTGTACATCCTTGCTACAGAACCGTCATAAGTGACAGTCACAAAATACCAATTACCAGCTGTCAACCTATTACTATCAGACAAAGATATTAATTGAACTCCGTAATCTGTATAATAGAAATATAAATCATTTCCATCATCGGTGTTTAGTGAATATGACTGTTCTTGGGCACGTTTAGCTAGAATACTTCCTACATTGCTTGTTGATGCTGGATTTATCCAAGTAGCCATTGTAAAGCTTTCACTTGTTGTCCATGAGAAGTCAGCAGTCTCAATCCTATCATCAACACCATCAAACTCATAAGCACCAAATCCATCATGACCGCCAGTTTCATCATAAGTTGCACCTTGTACAGAACCCCAGTTCTCATAACCAGAGTAATCCTTTGCTTCTTCTTCTGAATCAAGGCCTTCTTCGTAGAGTGCTTGGATTTCTGTGGCTGAAAGGCTTCTGTTCCAGATGATTACTTCGTCTATTGTTGCATTAGCTTGGAGTTCAGGAGGAACTTGCGGATAGCCAGCATCTTGCGTTTTTGCCCCAATAATCAGATCTTCTGTTGAACTATATAGCCCAGTACCATCATATGTATCTGTTGTACTTGCTACCTCCCCATTAACATAAAGCTTTATCTCACCATTGCCTGCAACGCCAACAAGGTGATACCATTTATCTTTTTCAGCGAATCCAGTTCCTGTTTGTGAACTCTGAAAAGTAGAACTATCCCTAAATGAAAATACTATATTGTTTGTGGATATCACAGAGATATGCCATCCAGTAGTACCAGTCTCAGTATTAGCTATAAATGACTGGGTTTTGTCAACTTCATTCATTTTAACCCATAAAGAAACAGTTAAGGTATCTAATTCAAAAATATCTTCTCCAATATGGATGCTGCCGTTTTCAAACTCATAACCCTGCCCAACCTTGCCATCTGTTAGATAAGGGGGAGGGCCACCATAAACAGTCCCATCATTACCATAAACAGTTCTATCATCTGCATTGCCTTCCATGTACCAAGCACCAACCATATCAGAGTTGTTTATGTCTGTATGTTTTGAGTTAAGGCTTTCAAACGGCATGTTAAGGACTGTTATTGATTTATCATCTACATACCAGTTAATAATCGTTTTAACTGAGTCATCATCGTTGTCATCAGAGTTATTTATAGAACATCCTAAGTCATTTGATGTGTAAACTTCATAAGCGCCTCTTGAGGAGTTGTATAAGTCGGCTATTTCTGTTGCTGATAAGCTTCTGTTCCAGATGACTACTTCGTCTATTGTGCCGTTAAAATCATATGTTCCGCCATTTGTGGCTCCAATATACATGTTGGCATTTGCTGGGTCAAAATCCCCGGTTTCATCAACATAGACATTACTTGACTCAACTCCATTCACATAAATTTTTCCACTATCTCCTCCATAAGTTCCAACAACGTGATACCATCCTTTGCTTGGAATTACATTATCATCAGAATAGAGCAACTCATATCCTCCACCGTCTGTGGTGCCTATACTAAACTGTATTCCATTAATAGGTGCTGGTCCAATATTCCTATCATCAACACCAATATAGAATCCATCATAAGGTTGCGGGTCTCCAGTAGAAGTGTCAATAAATAACTGCGTATCACCATCAAAATTACCTGGGTCTGCGTAAATCCAAGCTGAAACACTCATCTCAATAGCGCCTGCTCCATATAAAGGACTTGTTCCAACATTAATCCAGTCATCACCTCCATCAAACTCATAAGCCTGGCCGACTCTTCCAGCATAAGTCTTTGTTGCGCTTGAAACAGTTCCATTATTAACACCAGTTTCATCATAAGTCCATGAAGAATTACCCCATTCAAAGCGCCATTCTCCAACTAAACCATCAGTTATATCATTATGAGCGCCGATATAAGGTATTGAATGAGTTGGCTCTTGGTTTAGCACTAAATCATTTGAGAATAATGTTGTACCACCTATAATGCCGTCGTTTGGTGTTAAAGCGCAAGACCAGCGCTCATGCTTGTTTGTTTCGTTATGAGATAAAGAGCTTAATCCAAAGCGGTAAAGGTTTCTGATTTCATTTGTGTTTAAGGTTCTGTTGAAGATAAGGACTTCGTCTATTGAACCATTGAAATAACCTGTAAAGTCATACCCTCTTCCGATTCTTGATGGGGTGCTTGTTGTGTTTACTACCTGATTATTAATGCTAGATTCAGCTAATGATACCCCATCTACATAACAATTGATGTTTGTAGTGTTTGGTCCATCTTGTGAAAAGACATAATGATGCCACTTACTATCATTATAAGAGAAACTGAACTTCCTATTGCCACCATCAATACCAATAAAAATAGTAGTTCCAGACTCAAATATTACGTCATAATCCGATCTGTTTCCGCTTGGACCAGCACCCCAGCCAAGAGGCCTTTGGTTATTACCACTCGAGGTTTTAGCCCAAAGACTAATTGTCCTATCTTGGCTTCCAGTTATAGTGATATTCTCGCTTGTTTCAATATAATCATCAATTCCATCAAACTCATAAGCACCTTTTCCATCATGGCCAGCACTTCCGTTGAATACAGCGCCAGTAACAGTTCCATCATTGCTATAGCCGGAATAATCCTCTGTCCAGTTATCATTGTCATGTGTTGAGTTGCCTCTCCATGCCTCAAACGGCATATTAAGAACTGTTATTGAGGTATCATCTTTGTACCAGTTGTATACTGCCTTTATTGGGTCGCCGTCTCCATCATAGAGGTCATTTCCGCCGCAGCCAATGTCCTGTTCGTCATAGGCATAGTCGCCTCTGCTTGAGTCATATAAATCAGAGATTTCTGAGGCAGATAAGGAACGGTTCCAAACAATCAACTCATCTATTGTGCCATTGAAGTAATGGCTGCCCGATGAACCTATACGTGGCAATGCTCCAATTGACACTCCAAGTGTGTTTGTTATTGCATTGCCTCCTGTTGTTAGATTTACACCGTTTATGAATATAGCTCCTTGTTGGCCTGATTCCCATGTAAATGCAATGTGTGTCCATTCACCTGAAACCACATTACTAGCAGGGGCTTCTGCTGATAACTGATAGGCCATACTGTCTTCTATCCACCCACTCACATAGGAGCTGTTAATCATGAGCTTTGCACGTACGCCTTCATCAAATATTACATCAGCGGTACCGGATAGTGCATTATGGTTGACCCAAGCAGCAATTGTTATGGAAGTTCTGCCAGGATAGTCTGGATCCTGGTTAGTGCTCATATAGTCATCAACACCATCAAACTCATATGCCTTGCCTACACGACCTCCATCAGTATGGGTTGCACCATAAACTGTGTAGTTTTCTACATCACCATCTGGCTCTATATAATCAGCATATACCCAGGTTGAGTTGCCCCATTCAAATCTGAACTCATATAATCTGTCAGACTCATACTTATTATGCCCGCCGATGTAGGGGTTGTAATGTGTTGGTGTGGAGCTGATGTTTATTGTGTCAGTTTTTGTCTTGTTTATATACCCTGATTTGGAGCAGGTAACATTCCAGCTGTATGTTCCGCCTGAAGAGAAGCTGCGCGTATATTCGTATGTTCCGCTGCTGTAGCTCATCGAGTTTCCAGTTGAGTCAGCAAAGTTTGCTATGCAGTTTGCTCCTGATATTGAATCGTTTGCAGCGTCTGTGAAGTTGGCATAGAACTTGACATCATCCCCAGTGAACACAACATTTGAGCCAGCTTCTGCATCAGTATCATCCCAGATAGACAGGACTTCGCTGGTTAAAGGCAGCCAATCCCCAATTAATAAGTTTCCGCTGGCGTTATATGGAAGCAGGGTATCACCTACAAAATCACCATCTGTATCACTTCCAAGGTAATCAGACCACCAGTTTCCTCCTATGCATGAGCCGCCAACTATATTGGGTCCTATTGAGCAGTTGTAGGTTGCGTTCCAGGTATTGTTTGCATTTTCCCAGGCATTGATTCCATTGGTGTCGAATTTGTTATTATAGACTGTGCTGTCCTCTGAGCCGACAAACCGGATTCCATAATCATCATTGTTTTCAAATGTATTGTTTGTAAAGATATTGTACTCGCAGCCAGCCCAGACGTAGATTCCTGTGTTGCCATTGTAGCTTATTATATTGTCGTTAATAGTGTTGTTTACAGATGAGGATGAGAAGTACATTCCATAATTCGTGTTGTTGTTAAATGAATTTGATGTGAAGTTGCTTTTTATGCTTTGGAAGACATGAGCCCCACGTTCAGTGCTATTGCTTACATTATTGGAGATGATGTTGTTATACCCTCCATATTGAATGTAGATTCCGTAGCTGTTGTTGCTTATGGTGTTATATCTAAAGGTACTGTTGAAGACGGCGTTAAAGTCGATTCCATGGCTTTTGCCTTCTACATAATTAGAGGTAACTGTATTATCCTTGCTGCCAAAGAGGGAGATTCCATGATTGAGGCTATTGCCTGTTATATTGTTGCCGTGAATTGTAAAGCCATTGCAGTTGCTGGCTGAATTTATTCCATTTCTGTCGCTTATTAATGTATTTGATGAAATGTTGGCGTATGAACCAGAGGTGATGGTAATTCCATTCAGGCCATTATAGCTTATATCGTTGAAAATGATGGTATTATTGTCTGAAGTGGAATAGAGGTAAATTCCATCGTACTGGCTGTTAATGGTATTCTCTTTGATAAGGTTCAAGTCACCATAGCCGTTGATTCCACGGCCATTGGCAGCGTTTTCGCTTATATTGTTATTAGTGATATTGTTGCGGTTTGAATTACTTAAAGTGATACCCTCATCTAGGTTTTTGGTTATCTCGTTGTAGGAAACACTGTTGTTTTGAGTTCCTTGCGACAGCCCAAGTCCAATGCTGCTGAACTGTATTGTATTATTGGCAATAATGGTGCGCCCACCGCCGTAGAGTTGCACTCCATAATCTGTGTTGTATATAAATGTGTTATTTGTGATGATGTTGTCATAACCACCCAGGTAGAATCCTTCCTCTGTGTTAAAGCTGACATTATTTAGGTGGAAAATGTTGCCCCAGCTGTAAGTGTAGATTCCCTCCCTGTTGTAGATTAGGGTATTGCCAGTGTAGTTAGTATAGTGCGCGCTAGTGCCTGTGCCAATTCCATAATTAGTGTTGTTTCTTGCAGTGTTATTGGCAACGACATTTGATGGACTGGAAGAGATGTAGATTCCAGTGCCGCCGTAACTTGCTGAATTATTTATGATATGATTGCCAGGTGTATTGCTAGAGAGGTAGATTCCCGTCTGGCTGTTATTGTTTGCAGTGTTAGAGGTAATGGTGTTGTTTGAGGCAGTATCTAGATAGATTCCATACTGGTTGTTGTTTGCATTATTGGAGGTAAGAGTGTTGTAGTGTGCATTGTTGGAGAAGTACATTCCACGTCCAGTGGGAGAGTTGTTTGCTGTATTTGAGGTAAAGGTGTTGTACTTTGCCTCACGAATCCAGAATCCACGCAGGCTGCTGCCTTTAACTACATTAGAAGTAACTGTGTTGTTGTGGGCCTGGTAGAGGTAGATTCCATACTGGTTGTCATTTACTGTGTTATTGGTGATGGTATTGTTCTGGGTTGTGCTTCCGTAAATATAGATTCCATACTGGTTGTCATTTACTGTGTTCCCTGAAACTAGATTATACCTTGCGTTGGTGCTACTAATGCGGATTCCGTAGTTGGTGTTGTCAATAACTGTATTATTGGTGATATTGCTGTATCTGATGGGATTTCCATAAATTCCATAATAGTTGTAATTTATTGTGTTATTTGAAATGAGGTTACTGTCTGCGCTTGTCGCGAAGTAGAACCCATACCAGGTGTTGTTGTTTACTGTGTTATGGGTAAAGGTGTTGTTTGAGCTTGAAACGATGTAGAATCCACGCTCGTTGCCGTTTACTGTGTTATTTGTGATAGTGTTATAGTTACAGTTAGATTGCAGGTAGATTCCATAATCAGCGTTGTCATTTGCTGCATTTGAAGTGAAGTTATTATTTTTGGCGTTGGTGGTGAGATAGAATCCATTTTGGGTGTTATTCCTTGCTGTGTTGTTTGTAAGGACATTGTTTGAGCTGGAGGAGAAATAGAATCCCTGCTGAGTGTTGTTGTTTGCATTATTAGAAGTAAAGGTATTATAGTTCGAATTGGAATAGATGCTAAATCCATCCCGGTTGTTCTTGTTCGCATTATTGAAAGTAACAGTGTTGTTATGGCTGCTGGATAATAGGATTCCAGCATATCCGCTGTTACTTGCATTATTGAGGGTAATGGTGTTGTTATTAGACTCGGCGCCGGCGTAGATTCCATAATAGTTTCCATTTGCTGTATTGGAGGCAAGGTAATTGTATTTTGAAACTTGGCTGAGGAGGATTCCATAGTTGGTATTGTTGTTTGCATTATTAGATGTAAGGATGTTATTTGAACCTAGGTAGACATAGATTCCACGCTTGTTGTCGTTTGCTGTGTTGGAAGTAAGAGTGTTGTTGTCTGCCTGGAAATAGATATAGATTCCATAATCAGTGTTGTTGTTTGCTGTGTTGGAAGTAAGGGTGGTGTTTGAGCTGCTCCAGACGTAGATTCCATACCTGCTGTTGTTATTTGCTGTATTATTTGTGAGAATATTATGATTCGAGCCTTGCCGGACAAGGATTCCATCTTGGGTGTTAAAAGTTACTGTGTTGGAAGTAAGGTTGTTGTTGTTTGAGCTTAAGAGGTAGATTCCGGTTTCAACGTTGTCGTATGCTGTATTATTAATCAATAAGCCGTCATTTGCACCGCCACGCCAGTAGATACCCTGGGTGAAGTTATTTACATTGCAATTCTTAACAGTAACATTATCCTTACCATTATTATCAATTCCATAGCTTGTGCTTGACTGGTCCCCTGTTATGTTGTGCCCAGCGCAATCCAAAGTTATATCATCAGCACCGATTGTTATACAGGTGCCGGAGCCTGTCTGGCTTAAATTCTTGCCAAGTGTTGTATCTCCTGTTATTGTGGCACCGCAATCACCAACTTCTATTTGAGCATCGTCGCTTGAGGTTTGTGCTTCATAATCATCATGGCTGCAGGTTACATTCCATTCCTGAGTGCCTGGGTCTGAGAAGGTTCTTTCATAGGCATAGGTTTGGTAGAGGTTTTTGTTGAGTTTTTCAACCTGCCAGTCATAGTATGTGTCGCTTCCACTAAGATTTGTTCCAAAACCAACAACTATTGGATTATCATCAGAATCAACAGCAACTGCATAGGCATACTCCTGTGTTCCAGTATCACCAGGGCTTGTCCAGTTATACTCCCAAACCAGGCTTCCGCTGGAATTCAGCTTCTGGACATACCAGTCATCGCTGTCGTCTCCTGTAAGATTTAACCCATAACCAGCAACAATTATATCACCAGAAGAATCAACATCTACTCCCTGAGGTACGTCTGTTGATGGCCCTGTCCAGTTATACTCCCAAACCTGGCTTCCGCTGGAATTCAGCTTCTTAACATGCAAGTCAGAGGTGCTGTCTCCTGTAAGATTCGTTCCATAACCAGCAACAATTATATTATCATCAGAATCAACAGCTACTGAATAGGCATAGTCTGCTCCCCATGCAAGAGGTCCAAATACAGGCCCTGTCCAGTTAAACTCCCACAATTTACTTCCGCTGGAATTCAGCTTCTCAACATGCCAGTCCCTGTAACTGTCTTCTGAAAGATTACCCCCAAAGCCAGCAACAATTATATTATCATCAGAATCAACAGCTACTGAATAGGCATAGTCTGCTCCCCCGAAAGCGCCTGCTCCTGGCCCTGTCCAGTTATAATCCCACAACAAACTGCCAGAGGAATTCAGCTTCTCAACATGCCAGTCAGCGCTGTCGTCTCCTGTAAGATTAACCCCAGTACCAGCAACAATTATATTATCATCAGAATCAACAGCTACTGAATAGACATAGTCTGTTCCTGAAGCTCCTGCAGGCCCTGTCCAGTTATACCCCCATAATTTACTTCCACTGGAATTCAGCTTCTCCACATGCCAGTCAGTGCTGGTAGAGCCCATAAGTTGCCAGCCAGAACCAGCAGCTATTACATTACCAGAAGAATCAAAAGCAACTCCATAAACATAGTCTACTGATGACGCAGTCCAGTTATACTCCCATAATTTATCTCCACTGGAATTCAGCTTCTCCACATGCCAGTCATAACTAGAGCTTCCAATAAGATTATATCCATAACCTCCAATTACCATGTTATCAGAAGAATCAACATCTATTGCCCTACATACGCCTACTCCTGCTACTCCTGCAGGCCCTGTCCAGTTATACATCCATATGAATTTGTTCCACTCATCCATGCTATAGGTTCCGTCACTAAAGGTTATATTGCAGTCTGCACCGCTTATGAATTCATCTTCCTCTCCAGTATACTGGCTTGTGTAATTTGCGTAGAAAAAGAGATAATCTCCTGTGTACTTTGTCTGCGAGCCTTCTTTTGGGTCTGTATCATCCCAGAGCGAAAGACCTGAATCCTTGCCAAAGATATCAATCCCGCTTGAGTTTAATGTGGTTCCTTCTGTATAGCCGTCATTTGGGGTGATAGAACATTTCCATAACTCATTAGTTACTGTTTCTTCGTAGGAGATTGAACTTAAACCGCTTTGGTAGAGTTTTTCTATCTGAGCCGCAGATAGGCTTCTGTTGAAGATAAGGACTTCGTCTATTGTTCCGTTGAAATAACCACTAGTATCATAATCTCTGCCAATCAATACATCCAAATCGGTTATGTTAGCATGCGAAGGCAAGGAACCTAATGCAAATGTAGTGGGGGTGTGGTTTTCTCCATTTACCCAGATTTCCATGTGTTCATTTCCTTTGAATCTTGCTACAGCGTGATACCAAGTATCTTTTTGTAAAGCTTGATTGCTGCAAATCAACCCACCGCTAAAAGGGGTGCCTGATTTGGATATTGTCAGTTCAAGCCTATCTGTTCCGCAGAATTGAGTATCATCGAATGTGAATTCCCATCCTCTTTTAGCTGCTCCAGCATAGTATTTCTGTACTATTCCTTGCCTCTGTCTTGTTGTGCCCCCTACCAAACTTCTTAGATTTATCCAAGCAGATATTGTGAATTCTGTGCTTACATCTAAGCTATCGTCATCACTTATATTGATATAAGTTGAATTTCCATCAAACTCATAAGCACCAAAGCCGTCATAACCACCAGTTGAGTTCCAGGTTGAACCATTGACAAACCCATCATTACCATAGCCAGAATAATCGATTGCAAAGTCATCTGCATCATGCGTTGCATTGCCCCAGCCCTCAAACGGCATGTTAAGTATTGTTAGCGACTTATCATCAACATACCAGTCGATTATTGGCTTGACTGAATCTTCATCTGCATCAGCAGAATTATTTAATGAACAGCCAATGTCATTATCTAGGTAAGCATAGTCTCCTTTGCTTGATTCGTATAGTTTTTCAATTTCTGTTGCTGATAAGGAACGGTTCCAGATTATGACTTCATCAATTGTGCCGTTCCAGAAATATGTTTCAGGCGTACCATCTAGGTCAGCATCATATGCTCCTATCCCTAAGACAATACTTGTTGTAGGAATTCCAGAAGTTTTTGCCTCACCATAAGTATTTGTTCCATTTACGTATATTCTACCATAGCCACTAGAATCAAATGTGTATGCAACATGATACCACTTATCATTTTGAGTTATTGAGCCAGTTGACTCAATTACATCTTTATGCCAGACAATTCCCTTTATTTGTCCAGTAGAAAGAACATCGATTCCATAAGCTCCTGCCTTTGTTGCGATTATTTGCTCCCCAGAAGAATAGTTCTTGGGTTTAATCCAAGCAGCGATAGTTAATTCATCGCTTATATCTAAGGGATTGCTATCGGCAATCTTAATATAATCATCAACACCATCAAACTCATAAGCCTGTCCAACACGGCCTTCATATGTGTGGTTGGCGCCACTTACAGTTCCATTATTAACCTCAGTCTCATCGTAAGTCCAAGTAGAATTCCCATATTCAAAGCGCCATTCGCCAACTAAGCCTGAATCAATCCTGTTGTGCGCTCCAATGTAAGGTGTGGAATGTGTTGGGTCTGTGTTTAGTGTGATGTTATCGCTTGCAGTTTGGCTTTCATAGCTGTCATGCTCGCAGCTAACATTCCAGTAATGGGTGCCTGACTCTGAGAAGGTTCTTTCATGTTTGTAAAGTTGCTGGAGTTTGAGGATATACGTATCGCTTGACATAGTACCAACTATGACCTTTTCTTTGGAATCTAATGCAACTGAATAACCAAAATAACTTTCTTCAGTTGGGCCAGTCCAATTATACTCTCCTAACTTATTGCCATCAGAATCAAGCTTCTCCACATGCAGGTCATAATAAATCCTACCTGTAATATCTTGGCCCTCTCCTGAAATAATAATATTATCATTAGAATCAATTGCAACTGAACGGGCTGAATCATGATCTTGAGTTATGTCACTCCAATTATACCCCCATAACTTATTGCCATCAGAATCAAGTTTTTCTACATGCCAATAATATATGTTACCTGTAGTTCTTCCTCTTCCTACAACAACAATATCATCATTAGAATCCACTGCGACACCATAGGCAATGTCAACGGCAGAACCTGGACTGCTCCAATTATACCCCCATACCTTACCGCCGCTAGAATTCAACTTCTCCACATGCCAATCAGAAAAACTCTTCTGTCCTGCAACAATAATATCATCATTGGAATCAACTGCAACTGAACGAGCATCATCAGTTACACTGCCAGAGCTAGTCCAGTTATACCCCCATAGTTTACTTCCACTAGAATTCAACTTCTCCACATGCCAGTCATAACCTGAAATAGACATAACCCCTGCAACAATAATATCATCATTGGAATCAACTGCAACTGAATAAGCCACATCAGCAGCTGAGCCACTCCAATTATACTCCCAGATTTCGTCACCACTACTATTTAATTTTTTCACATGCCAATCATAGTTTGAACTTCCACTTATGAGGTCATTTCCATATCCTGCAACAATAATATCATCATTAGAATCCACTGCAACCCCAACAGCACCTTCTGGGTCTGAATTATTCCATACAAACTCCCACTGCTTTGTACCATTTGAGTAAAGTTTCTCCACATGCCAATCATAGACAACACCAGCCACATATTGATAATCCCCTGCGAGGATAATCTCATCATTAGAGTCCACTGCAACCGACCTGGCAACATATTCATAGATGCTTGGGTCACTTAGATTATAACTCCACAACAAGTGATAACCTTCAGGCATATTATAACTTCCATCACTGAAGTCAATAGTGCAACTTCCGTTGCTTATAGGCAGTCCAACCTCACCAGTATATGCATTTGAGTAATTGGCATAGAACATTACATCATCCCCTAATCTTTTGCCTTGTGAACCGCCTTGCGGGTCATTATCATCCCAGACTGAAAGAGACGAGTCCTTGATGGTATTGGTTTCGCTTGAGTTTAATGCAGTTCCTTCTGTATAGCCGTCAGTTGGGGTGATAGAACACTTCCATTCTTCACTATATACTGTTTCGTTGTGAGAGATTGAGCTTAAGCCAGACTGGTAGAGTTTTCTGACTTGGTTTGCGTTTAAGCTTCTATTGAAGATAAGGACTTCGTCGATTGTTCCGTCGAAATACCTGTTATTAAAATCCAACCCGAACCTAACATCTGCATTAGCACCTATAGTTCCTGATATAGTGCCTGTTGAGCCAGCAGCATCTAATTCTCCATTAATCCAGGTTTTTGGTGCTTCTCCACTCTTCCAGGTTCCAACGACATGGTACCACGCCCCCGTGCCTAGTGAGTTACCTGATGAATAGCCATATTTATATGTAGAACCGTTGCCAATATAGAACTCGAGCCTATTATTCGCACCATTACCAGAAAAAAAGACCGCATCATTAGTACCACTTCTGGACTCTATTATTGGGTCGGCTATATCAAAATCATCAATATTTATCCATGCTGAAACAGTTGTTTCATCCATGCCATAAAATAAGGCTTCGCTTATTGTGATATAATCATCACCACCATCAAACTCATAAGCACCCCAGCCATCATAGCCGCCAGTTCTGTTAAAGGTTGCATTTATTACCCTTCCACTCTTGTTGTGGGGAGAATAATCCCTTGTCCACCCTATGCCTGCTGAGTTGTTCCATTCAAACGGCATATTCAAGATAGTTAATGATTCACCATCTTTGTACCAGTTGATTATTGGCTTGACTGAATCACCATCTGCGTCAGCTGAATTATTTAGTGAGCAGCCAATATCACTATCTAGGTAAGCATAATCTCCTTTGCTTGATTCGTATAGTTTTTCAATTTCTGTTGCTGATAAGGAACGGTTCCAGATGGTTACTTCGTCTATTGTGCCGTTGAAATGATTTGGTATCCCTGCGGATGGATAATTTCCGATAGTTACATACCCCGTAGTTGTACCTCCAAATGTAGAGGCATCTTCGAAAAACTCACCATTAACATATAAGCTTGCTTTGGAAGTTGTGGTATCAAAAACAGCTACAAGGTGAGTCCAATCTGTTGTTATGCTATATGAGGAGTCCCAATAGTTTGCTCCAGTCATCAAAGCAGCTTTCCCATTCTCTAAAAGTAAGGTCCAATCATAACCTCCGTTATCTGGGCATATAATCCATTGTTTGACAGATGGGCTCTCTGTTTTAACCCACGCACTATAAGTTAATGCAGATGGTGTAGTGAAAGTAAGGCTAGTTTGTACCCTCTCAGTGCTACTATCAAACCAATAACCCTTACCAACCCTGCCTTCATCAGTATGTGTTGCACCAGTAACAGTTCCATTATTCCTTCCGGTTTCATCATAAGTCCAGGTAGAATTGCCCCATTCGAAGCGCCATTCGCCAACTAAGCCTGAATCAAGCCGGTTATGCGCGCCAATGTAAGGTATTGAATGTGTTGGTGCATTAGTTTCATCATTGTATGCATAACCAACATCACTGCCAAACCTAAACTCTAAAGTAACATGCCCTTCTTTTAGTTTCAGGCTTGATTCATAGCCAGTTTCATTGCAGGAATAATCTTCAACAAACACAGAACTGTTTCCAGAGCTTCTGTTAATCCAGGTATAATTAACTAGAGCATCACCGCACCTAAGCTCAATGAAATTGTAGTTGTAATCTGTTCCATTGTAACCAGCAATATCTGTCCAGGTTGCACCATTAATTGGTGTTATTGTCAGATTAGCTGTTCCAGTTGTGTTAAACATAACAGTCCAGTTGTCGCCAACCTCAGGATAGCTGATGATATTGAGTATATCTATCTCAGTACCAAATCCTGAGAAGTGCTCAGCAGTAAAGGTTAATCTGCCATTAACAGGGTCATAGCTTATGTCATGGCATATATCACATTCCTTGCCATTAGCAATAATCTCCTCCCTTGAGCTGTAGAATCCATCTGCGTAATAGATTTTAGGAATTCCTGAGTACCATACATTCTCTAGGGTTATTGTAACAGAATGATTAAAGCTTTTATCTAAAGCAGATGAATTTGCAGAAACAAATCCAAAGCCAAGCTTTACATTTGTGTTGTAATCTTCTCTGCTTGTATTCACACCATACTCTTCACCAAACTCAATCTTTCCATCACTAGTTGCAAGAGTTAGATTTGTGACATTCTCAAAGTCGCTTATTATCCTAAAGTCAGTGCTTCCTTCAGCTCTGTCAAATTCAGCAGCAAAAGGAACACCTCTTTCATATGTTTCGCTGTAAGCTACTATGCCAGAGTCCAAACTGAATGCATAATCCTCGCCAGGTGTTATATTCAAGGCTTCTTCCCAACCACCAGAGCATTCCTGCGAATTAGCATCCCAGCCATCGCATCTGTAAAGTTTATCACCTTTTGCAGTTACATTTACAGCTGCATCTGTAAAGTTTACCTTGGATGAATCTATTGCATATAGCTCAAACAGCTCTCCTGTTTCATTCAGGTCATCTATGTTAATCAGGTCTGTTGTGTTGGAATAAAGCTCTACATCCTTGATGACTATTCCCCTAACAGGATGGTTCTTGAGCCTGATGTTTATATCATAGATTCCTTCTTTTATCTTTATGTAATCCTGCTCAGGCTTTAAATAAGAGGTATCAAGTATGCTGTCAATAAGCTCTACCACAGCATCCTCAAGCTTTTTGAGCTTTGATGTTTTTACATGCGCAGAGAAGATAATCTCTTTAGGAATGCCAAACTCGTAAACCTCCAAAGCTTCTTTTTTGCCAATAAGAAGCCAGAATGAGGACTTATCCCAATCAAGAATAGTTAGTCTAACTCGTTCATCTGCTGATGATTCTTTTTTGAGGATATCATACTTAACCTTTCCTTTAACATCAATCTTTAATGTTTCATCAGCATTATGGTGGAAAACAACAACTAAATCATTGCCATCCTCATACAATTCATCAATGAAAACATCATAGCCTGGGTTATCCCTGAGCTTCTTATAGCTTACATTCGCACTTATGTTTATCTCAACAAGAGGCATCAGCCTTGTTATTGTGTAATCAAGGTCATCAACATAGATTGTTGAATCACCTATTAATTCAAATCTTAGCCTATAGGAACTTGCATTAAGGCCGGCTAATACGCAGGTTTCAATGCAGATATCTGAGAAGTCAATGAATTCAATAAATTTAGCATCAAGGCTTAATGTATCTGAATAGTAAATCTCTGAGTATGGAACCTCTAAGTCATAATCAGCATAGATTACCTGCGCTGTAACAATATTGCTGAGAGTAGCGCCAAACCTTCCATAGCTTAAATCCAAAGGAGCATCCCACCCAGCCTGGAATGGAGCAACTCCAACCAAAGCGCAGCAATCAGCACTGCCTTGGCAAACAACAGTTATCTCTGAGTTCTCTTCAGAATAGATTTCCCATTTTGTGCAGAGCTTAGAGTAATCCGCATCAAACCCAAATGTTGTATCTTTTACAGTAAAGTCAATTGCTCTTCTTATGTCTTCAATACCATCATCATCAGCATCAAAGGTTGTGCCAGGATTATATTTTAAATTAATATTTATTTCTTCTAGTGTTTCATTTACTGGTTCTGTAATGGTTTCATTCACAGATGTTTCATTTATTTGTTCTGTTTCATTTATTGGTGTTGTTTCGTTTAATGTTTGATTTACTGTTTCATTTATTATTGAATTGTTTTCTATTGATTGATTTGTTGTTTCATTGATTATTTCTTCAGTTGTTTCATTCAAAACAACATAGCCAGTAATCGCGGGAGGCTCTTCTATCAGCTCAGAACTGTCAAATATTAAGTATTCAGAGCCTTCATACTCAAGGTAAACTTTAGCACTGCCGCTTACCTTTCCATCCAGCCTAAGAGATCTTAGCTCACCTGGATATGACATATACCACAAGTATGAAGTAGAGTTAGCTGCTTTGAAATCAATGTGCTCTGTGTAGTTTATTTCCTCACCTGCAGTAATCCTTCCTACAATTGTAGGCCCTGTTATAAAGACATTTGTCAGCACTAATGCAATCATCAAAACAAACAGCCAGATTGATATGTTTTTTGTTAGCTGATTGCTTTGTATAGGTTTAACCTTTTCAGGCTTCTTTCTAGCAGCAGGCTTTTCAATAATTTTATGGATATCAAAAACTTCCTTGCGCCATTCCTTAGCTATCTCCCAATCAATATGCGCAACAAGACTGACATAGGTATCTCTTAGTTTTGGATATACAACTGCTAGTTTTTGTGAGCCAGCAGCTGACCTTGCCTGAGCTAAGAGCTTATTGAACTGAGATACTTTATGGCTGGTAGACCTGGGTGCATAATAGCCATAAGCTATAATCATTACAGCAAGAACTGCAATCACAAGCAGGAGTGCTGCTGGTGCAAGCAGTTTTGGCAGGCTAAGCCCCAGTGATGCAAAGCCAACAATTGAGGTTTCTGTAAACACAAACACAAAAACCAGAACCAGCAGTATTGCTCCAAGGTACAAGCTGCGGTTAGTAATCTCTTCAAGCTCATAAGACCTAATCAATCTTTCAGTAGTTTCTACATCATGGCCATAAGCAATAAGGGCTTTCTTAATAGAGCTGATACTATAACCTCTTTCTAAACTGTTCCTTATGTACTTCTTCAGCCCTTTTTCCTGTTGTTTATCCATGCTTGCCTCTTTTAAACTTGGCCCTATGGTAGACTGTCCAGATGTTACGTTCATCTCGGTTGAGTAGAATGCCTATCTCATGGAAGCTGAGCTTTTTATGGTCCTTAAGCCATTCAACAATGGCTTCAAAACCACTCAAGCTTCTGTCCTTTAGGACAGAGATAGGCACACTCAACCGGGGTTTTGGAGCAGAAATTCTCTTAGTAATCTCGCGCTTCTTCCTTACTCTTGAATAAATGGTCCAGATATTGCGCTCATCGCGATTAAGAATTAAACCAATCTGGCGGTAGTTGAGTCCTTTTTCTTCTTTCAAATACTCTACAACAGCTTCAAGAATTGCAAGATTAGTATCAAAGAAAACAGTATTTGGCAGAAGGAGAGCAGTATGATTAGAAGCTTTTTTAATAACATCACTCTTTTTAAGTTCTCCAAAACCCCTTTTAATCAAAATACATACTATGTATGTATTTTGTTTATAAAGCTTTCGGTTTTTTATGAGTGAAATGGGCCTTTTTCTTTTAGAAAGATTTTTATACTGAAAGGTCAGTGATTATATAAATGATATTCATAATTGTTATGATAATCTTATGGTTATTTTTTATATATTTAGTTCACACAATCTTTAGCACAGGATTGGTGTTCTTCATAAATATCTGCATTATAGCATTAACAGCAACAAGGGCTTCTACTGATCTTAAGAAAGAAAAGATGGCTGGTTTTTACCTTGCTTCTTCATTGTTAACTGTTGCTTTGTTTGTGGCTGAAGAAACAAAATTAATAAAGCCAATTTTTGATTTTCTTTCAAAGGCTTATGTTCTGCCAATATCAATTGCATTAATTTTCATATTATTCTTTGCGCATATACTAAAATTAGGTTCTGTTTATGGCAGGCAGTTGGTTGAGTTTTGCAAAGAAAAAATGCAAGCTAAACCTCAAAAATGAGGATTTCTCTTACACTAGTATACGTTTTTCCACCGTCAGAACCAAAACATTTTTAAACCGATAATGTCAACTTTTTAGATAGTGGGGGTGGTTCTTAACCACTTGATGGTTGGAATCACTATTTTTTTCTGGCAAAACAAAAACATTTAAATAATAATTAAACAGAATTCTGTTTAAATGGAAATAAGCGTTTTTTTTATACTAGCTGTAGTGATTTATGGAATTAGTTTGTACCTTGCTCATAAAGGGAAGTTTCTGAAATTCCAGTCAATCCTTATAGCAATACTGATTGCAATATGGCTGATTCTCAGCCAGCTAAAAAATTTCCTAGCAGCTAGGCTTATATTTGAGGATGTTGGTTTGGTAAAGGCATTGTTGCTGCAGGTCATGGATGCTCTGTTCTTTAATATGGTTGCACCATTAACAGCCCTGCTTGTAGCTATAGCTAAGAAAGGCCATAAGGAAGCTCCTAAGAAGAGGAAGAAGTAGATGCAGAAGGATTTGGTTATAAAGATAATATCTATTTTCTTGATTTTTGTAGTAATCCTGAATTTGACCTTATTTGTTTTGAAGCAGATAAAGCCGGGCTTATTCTGGGCTGTAATCATAATTGCAGCTTTGATTGCTTATAAGGGAATACCAAAGCTGAAATCAATAAAATAATCAATTTAAAAAATCAATAATTAAAAATAAATCTGATTTTTGCCTTATTCCCTTCTTTAAAGCAAAAATCATCTTATGCTGTTTCTTAAGAACCATAAGCAGATGAAAATTTAGTAAACGCAACAATTTTATGAAAAATTGCGTTTACTATTTAGTAAGCGAAACAATTGATGATGATAATTTCGCTTACTATAACCTTTATAGCAGTTCTGAAGGGAATTTTCAGATTTATTCTTTTAATAGTTTAAAATTAAAAAATAAAAAACCCAATAACAAACTATTTAAATAAAGTAGTGAATTAACTGTTTATGATAAAAGCAATTATTCTGGATTTGGACAATACGTTAATAGATTTCTGGAAGATGAAGCATATGTGCTGTGAAGCAGCAATCTCATCAATGATAGATGCTGGCTTGAAAACAAACAAGAAGAAGGCATTAAAACTGTTGTTCAAGCTTTATGATAAGTACGGCCTGGAAGACCCAAAGATATTCCAGAAATTCCTTAAGAAAACAATGAATAGGGTGGATACTAAGATTCTGGCTCATGGTGTTGTTGCTTATAGAAAGGTTAAGTTTGGCTTTTTGGAGCCATACCCCCATGTGCATCACGTTCTGTTGGGGTTAAAGCAGAAAGGCATAAAGCTTGCTATAGTCACTGATGCGCCTAAGCTAAAAGCCTGGGTAAGGCTTGCTTCTATGAAGATTGGGGATTATTTTGATGTTGTTGTGGCTTTTGAAGATACAAAACAGCACAAGCCAAGCTCTTTACCATTTGAAGCTGCTTTAAAGAAACTAAAGGTAAAACCAAGGGAATGCCTGATGGTAGGTGACTGGCCAGAAAGGGATATAGCAGGAGCAAAGAAGCTTGGGATGAAGACCTGCTTTGCAAAGTATGGAAATCCAAAGGTAAAAAGCAGTGGAGCTGACTATGTAATCACTGATGTGAAGGGACTCCTAGACATAGTAAAATAGCCAATTTTGGCAAAACATTTATAAACTCTACGCATTAATTCTTATATAAAGGATAGTTTTTGGAATATTTATCAATATGGAGAGGTGCAAAAAATGCCAAAAGGTAGATGTATGAAGTGCAAAAAAGAAGTTGAGATGAAAGATCCTACAGAAGTAGTTATGAAGAATGGTATGAAAGCAGCAAAAGGCACATGCCCAGCATGCGGTACTAAAGTTTTCAGGATACTAGGAAAAGCTTAAATTTTTTTATTTTCTTCTTTCTTTTATGAAAAAGAAAAAAGAACCTTATGTTAAGACATCAAGGAATTCTAGGAGAGATGTTCATAAATACTACTATATGAACGATGTCAAGCGGTTTGCTGTTAAGGGCGGCAGATGCCATAGATGCGGAAAGATAACTGATGCCTTCTGTGATAAATGCGGCAAATGGGTGTGCAAGACTCATTCTTCTAAGCCAGATAAGGAAGATTATCTCTGTTATTGTTTGGGCTGCAGGTAGTAACTTTTGGATAGTAAATCTTATAAACTTTTGACAATTCTATACCTTGAAGATGGTATATCACAGAAAGCCAGGAACAGAATATGTATCCAAAAAGAGATTAGAAGCTGAGGCTTTGAGTAGATACCAAGCAGTTACCAAAAGAATAGAAGATGAGCTTGGACAGCCTGCTTTGGAAGCAGCAGGCAGGATAAGGGCAGGAACCCATACTATTGATGATGTCTTTCTGTATGGGAACAGGCTGAAGAAGGTATTCGTAGGAACTGGCACTGAGCAGGTTCTTAGGCATAATTGGCCAGGGATAATTAAGTATTCTGACTCAGCATCAAATGCCGCACCTTTTCTTGTTTCTGACCTTGAAACCAGCATATCAACAGGGACTACCTATTCTAATGCAGTGCATGGGCTGAGTGTTATTGATGATAGATTTAGTGAAAAACTGGTTGATGTTTTTAGGGGGACATTATACGGAAAAAAGGCTGATGGCAGCTATAATGTTGCTTTCCCTGCATTATTAACTGCGCTATGGATGCTCAAGGATTTGAGGCCAACTACCTACAAAAACTCTGTTAATGCAGCCAAGTGGACAGCTCTTCTGGGAGAGGCTGTGAATGCAAACGAGGATATTGGCTTTAGGATTGATATAAGGGAATTATTTATTTATGCACTAGTGCAGAATATAGGAATGCTTGATCCTGAGATGCCTTTGGAAGTGCCGGGCAAGGTTTTCAGTGCTGAAGAAAAATCATCCTTGGCTTATCATGGGCCAAAGGGCATCCAAGTTCTAGATGAATTGGGATTCAATAAGACTTATGCTCTTGCAAATGTAGTAGGATTTCATAGTTCTCCCAGGCAGTACCAGTTTACAGATTTTGAACAGCTTATAGCAGCAGAGATTGCATTAAATTCAGGCGCAGAATCTTTTGAAGGAATGTTTTTCAAGAGAGAGCACAGGCCAAAGCAGATGACTCATTTAGAGGTTGTTGGAGAGATAGGAGGGCAGTTCTTTACTGAGAAGGAGCTGGCTGAGCTGCAGGCTGTTTTTAGGAAAGGCTATACCTGCAGTGCAAAATTAGCCAGGAAGTATCCGTTCCTTCCCGCTTTCCAGAGGATTAGGCTGGTTGTTGGCGATTTGGACAAACAACTGGAACAGCAGAGAAAACATTAGAAACCTATGGAAATTGAAAAGATTTCCAAGGTTCTGAAATTGCCAGGCAATTTCAGAAACTTTTATATACTTTCTATTTGAACTTTAATCTTAAAATGGTAGTTAATATTGGATTGATTGGAATTGGGACTATAGGCTCTGGGGTAGTTAAGATACTGAAGAAGAATTCTAAAACAATAGAGAAACGCTCTGGGGTAAAGCTGAACCTGAAGAAGGTTTGCGACTTAAACCATAAAGCAGCTAAAAAGCTGGGAATTCCAAGTTCAAAGCTGACAAAAAAGGTAGATGATGTTGTTAATGATCCTGAGATTGATATTGTGATAGAACTGATAGGCGGCTATGAGCCAGCAAGGACATTTATCCTAAAAGCAATGAAAAAGGGGAAGCATGTTGTAACTGCCAATAAGGCTGTTATTGCAAAGCACGGCCCTGAGCTGTTCAAGGCAGCTGAAAAGAACAAGGTTAATTTCTGTTTTGAGGCAGCTGTTGGAGGCTGCATCCCAATACTTAAGGCTTTGAAGGAAAGCTATGTTGCTGATAATATTAACTCTATCTATGGTATTGTGAATGGAACAACCAACTATATCTTAACAAGAATGAATGAAGGGATGAGCTATGAGGAGGCTTTGAAAAAAGCACAGCAATTAGGCTTTGCAGAAGCTAATCCAGCATTTGATGTGGAAGGAAAGGATGCTGCGCAGAAGCTTGTTATCCTGTCTTCGTTGTCATTCAATTCAAGGATTAATGATGATATATTTACAGATGGCATAACTAAGGTAAGCAAGAATGACCTTAAGTATGCCCAGGAGCTTGGCTATACTATCAAGCTTTTGGCTATAGCAAAAAAGGATGATGGAAAGATTGAGTTAAGGGTACATCCAACAATGATTCCAATAAAGCATGAGCTTGCTTCTGTTAGCAACGAATTAAACGCAGTATATATTGCAGGAGAGAGTATAGGCAAGGCAATGTTGTACGGAAAGGGGGCTGGCCAGCTGCCAACAGCTACTGTTGTATTGGGGGATGCTGTTGATATTGGAAAGAGACTTAGCAAGATAGTTGTTAACCCTATGAGCTATTTCAGCAATTCCAAGCTGAAGAAGATGGATGAGATAAGGTCAAGATATTACTTAAGATATTCTGCTGCTGACAAGCCAGGTGTATTAGCAAAGATATCTGGGATTCTTGGGAAGAATAAGATAAGCATTGCAGGGGTATGGCAGATGGAAGTGGATAAGAAGGTTGTTCCTGTAATAATGACAACTCACGAAGCTTTAGAAAGAGACCTGCAAAAAGCCATCAAAGAGATAAACAGGCTTGATGTTATTAAGGATAAGACAGTTGTTATAAGAATAGAGAATATAAGTTAAAGTTTGGGGGGGCAATTAGAATGTTTGTAAACAGATATGAAAATATCTTTGATATAAAGTTTAACTGGAGAACAGCAAGCCTGCTTTGCTTTTTGGCTGTGTTCCCGAATGTGCTTGGAGCCTTGCACACAACTGTGTGGGGCGTTAGGATACACTTCTTCCAATACCTTATATTCTTAGCTGCTATAATATACGGCCCTGTTGGAGGGGCAGTATCAGGAGCTTTTGGCTCTGTTTACACAGCAATGGCTCTGCATAACCCTTACATTATTGTGGGGAATGTCATTCTTGGAGCAACAGTTGGCTTACTCATTAAGAGATTTAATTTTCACGTGATTTCTGCTGTTTTGACAGCTTATCTTATACAAATGCCTTGGTTATGGCTAACAGATATCTATTTAGCAGGGATGCCTATGAAGGTTGTGAACAGCATTGTTGTTGCTTTGCTGGTTAGCGATTTGCTGTGGGGCTCTGTTGCTTTGTTTACTTGGAAGAAGATTAGGGCTATTGTGTCTTAATCAATAAAAAACTTCATTAGAAACAAAAAATAAATATGATTTTTGCCTTAAGTCTACTATAAAGCAAAAATCGTCTACAGTGTTTCTAAAGAACCAAACTAAGATGAAAATTCCTTTACAGAGGTTGTGAAAGGAATTTTCAGATTTAATTGATATTTTTCAAAAATGAAAAAGCTCACTAAGAAACAAATTACGGATAAGGTAAAAAAAATAGATTTCCCAAACTTTGACTTAATCATAGCTATAAACCGGGGCGGCTTAAATCCAGCTAAAATCCTGGCTAAACACCTCAAACTGAAAATCAAAACAATCCATATCAATTACAGGGATGAAACTCATGCTCCAAAATACAAGAATCCAAAACTGATTAAAACAATAAAAATCAAAAACAAAAAAATATTATTGGTTGATGATGTTTCCAGAACAGGAAAGACATTAAGAACTGCAAAAAAACTATTAAAAGAAAATAAGGTAAAAACATTTGTTATTAACGGAAAAGCAGATTATTCCTTGTACAACTGCAAAGAGTGCTTTAAGTTTCCTTGGTAACTACTTAAAATACTCACTATGCAAAGCCTGTACTGCTTTGTCTGCTTCATCATCATCTACTATAAAGCTGACATTGATTTCTGAAGCGCCCTGCGATATCATCTCAACATTAACCTTTGCTTTGCCTAGGGTTGTGAATATCTTTCCAGCTATTCCAGGAATATGATACATGCCCTCTCCAACAACACAGACAATTGCTTTGCCTTTCTCTACCTTGACATCAGCAATCTCCTTTAGCTGCTCTGCAATCTGGTCCATGCTTTCTTCCTTATCAACAGTTAGAGATATGCTTGCTTCTGAGGTTGCTATCATGTCAATGCTTTTTGCGTAGTCTTCAAAGATGTCAAATACTCTGGCCAAAAATCCATGCGCGCCAATCATCCTTGTGGAGACTATACTAACTAGCAGGACGCTCTTCTTGCAGGCTATTGCCTTTATGACTTCTTTGGATTTCTCAGATTTGCGCACAATCACAGTTCCTTTATGTGTAGGCTCGTATGTATTGAGAACCCTAACAGGAATATCCTTCTTCATTGCAGGTATGATTGTTTTTGGATGCAGAACCTTGGCACCAAAGTAAGCAAGCTCTGAGGCTTCTGCAAAGCTAATCTGAGGTATTGTTTTTGCTTCCTTTATAACTCTGGGGTCAGATGTCATGACACCATTAACATCAGTCCATATCTGTATCTCTTCGGAACCTACAGCTGCGCCTATTATTGCTGCTGTATAATCAGAGCCTCCCCTGCCTAGGGTAGCTACAGTACCTTCTGGTGTTTTCCCGATAAATCCAGTTACTATCGGCACTAGATCAAGCTTTTTGACATGGTCATCTATCTTTTTGTAGGAATCATTTAAAGGCTCTGCCTTTCCAAAGTTAGCGTTTGTTATCATGCCAATATCCCATGCATCAAAGGCCTGAGCTTTAACACCGATGCTATTCAGGTGTGCTGCAACGAGCTTAGAAGACATACGCTCTCCAAAGGACTGAACAAGGTCCATGGCCTGGGTAGAGGCTTCGCTTGCCTCTTCAATATCCTCTATAACCTGCCTGAATTCATCAAGATTTTTCTTAACAATGTCTTTATCAAGATTTAGGTCTGCTATAATCTGGTCATGCTTATCACCGATTTCCTTGAGCAGGTTTGAGGTGTTTTCTCCGTCAACTGCAGCATTAGCTGTTTCAATTAATTTGTCAGTTATACCTTTGACTGCAGAGACAACTACAACAGGCTTTTTATCCAGCCTTGACTTTACAATATTAGCTACATCTTTGATTTTTTCTGCATTTGCTACAGAGCTTCCGCCGAACTTCATTACAATCATTTATTATCACCTTTCCCTCGAGATTAAATCCTCATTTAAAAACATTGTGTTACTATTAGAACAAAAAACTAAGGTAACTCACTAGCTAGAACAATGACCTGATTTGCGCCTTTCTTAGCAGTAAAAACCAGCTTTCCATCAACTTCAGTTATAGCAGAGCCGATGCCTGTGTATTCTTTCCCTATCTCCTGGCCGTCATAAACTATATATCTACTGAGTAGGCCTTCACTAAAAACAATGACCATCTTATTATTGACCTCATGTAAAGAAGAGATTCTTCTCTGACCTTCACCAAGCTGCCCTCCACCGAACTCTTTCCCAATCTCCTGTCCATCATAAACTATCAAACGTCCTTTTTCTTTATTCATTACCATAAAAGCAACCTTATCATCAATTTCAATTATATAGTTGTCAAATAAATGAAGACCTTGATTATCATACTCCTTGCCTAACTCTCGGCCTTCATAAACTATGAACCATCTTGTATCAAAGTCTCCCTCTAATTTGTTGGTTGCTACATAAGCAATCTTGCCATTTACATCTTGTATATTGCTTGCATGCGCATATTCCTTGCCCAATTCCCTACCACCATAGACAATAAACGTCTTGTTGTCTTTCTTTGCTGTATAAGCTAATTTGCCGTTTATTCCAGTTAAGTCAGATACGCTATCATATTCCTTCCCAATCTCCTGTCCATCATAGACAATAAAGTATTCATCACAAATGAACTTGCCTGCACAACCGACTCCTGCCTTATATGCTGGTTTTTCATTGACATTTACTAGATCAGACACCCTGTCATATCCTGCTTCAATTACCTGTTCGTCAAGAACAACTACTGTATTGCTGCTTAACTCTTTCTGGGCAATGAATGCAGCCTTTCCGCCAATAGATACTAATGAGAAAGGAAGTATCTTATAATATGACTCTCCCGTATGCCCGTCACTGTATACTATGAAATTGTTTTCGTTATCTGTTCTAGCAGCATAAATAAGCTCTCCATTTGCTTCAATTGGATAGAATGCATCCATATATTCTGATCCAACTTCTTCATACTCCAGGGTCACTTCTTTCTTTTCTTCTTGGAGGGGTATTATTGGTTCTTCAGGCTCTGGCTCTACAGCAGGTTCTTCGCTTAGAACTAATTGATTGTTGTTAGTCGGAACTACTCCAATTGTCTTTCCAGAGAATAAAAAATAAGATGCCCCTATGATCATAATCAGAACAACGAGAATTATCACTACAGGTTTTGCACTTTTTGCTTGTCTTTTGTTGACAAGATTGATAGCTTCATTGACTTCTTTACTATCATATCCTTGCTTTATCAAGTAATCATATAATTGTTTAACAGTATATCCCTGTGCTTCTTCAGATTTAATATAATCAATCAGTTGTTGGTTGACCATTTTTTATTGCTGCTACAACTTAACTCAAAGCGAATCAAACAATTTCACAACACGTTCCTTGCCAATAGTCAGGATAAACGGAGCCAGCTTTGGCCCGCGCTCTTTCTCAATCAAAACCAGGTAAGCTGCTTTAAAGAACTGCTTGTTTTCGATTCCAGTCTGCTTGCAAACCTCGTAGAATTCATTAAACAATTCCTTTTCTTCAAAGTCTTTTTCCTTCAATGCCTTAGCTAGCAGCTTTAATGCTTCCTTTTCCTTAGCACCAATCTTGATATTCTTTGGAACTGTCTTCTGCACCCTAAACTTCATATCAGCTGGAGCATACTCGCGAAGCCAGTTTATTGCGCATTGAGCACGGATATTAAAGCGCTTTTCATCGTTTTTATTTGCCAGCTCTGCCTTGTAGTGCTTTGCTGCTTCTTTCATGTCATTCTCGTATATCTGCACAACATTTGTCAGGTGCCTGAAAGAAGGCTGGTAAGGCATATTCCTTGGCACTGCAGCAGGACAAGAAAGCTCGTAAATCCTACTTTGCTTGGCTTTTTCTTTCTCATTAGCTTCATGCTCATTAAAGTATATGCGCTCACACTTGTCAAAGTCTTCATAGTTTTTTATGACATCCAAATCAAATGATATTGAAAATTCGGCATTTGGACGGGTTCCAGCAAATAACCAACGAACTAGCTCTGGCTCATAAATCTCGAGTACATCTTTTGGAGAAAAGGCATTTCCTGTTGAGCCTGACATCTTTCCGCCAACACCTTTTACACCAATAAAATCATACATCTGGTAGATAGGTTCTTTTTCATTAAACACAGCATTAACAATTTCAACTCCTGTTGTGCGAGAGCTTCCAGTAGTAGAATGGTCTTTTCCGCCAGGCTCAAAGTCAACCTTTTCGTGTGCCCATCTCATTGGCCAGTCTACACGCCAAGGCAGTTTAACAATCCCTTTCTTGCTGAAATCAACCTCTGCTTTATTCCCACATTTGCAGACATATTCAATCTTGTAGTTTCCATCGTAAAAAACAACCTGAGTATCATCACGCTTGCATTTCTCACAATAAACATGTAATGGATACCAATTCTCTGACAAATGCTCTTTTCTGTACTTGTTGAGAATCTCCATAACCTTTTTGCGTTCATTCATTGCTTTCTTTATTCCATCCTTATATTCGCACTTCTTGTATTTCTCAGACTGTCTTATGAATTCAACATCAAATCCTAGGCCGGCAATGCTGTCCTCAAGCTCTTTCTCGAAATGCTCTGCATAGCTTTTATGGCACCCAAAAGGGTCAGGAATATCAGAATAAGGCATTCCGATATATTTCTTGAACTCAGCAGGAACACCAGCAGGCACTTTACGCATTCTATCAAAATCATCCCAGGAATAGATAAACCTAACCTGTTTGCCTTTGTCCTTCAATGCCCTTACAACTAAATCAGTTGTTATAATCTCACGAAAATTGCCTATATGAATTGTTCCAGAAGGACTAATGCCAGATGCACAGACATATTTGCTTTTGTCTCCTCTTTGGTGTATAACTCTTTCTGCAATTGAGTCTGCCCAGTGCTTTACTTTATTATCTGCCATAGGACAATAAATAAGAAGTCTGTTTAAATATTTTACTCAAAACTTAAGATTCTTAATCCTTTCAGCAGCTTTCCTGCAGTCTTCCAGGGTTGGAACTAATGCAAACCTTACATAGCATTCTCCTGGGTTTACACCATTGGCTTTTGTTGATATCCATGCGCCTGGGGTTGTGACTACAGCAACATCTTTGTCCAGTAATTTTTTTGCAAAGTCAACACAGCTGGTTCCATCAGGGGCTTTCTGCCAGATGTACAAGGTAGCTCTTGGTGTGCAGTCTTTCAAGCCTGCAGCCATTAGTGCTTCTATCATTATATCGCGTTTTTTCTTGTACTCAGCCCTTGCAGACTCTACATGAGACTCATCCTTTAAAGCTGCAGCAGCTGCATCCTGTATAAATGTAGCAGTCCCGCTATCAATATTTGTCTTTACTTTCTTGAAAACATTAATTATGTTCTCGTCACCAGCTAGCCAGCCAACCCTATAGCATGTCATACTGCTTCTTTTTGAAAGGCTTTGGACTGCAACAACACCTTCTTTGGTCAGCTCTAGAATTGATAATGGCTTTTCATCAAAGTAGATTTCTGTATAGCATTCATCTGAAGCAATGACTATATCATTATCATGGCCAAAATCAATTACTTCTTTTAGGAATCCCTTTGTTGCTAGGGCTGATGTTGGGTTATTAGGATAGTTAATCCAGAGTACTTTTGATTTCTTTACAATGTCATTCGGGATACTACCCAAGTCAGGAAGGAAATTGTTCTCTTCTGTGAGATTGAGGAAATAGGGCTTTCCTTCTGCAAACAAGGTGCCTCTCTCATATGGAGGATATCCTGGATTTGGCATTAAGACTATATCACCCGGATTAACAAACCCTTCATGGAAGTTAAATACAGATTCTTTTGCACCAATACTGGAGGAAACCTCAGTATCAGGATTAAGCTTTACTCCAAATCTTTTCTTTGTCCAGTTTGCAATAGTTTCTCTATACTCCTGAGTACCGATATAACTAGGATAACCAGAGCTTTTGCGCTCATCAAGTGCCTTCTTGCATGCTGCTCTAACTAACTCAGGTGTAGGGCTTTTTGGGTCACCAACACCAAAGTCTATTGGACTTATACCTAGCTTTTTCAGCTTGGCTACTTCATTATCTACATCAGCAAATGCGTAGCTTCCGATTGAACTTATCCTGTTAGATGCTTCTATTTTCATTTCAACCTCTTAGGTACAATTACATTCTTATAGATATCATAAATAGTTTCCCTTTCCCTTATTACTTCAGCTTTTCCATCATTAACCAAAACCTCAGCTGCTCTTGGACGTGTGTTGTAGTGTGAAGACATTGAAAATCCATATGCACCTGCATTTAAGACAGCAAGCAGGTCGCCTTCTTCAATAGCTGGCATAAGCCTGTCTTTTGCAAGCTGGTCTGTGTTCTCGCAAACAGGCCCTACAATATTCACCTTTTCAGTTGGCTTTTCATTTAGTTTATTTGCAACAACAATCTGATGATATGCATCATACAGCATTGGCCTTAACAGGGTATTCATTCCTGCATCTACTCCAATAAAATGCTTATATGCTTCTTTGATTGAATGGACTCTTGTTAAAAGCACTGATGAATCGCAGACAATAAATCTTCCTGGCTCCATCATCAGGGTTGGATTGCCTAAGTCAAGCTCTTTTACCTTTTTTCCAAAGACCTCTGCCACTTTTTTTGCTGCTGCTTCTACATCAAGGTCATGCTCACCAGGCTCATAACTGACGCCCAGGCCGCCGCCTATATCAATGATTTCAAACTCTATCCCAAGCTCTTTTCTTATGTTTCCTGCAATATCCAGGAGCTTTGAAGAGGCCTCCTCAAAGTAGTTTGGATCAGTAACACAGCTTCCAGTCATCATATGCATTCCAAATCTTTTAACGCCAGCTTCTTTTGCAATCCTATAGGCTTCCAGGGCATTATTTTCTATTATCCCAAATTTAGCATCTTCGCCAGCAAACACAAGACCTTTTATAGAGCCTCCTGAGATGCCTGGGTTTATCCTGAAGCTTATGAATTCAGGCACACCAAATTTCAATAGTCTTTTTACCTGGGAGATTCCTTCCAGATTAATCTTAACCCCTGCTTTTAGGGCGTATGCCAGTTCTTCATTCCTATGATATACCCCTGAGTATAAAATCTCATCAGGCTTAGCACCTGCTTCCAAAGCCAGGTGGATTTCTTCAGGAGCTGCAGCATCAAAGCCGTCTGCCTCCTGCTTTATGATTTTAAGTATAGCAAGATTATTATTGGCTTTAACAGCATAGTACATCTTAAAGTTAGGATAGTATCTATTGAAAGCAGCCTTTACCCTCTTTACATTATCTCTTATTCGCTTTTCAGAATAGACATACAAAGGGGTATCGAATTCCTTGGCTAACTCTAGAGCATTAGCTCCTTCAATGTAGAGTATTCCTTTTCTGTTTTCCAAGGGTTCTTTTATTTCGTACATTTAAACCGCATTCCTTTATTTACCATTTTATCATAATAGTATATAAAATTAACTTAAAGAAGCTTCATGTCTTGAAGAATCTTCTTCCATTTCTCTTTATTAGCTGCAGACATCTCGCACATTGGAAGACGATAGACTTCTTCGCACATTCCTTTCCATGCGAGGGCTAATTTGATTGGGATTGGATTTGTTTCTATGAACTCACCTTCAAAAAATGCAGCCAGTTCATTGTTAAGTTTTTCAGCTTCATCCATGTTTCCATTAAGTGCAGCATCAACAAATGCAACCATCTTGTCTGGGATAAAATTTGATGCAACTGAAACAACACCATTACCCCCAGCTTTGATTAAGTCAAGAGTAATGCCATCATCACCAGATAAAACACTAAATCCATCAGGCCTTTGCGCAATGACATCCTTCATCTGGTCAAGGTTTCCAGAGGCTTCTTTTACAGCATTTATATTGCTGCAGTCCTTTACCAATCTCATTAATGTAGGGGTTTCTACATTAATCCCTGTCCTCCCTTTGATATTGTACACAACAATTGGAATACTTACTGCATCTGCGACAGCCTTAAAGTGCCTGTACAACCCTTCCTGAGTAGGCTTGTTATAGTAAGGGTTAACAACCAAGCAGGCATCTGCACCAGCTTCAGCAGCGTGTTTTGTCAGCCTTATTGCTTCAGCAGTTGCATTTGAGCCTGTTCCAGCTATAACTGTACATCTTTTGTTGACCCATTCAATGACTTTTCCAATTACCTCATCATGCTCTTCATGACTTAGGGTTGGGCTCTCACCAGTTGTACCCATTGGCACTATGCCAGCTACCTTATTCTCTATTTGAAACTCTACAAGTTTCTTTAAAGCATCCCAATCAACAGAGCCATCCCCCTTGAATGGCGTTACAATAGCAGTAAAAACTCCTTTGAACATTTTGTTAACCTCCGATTATTTTATAACATCAACCATCATATCGTTTATCTCAAAAAATCCTTTTTTGTCGTTAATCCATTCAGCAGCCATTAATGCTCCTAAAGCAAAGCCATTTCTGCTGCGGGCAGTATGCTTAAGCTCAATTGTGTCGGCTGTGCTGTCAAAGCCAACAACATGCGTGCCTGGGATATCACCGCCGCGGACACTGGCGAAATGAAGCTCATCTGGTTCTATTTTACGTGCAAGCTTGTCAAATACCAGTTTATTCTTCCTGTCAATATTATCAACCAAAATCTTGCCGATTGATTTTGCTGTCCCTGACGGGCTGTCTTTCTTTCTGTTATGGTGCAGTTCGTAGCCGAATATGTCGTAATCTTCAATATTATTGATTATTTTGGCAGCAACCCTGGCAATCCTATAAAATACATTGACCCCTATTGAAAAGTTTGATGCATAGACAAAGCCGGTCTCTGATTTTTCGATTACCCTCTTTGCTTCATCGAGCTTATCCAGCCAGCCGGTTGTGGCCATAACGTGATTCTTTCCAAGCTCTGCGATTCTTTTGGCATTCGCAACAGCAACCTCTGGGAGGGAAAACTCTATGCAGACATCTACATCATTCAATGATTCCCCATTAATCTCCTTATGTGTAGCTCCATCTGCTATCGGGTCTATTATTGACTTGATTGTTATTCCTTTCTCTATAGCGAGCTTTTCAACCATATGCCCCATTTTGCCGTATCCGATTATTGCAATGTTTATCTTGACCACCCCGGTCACTGATATTTAATGTTGATTTATATAATTTTATGTGTTCGAAAATACTCTTTTAGCTAGCTAGAAAAGGGAAAACTTTAAATATAGATATAAACCTGATGTTATAATAGTAACAAAAAGTTCGCAATCAATAAAATAGGCAAACTTTTTGAACTTAAAGCTTCGTCTATCCATATTTATTTTAGCGAACCTTTAAGTAACGAATTGTGAGATAATAGGATGGTAACTGTAAGCCACTTGGTAAAGAAGATAATTAATGACAAGCCTTTCCTAGAAGAAGCTCTAAGCCAGAAGCTGATAAGCTACGGCAACCTTGCTGAGCAGATAAAGTCAAAGATAGAAGAAGAGCTTGGCAAAGAGGTAAAGCATTCTGCTATTGTTATGGCTTTACGCCGCTATTCGGATGAGATTGAGGAAAAACACATAAAGACAGCTCCTTTTGATTACAGCTCTGAGATTACTATGAAGACTAATCTCTGTGATTTCTGTGTTGTAAAAAGCCCAAGCCTGCTTGCAAAGTTAAGGCAGCTATACAGCCTGGTTAATTTTGAGCGCGGCGATACCTTAAATGTTATTTTGGGCAACTATGAGATTTCAATAATCATCAATGAGCGGTATAAGGATAAACTAACCAAATTCCTTAAGGGAGAGAAGATATTGGGGAAGGAATCTAATCTAGCTGCCCTCACCATTGGGTTCAAGGGTGACTTTTTGCACACACCTGGAATAGTATTTAATGTTGTCAGGAAGCTTGCATGGGAGAATATCAACATATATGAGATAGTTTCAACACTGACAGAACTCACGCTTATACTGAGCAAGAAGGATTCTATAAAGGCATATGATTCATTATATAATCTGGTAGGCAAAGAGAAAAAGAAGAAATCAAAGTAGCTATCTATTTACAAGTAATCTTGCGATTAGGTATATCAATAGGCCTACTCCAATGGTTGAGCCTATTAAGAGGGTAAGTATTGATGACCCGCTGAATGAACTTCTTTCAGTTGTAACCCTTCCTCCACTTGTTGGGGTAATGTAATTTACAGGCTGCGTTGGCTGCGTTGGCTGTGTTGTTACATATGTGCCTGGCTGGGTTTGTGTTGGCGGCTGTTGCTGCGTGAAGGTTTGTGTTCCAGTGGATTGTGTGCTGCATCCCTCCTTTTTTATTGTGAGTGTTCTTCTGACACTTGTTTTGTCGTCGTTGCAGTATGCAAGGATATAGAGGTAATATTCACCATTTGGCATATTGTATGTGTTTATTGTTTCTGTTATTGGGGTGATATCGCCTTCATCCATATTCAAATCACTTTTTTCAATGTGAACCCCTATTGCGCTGTTCTCTATTAAATACCTCACATCCTTTTCATTGGCGCCTCCTGTGTTTATGATGTCAAATGAAAGAGTGACACTTGGATCGCATACAATACTGCTCTTGCTTAGTTTAAGATTGTTTATTGCTAATTCATGCTCTGGTTTGCGTATTTCTATCCTGTGGTCAAATATAAATTCATAATTATCGTTGTCCTCTGATTCAGCATCTACCTCTAATTCAACTTTGAAATCATTATCATATGTTGCAAACGGAATCTCAAATTCCAGGATTATGGTGCCGCTTTCTTCCGGCTTTACCTCAACATCATCATCAGTTCGGAGGCTCCTGCCGTCATTAATATCCCTGATTTCTCCTTCTAATGCAACATCAATATCAATATCTTCCTCTTCAGTGAACTCATTCTTGAATGTGCCTTTTATTTGAAGCAGTGAGCCAGGGCGCACAATAATCTCTTCGTTTTCCTCAAGCTTGTCTCTTTCACCGTTAACAATTGCATACACAGCCTCAATAACAAAATTCCCGTCTCCGCTGGTATACCTCTGGGCACTTGCAAAACTGCTTAATAGAATCAGATACACTACTATAAATGTAAGTTCTTTAAACCTCATAATGCCCCCACGTTAGCACTTAAGTGTAGTTATTATATTTAAAGGTTTGCTTAAATAGCCTAACAGGGGGTTTACCCCCAAGAAATGTACCTGATGCTGTAGCTGTACTCTGTACCATAGTCAGAAGTCTTTAGCATTAATCCAGTGCCGGGGGGAATTACAAATTCTTCATTGATTTCCTTCATAGACCTGTATTCTTTTATGGAGTCTATACTCTTTCTTTTTATACAGTCTTGCTGTGCATCATCATATGTTACAAAATAAGCGCTGATACCTTTGGTTGATTCTAGCTCAAACCTTACTTTAATGTCTTTGTCAAAAGGCAGGTTCTCATTGTATATTTTTGCTACTCCACTACATTGCTTGGGTTCCATTTCTCCTTCTGCACTAAACTCACTTACAGAAAGGAAGCCAACTGCCACAACCAATTTGTCCTTTAGATAGACGCCTATTCCAATATCAGAGTATTGCTCAAGCAGCTTTTCTTTTGCCCAAGGGTCCTTAAACCAGGAGATTACAATTTGTTCTGCAATATAGTCCTCATCTTTTGTTGTGCTTAGTTCTTCTCCATAGATTACTCCATCTGTGTAGAATGTGAATATATTCTCTTTGCTTAGTGTTTCTAAAGCTGATTTCTTATCAGAAGGCTTAAAGCCAGGGCTTCCTACTTTTTCTGCATACTCTCTTGCGCTGTCTGCAATCCTGCTTGATGACTTTAATTCACTAAGGCCCTGGTTCTTTCTTCTTGTGTTAATGTAACCAACAACCTTTGACTCAATCTCACTGTAATCTAGTTTAGAAGCATCGAATTTGATGTTGCTCATATAATCTTTTTTAATGTAGAATCCTTTCCCTTCCCGCTTTAAATCATCTTCTTCAAGCTGAAATTGAGTTTCATAGCCTCTGCCTTTGTATTCCCATTTCAGGGTTATTATCCCTTCTGACAGCTCATTTACATCAGCTTCAAGTGTTCCGTTTGAGGTTTTTCCGAGGTATTTGCTTCCCAGATATACATCTCCATTAAGGGCCTCTTTTGTGTCTTCTGCAAAGAATGTTATTGTATATCCATCAGAAGGCTCTGGAAGAAGAAAACCAATGATAACCAACAAAATAATTAAGCCAAAGAAGATACCAACACTCCAAATAGCAAACCTCTTTATTTTTCCCAAGATGTTGAGATTTTGCTTCTTTTTTTTCATAGTGTATTGTAATGGATTATACTATATAAATGTTGATGTTGTAGCAAGGGATACGACAAGTGAAATATAAGAAAAAAATGGGCTCAAAGGGACTTTCGTGCCGTATTGCTGTGCAATTAACGGCGTTCGAACCCTCGACCTATCGCTTTCTTCCTTATGGGTAAGAGGCGATCGCTCTAACCAGGCTGAGCTATGAGCCCATACCTTCTAAGAATTAATAATCACTTTAAAAAACTTTTCAAAAGAATCAAACCATCTTCAGTTTTCCGGTAACTTTGTCAATCTCTTTCTCTTCATCTGGGCCTATCCCTAAGCAGGTTACTGTTCCTGGCTCTACAACTGTTTTCCCAGCGTCTTCTACAACTGCTGTTACAAGGCCGGCATCATCTGCTTCCTGCTTGTATTTGAACAACTCATCTACATCTTTTACCTTTAGAACAATCTTCTTCATCCCAGCATCTTTCCAGTCAGCAATAAGCGCTTTGCTGCTTTTCAATAAAGCACCAACAGAAGCATGGCTAACCTGGGCTGCAAGCTTTCCTTTTGGAAGCTTTAGGTCCTGCCTGACTAATATAACCTGTTTTAATGCCATATCCTAGAACCACATTTGGTTGTTTTTATACTTTTCGATAGTAAAATACATGTGCCCACTCTTGGTTCCTAATAAATCTTTAAATAAAATACATTCATATAAATTATCATGAGAGATAATAAAAACAATCTTAAGGATTGGGGGAATATATATCCAGACATTGAGCTTCCTAAATGGATGAGAGAGCCTAGGTCCTTAAAAGAAAAGCTAGATTTCTAATTTCTTTCCATCAACCTTGATTACAGGATCCTTAAATACCTGGTCCAGGTGTATTATAGAATAGATTGAGCCGCCAAACCAATGGTTTGAGCCAATGCCTATATGGGCAGTTCCCAGGGTTTTCTCGTCTATCACTGTTGAGCCGATAATGCTTGCCTTTGGGTTAACGCCTATACCGAATTCACCAATCCTCCTTACCATGTTTGGATGCTTTGACTTAGCTGCAGCCCAGCTGAGCGTGCGCTCAAGTTTTTCTGCCTCCTCTCCGCCGTGGATATGCGCGATGCTTCCGTCTTCTATGACTAAGGTGATTGGTTTTTTAATCAAGGTGGTATACTTATGGGTTCTTGAGCTTCCATCAATCACAATCCTTCCTTCAGCCCTTCTCCCATTTATGGGTATGTACACCTCTCCAGCAGGCAGGTTGCCGCCATAACCCGGTGAGGCGTAAGCGCCGTCTGCAGAGACTGCTTTCATGCCGTTCACATTAAAATGAAGGTCTGTTCCAGCCTTTGTTTTTATATGCAGGTCTGAACCTACATCCAGTATTTGTTTTATTTTTTCCTGCTGCGTCTGCAGAGGCTTATAATTAATATCAATAGCAGATATAATAGAACTTACCTGATTTGTAGGCAGGCAGCCAAGGCTCATTGCTGATACGAACCTGAAATTCTTTTTTATGCACAGTTTCCTAAAACTTTTTCCCAGGTCTTCCAGGGAACCAAGTTTGTCTGAGCCATTGACGATTACTACGCTGTTCTCTTCCAGGTTTTCCAGCGCAGTTATGACATCATCATCAGCTTGCTGCCCGCGGCTCTTAATGTTCTGCAGGACAAGTTTTGTGTTTAGTCTCAGGGATTCAGCTGCAAGGTAGTAACCAGCTGATAAGGCTGCAGCTACTCTTCTGCTCTTCAAACCTTTATCGCCTACTATCAACACCTTTTCATTCTGAACACCTAAGCAGGGGGTGAAGATATTCTTTAAAGAGAAAGAGGCATTCCTTGCAAGCTCGTATAGGTTATTCTTTCTGACCCATTCCAATGATTCAACAGTCTCCATAGTGATATCAGTTAGGGTGCGGGTTTTTAAATTTTTTTATTTTAATGGAGTAGTAGAATTAGGCTTCAAGCTCTTTTATCCTTTCTTTGATGTTATCTATTGTTTTACCATTATCCTGCTGATTTAATAGGGAGCCGCATTCTGGGCATTTAAACTGAGATTCAGTAGCCTGGTCAAAATCAAGCCTTGCGCAGGCCTTGGTGCATATGAAGAAATTTCCTTTGTTTTCCTCTTCCCGTTTTAATTGATCCTTTAATTTCTCTAATTTTTCTCTCTTTAGCCTGTCCATAAGGTCTTTTACCCTTTTCCTGTTGAATGTCCAGTAGCTTATATACCATCCTTTCTTCCTGTCTTTCTTTCTTATGTATGATGCTACATTAAAATCATTAAGCTTGTAAAGTATATGCCTGGTTGTCTGCATGTCAAGTTTTGTTTTTTCAGCAACTAAGAACTCAGAAACATTCTTTCTGTCCTTTAGATATTTAACTATTACAATGCCGGGTTCTCCAACAATCCCTTCTATTACTTCGAATAGCTTTTTATTGGTCAGTATCATTTTTTCATTACACTATCTAACCTATCTTCTCCCCTTTTTAAATACCCCCTTAGAACCAGTGAGGTCCTAGTATTACTTCCTTGTAATAACTTATATATAAATGTTTCGGTATTTTAAGGTTTATATAATTACATTTAACTACTCCATAGTAGTCAAAAATAGAAAGATTTATATACTAGTTCCACTTATGTATGTATAGAATATGTATAAATGAAAATGTACGGAAAACCAGAATTTGTTGTTTCAGTGAAAACAGATGTGGAAAAAGGAATTTATAAAGGCACTCAATTAAGATTCTATATACAGAAACTTTCACAGGGTGGAGATGATTTAGTATGGCAAGTTTATTTTTTCTCAAGAGCCCAGCGTGAGCTTGTAGGCAGATTAATTGGTGATGTTGTAGAAAGTGGTTATGACATTGATGAGGAATATAGTTTGTTTACACAAGGCTTTCAGCCTAGTGTAGCTGGAACATGTATTGTGAAGGATGGGCAAGAAACTATGGGAGCTATAGCTGCTATGAGGACAATGATTGATTTGTGCCCTGATGAGCAAAGGGACACCTTGGAAGATGCCTTATATGCAAGGGATAAGGACAAGGTAGCAGAATTAGTGGCAGGAATTCCCTCACTTTCAGAATGCCATAGAACGTATACAGAATATGTAGCTAAAGAGAGACTCGCTAAATTGTCTCCTTTTGAGAGTCCTACAAACTATACACCTACACCAGATGACTTTAATCTAGTGAGATCTGTTTGTGTTTTTCCTGGAGAGATTGCTAATCTTGCAAGACTTGTGGGTGCAGTTAGTGGTGAAGGGAGTAGGAGGAATGTAGCTAGCCCAGAGAAAGCGCAATCTAATATCGCTCTTAAAGCCGCATCTGGTCACTATCTGAATGATGAAAAGTATAGGTCTTTGGGCACAGTCTTGGTTAGAGATGTAACTAAAACTAAAGCTTATTTAGAAGGAATACAATAATATGAAAACATTCACTTTAACCAAAAAAATTGCAAAACACGGTTCTCAATCTATTATAGTTATACCTAGGCTTTTGGAGGATGAGCTAAGGCCGCAGACTATTGTAAAGCTGACTATAGATATACTTAAAAAACCAACAAAATGAAAGAGCAAATATTAAATAAACTTGGAAACATTAATGATTATGATAGTTTTGAAGAGGTTTATACTATATTTAGGAATATAGAACTTATGCTTAAATTAAAAAAGAAAGGTTTTAAATCAGAAAACAAATTTGCAGGTTATAAGGCATCGTAAAATGGGATATCAAGCAAATCACGGACCAGGCCAGAATGCAAGCTACCAGCACGGGGATGCTGGACCAAATGAGGCTTATTTTGATAAAGAGGGAGATGATTCTCCTTTTGAACATTATAAAGACAGTCAGTATGATAAGAAGGATGACAATCCTCTTAGTGGCGATTATACCAAGAACCAGGAAGAGGAGCAGAAAAAGGGTGAAGAAAAGAAAGAAAACACACTTATAGACAACATCAAGAAAGAGGAGGAGAAATCAAAGGAAAGAGGAGGTTCATCTGGAGGCAGTATTTCAAAGAAAGCAGCTGATGAAATAAGGCATGAGCAGATGGCTGCAAGCAATAGATTAGCTAATCCTGCTAAAAAGAAGACTGAATCACATAAATCAATAGATGAGGCAATAAGGGATGCTTCCAAGGATAAGAAAGAGGTTTTTGTGCTAAAATAAAATGGGATGCAACAACTGCTACAATGTAAGCTATCACCCTTGTAATTCAAACTATGCATTTTCAGGTGACTGCAATGTTGTAGCTGAATATTTCTTGAATAGCGACCTTCCTGCCTATACTGCTAGATTTTACAGCCCAACACCCCAGGAGGTTTTTAGCGACTTTAGGTATGACAGGGTTGGTCTTGATTATTCTGGTTCAAAAGAAATGGTTGAGGCTGCTAGAGGCTTAGATGTAGATATTCCAAGAGGCTCTGTGGTCATTGAAGGCGGAGGTGCACCTAGTTCAAGGGCTTTGATTCCTTTGCCTAAGAATGAGGTTGCGGATGAGGTTCAAAAGGAGATAAGAAAAGCGCAGGAAGAAGTAGCTGGAAAAGAGCTTGTTTTAAGGGAATTACAGGTTGATGAGCTAATCCTAAGAAGGATACGAAAAAGAGAGATTGTTATTAAGGACAGCAAAGATAAGAAGTCAAGGAAGATAATTGACCAGTAATCTTTATATAATACTCTCTAATTTCTTTTTTTATGCTTGGTAAGATAAAAGAGCTTGTGAATATAAAAGAGGATATTAAAGCAGTTTCTAAGGATTTTGACCAGTTAAAGAGGGAAGTATCATCATTTAAAGAAGAAATCAATAAACTAAAAGAATCATTGAATGACACTAATTCCACCCAAAAACAATTTCTAAAAAATCTTGAAAATGATATGGGTATAATAAATGAGTCAAAGGAATCATTCAAGAAAGAGGTCTATGATTTTAAATTATTGAAATCTCAGCTGCAGAACAAGCTGCTTCAAAAGTTCGAGGAAGAGCTTGGAAAAGAGCTTAAGGTAAATATCGATAAATTAAAAGAGGATTATGGTGGCTATGCTGAGCTTAAGGATAAGGTCGATGCCATAAAGCCAAAGATAGACGAGCTGAATAAAACAATATCTAAATTATCAGATGTAAGCAAAAGCCTGAAAAAAGAGGATTTTGAGCTGACAAAGTTTGCAAACCAGATTCTTGCAGTTGACAAGGAAAAACTAGAGCTTATGAGGAAGATAGATACTCTTGAAAGGCTAATATCCAAGATGAGAAGATCTGCCAGATGAATAGGAAGATAATTGTTAATATCATTGCTGTTCTGTTAATACTTAGCATTCCTTTGATTCTTTATCTCCTTAACTTCAGGTTGATATTGTCTGATACGGATTTTTATGAGGCTGAATTTGAAAAACATGGTGTTTATGAAAGGTTTGGAAAAGAGGATGTAGATAAGACTAATTCAGGATTACTGGCCTATTTTGAAGATGGAAGAAAGAACAGCCTGCATGATGATGACTTTTTCGATTTTGGAGAAAAGAGGCATTTACTTGATGTTAAGAATGCTGTTCAGGCTGCATCATCTCTGCTTGTATGGGTTGTTTGTATTGTTATATTCTTATTGATACTTTTTTATTTTACGGATTTTAAGAGATTAACAGAATATATCCCTTTGATATTAATCTTCAGCGGAGCAGTAACCTTAATCTTTGGGTTAATCTTGCTAGTATTTGTCAGGCTTAACTTTGATTTGCCGTTTGCATTTTTGCATAAGATGCTCTTTGAAGAAGGCACATGGCTGTTTTCAGGCGACAGCAACCTGATTGGCATGTATCCGATTGGCTTTTTTTATGATTTCTCCAGGAGCATATTTTTCAATGCAGCGCTCCACGGCTTTGTTCTGGTATTAATTGGATTTCTTATCAGGATATTGTTATTGGGGAAAATAATCAAAAAAGAAAGATATTTAAACATCAGAAAAAAGAAGAAAATCAATAAAAAATAATCATTAGAAAAATGCGTATACCAATAATAGCCGGCAACTGGAAGATGAACAAATCAATAGGAGAAGCTGTTTCTTTAGTTAAGGAATTAAGGGACTTGGTTGCTGATGTTAAAGATAGGGAGATTATTGTCTGCCCTTCATTTACTGCTTTGTCTTCTGTTAAAGCAGAGCTGTCCACGTCAAATGTGAAGGTTGGGGCTCAAAACATTTACTTTGAGGAGGAAGGTGCTTTTACTGGAGAGATTTCTCCTATAATGCTTAAAGAGCTTTGCAGTCATGTAATAATAGGCCATTCAGAGAGAAGAGCGTATTTCAATGAAACTAATGAATTGGTGAATAAAAAAATAAAGATTGCTTTGAAGAATGGCTTGACACCAATTGTTTGTGTAGGAGAAAGGCTTGAGGAGCGGGAATTAGACCAGACAAATAATATTATCAGGGAGCATGTTGAGAATGGATTAGCTGGGCTGTCAAAGAAAGATATGGCTGAGGTAATAATTGCTTATGAGCCTGTTTGGGCTATTGGGACTGGAAAGACAGCAACTCCAGAACAGGCTGAAGAGGTTCATGTTTTCATAAGAGGTTTATTGAAAGATATGTTTGGGGATGTTTCTGAAAAGATAAGAATTTTATATGGCGGCTCTGTTAAGCCAAAGAACATAAAAGAGCTTATGGCAAAGGACAACATTGACGGCGGCCTTGTTGGCGGAGCAAGCCTTGACGCGAAAAGCTTCTCAGATATAGTGCATTATTAGAAATATTTGTTCTTATTTAAGGTACTACAACATATATCTTGTTTTTGCCGTAGTCTTCAGTACATGCTGCATGAGCACAGGTAACTGTAACAGTAATGACATGCTTTCCAGCGCTTGCGCCTCTTGGAACATCCACTAGTATGCCAAACTTTTTCTCTTCATTATTTTCAAGAGAGTCTGTTCTGCCTGTGGTTAAAAGAGTGTCTGGGAGAACAACCAATGGGTCTCCTCCAGCACCAACACCATAAGCTGTGATAGTGTATTCGCCCTTTAGAATCACACCCTCAAGCTCAGCTGTAACAGTGAAGTCTACCTCACCCTCAACATTAAGAACATTAAGCACCCTAACCCCAAAGACAGCGTGATTGCCTTTCCTTAGTGTTCTTGTACGGGTCCCAAGACAGACCCGCTCATCACCAGGGCACATGATGTCTTCTATTCTATCATCAAGCTCATCTTCAGCCATCTTGGTTAGGTCCTCAGCACCGCCTAACAGCATATATGCAAATCTGAGGCCAAAACCAAATACAGTTATAGCTAGAATAAAGATAACTATGAAATTTATTGATAGTTCGATACCTTTCTTATACATTTTAATTAGGATTTGTTCTTAAAAAAGAAAATAAAAAAATATTTTATTTAATTATCTCGTATTCCCTTACAATAAGTACCATGAACAATACAAGAACAATTGCCCCTGAGATTATCCATGTCAATCCCCTTAGGATTCCTGTCTGGAACATCTGATAAAGTCCATATGCCATTATAATGAAGCCAAGCAGTAAGAACTTGTCAAGCACAAGCTTCATTATGTCAAATTCCTGTTGTGCTGTTAATCGTTTTTTCATTCGAGCCATTTTTTTACACCTCATGAAGATATCTTTACAGAGAAATCACGCGAAGTTGTTCCATATGTAAGGCCGCAGTCAATCGTTGCAGTGCAAAGGTAGGTCCCTGCTGTTAGTTCGGAAGGCACAATTATCTTCCAGATAGAGATTTCGTCTGAGACTACACCTCTTGCAGTTCCGCTAAAAGCTAGGTTTGGAGAAATTGTGCAACCAGCAACAGACAAAGTACAGCTAGCATCCGCACCGAATGTATTCAAAAATCCAATCAGAACTGATTTCTGCTCTCTTGACCTCATTACTGTATCTGCTGGCTGGGTAATCATTACATTGTTACGCGTAGGCGGGTTGATTAGCTGCTCTACACCCAATGCACCAGATGCTCTGTCTTCCATCTTCTGGAACATTCCCCTTACAAAAGCCAGACCTAAACCGAGCATAGAAAACGCAAGAATAAGAATAACTATAGCGTTTATACTTAAGCTCAGAGAAGCTCTTTTACTCTTAGATAGTCTCATATGGCTACACCTCTTTTTTATTATTCTTTTTTTATTATATATATTCTACTCTGAAACAACTCATTTATAAATTTTTCTATATTTTAGCTTGTATTACCTAGGGATGGGTAAAAACACAAGCATCAAAAATTAAAAATTTTTGAGGTTCGAAACCACTTTGCGGTTTCGAAACCTTACGAAAAATATAGTTTTTCTAAGGTTAAAAAATCGCAAAAGCGATTTTCGAAACCTTTAAAAACCACTCATAATTCCTGAAAAACTATGCCAAGAATAAGGAAAGGTTGCTCTTACCACAAGTTGGAAAGACCATACACAAGGATATCTAAGTTTAGACAGAAGTCTTTTATTAGAGCAAACCCTGCCCTGAGGGTAGTAAGGTTTAATATGGGGAATGATAAGAAGAAGTATAAATATACACTCAGCTTGCGTTCAAACAGAGACATCCAGATAAGGGACAATGCATTAGAGAGTGCAAGGCAAACCTCAAATAGAGTATTGGAAAAGGTTCTTGGTGCAGCGGGATATTTCATGAAGGTTAAGCTTTATCCTCATCATGTTCTAAGGGAGAATCCATTGGCAGCTGGTGCTGGTGCAGACAGGTTTAGTACTGGTATGCAGAAGGCTTTTGGCAAGCCCTTGGGCAGCGCAGCAAGGGTTAAGAAAGGCCAGGTCTTATTTGAGCTTAGGGTAAACAAAGCCAGCCTGGAACTTGCAAGGAAGGCACTTACGAGAGCAGCAAAGAAGCTACCTTGTTCATGCCTTATTGAGATAAAGGAAAACAAATAATAAAGTTTAAATATAATCTAGTTCTCGTTACCCATATGGCAAGTGAATATGTTGGTGAGATAAACCAGACAATAGGAGTGATTTCTTCTGTACTTGAACATTATTTATACTGGATGCCTCCATACCTCCAGTCCTTAGCAATCTTGTTTGGTTTCTTCGTATTGGCGTGGGGGTTGATGAAGCTATTACAGAAGATATTCTTAACGCTTGCAAGAAAGACAAAGATAAAGCTTGATGAGGTGCTTATTGAACGCACGAACAAGCCCTTAGCTCTTTTGCTTTTACTGTTTGGTGTAAGGTTGTCAATAATACCCCTTGGTTTGCTTGAATCTATTAACATATTTTCTGACCGATTGGTCCTTTCATTAATAATAGTTGTTACAGCTTATTTGGTTGTAGTGATATTTGATGCTATTATAGAAGCAAGCAGCAGGCGCTGGGCCCAGAGAACTTCAGTAATAAAACTTTTCTATAGGTTTTCAAGAATAGTTATAGTATTATTATTCTTAGCAGCTGTGCTTGACCTTTGGGGCATTAGGGTTGGTCCTTTGCTTGCTGGTTTGGGGGTAGCTGGTATTGCAATAGCATTTGCATTGCAAACCACTTTAGGCAATATCTTTGGCGGTGTTTCTTTAATCATGGATAATGCCTATAGGGTTGGTGATATTGTAAAGCTTGAATCAGGAGAGATGGGAACTGTATATAAGGTCGGTTTGAGAAGCACGAAGATACAGACATGGGATAATGAAATCATAATTGTGCCTAATGGAAAGATTGCTGATTCAAGAATACAAAACCTAGTGCAGCCTGACAGGAAGATAAGGGTACTAGTTAATTTTGGTGTTGAGTACGGCTCTGATGTTGATAAGGTTAAGAAGGTTGTCAGGGGTATCATTGGGAAATTGGATATAATGAAGGACCCTGCACCACAAGTGCTTTTCCTTGAGATGGGTGATTTTGCTTTGCAGTTTAGTGCAAGGTTCTGGGTTGACGACATAACAAAAAGATTTCTGACAAGGGAGCAGGCTGTATGTGATATATACAAAACCCTTGGAAAGGCAGGCATAAAAATAGCATTCCCAACAAGCACTGTTTATGTTAAGAAAGGGAAGAAATAAGTTTTTCTTTTAGTTCATCTGGGTTTGTTATAATCTTGTATTTCTTTTTGAAATCAGCTATTTTTTCTTTTTCTAGAACATCGCCTTTGCTTGCATATATTATTATCTCTTTTTCAAGCTTCTTTAGGCTTTTTAATAATAACTCCTGGTCTTTTAATGGGAATGGTTCTGTCAGGTCAAAGATGTAGACAATCAAGTCTGCGCAGTAATCTATTGCTAAGTATGCCTGTTTCTCTATATTGTTCATCTTGTTGAATCTATTCAGTGTTCCAGGTGTGTCTAGAATCTGTATCCTCTTATCCTTGGTTTTTATGTAGCTTATGTTGATGTTTTTTGTTGTGAAAGAATAGCTGTTTATCTCTGGCTTTGAGCCAGTTAGTTTGTAAAGCAAGGTTGTTTTTCCTACATTTGGAAAGCCAATGACTGCTGCTGTTTTTACTGAGGTTTTTATTGCAGGATAACCTTTCATTATCTTCCTGCATTCTTCGAGGTATTCCAGCTCTTCTTTTATCCTCTTAACTACTGAAGAGATCCTGCCGTAGAACTCCCTCCTGTAATCATTTACCTTTTCCAAGACATTTGTCTTTGCTATCTTGCTTTGGTAGAGCCTGAAGAAATCATTCACTTTCTTTGCTGCCCAGTTGACTGCTCCTAATGATTTCTTTAAAGCAGCATAATCCACAGTGCATTTTACAAGCTCCCTGTAGAATGGTGGCAAGCTATCGATGCTTGGGAACGATGTTAGAATTTCAGTTAATCTGTCATAAAGAATATTCCTTATTGTGCTTATTCTTTCTGTTTCTATTTTCTTTGATTTCTCTAATCTGGGGTCCCTTGATTTCTCATTAATCTTGGTTTTTTCTCTAACCTTTTCTACTGTTTTCTTTGCTTTCCCGAAAGCTATATCCAGATATGTGTCTGGTGTTTCTATATGTGTTAGATTCTGGAAGTTCATATTAAAGAGGGGTATTTATCTATATATAAAGGTAATTAAAGCAAAAGATTTAAAATAGAACAAAAATCAATATCAATGAAGTCAATTTAAAAAAATCAATAACGAAAATAAATAAATCTGATTTTTGCTTTATTTCTTACTTAAGGCAAAAATCATCCGCAGTCATGAAGTAAAGTAAGCGGATGAAAATTCCTTTAACTCGGTTGTGAAAGGAATTTTCAGATTGAAAAGTCATTGTTTATTGAAAAATTAAAGTGATAATATGGAATTAAAGAGTCCTGCGATGTTTATTGGTGTGCATGGAGATGGAGTAATCTCATTTGGTTCTGGACAGCCTGACCTGCCTCCTCCTGAGGAAGTCTGCAAGGTTATACCCCAGCCAAGAGCATTTAAGTACGGCTTAATCCAGGGGAATAAGAATCTAAGGCATGAGCTCTCTAAACAGGAATACTTCAAAGGAACTGACGAGCATAATTTTGTTATAACTAATGGTGCTTCTGAGGCTATTGATTTGGTATTTAGAAGCCTTGGTTCTGGAAAAGTACTTTTGCACAGCCCTTATTATTACTCGTATCCACCGCTTGTTAAAGCAGCTGGTCTTGAGCCTGTTTTTACTGAAACTGTTAATGGCAAAATAGATATTGATGATTTTGACAAGAAGGTCAGAGACTGCAAAGCTGTTTTGATTAATTCTCCGTCTAATCCAACCGGCAGGATTCAGGATATTAAGACATTGAAAGAGATTGAAAAATTAACAAAGGATTTAGGAATCATATTAGTATCAGATGAGGTTTACAAGGATTTGATTTATGAGCGGGAGAATTATATGCTTAGTGGCCCGCAGGTTATTACTGTTAATTCTTTTTCAAAGACATTTGCAATGTGCGGCTTAAGGGTTGGTTATCTTTATTCTAATGACAAGGAAATTGTTAATAAAGTTATTGAATTAAAGACGCACACTTCAATGAACACAAATGTGCTTGCGCAGGATATGGCTTACCAGGCTTTGAAGGCTCCAAAGTCTTATACTGAGAAGCAGCATAAGATTTGGCAGGAAAGGCGCGATTTAATCTATAAAGGACTTTGTGATTTAGGTTTAGAGTTGTGGAAACCAGAAGGGGCATTCTATGTTTTCCCTAAGGTTAAGGACCCAAAGAAAACAGTCTGGGAATTGTATAAGAAGCATAAGGTGATTACTTATCTTGGTGAATGGTTTGGTGATTCTGAAAGGATAAGGCTGAGTTATGCTCTTGATAAGGCTGATATTGAGGAAGGATTAAAAAGAATCGAGAAATATTTGAAAGGATAAGCTTTATTAATAAGTAGATAATCAAAAATTCTGAGGTGGTTGAACATGTTTGGTTTAGGAACAACTGGTTTTATAGGTTTTTGGGTTGTAGTTATTTTATTAGCTAGCTTAAAGGTAGTCAAGCAGTATGAGCGAGGTGTTAAGTTTACTCTAGGTAGGTTCTCTTGTATTATGGAGCCTGGATTAAGAATAGTTATACCACTCATACAAACATTTGAACGAGTTGATATTCGTATAAAGGCTGTTGATGTTCCAAGCCAGGAATGCGTTTCAAAGGATAATGTTTCTTTGAAAGTTAATGCAGTTCTATATTATAAGATAATGGATTCTAAAAAAGCAATTATCGAGGTTGAGCACTTCAATTATGCAGTTTCACAGCTTGCACAAACAACAATGAGGAATATTGTTGGCGAGTTTGAATTAGATGAAATCCTGCAGAAGAGAGAAGAGATTTCCAGTAAAATCCAGGAGATTGTTGATAAAGCAACAGACCCCTGGGGTGTAAAGGTTGACAAAATCGAGATAAAGGATATTGAATTACCGGATGCAATGAAGCGTGCAATGGCACACCAGGCTGAGGCAGAAAGAGACAGAAGAGCAAGGATTACCTTAGCTCTAGGTGAATCACAAGCTGCTAAAAAGCTTGCAGAAGCAGGAAAGATGATTTCAGGTCAGCCTGAAGCTTTGCAGCTTAGATTATTCCAGACAATGACTGATATCTCAGCTGAGAAGAACAGCACAATAATCCTGCCTGTTCCGACTGAGCTTTTGGAGTATCTTAAGAAAGGCGCAAACAAATAATTTTATTTTTCTTTTACTTTTTATTCTTATGTTAAATCCTAAGACATTCAATTGCGAGAGATGCGGTGAGTGCTGTAAAAAGCTGTATATTATTCTTAATGATTCTGATATAAAGAATATTGAAAAACATGGTTATCAGCTGGACTCTTTCTCTGAGACTGAGCAGGTTGGCGAGTATAAGGGAAAGAGGGTTTTGAAAAAGATTAATGGAAGATGTGTTTTTTTGACTAATGATAGTTTATGCAAAATCTATGATTCAAGGCCTGAAATCTGCAAAAAGTATCCGTTTTTTGAGAAAGAAGTTGATAGCTGTTTAGGGCAGTAAATTAACCAAAGACTTTTTAAATAACCATTTATTCTCAGACTAAAACTAAGAGGAGGTTTTTACTATGGCAGATTTCAAATTAACAATAGCTGACCCAAAAACAGGCAAATGCTACCAGAAGGAAGTTAAGGATGCAGAGGCAAGCCCATTTATTGGATTGAACATTGGCGAGCCAATAAAGGGAGATGGCTTTGGTCTGGCTGGCTACGAGTTTAAGATAACTGGTGGCTCAGATTACTGCGGTTTTCCTATGAGGAGCGGCATCCTTGGAATCAGGAAAAGAGTTGTTCTCTATGGCGGTGTTGGCTTTTGCGGCAAGATGAGGCCCTTGAGAAAAGGAAAGAAAAGAAGGGGTCAGTTTGGCCTGAGAAAGAGAAGGACTGTATGCGGCCATAAAATAAATGAGAATGTAACCCAGATTAATCTTTCGGTTTTAAAGGAAGGCTCAAAGAAGCTTGCTGATGCGCTTGGTGCAAAGGAAGGCGAGAAAGCAGATGCTAAGCCAGCAGAGAAGCCTGCTGAAAAGCCAAAAGCTGAAGCAAAGCCTGCTGAAACAAAAGAAGAGCAAAGCTCTTCTAAGCCTCAGAAACCTGCGGTTTCTGAGAAGCCAAAGGAAGCTCCTAAGGAAGAAAAGAAGGAAGAAGCCAAAAAAGAATAAAATATGCCAGATAAAAACATTGAAAAAGATCAGCCGGAATTAAACATCGGCATGATTGGTCATGTTGACCATGGAAAAACTACACTGTTAGAAAGACTTAGCGGGAAGTGGGCAGATACTCATTCTGAGGAATTAAGGCGAGGCATTACAATAAGGCTTGGTTATGCAGATGCTGTTTTTAGGAAATGTTCTAAATGCGATACCTACACGACAAAAAAGAAATGCCCTGATTGCAAGGGCGAGACAAAACCATTGAGGAAGGTAAGCTTTGTAGATGCTCCTGGGCATGAGTCACTGATGGCAACTATGCTGTCCGGCGCTACAATAATGGATGGCGCCCTGCTTCTTATAGCTGCTAATGAGGAATGCCCTCAGCCGCAGACAAGAGAGCATTTAATGGCTTTGGAGATAATAGGTGTGGAGAAAATAGTTATAGTGCAGAATAAGATTGATTTGATTAGCGAAGAAGATGCTATGAAGAATTACAAGCACATCAAGGATTTTGTTAAAGATTCTAAGTATAAGGATGCGCCTATAATCCCGATGTCCGCGCAGCATAGTGTTGGATTAAGTTCCCTGATAGAGGCTATTAATAATACAGTTCCTACACCAAAGAGAGACCTTTCAAAAGAGCCGTTAATGCTTGTAGCAAGGAGTTTTGATATAAACAAACCAGGCACAAAGGTAAAAGACCTTACAGGCGGGGTTTTGGGAGGCTCATTAAAACAAGGCGTTATAAAAGATAAGGAAGAGATTGAGATAAAGCCTGGTTATGAGGTAGAGGAAAAAAACAAGAAGGTTTGGAAACCCATCAAGACAAAGATTACTGCACTAAAGTCTGGCGGTGCAGGTGTTAAAGAGGTAAGGCCAGGAGGTTCTTTTGGCATTATGACGTCCTTGGACCCGGCTATTGTAAAATCTGATAAGCTTACTGGCTCTGTTGTCGGAAAGCCTGGAAAGCTGCCTGATGTTTTCTATGAGTTCATGCTTGAGACGCATCTGCTTGAGAGGGTTGTTGGAACTAAAGAAGAGCTTAAGGTAGACCCAATCAAGATGGGAGAGGCTTTAATGCTTAATGTTAATGCTGCTGCCACAGTTGGTGTGGTTATAGGGCTGAAGAAAGACCATGCAAAGTGCAAGCTTAAACTGCCTGTTTGCGCTGAACCTGGCTCAAGGGTAACTATTTCTAGAATGGTTGGGAACAGGTTTAGGTTGATTGGTTACGGGATAATTAAGAAATAATTTTCACTTAACTAAAATAAAAAAGTTTAAATATTAAGTATAGAAATATTGCTCTGTAGGCGGAGCAACTCAGGGAGGTGATGAATACTTCGGTATTTGTTGAAAAGAATCTTAGGAAACTTTTCGTCCTGGGCTTTGACGCCTATTGCGGAAGACAAAACATTTATTGAATACTTTTGTCTTCCTGACATAAGTAGCGGAATTATTCATATCTATTATTTAGTTCCGCTATTATGTTTCTTTATTTTTTTGTATTCAAAATAAGAATAGAAAATAGGATAGAAAGCAGCAAACAGAACAGGAACAAGGAAAATCCATATTGCATATTTTTGCAGGAATAAGCCGGATAAGGCAATTACTCCAGCTGCCTTGAACAGTTTTGCAGCAAGCTTATGCGTTTTGTTCCATACCTCATCACTGCTTAAGGTCCATGGTGTTTTGATTCCAATAAACCAGTTTCTTTTGCAGTTCTCGACGAGGATTCCAATGTAGTAAATCAATATCCCAAAAGCAGGAATAATCATCACAGTCATGTTAAACCTGTAGTCAAGGTTCCAGAATATTGTCAGAAGATAAACATAGAACATAAACGCGATAAACAAGGCGATAAACCAGTCATAGTATTTTCTGAACTTTTCGACATTCTTTTTCAATGGGTCTATTCTTGGAAGGAAAATAAAAAGCAGGAAACAAAAGGTAACAACGATTGGCATCAGGAATAAGCCCCAGAACCTTGACATATAGCCGTCAACTTCCCCCTGGCTGTTCCAGTGAGATGCCATTCTGTCTGGCATCTGGGGGTAGAGGTAAATGCTAACAGCAAAAGATATTATGATTATTGCTAAGGCAAAGATTGTTGTTTTTTTCATATTTGATTATTTTATTTTAAGGTTTAATAAAGTTTCTTTTTTCTATTCGCGCGCTTCTAAGGTCTCTTTTTTTCCGTATAAATCAAATAATATATTTAAAATATCTCCCTTACTTATGGGGGCTATTCCTCTGTATTCCTCCAACTGCCTCTGGCCTACCCTGGATTCGAGGGGAGTTGCTGAGCGATTTTTGACAAAATTCCAATGGGTTTTATAGTTGCCACATTGGCTTGCAAGCCAGGCCATACTAACATGTGGCCTGCCAGTCTCTAGTTTTTCCCTAAAAATGCCTTCCAGTTCTGTGTAGACTGCCCTTAATTCCATGAGATGATGCAAATAATCCAAACTAAAGGTGTCGGGACTTATGCTCTGGTAACAAAGGCGGTCATTACCTAAGTTAACCCCTTCAGACCAATCTTCGCAGTGCTTTAGTTCATGTCTTATTAAGCTTCTAAAATCAGCATCATTCTTTATACCTGATGAAGGTGAAAAAACCCTTCTTCTAACTGCTATATATTCTGACATTCCCTCTCCGAATAAACCCACTGTTGCTGGAAGGACTGTTGCATATGCACCTTCAGCTCTTTCATATGTTAAATGGTATCCCTTAACTGCTTCGCTAACTCTTGCTTGAATCACTTTCTCATCACTCAATTTGGCAGAAATTACTTCTCTTAGAACCCTTTCTAATGTTTCATCAGTTGGTTCACATAGAAGTCCCCTCAACAGGCCTCTTTGTTTTGCATCAGCGACTTCTGGTGAGCTGTACTCTTGGAGAAATCTTCCGATTAATTCGGGGTTATTGCAAGCTTGTGCAAAGGTTAATCCTGGATCAGGACCAGATGCTTGTGACTCTAGAGCTGAGCCATTGCTCTGGGCGGATATATGTACATCACTCTGTTTTCGAGAATTATATGCAAACCTAAAAACAGCATAGCTTCCAAGCAAAAGAACTCCAGCAGCTGCTCCAATTGGAATTATGTAAGTCCACATAGATGGCTTTGATACTTTTTCTTCCTCTTTCTTTTGGGTTCTAGCTTGGTTATTGAGAGCATTGCCTATTGGTCCTACTGGTCTTTTTTTCTTTCTTTTGCCCTTTGTTCTTGCCATTATTGGGTCTAGAAACAGGAGGTATTTATAAAACTTTGCTAGATAGTTACTATGTAGTGGTTAATTGTCAAAAGATTTATACAATCTCTTTTATTCAATCCGGAGTACCAATGTTTCAGTCCCAAGACATTAATATTCTCGTGTCCTGTTGCCCTTAATGCTTGAATCTGCATTGTATCTGCAAGGCTTTATTTTGCTATTTCTTGCAAACTTTATTCCGATAGTTGTCGTCGAGTTTCCTTGCATGTATATAGGAAGAGACTAAGTACTATTTAAAGTCTGCTCTTCCAATCGGAAGTTCAATAAGACCCTAAAATAGCACTAGAAACAGCAGTTTTGTTCCAATCGGAAGTTCAGCACTAAAAAATGTCCAAAAAAGTTACATTATTTTTGACAAAAAAAGTTACAAGAAATTGTCAAATGTTCTTTGTGTAGAAATAGTTCAATTCAATATTACTCGGGGCAGGCTTTATTTAAGAATTTACTTTTTAATGAGGGACTGTTTAATGATCAAATCTAGATACTGGCTTATCTTCTTCTTTTATATGTGGAAGAAATTTTAAGTATATTTCAGGGGAATATCCTCTTTCTAATTCTAGTCTTGCAAAAAAATCACCAATCTTAAAATTGTCCGCTCTTCTTTTTCTGTATGTCTCTCCACCAGAAAAGTAATCTCTCATCTGTGCTTTTTGCTCAGGAGTCATGTCAAATCCCCATCCCTTGCCTAAGAGAGGATCTTTATAACTCATAACATTAGGAATCTCTCCTACATAATCCTCAAGACCATCATTTGTATAAGCGTGAGTATGCCATAATCCTGCCAAATGTCCGATTTCATGGACAAGAGTACTTCCTCTTTCAGTTTTTTCATATTCCTTTCCAAATGCCACCATAAACCTATCTGACAAGAATATTACTCTATCAGAAACCATTCCTAATGCAGTATTTTTTCTTTTGTTGAAAAAATTAAGCCAATCTTCAATGCCTCGATTTCTAAATTCCTCATCATGAATAAACTGAGTGAAAAGGGAATATCTTGCATAATCAGCTGCAGGCACCTCCATGATAGCTACTTTTGTTCTTACATCAAAGTCAGGCATTGCTTTCTCTAATTCACTTCTGCTGCAGTATTCGACTCCTGCATCTACCCCTACCTCTTCCCTTAGGTAATCCATAGCATGTTCAAATACTTCAGGTCTCCATCTAGACCTTTTCATTCGAGCAACATAGAATGTAGTTTCATGTTTAGTTTCTGCAATCGCTTCTAAAGGAGCTAAAGCTGCTCCTGCTCCAGCTACCAACAATCTCTTCAAGAATACTCTTCTGCCTTCATCAACTACTTCAGTCATTCTTCACCTTCTTAATCAATTCACTTGCAGCTATTTCAAAGAAATGAGATTTATTTCTATAAGTCTTAGACCTCAGCAAATCCTGTATTCTGAATATAGTATCCTCATCTATAGTTATGCTTAATTTATGCCTCATAATATAGCATATTATACTACTACTATTTAAATCTTTCGATTTGTAACTACCTACTAGTAGTAATACATTATCGGAAGTTCAACAAGACCTAAGATTATCAAGAACTTTTCTAGAATTCAAGCTTTCTCTCGTCGACAATCATATCAAAATCGGAATATAATGGTCACTATGTTCCTATATGATTTATTTTTAAATCAGCTTAAATAGTATATAAAGGGTGTTGCGATTTTTATTCCGATAACTACGGAGCTTTATTCCAATCAGAATATTTTCATCAAGAACTTATTTAAATAAGAATTTCAAGAATTAATTAAAAAACAATAAAGGTGGTATTATGACAAAGGAAAGATATTTTGTGACATC
>JAHWIK010000017.1 GCA_019322485.1 Candidatus Woesearchaeota archaeon
CCTATTACGTCAGGCCTATCCACAACACCTTCTATATCAATACTTGCGTGAATGATGTATTTTGAACTTACTATACTAATTTTTCCCATTTTAATTCCTCCTGTTAATAGTCTAAGAAGAAGCTGAATCCATTCCCCACTAAAATGAATGAATTTATGATCATTAGCTTCTTCCCACATATCACAAATAGAACAAGCTCCTAAATCTACTTAGCTTTTTTGACCAACATAGGCCAAATTGCTTTTTGTTTCCACTTTAAAGGTCAAATCAATGAATAATAATGATGAAACGCTTAATGCTTGCTCTATTTGTCTTTTAATTATTATTTAATGGATTGTAGCCCGTAACACTAACCCCCAAGCTCATAGCTTGGCATTGCCGTCAGCTCCATTGAGTACTCTCGTGACGGGCCTTATTATGCATTAGATGCATAACAATATTGATAAGCTATTGAAGTATAAATAGTTTTGGTTTTAAGTCTACAAAACATAATCAGTGATTATAAACCCCAGCGAGAGTCTCTTGCGAAACTCTCACCAGGGAAAAAGAGGTGATTTTGAACTTGTTTTGATTTAAAACCCCGGAAATGCCCTTGTGGGACATTAACGGGGAAAAGAGGTGTTTAGTTTGATTGTAAAAACCGTTTAATTGCTTATTATTTGATAAAAAGGTGTGAGATACACCATCTTTTCCTGTTACTATTATAAAGTAGACCTTATATATAAATCTTTCGATTTTGATACTATTTTTGAGTGGTGATAACAGATAGATTTAAATAAAAACTTTAATTCCTAGTTGGAAAATGGACAAACTTCAATTTAATGCTCTTTATCGCGGAGTTGAAGGATATGCTAGCTACCTTCTGCGTTTAGATGACGCATTAAGACAAGGAAATGCAGCTGTGATTCTTGATGGTCTTAAAACAAACATAGTTAATCTCGCTAGCAGCGGACAACCAGGAAACCCAGAGATTGCAGGCCATCTTGCTGAATTCGAAAGAGATCTAACAACCGTTATTAATCACCAAGGAGACTCTTATTTCAGAAAGAGATTAGCACTAGTAGAAGCAGATAGATCTAAACTTGAAGAGTATGGTACAGAAGAGGACCTTAGTAAAAGACTGCATTCTTTAATTTCTGATGCACTTGTTACTAGGGCTGTTGGAACTTCCAGTGATGCTGGCAATCCTCATTTAGTTGGGGTTGAAATCGGCAAAGCTTATCCTTGTGAAGAAGGTTCAGAAGGACAATATGAAGGGTTACCGCTAAGAGAAGCCTTAGAAACTTATGAACATGGAGCATTTAGTGTTTTCTATTCTTTAGTTCTTAGTAGAGACGGACTTAAGGCTTTGGAAAAAGCAGGCAATCATTGGTCTATGCGTAACCTATTTTGTGATTTAATCTTGTTAGACGAACACTTATAACTTCCCAAAATATTTAAACTCAATCATTATTTCTAATATTTATGCCCAAGCATCCAAGAAAACCGAAGGATAAATTCAAAGTAATGCATAATGTATTTGATGAGTTTACAAACCGCACACTGTTCAGATTAATAACCAGGGGCTACTTTGAAGGATTGGAAAGCCCAATAGCAATTGGGAAAGAAGCAAACATTTTCTCAGCTAAAACAAAAACTAAGGGCAGAGTAATGGTTAAGATTTACCGATTGGAGTCATGCGATTTTAACCACATGTATGATTATCTCAAAGTTGACCCAAGGTTTCTGCATTTAAAATCAAAAAAAAGAAAGGTAATCCTTGCTTGGGTTCAGCGTGAATATAGAAACCTGCTTAAAGCTCGCGAAGCAAACATGAGGGTTCCAACACCCCTGGCATTTTTGAATAATGTGGTGGTCTTGGAATTTATCGGCTCTGGTGATGAGATTGCACCAAGGCTGAAAGACAAAAAGCCAAAGAACCCAAAAAAGTTCTTTGAGGATGTAATATCTCAGATAAAGAAACTGCATATGGCTGGTTTAGTTCATGCTGACCTATCAGCATTCAACATCCTTAACTTTAATGAAAAACCAGTTTTCATAGATTTCTCACAATGCACTACCCTTAAGAATCCACATGCAGCAGAGTATCTAAATCGTGATGTCAAAAATATTTCAACATTTTTCAGGAAGTTAGGATTAAAAGTTGACGAAGAAGAGATAAAAACCAAAATATTAGGAAAGACTTAAAAAATAATTGCCAACTATTTTTTATCATGGAAGAATTCATGTATGAATTGCGGATCCCGAAAGAAAGAATTGCTGTCTTGATTGGGAAAAACGGAGAAGCAAAGAAAGAGCTAGAAGAAGATACAAAGACTAAGATAAAGATTGACTCAAAAGAGGGTGATGTGTTTATTTCTGGCAAGGATGCTTTAGGTTTATACACCGCAAGAGAACTTGTTAAGGCAGTAGGCCGCGGCTTCAATCCAGAGATAGCGAAACTCCTGCTTAAGCAGGATTTTATTTTAGAGATAATAGAAATAACCGAATATACAAACAAATCAAAGAACACAATGGTAAGGTTAAAGGGCCGTGTTATAGGAAAAGAGGGGAAATCAAGGAAGATAGTAGAGGAATTAACCGAATCATGCATATCAGTTTATGGAAAAACAATTTCCATAATAGGTCCATCAGAGTCAGTAAACATGGCAAGGCAGGCAGTAATCTCTCTCCTAAGGGGCTCGACACATGCAAACGTTTATAAATGGTTGGAGAAAAAAAGAAGAGAACTGAAAAGAAAAGAAACAATGGAGATTTAGCATGGAAAAAGGGGCTATTGCAGAGGAATTAGCAAAAAAACAGCGTGAAATCAGCGTTGCTCAATTTTTCGAACGAAACAGGCATCTTTTGGGATTTGACAACAAAAGAAAAGCCCTTATGACTACAATAAAGGAAGCAGTTGATAACAGCCTTGATGCGTGTGAAGAAGCAAGCGTCTTGCCTGAGATTTCTGTTGAAGTTATTGAAATGGGCAATGACCGTTTCAGGGTTATTGTTGAAGATAATGGTCCTGGAATTATAAAAAAACAGATTCCCCATATCTTTGCAAGACTTCTTTATGGTTCAAAATTCTTTAAGTTAAGCCAAAGCCGTGGTCAGCAAGGCATTGGTATTTCTGCATCTGTCATGTATGCGCAATTAACAACAGGAAGGCCTGCAAGAATTACTTCGAGGATTTCTCCAGCCAAACCAGCACATTATTATGAGCTTAAGATAGATACAGTCCAAAACAAGCCAGATATAGGGAAGGAAGAAGAAGTTGAATGGAAAAAAGAGCATGGCACAAAGATAGAACTTGACTTAGAAGGAACCTACCAAAAGGGTGACCAAAGCATCGACCAATACATTAAGCAAACAGCAATAGTTAACCCTCATGTTACTATAACATATACAAACCCAAAAGCAGAGCAGTTTATATTTGCCAGGGCCTCTGATAAGGTCCCCCCTCAGCCAAAAGAAATCAAGCCGCACCCTTATGGCGTTGAACTTGGAGTTCTTATGAGGATGCTTAAATCAACTGATTCTAGAACTTTGCAGTCATTCTTAACAAACGAATTTTCAAGAGTTGGTTCTGGAACAGCCAAAACAATATGCGAGAATGCAGCATTACTTCCAAGCACAAAACCAAGGGAAGTTACAAGGGAGTTGGCTGAAAAGCTGATGGGGGGCATAAACAAGACAAAGATAATTGCTCCCCCAACAGACTGCATAAGCCCCATTGGAGCGGAACTTCTTGAGAAAGGAATAAGAAAAGAGATAAATGCAGAGTTCTATTCTGCAGTTACAAGGCCTCCAGCAGTTTATCGTGGGAATCCTTTTGTTATTGAGGCAGCTATTGCCTATGGCGGCGAGCAAAATGCAGAAGGCACAGCCCGTGTTTTAAGGTTTGCAAACCGTGTACCTTTACTCTACCAGCAAGGAGCATGCTCAACAAATAAATCAATCCTGGCAACAAACTGGCGCAGCTATGGCTTAAGCCAGTCATCTGGAGCTTTGCCTCAGGGCCCTGTTACAATCGCAGTACATATATCTTCTGTATGGGTTCCATTCACATCTGAGAGCAAGGAAGCAATTGCGCATTATCCTGAGATAATAAAAGAGATAAGATTAGCAGTACAGGAATGTGGAAGAAAACTTGGCCTGTATGTTCATAAGAAAAGAAAGATTCTTGCAGAGGGAAAGAAAAGAGACTATATCACGACCTATATCCCCCATATATCAGATGCACTAAAAGAACTTATAGGCATTAAGGATAAAGAAAAAACTGAAAAATTATTGAAAGATATCCTGGAGAAACAGCGAGGCACATTAGAGAAGATTGGAATTGATAATCCTGATTATGATGAAGAGGTTGCATCTTTTGGAAAAGAGAAAGCTGAGGAAAAACCAGCTGAAGAAGAAAAGAAGGAAGAAAAGCAAACAAAGCTAACTAAGTGATAAAATGACAAAGGTTATTGAAAAAATAAAGGAGCTTGCAACTGGCGTTTATAATAAGATACAGAAAAAGAAACAGCCAGAGCTAAAAATGCCTCTAAGGTCTTTATCTAATGTTAAGTATGATTCTAATGACGGTTATTTTGAACTGCTTGGCAAAACAAAGGAAAGAACACTTACAGCAGGAACAATCAAGACATTTGCTCAAACACTAAGGATGATGGCTTTATCTAAGCAGCTTATACAAACAGATGATATTGCAACAAAGAGAGAGGCTTATTATGTAAGCAAGAACTGGGCAGAAGCAATGTTCAATGAACAGCCTGAATCAGATACAGTGATGGATGATGTTGAATCAATGATGATGGTTAATCGTGAGCAAATGGGCTTTATTCCAGAAGAAAAGGGAGGAGAAATAGCTGGTAAATTAATTGTTGTTGACCGCGACCCAGATACAAAGAAAGAGATAAAGATTGACTGCACTAAGTTTGGTTCTGGTGCTTACTCAATTCCAATTTCTGTTGAGCACCTGAAATTCCAGACAGATGCTAAATTCGTCCTTGCAATAGAAACAGCAGGTATGTTCCAGAGGCTTGTAAAGCATAAGTACTGGAAAAAGGCTAACTGCATCTTAGTAAGCTTGGGGGGAGTACCAACTCGTGCCTGCAGAAGATTTATCAGAAGGCTGTCTGATACTAAAAAGCTGCCTGTTTATGTATTTACTGACGGAGACCCATACGGTTTCTTTAATATTTACAGAACCCTGAAAGTGGGCTCTGGCAATGCTGCCCATATAAATGAATTCTTTTGCGTTCCAAATGCGCAGTTCATAGGAATAACACCCCAGGATATTGTTGATTATAAGCTTCCAACACACCCCCTAAAAGATGTTGATATTAAGCGTGGCAAAGATGCGGTTAAGAATGATCCTTTTGTACAGCACCATAAAGAATGGCAGAAGGCAATAAAGCAGCTTGTACAAATGAAGGTTAGGGCAGAACAGCAAGCTTTAGCAAAGCATGGCCTAAATTTCGTGATTTCTGACTATTTACCCAAAAAACTTAAAAATCCTAAGAACTGGTTACCTTAAAAGATGCAAAATGGCCGCACCAAAATGCTGTGATGGATGTGTGAAGTGGGATAAATTCGGCAAAGAGTGCTGGGTTTACTGGGAAAACAAGAAGAATTGCACTCAACACTCTGAAGAGTGGACTGCTAATTAACAATATTTATAAATGAGCTTTTTCTTCTCTATTACTTATGGGCCTGTAGCCTAGTTTGGATACTGCAAATTCGAAGAATTTGCCGGATTTGCCGTAGGGCAAATAAGGCGACAGCCTTCTAAGCTGTAGATCCGGGGTTCAAACACTGTTAATTCCCTAAGGGAATTATGGCTTGAAAGTCCTCGCAGGCCCACTTAAACTTTTAGGAGAATCAAAATGAAACCCACAAGAAAATTACTAATAAAAAAAGAAAAAAAAGAGTTTGTAAAAGACATCGGCAGAGAGATATTAGTAGACAAATCCCGGGCTTATTTTGTGGCTGACTTGACCAAAGACTTCCACTGCACAGATGGTGTTGTGTCAAAAAAAGACTTGAAAAAGAAAGATGGCTCAATAGTTGAGTCAAACACAAAGAAGAGATTCTCAATCTTTACAACAACATTCCTTGATGATTACAAAAGAATACAGCGTGATGCACAGATAATATCTATCAAAGACATAGGTGTTATTCTCTCTTACACCGGCATTAACAAGAACAGTACAGCAGTTGATGCTGGCGCTGGTTCTGGCGCTTTAGCCTGCTATCTAGCACATATGTGCAAAGAAGTAACAACATACGAAATAAGAGAGGATTTTGTTAAGGTTGTAAAGAAGAACAAGGATTTTCTCGATTTAAAGAACCTTAAGATAAAGAATAAGGATGTTAACAAAGGAATTGATGAGAAAGATGTTGATTTAGTGACACTTGACTTGCCTGCACCATGGAATGCAATTGTTCCTGCAGAAAAAGCACTGAAGGTTGGCGGTTTTATTGTTTCCTACAGCCCTTCAATAACACAAACAACAGACTTTGTGAATGAGATAAAGAAATTCCCTACTTTAATCCATGAAAGAACAATGGAAATCATAAAAAGAAGCTGGGAAATTGAAGGACGCAAGGTGAGGCCCCAAACAAGAGGCATTGGTCATACTGGTTTCTTGACTTTTGTGAGGAAGATTGGGGAAAGAGAAGAACCTAAAGCAAAGAAGAAGTAATCAAAAAAACATACTATAAACCCACTCATCCTCTTTCTTGTAATAATGGCTTTTCAGAGTAGTCTCATGCTTTAAACCAAGTTTCTCATAGAACTTATGCGCTCTTTTGTTTGAGGCATGAGTTAGTAAATATAATTTTCTTAATTTTGACTTGTTTTTCTTGTACTCTGCTTTAGCAGCTTTAACCAAAGCATCAAACAGCTTTCTTGAAACTCCTTTCCCCCTATATTCGGGAAGAACAGCTATTCTGTCAAGTTCGCAAAGTTGATGTTTATACAAGCCATGAACCTGCCATGTTGTTAAGCCAATTACCTTGCCTTTATCAACAGCAACAATATAATTATATTTTTTCTGGACCTCTTCCTTAAATGCTGCTATCCCTTCTTTTACATCCCTGATATTATAACTCTGAACAAGAACATTAGCAATTCCTTTAGCATCTTTTGATATTGCTTTCCTAAATTGCATTTTGCACCTCTTTATTCAACAGTAACCGATTTAGCAAGATTCCTTGGCTTGTCTATGTCTCTGCCGCAATCCCTTGCAATGTAATAAGCAAACAACTGCAATGGAATAACAGCAAGCACTGGTGTTAAAATATATGAATTCTCTGGTATATAAAATGTATGGTCAGCAACCTTCTTTATGCCTTTATCACCTTTTGTTGCTATTGCAATTATATTTCCTCCACGAGAACGCACCTCTTCCATATTGCTTGTTACTTTTTTATATGTTCTGTGGTCTTGCGGAGCTATACAAACAACAGGCATATCCTTATCAATTAATGCAATTGGGCCATGCTTCATCTCTGCAGCAGGATAGCCCTCTGCATGTATATATGAAACCTCTTTCAGCTTAAGTGCACCTTCAAGTGCAATTGGATAATTTATACCGCGACCCATGTACAACGCATTCTTTTTCTTATAGAATTTTTTAGCATGCAGCTCTACGTTATCTCTTTGCTCCTCTAGTATAGCCTGCATCTGCAATGGCAGTTTTCTTAAATCCCTTATCCTGTTCTTTATCTGCTCTGGCGGTATAGCCCCCATTATCCTTCCAAAGTGCAGGGTTATTAAATATAAAACAACAAGCTGGCATGTAAATGCCTTTGTTGATGCAACACCTATCTCCGGACCAGCATGTGTGTAGATTGTAACATCTGATTCGCGGGGAATAGTGCTCCCAAAAACATTGCAGACAGACAATATCTTTGCTCCCTTTCGCTTAGCCTCACGTAATGCTGCAAGAGTATCAGCTGTCTCTCCAGACTGGCTTATAGCTATTACCAAATCATTTTTCCTTACAATAGGATTTCTGTATCTAAACTCAGAAGCATATTCAACCTCAACAGGAATACCAGTAAGCTCCTCAAGCATAAACTCCCCTATAATACTGGCATGCCAGCTTGTTCCGCAGGCAACCATTATTATCCTGTCAATATTTCTGATATAATCATCGCTTAACTTAAGCTCTTTTCCTATATTCACATCACTGTTTGTTATCCTTCCCATAACTGTTTCTTCTATTGCCCTTGGCTGTTCGTGAATCTCTTTCAGCATAAAGTGCTCAAATCCTTGCTTCTCGGTCATTGAAGCAGTCCAATTAATCTTCGTTACCTCTTTTTTGACTTCTTTGCCCTCAAGATTAACAACAGTAACCTTCTCACCATCTAATTCAGCAACCTCTCCATCTCCTAAAAAGATTATATTCTTTGTTAAATGCAGAATAGCAGGAATATCTGAGGCAATGAACTGTTCTTTATCCCCCACACCAATAACCAAAGGGCTCTCTTTTCTTGCAGCAATTAATTTATTCTCTTCACTGCAAATAATCCCTAATGCATAAGAACCTTCAAGGTGCTTCAAAGCCTTTATTACAGCTTCCCTTATATCCCCTTTGTAATAATCCTCAATTAGATGGACAATAACCTCTGTGTCTGTTTCTGATTTGAACTTATGGTCATGCTCAATCAGCTTTTTCTTTAATTCGTCATAGTTTTCAATAATCCCGTTATGGACAATGCTTATCTTATCACTGCAGTCTGTATGGGGATGAGCATTCTCTTTTGTTACAGCCCCATGCGTAGCCCATCTGGAATGTGCAATGCCTATATTCCCTTCAATTACAGAAAGATTTACCTTTTTTTCTACTTCATCTATCTTGCCTATATCCTTCTCTATCAATACCTTTTTTTCGCTTACAGTACCGATACCAGCAGAATCATACCCTCTGTACTCTAGGTTCTTCAGCCCTTTCAAGAGAATAGGTGCTGCATTCTTCCCCCCAATATAACCTACAATACCACACATATTAAGAATTAAGAAATAAACCTTATATATAAGTATTACTATCTCTATAAGATAACATGTACAAGAAAGAAATACGCATTCTAGGCATTGATGATGCGCCTTTTGACAAGTTTAAGAAAGGCAATGTTCTAGTTGTGGGTACCATGTTTAGAGGCGGCCAATGGATAGATGGAGTTTTATCAACAAAAATAACAATTGACGGCAGTAACTCAACATCAAGATTAATCAGCATGATCAACAAAAGCAAATTCAAGCCTCAATTACAATGCATAATCCTGGATGGCATTGCTTTAGGCGGTTTTAATATCATTGATGTCAAGGAGCTGAACAAAAAAACAAGGATTCCTGTTCTAGTTGTTATAAGAAGGATGCCTGATTTCAAGAGGATAATGGCTGCATTAAAGAAACTGAAAAAAGAGCATAAATATAAATTAATACAAAAAGCAGGCCAGGTGCATAAAATAGGAAAAGTCTATGTCCAGATGTCTGGCTTAAGCTTAGAGCAGGCAAAACAAATCCTGAAAATAACCTGCACTCATTCTTTACTGCCAGAGCCTATAAGAGTAGCGCATTTAATAGCTGCTGGAATTACTGTAGGTGAGAGTAAGGGGAATGCTTAAGAATAATAATACTTACCTTTCTTCTTCTGCTCACGGTCTTTAACAGAATCAAGTTTATTAGCACGAGGCCTTTTATTCTCTTCATCACGCCTGAATGTTATATCCAAATCTTTCAAGAACAAAGTCATTCCTTCTTCCATTGCAAAAGGACCTTTTGCTTCACCATGAACAGCCGGCTCACCCTCAAAGACCATCAACTTTTTAGAAAGATAATCAAGGAATAATAAGTCATGGTCAACAACTAAGGCTGATTTTCCTTTCTCTTCCATTAAATTCCTTATGACCTTGGAAACAATCAGCCTCTGCTCAATATCAAGATATGCAGACGGCTCGTCAAGCAGAAACAAATCAGCTTGTTTTGACAAGGCAAGAGCTATTGAAACACGCTGCAGCTCTCCGCCGCTTAGCTCATTTATCTTCCTTGTTAACAAAGGCTTAATCTCTAATGGATTTATTATCTGATTAGAATATTTATCAATGGCATCCTTCAAAACAGTAATAACCAGCTCATCAGAGGTTGCTTCAAGATACTGCGGTTTGTAGGAAACCTTCACCTTTTTTGTGATTTCCCCTTTATCTGATTTTGTTTCCTCTGCCAAAATCTTAACAAAGCTTGTTTTACCAATGCCGTTTTCTCCCAAGACCCCAATAATATCCTTCCGCTGTACACTTCCTTCTCCAGCCTTAAGCTTAAATTTACCTAATTTCTTCTCAACATCATTCCACGAAGTAATCAATACAGCTTCTTTTGTTTTTACTGGGGGTTTTTCTTCAAACTTTATGGCATAATCCCTAAATCTTATGTTCTCTTCCTTGATAAATCCAGACAAATACACATTGATTCCGGCTTTAGTTGTTCTTGGCAGGCTTACAATACCATAAACACTTGGCTTTCCATACATCAGATGGACCATATCAGTCATATAATCAAGAATTATTAAATCGTGCTCAACAACTAATACTGCAGTATTCTCATCAGCTAAGTTCCTGATAAACTTGCTTACCTTCAGCCTCTGCTTTATATCCAGGTAAGAGGTTGGCTCGTCAAAGATATACAGATTGGCTTTCTTCAAAACACTTGCGGCAATTGCAACACGCTGCAATTCACCGCCAGAAATCTTTTTTATATCATTATCAAGGATTTTATCAATCTCTAATAACTTTGCAATCTTATCAAGCTCTTTCTTTTCATCAACCTTTTCTAGCAGCTTTCTGACCTTTCCTTTTTCAGCTTTTGGTATTAAATCAACCTGCTGCGGCTTAAAACTGACCTTGATTTTACCGCTCTTCAATTTTTCAAAGAATAACTGCGCTTCAGTTCCCTTAAAGTATTCAATTAAGTCATCATAGTTTGATTCTCCTTCTTCTTTGCCCAGGTTTGGTTTCAAGATACTAGCTAAAACCTTGATTGCAGTTGACTTTCCAATCCCATTTCTGCCTACCAGACCAACAACCTTCCCAAAGATAGGTGTAGGCAGGTTCCAGAGATGGAAACCATTCTTTCCATACTGGTGTATGGGGTCTTTGGTTAACTCTTCAGGCAGATTAATAATAGATATAGCTTCAAAAGGACACCTATTCTGGCATATCCCGCAGCCAGTGCATAGAGTTTCATCTATCTTAGGCTTATTATCCTCACCCTCTACTATGCATTCCTTGCCAGCCCTGTTGATAGGACATAACCTGATGCAAAGATAATTGCCGCAGCCATGAGGGTTGCATTTCTCCTTCTCGATTACAGCTATTCTAGTCATAATAGATTAGTTTTATTCCTCGATTAATAAATATTATTGTTTATTTAGTCTAAAATCAATAAAAAATAATCATTAAAAAAATTAAAATCAATCTGATTTTTGCTTTATTCCTTTAGCTAAGGCAAAAATCATCCGCTGTCTTAAACCAAGGTAAGTGGATGAAAATTCCTATTGCATGGGGTAAAAAGGAATTTTCAGATTTAATTTTTTACTAATTTATAAGCTGGTTTTCTAAATATTTATAAACCAGCCTTGATTATATTCTTTTATGAAATGCGAGATTTGTAAGAAGAAAATAGAAGAAACATTCTTGAAGAAGATTTTAGGTACTTATGTAAAGGACGAGAAGGGAAAAAAGCATTTAGTCTGCCCTGAATGTCAGAAGAAGCTTCCAAAGAAAGAAGATTTGCTAAAACAACTCAAATAAATTCTGCCCCGGTAGCACAGTAGCTAGTGCGTCGCTCTCGTATAAAGAATTAGTGTAAAGCGAAGGTCGAGGGTGCGATTCCCTCTCGGGGCTTTTCATTCAAGCAACTGCTTCTTCCTAAAGTAGAAAAACATTCCAAGGCCAATCACAAGCATAAGGCCCAAAGAGCCGAAATATCCCATCTCCCATGTTAACTCTGGCATATTCCTGAAGTTCATGCCATATACTCCAGTTACGAACGTCAGGGGCATGAATATTGTCGCAATAATTGTAAGTCGCTGCATAATCATGTTCATCCTGTTAGATGTCTCATTCATATTATTGGATGATATTGATAAGTAAGCATCAAATATGCTTGTCAGCATTTCCCTGTTTGACTCCAGGTTAGCGTGGACCCATACAATGTTATCCAGAATATCCATGTAATACATCTCTGCCTTTTCAGAAATAAACTTAAATTTCCTATGCGCAAGCCTGCCTATGATATCGCGCTGAGGCAGTATGCTCCTCTTAAACTCAGAAACGTTTCTCTTTAACTTAACTATCTTCTGCATAATCTTTGCAGTTCGCCTAGCAATGACCTTATCTTCAATTCTCTCTATCTCCTCGGTCATGTAGTTTATGATTGGTATATACTTTTCTGTGAATAGGTCTATGATGCCGTGCATAATAACATCTGCACCAGCCACCATGAAACTTGGTCTGGAACTAATCTTCTCTTGCATCTTGTCAATACTTGAAGATGTGCCTTCATGCAGACTTACCAGGTAATTTTTGCCTAAGAAGAAATCTATCTGCTTGGCAGCAATATCCTCTTTTACCTTGTCATACACTACCCTATGGAATATCAAGAAGACATAATCATCAAACTCGTCTATCTTAGGTATAGGAGTAAAGCTTTTGCAGTCCTCAATGCTTAATGGATGGAACCCAAACACAGTCTCCAAAACCTTATAGTCAGCGTTGCTAGGATCCTGGAAATCAACCCATATAAAATAATCCTTTTTAGAGATATACTTATTTACATCTTTAACATTAGTTACTTTTAACAATCCTCTTTTTTTAGCATCATATACAAAGACTGCAACCATACTCCCTATCCGACACTTTATCTTATTTAAATTTTGCTAATTACAAAGAAAAGTTAATTAAATTGGAGGTATTTTCCAAATAATATGAAAACAACTCACTTCGAAAGAGCAATATTCCTTAGCTGGTACTGTGCAAAGGGAGACTGTAAATTCTGCTATATGTCAACACAAAAGAGCCTAATCAAGGAGCCAAGAAAAGCCAGGCGCAGCACTGCATCAGTCTTAGCTGAGGCATTCCTATGCAAAAAGCTTGGATGGGAAATAGAATTCTTGTCAGGAGGTTATGAAAGCTACACAAAAAAGGAATTGTTGTCTTTGATTAAGAATATTAAGAAAATCTATGGGAAGAAACTATGGTTAAATATCGGTGTGTTGAATAAGAAGGATTTATTGATGTTTAAGCCGTATATTGGGGGTGTTTGCGGTGCTGTTGAATGCATCAACCCAAATATCCATGACAAAGTCTGCCCTTCTAAACCAATAAAAGAGATAGAGTCTATGTTTAAGCTCTGTGATGAGCTGGGATTAAAGAAAGCAATGACATTAATTCTAGGCTTAGGAGAAACACTAAATGATTTTCCCTCATTAAAAAAATTCATTCAAAAAAATAACATAAACAAAATAACATTCTACAGGTTAAAGCCCCAGAAAAACACTGCCTTTGAGAAAGCAAAACCAATAACCAAGGAATATTATTCAAAGTGGGTCAAACTTACAAGAGAAACCTTCCCTAAAATGCAGATTGTAGTTGGCTCCTGGTTAACCCATTTGGATGAAATCCATTTATTGCTAAATTCTGGAGCAGATGCAATAACCAAATTCCCGTCAATAAGGTTATTTAATTCAAGCCATGCGAAAAAGATAGAAAATGAAGCAAAAAAAGCAAAAAGGAAGTTCACTGGAACTCTGACAAAGTTGCCTGGAATAAGCTATACTGGTTTGGATAAAGAAATAAAAGAGAAACTAGATAATTACATCAGTAAGATGAGAATTTAGGCTTCTAGCTGTTCTGCCATCTCTACAGGAATATGCTTTCCTTTCTTCCAGGTTCCCGTTTTAAACCATGCAGCGCCAATAACACTTGATAAAACAATTGACACCATAACCCCCATCCATACCCCTTTAATGCCCAAATCCATCACAAAAGCGAAAATAAGTGCAAGGGGAATGCTTAAAACAAATAATCTTACAAATGTCAATATCAGGGAAGGATACCCTTTGCCTGCTCCCTGGAAAGCTGCTCCAACAACAATCCCCAGGCCAATGAAAGCGTAAGTCAGGGAAACTATCCTCAAATAACTTGCACCATAGCTGACCACATCAGGATGTTTGTTAAAGATGGATATCCAGAATTCAGGCACAACAAAAAATATTATCCCAACAAGCTCCATAAAACCAGCAGCCAGTAAACCAGCTTTCCATGTTGTACTTTCTGCCCTATCAAACTTTCTTGCACCAACATTCTGGCCAACAATGGTAATAACTGCAACACCTATGCCGAGTGCCGGCAGTATTGCTACTGAATCAAGCCTCCCTAAAAGACCATAAGCTGCAATAGCATATGGCCCAAAGAAAGATACTACCTTCATCATAAAAAACATCCCCAGTGACATAACTGATTGAGACAGGGAAGCAGGAATTCCAACCTCAAATATCTCTTTGATTATCCCGAAATCAAACTTAGGCAGTTTAAAATCAAGCTTGAGCAGGGCATTTCCCTTAAACAAGTATACAAGAACAATAAGTGCAGAGATTGACCTTGCAATAACTGTTGCAAGAGCTGCACCAAAAACACCTAATCTGGGAAAAATCCATAATCCAAATATCAGGAACGGGTCAAGTATGACATTTACAACAGTAGCAAGAGCCATTATCTTCATTGGGGTTTTTGTGTCACCTTCCCCTCTCAAAATACTATTGCTGATGAATGCAAAGAACATGAATAAGCTTCCGATAAAGATAGTATAAGCGTAATCCAAGGACATAGATAATACATCCCCTTCTGCCCCTAGATATCTAAACAAAGGCTTTGCAAAAAGCAGTCCAGCAGCAACAAAGAACACCCACATAAAAAAAGCTAAGAGCAGGCTGTGCTTTGCAACCTCCTTGGCTTTGTTAATCTTTTTCCTGCCAATAAGCCTTGCTATAAATGATGTTGCCCCTATACCTATCCCCGATGCTAGCGCTATTATCAGGAATATTACTGGAAATGTTATAGAGATTGATGCTAAAGCCAAGGCACTATAGCGCCCTACAAAGATAGTATCAACAATGTTAAACGCTACATGCAATGTAAAAGCTACCATCATAGGCCAGGCCATATGAAGGATATTCTTGGTCACGCTTCCATTTGTAAGGTCTCTGCGCATTATTCATACCTCAGCGCTTCAACTGGATTTAATTTTGAAGCCTGGATAGAAGGCAACAATCCAGAACCAGCTCCAACAACAGACGCAAATAATAAGCATCCGATTATCAGCCATAAAGGAAAAGCTGGTCTTAACATCCCAAGCCCAGCTGTAGCTGCTATAAACCCTCCAACTTTTGCAATTGCATAACCAAAACCTATGCCAACCAAACCCCCTATAAGCCCGAGGATTCCAGATTCCATCACAAATATGAATAAAATAAATCTATTTTTTGCACCAATTGATTTCATCACCCCGATTTCAGGTGTCCTTTCTAATATTGAGGTGTACATCGTATTCATAATATTAACAGCTGCAACAATCACTGATATTAAGGCAATCAAGACGAGCACACCATTTAGTATGCCAATCACATTTGTGAATGTTTCCATCACATCTTCATATGTTTGCACAACAAAATCTTCTTCCCCCTCTCTTTGTCCTCGGCGTTTTCTGAACTTTTCTTTTATTCTTTCAGCTACATCAGATGGATTCTGGTCAGGGGCAACCCTCAGATATACATATTCATAACCATCAATATCGAATATTTCTTCGAACCCTTCCTGCGAAATATAGAACTGAGCATCATCTGTTGGGCTTCCTATTTCCTCGTAAAATCCAATTACCTTAACTGTAACATCATTTATTTTAACCTTATCTCCTACAGAAACAGCTTTCTTAAACATCCTATTTGGAACACTATTGCTATAACCTGCAGTAACTTTTAGGACATCCCCATCTTTCAAACCCCTTCCATCTATAATCTCTATCCCTCCAAACATGCTTTCCACTAGTCTTCTTTCACTGCTTTCTGTAGCCAGGCCAATGACAAAAGGATACTTTTCTTTGAAATCCTTGAATTTTATTTTCCCTGAAGTAATATACATTCCAGTTATTTCATCAACCCCATTTATTTTCCTAATAAAATCAACATCATCTTCTGTAAATAAGATATTGCTTGCTCCAGGAGCTCCTGCAAGACCGCTGCCTGGCATTAAAAATACTTTGTCAGTTCCCATTTCTTCTCCAAATGAATTCATGTAAGCATTAATTCCATGTCCAAAACTGATTAAAGCAAAAATAGCAGTTATTCCTATAAGTATAGAGAGTATTGAAAGAGAACTTCTAAGCTTTCTGCTCCATAAGTTTGATATTGAATATTTTAATATATCATTTATCATTTTATTTTGCGTATCTGAGTGCATCTACTGGATTCAATTTTGACGCCCGTATTGCAGGCAATGTCCCGAAAAATGAACCAACCACAAATGAAAATAATAATGCACCGATAATCAAAGGGGGGGTGATGTGTGCCGCTATAAGTCTGCTTTCTAATACAGTCCTCCCAACAAAAGCCAGGCCTGTTGCCAATAGGTAGCCAATCAATGCCCCTACTGCTCCACCAACGCTTCCCAAAAATCCAGATTCAATAAAAAATAGTGAAAACACTGTTGAGTTTTTTGCGCCTATCGACTTCATTATCCCAATCTCTTTTGTTCTTTCAACAACAGCAGTATACATTGTATTCATTATTCCAATTCCTCCAACCAGAAGGGAGATTCCGGCAATTATATAGATAAATATCTGCACCCCAAGGATTACTGAGTTAACTTGCTCAAGAACAGAAGCAGGAGTCTGAACTGAAAAATCTTCCTCCCCTTCTTTAACCCCCCTAATCTTTCTTACTTTTTTCTCAATATCTGCTTTTATCTTATCAACATCTGCATTTTCATCAAATATTACAGCAATTATATCATATTCTCCTTCTGGCCTGTCCACTAAAGCCCTTAAATCATCCTCATTCATGAAGACTGCTGAATCCAATTGAAAATTTCCTTTTTTCTCTAATATTCCAATCACTTTGAATTCTTTATCCAGTACCTCAATTTTTGTACCAGGAAGTATTGGTTTGCCAAAGTCATTATCTTCCTCAGCAAACTCAGCCCCTAGGAAAACAACGCCGCTATCCCCATCTTCTAATAATCTTCCTTTCTGCGCTTTCAGGTTCATTAGATGTTCCATGACATCTCTACCCTCTCCATCAGGCATGCTTGCAGCAAATCCAAATCCCACTTGCCTGTTAAAAGCGAGCTTTCCTGATTCCACTATTCTTCCTGCAGTGCCCTCTATTCCCTGGATTCTTTCTATTCCCTCTAGTTCCTTGTCTGTTAAAGGGTCTACGACCCCTGTTCCAGGGGGACCAAAGCCGCCAGTGGCAGTTACACTAATTATGTCTGTTCCTAAGAACCCAAACTGTGCGTTTATAGCCTCTCTTAGCCCTTCTCCCAATCCAATCAAAGCAACAACAGCAGCTATACCTATGAATATGCCAATCATAGTCAGCCAGCTGCGCATCCTACGATTCCTCAAATTATTCAAAATATATACGAAATAGTCCCTAATCATTGTTTACTTCTTGGCCTTTCTTTTTTTCCACTTCCTGTAAGCAAAGATTCCAACAACAACTATTATCACTATTATCACGAGTCCTCCTGTTCCCCCTCCTTTTGCTAGTCCCAGTTGCTTTGCTTCTCTGGAGTTATATAATGGCAGGCTAAGCACAACCAGCTTATTGTACTCGTCATTGTTTGAATCCATATACTCTAGGGATAATGGTATCTTTACTTCCTCTCCCTTTTTCTTTACGAACAGCTTAAATTCAGCAGTTTCGTAATCGTCGGAGTCAATGTTTCCCACATAAACCTCCTCAGGAGATACTACCGCATAACCAACGCTTTGTTTGACCTCAGCAGTCAGGAATTTTATGTCAGTGAGTCCTTTGTTAACAAACTTGACTACAACCTCCCCAAGGCTGTTTGGCTGGTAGATTGTTGAACTTTCAATATTTACAATTAGGTCAGGAACATCGCCAATACTGACGCTTATTGTGTTGTTTCTGTTGTATTTATTCCCCAGCTCATCAGCATATTCCAGCTCTAATGGGAGCTTGTACAGGTCTGATGAAGCATCTGGCTCAGCAATGACATTGAACCTGATGGATATGTTTTCGTTTGAGTCAACCCTCTTAATCATCTTTTCATTTGTAGACCCCATTGGAGCGAGAGGAACCCCTCCAAGCTTTAACCTCACCTTTAGGTCTTTTATCAAGGAATCAGCTGTGTTCCTTAATCCAATGATAACTGAAGCGGTTTTTCCAGGCCTGATCTTTTTGGGATTTGTGTCTATTGACTCGACAAAAAGAACAATGTCATGCGTTTTTACCATGACATCTATGCTCGCTTTGCTCCATCGCTCATAGCTTTTTGTTCTAAATGAGTATTTTAGCTTATTAATTCCCTCTACAGCATTGGGGCTGACCCTTACCCTGTAATGCACCACCACACTTTGGCCTGAGAGAATCATTCCAAAGTTCTTTTCAGCGCCCTCACCAGGGTCCAAAGAGAATGGAAACTCAGGGTCCAGCCTGAAGCTAAGGTCCTGGGCGTCCCTCCCTTTATTATGGACATTTAGCCATAAATCAAAATATTCCCCAGGCTCCACAGGATACGGCTCATATTTAGTCTCCGATATATGGAGATATGGAGTATCCTGGAATTCTTCTCCAGCAGCTTGTAAAACTCCAAACATTAACACCATCAAACAGATTATACTTATTTTTTTCATCTAATTCACCTCAACATTTTTCTTAAATTTTGATGGTGCTGGAAATCTTTGATTTCCATCACCTCAAATTCTTTGTTTTTATTATTCTTCCATCAACAAGATGTTCTACTCTATGCGCTTGTTTTGCAACATTAGCATCATGCGTTACCATGATTATCGTTTTGTTCTCTTTTTCATGCAATTTTTTTAAAAAGTCCATAATCAGGAATCCAGTGTGCTGGTCAAGATTACCTGTTGGCTCGTCAGCCAATACCACATCAGGGTCATTTGCTAATGACCTTGCTATTGCTACACGCTGCTGCTGGCCGCCGCTCAACTCATTGGGTTTATGATGCATGCGGTCACCAAGCCCAACCATCTCCAGGAGATGTCTTGCGCGTTTTTCCCTTTCTTCCTCTGGAGTATTTTGGAATATCATTGGCAGCATTACATTCCCTAGGGCAGATAATGTTGAGATAAGATTGAATTGCTGGAAAATGAAGCCTATTTTCTGGCCTCTTATCTGGGCTAATGCAGATTCAGAAAGTTTTGAAATATCCCGGTGCTCAAGGAATATCTTTCCTTTGGAAGGTATATCCAAGCAGCCTATCATATTTACAGCAGTGCTCTTTCCAGAACCAGATGGCCCCATAACAGCAACAAAGTCCCCTTCCCTAACCTGAAGGTCAAGCCCCCTGAGGGCATTGACTTTTACATCACCCATCTCATAAATCTTCCAGACATTCTCCAGCTTGATTATGTTCTTATTTTTCATTTTTGAAACCTGCGCATCACTATCTCACCTCTATTGCTGATAACAAACTCTAGCTTGTCTCCTCGTTTCCAGCCTTTTGCCAGGACAAGTCCTTTAGGAACAGTGACGATAAACTGTTTCTTGTTTGGATACTGCAATATGGTTTTGTTGGCCATTTTTATAGAGATATGTAATTGGATATATAACTTATATATAAATTTAACTATTTTGCATATGTAGAATTATATATATTTTTCTATTCCATCCTGGCTAAGACAAAATTTTAAATACTAATCGCAAATCTTTTTCCATAATGAAAAAGAGAAAAGACAACAAAAGAATGCAAACCATTATGATGGGCTTTATAGCATTCATTATGGTCACGAGCATAGTAGGATTTCTATGGAAAGGCGGCCAGCCTAAAGTTGAATACAACGGCATCCCTTTTGTCCAGGAAGCAAGTGGATGGACTGCAGAAATAAACACTCAAAAGATTTCATTTAATTATCATCCAAATGAAGTAGAGCACATAAATATAAGCCCGGCTATAACACAAAGATTGGATACAGTAGAAATAGACACTACCTATGACATAAATGACAGCTATGCAGAATATATTGCAAAAGTCCAATACACCCTTGGGCTTGGTTTGAATAATTTTGACATATTTGTTGTAAAAGGCTTTACAGAAGAAAACGAGTTCAACAGGCCAGTAATAACCTGTGATGATGCAACAGCCTATGTTCCTGTAATATATTTTAAAAAATCAAATGAGACCAAGGTTTACCTGGAAGGGAACTGCATTATGGCAGAAGCTTATCGTGGAGACGACCTTATCAAAATAAAAGATAGATTATTGTACACTATATTGGGGATTATGAAATGAGCCCAGAAGAAGAGAAGAAAGAAGAAGTTGAAGAAAAAAAAGAAAAACAGCCATCAGACAGAATCCTGGTCTATGCAGTGATTGCGCTCATATGTTTGGTTATCATCTTTTCATTAGTCAGGTTCTTTGCGCCAACACAAGAGGAGGTTTTGACTATAGAAGACGCGCATAAATCGAATATAAAAGGCAAGCTTGACCCAGAGCAGGGCTATATGTACGGGCCCCATAGCTTTATCAAGTTTGGCGGGCTTTGGTATTTCCAGATTCAACAAGGCGGTATTCTTGTTAATGTCCCTCTGCGTTACGGCCCTAAGGAAGTAGAAGATATTCCTTTATATGGCGGCCTTGACAACAGGTTCAACAATGCAACTACAATCTATGTTGCATTTAATCCTCGCGGCAGGGAACTAACCTATGTAGCCTTAGCTGTTGGCGAGCTTACCCAAAGCCTAAACAAAGCCTTTGGGAATGAGGTTATCGCAGTTTGCGATAGCGATTGTGACTCTGAAGCATGCAGTGCATGTGAAGGAAGGCCAATACTGACGTGCAACAATACTGAAGAAGCAATAATACACCTTGTAGACTCACCAGCTCCAAAAATACTTCTTAAAGGCAACTGCATTGAGATAAACGGCTATGGCTATGATCTTGTAAGACATGTGGACAGGTTGCTGTTGGAGTTTTATACTGTTATGAAAACAACGCCAGAACCATTGCCTGAATCTGAGTTGTTTTTAAGTCGATAAAAACCAAATCTGAAAATTTCTTGCACAACTACATTAAAGAAATTTTCATCTGAAGAACTTATACTTCTTTTACGCCTTCTTTTGTTAGCGCAACAAGCCTTAGGCCTACTCCAAGCTGTTGTACTGCTGACATCAGGGCCATATGCTCTTTTCCAGAACCAGAAATAAAGTTTACTGCAACTTCTATTCCTGTTATCTTGCCTTTTAATGCGTTTTTTATGTCCTCAACAAGCTCTGGCAGGAATCTGTTTGGGTCGATTACTATTAATTCTGTTTTCTCATTTGCCTTAAAATTCTGTTTTCCAAAATCATTTGTTATTAAGAAAATCTTTTCCCATTCCTGGCCGTCTATTAATCTCTGTACATGAGCCCAGGTTCCTTTTCCTGATGATAAACAAGCAACTAGTTCTGTCATAGGGCAGAGGAGTTCAGGGGGTTTTATAAAATTTGTTAAAGAAAGATATAAATATCTATAAAACAAAAATCAAAAATATGCCAAAAAAGAGGTTATTGCCTGTATATATAGGAATTTTCTTAATCTCAGCTGCAACCTTAATCTTTGAGGTTTCTCTTACAAGAATATTCTCAGTCATTCAATGGCACCATTTTGCATTTATGGTCATAAGCATAGCCCTGCTTGGCTTTGGTGCTTCAGGTACTTTTTTGTCTATATCAGGCCTCCTTAAGAAAGATATCAACAAGTTATTAGCTGGATTCTCTCTGGCATTATCAATCTCCATTATCCTGGGATTCTTTCTCGCAAACCAAATTCCCTTTGATCCCTTCAGGATTGTTTGGGATAAGCTCCAGCTGTTGTACATATCTGTTTATTACATTACCTTGGCGATTCCTTTTTTCTGCGCTGGCTGCTGTATTGCTGCAGCATTATCAAAACTTAGCAAGGATGTCAACAAAATTTATTTTTCTGACTTATTCGGTGCAGGCATTGGTTCATTGTCAGTTATCCTGCTGTTTTCATTATTAAACATAAATATCATCATAGTTTCAGCTTTGCTGGCTGCCATAGCCTGCATCCTGTTTTCTTTGGATTACAGAAAAAAGATAATCCTGCCAGTCATATGGATAATAATATTATTGTGCAGCCCATTAGTTGCTCCATTAAAAATAAATATAAGCCCCTACAAAAGCCTGAGCATTACACTCAATTTTCCGGATTCTGAACTTCTTTTTACTGGCTGGAATTCTTTTTCAAGGGTCGATGTGATTAGAAGCTCTACTGCCAGATATGCACCAGGAATCAGCTATAAGTTTAGCAAGGCTCTTCCAGAGCAGCTTGCGCTTACTGTCGACGGTGATTCTCTGAATGTAATGACCAAAGCTAAGGACATGGAGTTTATAGATTTTCTTCCGTCATCGCTGGCTTATAAGCTGCAGCAAGATAAGAAGGTGTTGATTATCGAGCCAGGAGCAGGGTTTGATGTATTGGCAGCAGCATTCTATAACAAATCAATCACTGTAACAGAAAAAAATCCAATCATTATTGACTTAGTTAAAAACAAATACAACGAATTTGTAGGTGGTCTTTACCAATCTCTTGATTTAAACCTGATAGAGGCCCGCTCTTATCTTAGAGAAACAAAAGAGAAATTTGATATTATCCAGCTTTCATTGGCAGGCCATCCAATATCCAGCTCAACTGGTTTGTATGGTTTAAATGAAAACTATCTATTTACAGTCGAGGCATTTGAGGATTACTATGAGCATTTAGGCGACAGCGGAATCCTGACAATAACAAGGTACCTTATGTTTCCTCCACGAGAATCTGTCCGAATTGTTTCACTTGCAATCAAAGCATTGGAAAACAAGAACATTGCAAACGCACAAGACCACATCGCTTTAATCAGGACACTTACCACAACCACCTTCTTGCTAAAAAGAAGCGAATTTAATGAAAATGAGATCGAGCAGATAAGGAATTTCTGCGATGAGAACGAATTTGATATCATCTATGTGCCTGGGATAAGGAAGGATGAAATAAACAGGTTCAATAAACTGCCAGAGCCGCATTACTATCAGATGATTGCAGGCTTATTTGAAAACAGGGAGCAGCTCTATGACGAGTATCTTTTTGACATAACCCCGGTGACTGACGACAAGCCCTACTTCTTTAATTTCTTCAGGTGGAGCAAGCTCGCTCTGCTTTACGAGAGCATGGGGAAGAAATGGGAGCCTTTCTTTGAGGGAGGATTTATTGTTAATTTTGTTTTAGTGCAGGCTGTATTACTGTCCTTTGTTTTAATACTGCTGCCTATCTACAGATTTAAAAAGATTAAAAAGAAGATTATTGGCAAGAATAGGCTGTTGGCATATTTTTTCTGCATTGGGATTGCATTTATTTTCATTGAGATAGCTTTGATACAGAAATTCATTCTCTTCTTAGGCCATCCAATCTATGCGATATCGACTGTTTTGTTTTCAGTCTTAATATTTGCCGGCATTGGCGCATACTTTTCAAAAAGATTTAAGCTCAAGAAACTGAGGGCCATTATACCGGCGCTTTCAATCTTAATTTTAATATATTTAGCGTCAATAAAATACATATTCAATCTCTTTATCGGCAATAGCATAATAATAAAGATAATCCTGTCAGCAGCACTGATTGCTCCTCTGGCTTATCTAATGGGCAATCCATTCCCCCTCGGCATAAGGCTGGCAGACAGAATTAATAACAAGCTCATACCCTGGGCATGGGCAGTTAATGGATGCGCTTCTGTTCTTAGTTCTGTTTTAGCTGTAATTATAGCAATGGCTCTTGGTTTTAGGGTTGTTTTGTTTTTAGCTTCGATATTTTATTTACTGGGATTGATATTTGCCCTAAAATTAATAAGATAATCTAACTTTTTTTCAAAGCTTCTCCAGTCATTGGAACAAATCTTACAGAAGTAATATATTCTGTTTCTAGGTTATTGCCATGCTTTTTTGCCAGGGTTAATGTTTGGTGATATCTCACACTTCCCAGGGGAATTATCAGCCTTCCGCCGTCAGCCAGCTGCTCTATAAGCGGAGGAGCTATATGGTCAGCAGCTGCTGTTATGATTATGGCATCAAAAGGAGCATGCTCTTCCCAGCCAAAATAGCCGTCTGCATTTTTTACCCTGACATTCCTATATCCCTGGCTTTCTAATGTCTGTTCTGCGCGTTCAGCTAATTCTTTGATTATTTCAATAGAATAAACATCATCAACAATCTCTGCCAAAACAGCAGCCTGGTAGCCGGAACCAGTGCCAATCTCAAGCACCTTATCATCTGCTTTTAATTCAAGGCTTTCTGTCATAAGAGCAACAATATAAGGCTGCGAGATTGTCTGTCCATAGCCAATCGGCAGGGGATGGTCTGCGTATGATTGGGCTTTTACATTCTCTGGAACAAAGTTATGGCGCTTTACATTGTTCATTGCTTCCAATACATCTATATCACTAACACCCCTGGCTTCAATATCAACATCAATCATTGCTTTTCTTGCTTCAGCAAACTCATCTTTTTCAGCAACTTCCTCGGGTTCTGGTTCCCTGTAAGCAACATTTTGAATAATAGCCAAGAAAATAATTACAATCAAGGTTATCAAGATTATCTTATTGCTTTTTTCCATTATGATTAAACTAGTATCAATATTATATAATATTTTCGGGTTTCTTTTAGGAAAAACATAAGTTTAAATACCTCTCTTTTGTTCCTATAACTATGGCTTTTATATCAATTAGAGAGATTATAGACATAATAATAATGGTCTTTGCTATAGGTTATATATTCTCTGGATTCTTCAAGAGAACACCCCATGAAGGCTATGACCCAATCAAATACTTTAGCAAATCAATGGGCTGGGAGAATATCAAGCATGCAGCCATGATTGCTGCACCAGCTGTTGTTCTGCATGAGTTAGCTCATAAAATAGTTGCAATGTCTTATGGAGCTATTGCAATCCTTAAAGCTCCTTACCTAATGTATGGAATAGTTATAGCACTAAGAGCTATGAACTTTCCATTAGTTTTCTTTGTTGGTGGCTATGTAGCACACTCACCTTTACCTGCTTTGCCATCAGCTTTTGTTTCAGTAGCAGGGCCATTAACAAATTTCATAGTCTGGTTTCTGATACAAACAGCAATAAAACACAATGTTCTTAGAAAATATCACAGTATAATGGCTCCAATGGCAAAGATAAACCTGTTCCTAGGAATATTTAACATGCTTCCTATACCTGGCTTTGACGGCTTTAACTTTTTTAGGAGCTTGTTTAGCGCCTTTATGTAGAAATCTAACCAGTATTCCTAAAAGTCAATTTTGCGTCTGTTGTAACATTCATTCTAAGCTTGATTAAACCAGCTTCATCTCCTTCGCTTGGCAGGTAGGTAACATGCATGTCACAGTTATTTAGCTTACCTAGCATCTTAATGCATTTTTTCGTTTCCTTGTTATATTTTGCACTGACAGCCAGGGCTATCAAAGTTTCGTCTAGGTTTAAGCTTTCTGAAGTTCCTTTTAGTATATCCCCCTTTAGGATATTAACATTTTTTATTATTTCAGGAAGTATCAGGTCAACGCCATCATCCACTCCAGCCAATGTTTTTATTGCGTTGATAACAACTGACGATTCAGCATGCAATAAGGGGGAATTCTTTCCTGCAACAATAGTTCCATCAGGCAGCTGTATTGCAGCTCCGCAGAATATGCCTTTATTGCCTTTGCCTGCTTTTTCAGCTTCTTTTTCAGCATTTCTGGCAGCAGGCACAACCTTTCTATCCTCCTCTTTTAAATGCAGTTTTTGCATTAGGTTTTCTGCCCTTTCAACTGTCTCTGGTTTTTCTGTTCCAAGCAGCAATTCCTTTTTATAACGGAAATATCTCCTTATGATTTCCTGTTTAGCTGCTTCTCTACACACCTTGTCGTCTATAATAGCAAATCCCGCCATATTAACACCCATGTCTGTCGGAGAATTATAATTACGGACATGATTATCCTTTGAAACAATCCCATCCATTATATTCTTCATAATATCAAAATTTTCTATATCCCTGTTGTAATTTATTGAAGTTTTCTTATATTGCTTTAAGTGGAACGGGTCAACCATGTTAACATCCCCTAAGTCAGCAGTTGCTGCTTCATAAGCAACATTAATTGGGTGGTCTATCTCTAGGTTCCATATCGGAAAGGTCTCAAATTTTGCATAACCAGAGTTAATGCCCTTTTTTGTGTCATGATACATCTGTGATAAGCATAAGGCCATCTTGCCAGAGCCTCCCCCAGCTCCTGTTATTATCACTATTGGCTTTGATGTAGGTATATATGTCTGGCCCCCGTATCCTTCATCACTAACGACCTTTTTGATGTCATTGGGATAACCTTCTATGACTGGCTGAGTAAAAACCTTGTAGCCAAAATTCTCAAGTTTTCTTTTAAAACGCACAGCTGCTTCTTCTCCGCTAAATAAGGCTATGTTAATAATAGAGATATTAAGCCCCCTCTCTTTCAGGTCTTTCAAATCTTTCATGACTTGTTTGTCATACGCTAAACCAAAATCATGGCGTATCCTGCCTTTCTGGATATCCTGGGCGCTGACACAATATATGAGTTCTATTTTATCCCCTAATGCTTTGAGAACTTCTATCTTTGTATCAGGTTCATAGCCAGGTAACACTCGGACTGCATGAAAATCGTGGCAGAGCTTCCCGCCAAATTCAAGATACAGTTTTTCTCCAAATTTAGCTACCCTGTCCTTTATCTCTTTTGTTTGTACTTCCAAATATTTTTTTGTACTAAAGCCTGTTTTCATCGCTAAAAACCCCCTGAAAACAAGAACTCCTGACAGAGATATTTAAATGTTATGTTAACTATCAGTTTTCAAGGAAAGTTTTAAATATGAAAGGCCACATACGTATAAAATGCACCGAGTTAAATGTTTGTTAATCACTAATTCTAAAATTGTTTTAGGAGGTAATAGCCATGACTAAGTATATAGTTGTTGCAGGGGGGGTTATTTCAGGAGTTGGAAAAGGCATCACAACAGCTTCTATAGGAAAGATTCTCAAGGACTATGGTTATAAGGTAACTGCCATTAAGATTGACCCTTATTTGAACTACGATGCAGGAACTTTAAGGCCAACAGAGCATGGTGAAGTATGGGTTACTGATGATGGTGGAGAAATAGACCAAGACCTCGGCAACTATGAGAGATTTCTAGGCATGGACATACCAAAGAAGAATAATATAACCTCTGGCCAGATATACAAGACAGTCATCGACAAAGAAAGAAAAGGAGAATTTCTTGGTAAGACTGTGCAGTTTATACCCCACATACCTGGCGAGATATTAAGGCGCATAAAAGATGCTTCAAATGGTTTTGACTTTGCACTTATAGAGATAGGAGGCACCATAGGAGATTTCGAGAATATCGCTTTCTTGTTTGCTATGAAAAGGCTTGAGAGAGAGATTGGCAAGGAGAATGTAATCTACATTCTTGTGACTTACCTTCCCATCCCAGGCCATATGGGTGAGATGAAAACAAAGCCAACCCAGCAGGCAATAAGGATGCTTTCTGAGAATGGAATATTTCCTGATTTTATTATATGCAGGTCAAAAAAGCCCCTGGATGATGTCAGGAAGAAAAAAATTGAAACCTATGCTAATATTCCTTCAGCATATGTGATATCTGAACCAGACATTGATACAGTTTATAGGATTCCACTTGATCTGGAGAATGAGAATCTTGGCTTGAAGATTTTGTCTGAGTTTAGGATGAAACTTGAGAAGAAGCCCACCTTTAAGGAATTAGAAAAAATTGTTGGCAGGATAATAAAGCCAAAGAAGAGGATAAAGATTGCGATGGTAGGGAAGTATGTGGATATAGGCAACTTTACATTAAAGGATTCTTACATATCAATAAATGAATCATTGATACATGCAGGAGCTTCCCTGGATGTTGGTGTTGACATTGATTGGATAGATGCGAAAAAGCTTGAAAAGGGCTCTAATGCCGCTAAACTGCTGAAGCCATACAAAGGAATTATCATTCCCGGCGGTTTTGGTGCAAGTGGTGTTGAAGGAAAGATAAGCGCTATAAAATATGCACGTGAGAACAATATCCCCTTTTTGGGCTTATGCTATGGTTTGCAGCTTGCAGTAGTTGAATTTGCAAGGAATGTTGCAAAGCTTGAGGGAGCAAACACCACAGAGAATGATAAAAATACAAAATATCCTGTTATTGATATATTGCCGACACAAAAGGAAATACTTGGCAAAAGCGAATATGGCGGAACAATGCGCCTTGGAGCATACGCCGCAAAGCTGGAAAAAGGAAGCAAGGTTTACGGGCTTTACAAGGACACTGGGAGAATAAAGGAAGACAAGGAAAAGATAGAAAAATTAAAGGCAGATAAGACGCAAAGCTTTAGGTTAGGACAGCTTAGTGGAGGGGATGTTGTACTTGAAAGGCACAGGCATAGATATGAGGTTAATCCTGCATTCATTGATCAGCTTCATCAAAAAGGATTGCTATTCTCAGGCCATCACATCAGGGAGGATAGCACGAAGCTGATGGAGTTTATAGAGCTTCCAAAGCATCCATTCTTCATAGCAACACAAGCCCATCCTGAATTCAAGTCAAGATTAGAAAAACCAGCACCTCTGTTCTATGGTTTTGTAAGGGCAGCAGCCAAATAGCATAAGATTAATAAATAAACCAAAGTCACTTATTCTCAATAATGGAAGAAGAACACACTGAAAAACCTGCTGAAGAACCTAAAGAACATAAGGTTGAGGAGCACGAAGAACATACTGAACAGCATAAACTGCATACTGAAAAACCAGCTGAAGAGCACAAAGAACACACTGAAAAACCAGCTGAAGAACACATTAAACACAAGGAACCCAGGAAAATCACGCTTTCTGCTATAAAGGATATTTACGATAAACAATACAGGAAACTGCTGATTATACCCTTTTTGATACTTCTCTTGGCAGTCTCTTCAATCATATTCAAGGTATCAACCACTGGAGATTTCATTAACCGTGATGTCTCACTTAAGGGCGGCTTAACCCTAACAATACCTTATGATAAAGAAGTGGATATCTATGGTTTAGAAAACTACCTATTATCCCAGTTTCCAAGTAATGACCTCTCAGTTAGGGCCCTAAGACAGGCTGGAACCTATTCAGGGATTGTTATTGACGCAGATATTGAAAAGGAATCTCTTGAGCAGATGATATCTGCTGTTGAGGAGAATGTGAACATAAAGCTGAATGAAGGAGACTACAGCGTTGAGGTTATGGGCTCTTCTCTTGGAGCGAGTTTCTTTAGGGAAACAATAAGGGCAGTGCTTATAGCATTCCTGTTTATGGGCATTGTTGTATTTATAGCATTCAAAGTTCCTGTGACAAGTTTTGCAGTTATCTTGGCAGCATTCTCAGACATTATAGTCACACTTGCAATTGTAAACATTATGGGCATGAAGCTAAGCACAGCAGGAATAGCAGCATTCCTTATGTTGATTGGTTATTCTGTCGATACAAATATACTCCTAAGCACAAAGGTTGTCAAAAGAAAAGAGGGTACAGTGATGGAGAGAATACTTGGTGCAATGAAAACAGGTTTGATGATGAGCACAACAACTGTTTGTGCAGTTATGGTGGCTTTGATATTTACCCAGTCAGAGGTAATCAGGCAGATAATGACCATACTGCTTATAGGATTATTGATTGACCTGATTAATACATGGGTACAGAATGTCAGCATCCTAAGGATATATCTGGAAAGAAAGCATAAAAATGTACAAGCTTAAGAAAGTATTTAGGAACACCAGGGTAATTATAATGTTCGTATTTATACTGCTCTCTCTGGTTGCAATACATCCAAACCCTGCAGCAGAGGGTGTTGCTATAAGGAATGTCATATCAAATAGTTCTGCTAACCTGGCTGGGGTAAGAAGTACAACCCCGAATATAGCTCCAATGAAACGAGAGCGCATAACTGCAGTAGATAATGTTCCTATAACCTCAGTTGAGGATTACTACAAAAGCATAGAAGACCTAGAGGCAAAAAGGATAGTAAGAATAACAACAAATACGAATACCTATAAGCTTACAGTCAAGGAAAAAACAAAAACAATAGAGCTGAATGAGACAGAAACCAAAACAATTACAGAAGTGGTGCAAGTAAATAAAACAATAAATGGGACCTTGGTTGCTGTAAATGAAACCAGAACAAGGACCGTTACTGTTCCTAAGACAGAGACCATCTCCCTTGGCGCTGAAGATATTGGACTAAGGGTGTATGAGGCGCCAAAGACAAACATCAGAAAGGGCCTTGACCTGCAGGGAGGTACAAGGGTTTTACTGCAGCCGGAAAAAAAGCTGGATGAAAACAGCCTGGAGATGCTGATTGAGAATATGGAAGAGAGGCTTAATGTGTACGGCCTTAGCGACCTTATCGTAAGAAAAGCAGGAGACCTTTCTGGAAACCAATACATCCTTGTTGAGATTCCTGGTGTTAACGAAGAAGAGGTGCGCGAGCTTCTCTCAAAGCAGGGTAAATTTGAAGCAAGGATAAAAAATCAGAGTGTTTTTATTGGCGGAAAAGATGTAACCTATGTGTGCAGGTCAGCAGACTGCTCTGGCATAGACCCAAGGGTTGGCTGCCAAAGGAGTTCTGGCGGATGGTTCTGCCGTTTTAGGTTTTCTATTGCATTATCGCAGGAAGCAGCACAGCGCCAGGCAGATGCAACTGCAGACCTGGAGATAATCTCGGAGAATAGCCAGGAATACTTAAGTGAAAAGATAATCCTCTTCCTTGATGACAAGCAGGTTGACGAGCTTAACATTGGCGCAGAACTAAAAGGCAAGGCTGTTACAGACATACAGATATCTGGTTCTGGTGTTGGCGTAACAAAGCAGGAGGCAGCTATTAATTCATTGCAGAATATGAAAAGGCTGCAGACAATCCTTATCACAGGTTCCCTGCCAGTCAAAATAGATATCATCAAAACAGACTCAATAAGCCCAATCCTTGGTGAAGAGTTTGTTAGAAATGCAATAACAATGGGATTATTGGCAATACTCGCCGTGGTTGTGGTTATGTTTTTGAGATACAGAAAACTGCAGGTAGCTATCCCAGTGATGGTGACCTGCATATCTGAGGTAGTAATCCTGTTGGGGTTTGCTGCAATTGCAAACTGGAATCTCGACTTAGCTGCTATAGCAGGCATCATAATAGTTGTTGGTACAAGCGTAGACCATCAGATAGTTATTACTGACGAAACCCTGCAGGGAGAATCAAGAAAGATATTCAACTGGAAGGAGCGCATCAAGAATGCTTTCTCAATTATCCTGATCGCTTACCTGACAACAGTTGTAGCAATGGTACCATTAATGTTTGCCGGAGCTGGCTTGTTAAAAGGATTTGCGCTCACAACAATATTTGGAGTGTCTATTGGAGTGTTCATCACTAGACCAGCATATGCTGCTGTCGTTGAAATATTATTGAAGGAGTAATAAATGCAAACAAAACCCTGGGCATTTGGCTTGATTGTTCTATGTACATTCCTCACCTCAGCAGCACAGATATTATATAAGTTTGGAGCAGACAAGCTGGTGCTTGAACTATCAGCACTACTTAGAAACTACCAATTATTCTCAGGCCTTATCCTGTATATAATCGCAGGTGTAATAATGATTATTGCTTTGAGGGGCGGTGACCTTTCTGTGCTATACCCTATAATCGCAACCAGTTATATATGGGTAGCCCTTTTATCAATGTTTTTCCTAGGAGAAGCGATGAACCTCTACAAATGGACAGGAATATTCTTTATTATGGCGGGCGTAATATTTGTAGGTTTAGGGAGTAAGAAAGATACAATAAGCTATACAGAGGTTGCATAAAATGCCGACAGAACTATGGGCAGTTGCTCTTGTGGTTTCTGCTTCACTGGTTGGTGCATTTGGGCCGATACTGCTTAAGAAAGGCTCAAAAAAGTTCTCTCTAAACCCAAAACTTTTGATAAAGAATTACCACATTCTTAGCGGAACATTCTTGTATATCTTTGCATCTATACTCTTTATAGCAGCACTTCGCGGAGGAGATGTCTCAATCCTGTATCCAATTGTTTCAGTAACATACATCTGGGTCTCGTTTTTGTCAATAAAGTTTTTAAAGGAGAAGATGAATAAGTACAAATGGACAGGTGTTTTGCTGATAATAATAGGCGTTGCATTTATCAGCATTGGTGCATAAGATGAAAACCATTGTGATATCAGTTGGCGGCTCAATTATAGTGCCTGATAAGGTAGATGTAGCATTCATAAAAAATTTCAAGAAACTTGTTGGAAGGTTTGCTAAAAAAGGTTACAGGTTTGGCATCTACTGCGGCGGTGGAAAGCTTGCTCGTGATTATCAGAAAGCTGCTTCATCTGTTTCTAAGCTAGGTCAAAAAGAGCTTGATTGGCTGGGGATACACGCAACATGGCTTAATGCTGACTTATTGGTTAAGATATTTGGAAATCTGACTGATGGATGCTTTATTATAGACCCTACAAAGAAGGTTAAGTCAAAAAAGAAGGTTTTGGTAGCAGGTGGCTGGAAGCCTGGCTGGAGTACTGATTATGATGCTGTTTTATTGGCAAGAAACCTTAAAGCAAGAATAGTCATTAACATGACTAATGTTGACTATGTTTACAATAAAGACCCTAAAAAAAACAAGGGAGCAAAGCCAATAAAAGAAACAACCTGGAAAGAGCTCAGAAAACTTGTTGGCAGCAAATGGAAAGCTGGCCTCAATATGCCTTTTGACCCAATAGCATCAAAAAAAGCTGAACAACTTGGTTTAAGCGTAGCTATTATTGGAAAAAATCTAAAAAACCTAGAAAAACTTCTAAATAACAAGCCCTTTAAAGGAACAATAATAAGATAAAAAAATTATTTTTTCTTCTTTGATTTTTTTGCTTTTTTCTCGAGCTTTGCAAGCCTTGCTTTCAATATCTTGAGCTCCTTCTTTGTTACTGACTCAGCCTCTTTAGCTAATTTCTTCCCCTCTGTCTTCATTAAGGAGCTTAACCTGGCTTTCTCTTTTTTGGCTTCTCCCAAAAGAACCCTTACCAGAGCTTTGCCTTCCTTGCTGTTTATCTTTCCTTTTTTAACAAAACCCTTTATTGCCTTTTCTGCTTTTTCCTTTGTCAAGCTTGCAGCTCCCACACCAATCAGGATTGCCTTCCTTATTATCTCATTCATAGTTCCACCTCATTCAATTTCTTTCTCTTTTAATATCGAAATAAGCAGCATGATGCTTACAACCAGAGCAAAAACCAGGAAAATAAATGGAAAGATATGAACTCCCCACACCCTTGGTCCCCCTTCAATGTTCACTGTCCATGCTGATGCTATTATAAATGCAGCAATAATCATTCCGTAAACAACCCTGTCGCTTGATTTGTCTATCTCCATCCCAAGCCTTCGTATCTCTCTGTCTTCAATATCGAATCTTATATTTCCTTTCTGCAGCTTTTTTAATATGTTATAGGTTTGGTTCGGCAGAGCAGTTATACTGTCTTTTAGCTTTGTTGTTTTTGAGATAAAGTCTTTTAACATATATTTTGGCTTTTCTGTTATCATCAATTTTTCAACAAAAGGCTTTGTTACATCGATAATCCTGAATCCAGGGTCATACTGCAGTGCAATCCCTTCCAGGGTAACGATAGTTTTTCCAAATAATATAAAATCAAGAGGCATTTTCACGTGATATCTTAATGCAATATCCAGGACCTCCTCCAGGACTGAACTCAGCTTTACATCCTTCAGACTAGTTCCCTGCAGCTCTTCAATTGCGTCCTGCACATCCCTCTTGAAAGAATCAATATCTATTCCTTCTTTTTCAACACGCCCCAGCTCTAAGAGGCTGCTAATAACCCTGTCAGCATCATCCTCAACTATACCATAGATAATATCTATAGATTTTTGTTTTAGCTCGTCATCAAAATAGCCGACAATCCCATAATCAACAAGAGCTATGCGGTTGTCCTTTAGTATCAGGATATTCCCTGGGTGCGGGTCAGCATGAAAGAAACCATGCATAAAAACCTGGGTCAGCATTGCCTCATAACCATTCTTTATTATCTTTTTGAGCTTAAGCCCCTTCCTTTTAACGTCCTTGATATTATGGAGCTCAATAGCATCCATGAATTCAGAAACCAGTACCTTCTTGGTGCATAAATCCTTGTAAACCTTGGGTATATAGACTATCTTGCTTCCTTTGAAGTTGTTGCAAAATCTTTGTGCATTCCTTGCTTCTTTCCTTAAATCAAGCTCTCGCTTAGTCCATTCAGAGAACTCATTTACTATTGCAGTAGGCTTATACCTCCTCAGCTTAGGAATGTGCCTTTCCATAAGCTTTGCTATCTGTGTCATAATCTCAATATCACTTTCCATGATATTTCTTACTTTTGGCCTTAGTATCTTTACTGCAACTGTTTTCTTATTCTTCAGAACTGCCTTGTGCACCTGTGCAATAGAAGCAGAAGCAATTGGCTTCTCTTCAAACCTTGAGAAAAATTTGCTTATTGGCCCGCCCAGCTCTTTTTCAACAATCTTCCTAGCATCCTTAGAACTAAACTGAGGTACCTTATCCTGCAGCTTTTCAAGCTCCCTTATATATTCCTTTGGCAGCAAGTCAGGCCTTAAGCTTAGTACCTGGCCGAACTTAATGAATGTAGGCCCCAGCCTCTCAAAAGTCAGCCTAAGCCTCTCTGGGTTTGTTATCTTTTCCTTTACCTTCAGCTTTGCCTTTATCCGCTTGCCGAATGGAATAAGCCCCTTAAGTTTAACCTTGCTTATCAGATAACCGAATCCACTCTCAAATAGAATTAGAAGTATATCCTGTAATCTCCTTATATCTCTCACCTCTTTTCTAATACTCATATAGTGAACATACTCCAACTTAGTTATATAAACTTTTTGGAAAAAGAAGTTTTCCAAAATGGTTTAGAAAGCTTCGCTTTCCAAAGCTTTTTGTTTACCCGCTATAAGGAAAAAATATATAAATAGCAGAATTTTTGGATGTATAGGATGAAAAAAATCTTTGAGATAAGGCTTCATGGAAGAGGTGGACAAGGAGCTAAGACTGCTTCTCAGTTTATAGCAGAGGCTGCAATGGATAAAGGAAAGCATATTCAGGCCTTTCCAGAGTATGGGCCAGAGCGTGCAGGAGCTCCAATGAAGGCTTACACTAGGATTTCTGATAGCGAGATAAAGGGTGTTAGCCCTGTTATCAACCCAGATGTTGTTATTGTGATTGATCCTACTTTATTGAGCCCTAAAGTTGCAGAAGGATTGCATGAAGGCAGCATTTTACTTGCGAATACTGATAAGGATATCAATTATGTTAGGGAGAAAACAGGCTTTAAAGGCAAGATTGGTGTTGTTGATGCAACCAAGATTGCAATAGATGCTGTAGGGAAGAATCTCCCAAACACACCAATGATTGGCGCCTTGATTAAGGCTACAGGCATAATAACAATAGACTCAATTGACAGCAAAATAAAGGAGAAATTCCTTAAGAAGATTGGTGATGAAAAAACCAAGGCAACGATGGATGCTGTTAAAAAAGCTCATGATGAGGTTAAGATAGAATGAGCAAAAAAACCTGGAAAGAGATTCCAATTGGAGGGATGATTACAGAAGCCGGCAGCTCTCGCCATTTTAAGACAGGTGACTGGCGCTCTTTTAGGCCTCTTGTTGATGATTCCAAATGCATTCACTGCATGCAGTGTGTGATTCTTTGTCCTGAGCATTGCATTAAGGCTGAGGGCGATGAAAAAAACATCAAAAGAAAGGACATTGACCTTGATTATTGCAAGGGCTGCGGCATCTGCGCAAATATTTGCCCGGTTAAATGCATACAAATGAAAGAAGAAGCTGAATTTACAAAGTAAAATGGCTAATAAAAAGGCAGGCAAAACAGTAAAAGCAATCACTGGAACAGCCTCAGCAGCTGAAGCTATGAGGCAGATTAATCCAGATGTTGTTGGCGCATTTCCAATTACTCCTCAGACTGCTATTATGCAGAAATTCTCAGAGTTTGTAGCTGATGGGATTGTCGATACAGAATTAGTCAGGGTTGAGTCAGAGCACTCTGCAATGTCTGTTTGTGTTGGCGCAAGTGCAGCTGGTGCAAGAGCAATGACTGCTACTGCTTCTGCTGGTTTGGCTTTGATGTGGGAAATAGTTGGAGTAGCTTCTGGTTCAAGATTGCCAATTATTATGAATGTTGTTAATCGTGCCTTATCATCACCAATCAATATCCATTGCGACCATTCTGATTCAATGGGTGCCCGCGACCATGGATGGGTGCAGATTTACTCTGAAAATAACCAAGAGGTTTACGAAAACACCCTATTGGCAGTAAGAATAGGAGAGCATCCCGATGTAATGCTTCCAGTGATGGTCTGCCAGGACGGCTTTATTACATCCCATGGTGTTGTAAACACAACAATATTTGATGACAATGTTGTTAAGAAGTTTGTTGGTGAGCACAAACCAGAGAAATGGTTGTTGAATGTCAAAGATCCTGTTACAATGGGTCCTTTAGAGTTGCAAGATTATTATTTTGAGACAAAAAGGCAGCAGATTCCAGCAATGGAAAAAGCCAAGGAGATATTCTTAGCGGCTGGAAAAGAGCTTTCAAAGATAACCGGCAATAAATATGAGTTTATTGAGAAATATAACCTTGATGATGCTGATGCTGTTATAATCACTATGAACTCAACTGCAGGAACCACAAAGACTGTAATTGACAAGATGAGAGAAGAAGGCAAGAAGGTTGGCTTGTTGAAGATAAGATTATTCAGGCCTTTCTGTTATAAAGAGGTTGGTGAAGCATTGAAGAATGCCAAGGCAATTGCTGTTCTTGACAGGTCAGAGAGCTTTGGCGCTAACGCACCCATATTTGGGGAGATTAAGAACACACTTTATGATTTAAACCTAAGGCCCAAGCTGCAAAGCTGTGTATTTGGCTTAGGCGGCCGTAATATTTTTGAGTCAGATATTGAAGCTGTGTTTGATGATTTATTGGCTGGAAATGTTTCATCTGATGTTAGATATATAGGTGTTAGGGAATGAACTTCAAGCAATTAGCAGTAAAACTGCAGGATAAGAAGATAGTCCCAGGCCATAGAACATGCTCTGGCTGTGGAATCCCGCCAATAGTCAGGACTGTTTTAGCAAGCACAGATGACCCTGTTGTTGCCTGCTGCGCAACTGGCTGCTGGGAGGTCACATCAACAATCTATCCATTTACATCATGGAATATCCCGTTCATACATTCTGCTTTTGAGAATTCAGCAGCAACTGGTGCTGGAATGGAAGCTGCTAAGAAGGTTCTTGCAAAAAAAGGCAAGTGCGACAAAAACATCAAGGTAATGGCTATGGGCGGAGATGGCGGAACCTATGATATTGGATTCCAGAGCCTGTCAGGAGCTCTTGAAAGAGGCCATAAGATGGTTTACCTGCTTTATGACAATGAAGCTTACATGAATACAGGCATACAAAGAAGTTCAGCAACACCTTATGGTGCAGCCACAACAACAACCCCTGCTGGAAAAGTGCATCCAGGAAAAGAAGAGTTTAGAAAAGACATAGTGAAGATAGTTGCTGCTCACAATATTCCTTATATTGCTCAAGCTTCTGTTTCAAATTTAATGGACCTTTCAATGAAAGCTGAGAAGGCATTCAAGGCAGATGGTCCTGCTGTTCTTGTATGTTTGCAGCCATGCACTCTTGGATGGAGATTCCCTCCTGACAAGACAATTGAGATTGCAAAATTAGCTGTTGAAAGCAATTTCTGGCCTTTGTATGAGATAGAAAACGGCAAGTACAAGCTTAACTACAAGCCTTCAAATCCTAAGCCTGTTCTTGACTTTATCAAACCTCAAGGCAGATTTAAGCACTTATTCAAGCCAGAGAACAAGAAGATTCTTGATTTAATACAGAAACATACAGATGAAGAATTCGCAAAGATAGAAAAGCTTTGTGAGCAGTAATTAACTAGTAACTCTATCCACCCAATCTATATACTCTTTGTTTCCATCAACATCTATCTCTAGAATACAAGGCACATCATAGCTATGGACCTTTTTGACTTCATCCTTTACTTTGTTTGCGTTTTTCTTTGTTGTTTTTGCTAACAATAAGAACTCTTTATCATCTTCTATCTTGCCTTCCCACCAGTACATGCTGTTTATGGGAAAGAAATTAGCGCATGCAATAAGCTTTTTCTCAAGCAAATGCTTAGCTATCTTTCTTGCTTCTTTCTCATCTTTGCATGTTATGTATATAAGACCCATAGTTTTCGCTATACTTTACTTTTTTATTAAGTTTTTGTTTTTGGAATCAATAATAAAATAATCAATTTAAAAAATCATCGAAAATAAATAAATCTGAGTTTTGCTTTCAGAACAGGAATAAAGCAAAACTCATCCAATTCTGGTCCTTTAAGAAACAGAATAAGATGAAAATTCCTTTAATGCAGGGTATAAAGGAATTTTCAGATTTATTTTATTCTATATCGCCTTTAAATACAAATATTTAAAAGACTGACACCAATCCTTAAAGATATGCCAAAAGAATATAAATTTGAAAACATTATAGGAACGTTCACTTTTGATGAACAGTTTAGAGTGAAGTCTGAGAAACTGTTTGCAAATAAGGAACAAACAATTCAAATTGGTAATGAATCACTAAAGAAAATACTTCAATCATTGAAAAATAAGAAATATTTTAATCATTTTTACAAGAATAACCTAATCCTTACAAAACAAAAGATAAAAGATTCTGTCTCTGACCATTTATTGATAATACAGACAATATCCAGTATAGAGGAGATTGACCGTGTAGCCAATATATTAGCCAAAAGATTGAGGGAATGGTACTCTTATTATCTCCCCGAGTTCCCAAAATCAATACAGAGCCATGAAAAGTTTGTTGAGTTGATAATCAGTAAAGACAAAAATCAATTGTTAAAGGAAATAAAACTAAAAAAAGAAGATTCAATGGGGGCTGATATTTCTAGTGACGATTTAAAGCCAATAATGGCTCTTGCAGAACAACTAAATTCTCTTTATCAATTTAAAGAAAATCAAAAAAATTATCTGGAAAAGATAATGAAAAAGACCTGCCCAAACCTTTTGGCAATTGCAGGCCCCTCAATCGGAGCTAGACTAATCCAGCATGCAGGCTCATTAAAGCATCTAACAGAGATTCCTGCTTCTACAATACAATTACTTGGTGCAGAAAAAGCATTATTTCGTCATATGAAAACAGGCGCAAGGCCGCCAAAGTACGGCCTAATATACAGCCACCAGCTAATAGCTCAGGCAAAGAAAAAAGACCAGGGCAAGGTAGCAAGAGGCTTGGCTGATAAGATAAGCATTGCCATTAAGGTTGATTATTTCAAAGGGGAATTTATTGGGGATAAATTAAGAAAACAATTAGAGAAGAAGTTCAAAAGATGAAAGTCCAAAAATCAAAAATATTTGAGGTTTACGAAACAAGATTAGGAAAAAGAAAGCTTTTGCTAACTAGGAATCTAGTTCCAGGAAAGACTATTTACGACGAGAGAACATTCAGGGATGATGGTGTTGAATACCGCGAATGGAAACCAGAGAAATCAAAGCTTGCAGCAACAATACTGCAGGGAACCCCTAATACTGGAATAAGGGTTAATGATGTAGTTCTTTACCTCGGCTCTTCAACAGGAACCACTGTAAGCCATGTCTCTGACATTATAGGAAAAGATGGCTTTATTTTTGCTTTAGACCACGCTCCAAGAGTCATGCGTGAGCTTGTTTTTGTTTGCGAGCAAAGAAAAAACATTGCTCCAATACTGGCAGATGGAAACAAACCAGAAGAATATACTGATAAGATATGCCTGGCTGATGTTTTATACCAGGATATTGCCCAGAAAAACCAGGTTGACATATTCCTAAAGAATATGGACTTATTTCTAAAAAAGGAGGGTTATGCTTTGCTTGCAGTTAAAGCAAGAAGTATCGACGTGACAAAGAAGCCAAAGCAGATTTTTAAGCAGGTAAAGGAACAGCTGGAAAAACAGGTTATAATCATCGATTATCGTGAATTAGAACCTTACCAAAAAGACCACTGCATGTTTATTTGTAAAAATAAGTAAAACCAAAACCTTTATATTTGATTGATTTTTTTCAAAACCGTAAAAATGCCATCTGAAAACAATAAAGTGCAAAAAGGAACATACAAACTAAAAACAGGCCTGGCTGACATGCTAAAGGGCGGAGTAATTATGGATGTAGTTACAGCTGAGCAGGCCAGAATAGCGGAAAAAGCAGGTGCTGTTGCAGTTATGGCTTTGGAAAGGGTTCCAGCTGATATACGCAAAGCAGGCGGGGTAGCAAGGATGGCTGACCCAAAGAGGGTAAAAGAGATAATGAGCGCTGTTGAGATACCGGTTATGGCTAAATGCAGGATAGGCCATTTTACAGAGGCACAAATTCTTGAAGCTTTAGGTGTTGATTATATTGATGAATCAGAGGTCTTAACGCCTGCTGATGAGAAAAGTCATATTGATAAGCATAGATTTAAGGTTCCATTTGTCTGCGGCTGCCGAGACCTGGGAGAAGCCTTGCGAAGAATTAACGAAGGCGCAGCAATGATAAGAACAAAGGGAGAGGCAGGAACAGGGAATGTTGTAGAAGCTGTTAAGCATATGAAGACCCTTAAGGAGCAGATAAGAAAGCTGAGGGATATGTCAAACAGCCAGCTAAAAGTACAGGCAAAGGAAATGAGGGTTCCTGTCGAACTGGTTCAGGACGCAAAAAACAGGCAAAGACTGCCTATTGTTAATTTTGCTGCTGGCGGGATTGCAACTCCAGCTGATGCAGCCTTAATGATGCACCTTGGCTGTGATGGAATATTTGTAGGCTCAGGAATATTTAAGTCAAACAATCCTAAAGAACGTGCAAAAGCTATTGTCGAGGCAACAACCCACTATAAAGACCCGTTAATTGTTGCAAAGGTTTCTGAAGGCATTGGGGAAGCAATGAAAGGCCTGGAGATATCAAATCTCGATGTCAAATTGCAGGAAAGGGGCTGGTAATTCTAAAATGAGAGTTGGTGTATTAGCACTACAAGGTTCTGTAGACGAGCATAAGGCTATGCTAAGGAGCTGCGGTGCTGAACCAGTTGAGGTTAGGCTGCCCCACCACCTTGATAATATTTATGGATTGGTTATTCCAGGAGGAGAGTCAACTACCATTGGCAAGCTGATGAATAAGTATGAATTAGACAAGGAGATAATAAGGAAATATCACGTCGGAATGCCTATCTATGGCTCTTGTGCTGGCGCTATAGTCCTTGCTAAAAATGTTTTGCCTAACAGGCAGTTCAGCTTAAAGTTGATGAATGTCACAGCTAAAAGAAATAATTACGGCAGGCAGGTTGACAGCTTTGAAACAGACCTGGAAATAGATAATATAGGCAGCTATAAGGGAATCTTTATCAGGGCCCCTTCAATAGATTTAATAAACAACGGCGTAAAGGTGTTGGCAAATTTTAAGGGAAAGCCGGTAATGGTGCAGCAGGACGATATCCTGATCACAACATTCCATCCTGAGCTGACCAATGACCCAAGAATACATCAATATTTTATTGATATGATAAAGAAATCCAGATATTAGCACTGTCCTCTCATTTTCATTATATCTGCAATATGCCCAATAGCAACTATGTAAGCAGCTGTTCTCATATTAACCTTATGTTTCAATGAGGTGTTTAGAACCTTGTTGAAAGCATCCTTCATCTTCTTCTGCAGTTCGTTGTACACCTTTTCTTCGCTCCATACTTCTCCTGAATTATTCTGAACCCATTCAAAGTAAGAGACAGTCACCCCGCCGGCATTGCATAAGAAATCAGGTATGACAAATATGTTTCTTTTGTAAAGAATCTCATCAGCTTCTGGTGTAGTGGGGCCGTTTGCAAGTTCTAATATAATGCTTGCCCTGACCTTTCTTGCATTACCTCTTGTTATCACATTTTCTATTGCAGCAGGAATGAGCACATCAACATTTAAGCTTAGCAATCTCTCGCTATTTATCCTTTTGGCTCCTTGAAAACCAACAACAGAGCCGGTTTTCTTCTTATGCTTTAAAACAGCTTTTGGGTCCAGCCCTTTTTCATTAAAGATAGCCCCTTTTGAGTCAGATATTGCGCAAATCTTCCCTCCAAAGAGCCTGTCAAACAGGATAGCAGCATTATAACCAGCATTCCCAAACCCCTGGATAGCAACACTAGCTCCGTTTAGATTAACATCAAAATGTTTTGCAGCTTGCTCCAGGGTAATCAGCCCCCCTCTTGCTGTGGCCTCTCCTCTTCCTAAAGAACCTCCAAGATCAACAGGCTTGCCGGTTATAACAGCCGGCTCGTTATGGCCTACTATCTTGCTGTATTCATCAAACATCCATGCCATTATCTGCTCGTTTGTATAAACATCAGGAGCAGGTATATCCACCTTAGGCCCGATAAACCTTGCAAGCGCCCTTATGTAGCCCCTGCTTAGCGCCTCAAGCTCTTTTTTTGAAAGCTCTTTTGGATTGCAGATAACTCCGCCCTTTGCACCGCCAAAAGGAATGTCAACAACAGCACACTTCCAGGTCATCCAGGCTGCTAATGCCCTTATGGTCTCTATTGTTTCCTCTGGATGGAACCTTATGCCGCCCTTTGTTGGGCCATGCATATTGTTGTACTGCACCCTAAATCCCTTGAAAATCTTTATTTTACCATCATCCATTTTTACAGGTATTGAAACATGTGCCTCAAGCATAGGTTCACGTAGAATTGAACGTATATTTTCGTCAAGCTTCAGTATCTTTACAGCCTTATCCACGTAAGACTGCATCATCTCAAAAGAATCTGCTCCCATTACTCAACCTCTTTTTTTACAGTTCTATTTTAGCTACTAATTCCTTTACATGGTCAGCTGTCTTTTTAAATGCTTCCTTTTCTGAATCATTAAGTTTGAGTTCAACTACCCCCTCAACACCTTCTTTGCCTAGTTTAGCAGGAACACCGATAAAATAACCTTCTATTCCATATTGGCCAGTAAGCCATGCAGCGCACGGCAATACCTTTTTCTTGTCATTTAGGATTGAATCAACCATGTCAACAACTGATGAAGCAGGAGCATAATAAGCACTTCCTGTTTTTAATAAGCCGACTATCTCTGCACCAGCATTTCTTGTGCGTTCAACAAGAGCCTCTACCCTTTCCTTGCCCATTAGTTCTGTAATTGGCTTTCCTTCTACAGTTGAGTATCCTGGTAAAGGGACCATTGAGTCACCATGCCCTCCAAGAACAAGTGCTTCTACCTTTTTTGGTGAAACCTTAAGTTCTCTTGCAACAAAACTTCTGAATCTTGCTGAATCAAGCACACCAGCCATCCCTACTATTCTGTTCTTAGGGAATCTGCTCACCTCTGCAGCAACCCAGACCATAGCATCTAATGGATTTGTTACAATAATAAGTATGGCATTCGGAGAATTTTTTGCAACTTGTTCACTAACAGACTTCATAATCTTTGTATTTGTTTTCAGCAAATCATCCCTGCTCATTCCAGGTTTCCTGGCTATACCTGCTGTAATAACAACTATATCAGAGTCTTTTGTATCTTCATAATTATTAGTCCCTATTACGTCTGCATCAAAACCCTCAACAGGGCTTGACTCGTACATGTCAAGAGCCTTTCCTTGGGGTACCCCTTCTATAATATCAACAAGAACAACATCACCAAGGTTTTTCAAAGCAGTCAAATGAGCAACAGTTGCCCCTACATTGCCAGATCCTATTATACTTATTTTCTTTTTCATGAGTGCAAACTCCTTCCTTTGCTATCAATAGTGACAATAGCAGGAAAATCCTTAACTTCTAATTCCCATATAGCTTCTGGTATTCCAAATTCAAGCTTGTAAACATTTCTTATCTTTTTAATTGCTTTTGCCAGAACAACAGCAGCCCCGCCAACTGCAGAAAGATAAACACAGCCATACCTCTTGCAGGCTTCCTGAGTCTTTTTGCCCATGCCGCCCTTTCCAATAACTGCCTTTATCCTATAATCCTTAATTATCTTCCACATATACGGCTCTTCTCTTATAGAGGTTGTTGGCCCAGCTGCAATTATTGAATATTTTTTCCCTTTAATCTTTAAGATAGGCCCGCAATGGTATATTGCAGTGTCTTTTAGTCTTTTTACAAACTCTTTTGGCTTTTTTTCAAAGAGATATTTATGAGCAGCATCACGTGCAGTATAAATTATCCCTGATAAAGAGACTATATCCCCTGCTGTTAGCTTTTTGATTTCTTCTTTTTTTATTGGAAAAGTTAATTTTTTCATCGTCTTTAAATACACACATTGTGTGTATCTCTATTTAATTATTAAACTCTTTCTTCTGCAAGCCCAGCACATATAAGCAATAGAAACAAAAAAACTTGCAGGCACCCTGTGCAGAGGAGTAACCTTTACACCCAACACAGTTGTTTTCCCACCCAAGCCCATAGGCCCGATGTTTAGTTTGTTCAGTTCTTGATAAAGTTCTTTTTCCAGCTTTGCTAATCTTGGATTCTTGTTTTTGTCATCCACTTTTCTGAATAACTGCTTTTTAGCTTCTTCATAGCCTAAAGCTCTGTCACCGCCTATACAGACACCTATCACGCCAGGAGCGCATCCTTTCCCGCCAGCACCCTTTACAGCATCAATCACACACTTTTTAACTCCATCTAGGTCGCGGCCTGCATTTAGCCTAAGGTCTGGCAGCTTATACTGCGCGCTTACATTCTCAGAACCGCCTCCCTTTAGCATCAAATCAATCTTTAAATAATTCTTATTCCACTCATTAAACCTTATGGCAGGCATCCTTGCTCCAACATTGCCAGAATTAGTTCCTGTTATCGAGTCAACCGCATTTGGCCTCAGGTAATTCTTTTTTGTAGTAATCTTAACTGCTTTTATTATAGAATCCCTTATCTTCTTCTGATTATATTTCCTGCTGTTGTAATAGATATAGAAATTAAGGTTTCCAGTATCCTGGCATAGGGGCAAAGACCCTCTCTTTGCCAGATTGATGTTCTTAACAATTGTATCCAGGACATAGAATGGAATAGAGCCTTTCTTCTCTTTACTTTTAGCAGCCTTTATCGACTTAGCGATATCAGAAGGCAGCTCTGTCGATACCTCTCTGATTAATCCAACTACATCCCTAACCAAATCACTGCTCATTCTAATTTGAGTAATTTCTTTATTTTCTCTTGATCAAACCCGACAATCATTTCCCCGTCAATTTCAATCACAGGAACACCCATCTGCCCTGATTTCTTGATCATCTCATCTGCAGCTTCCTTGTTTTCAGCTACATTTATGTCTTCAAACTCAATCTTATTTTCTTTTAGAAAATCCTTTGCTTTATGGCACCAAGGGCATGTTGGTGTGCTGTACACTTTTACAGTTGGCATCTAATCACCTCATATCTCTCCTTTTATTATTTTCTCCTTCAGGGTATTCCACTCTCTTTTCTTTAACCTGCACATATTTCCTTTTTCTCCTATTTTCACAGAATCCTTTCCTACCTCAATAGCAGGGCAGCATTTATCTCCACCACATAGACTTACTTTCATTTTAACACCTCCATTGATAGTTTTAGATTTCTGCAGCGTTTTTAAAGTTTTCTTTAAAGAAGGAGATTGAATAGATAACCCAGAATTATTATCTGGGGGACAGTTATTATTGGAAGCCATAAAGCAGCTTTCTTGCCGATATTTGTCCAGATAAGCCCTATCTCTGTGTAGTCAGTAGCAACACCAGCCATCAAGAATGTAAAGCTGTTTCCAAAAGCTCCTGTCTGGTTGAATATCTCAAAAGCCAATGGAGCAGAGCCTTCTGAGCAGACTTCTATTATTGTTGCAAGTATCAGGGTTACTGCCAATCCAAGCATAGTTGGCCCCATGAATCGCATAAAGAAATGCTGAGGTATGAATGCTCTTGCAAAACTTGCTGCAACCATTCCTATCAAAATCCACCATAGGACCATTTTGGATAAAGACCATGAGCCAGATACAATGCCTTTTATTGATTTTGAGATATTGCTGAAATTGAATGTTGATTCTCTGAATCTTTTCTTTATATCTCCCCAGACAGAGAAGTTCTTCATCTTTGCTTCCATCTTTTTATCAAAGTTCTTAATTGAGCAGTTTTTACATTCAACAAGGCTTTTCTTTTCCAGTCTCTGGTAAATAAGGCCTGTTATTATTGCTATGATTATTGCAGAAACAATCAGGAATGCTGCCTTTACACCAAAGAAGCCGAATAATAATATTGTTATCGGAAGATTAGCCCATGGACTAGCAAGCAGAAATGCAATTACTGATGAAGTATTTGCTCCTTTCTTGTATAATTCCATAGCAATAGCCAGTATCCCATGCGAGCAGGCAGACATAAGAAACCCAAAAACAACAGCAATAAACACAGTCCTTTTTCTGTGTCTTGAAAGGTATTTCTCAATATAGCTTGAAGGAACAAGATAGTCAATAACCCCGCCAAGCAGCAGACCAAGAAGTATTGCCCACCAGATTAATTTAAGATAATCAATAAATGCGTTGTACAGATTGTTTAAGGCAGGAACAAAATAACTAACTGTTACCAATAATATCGTAATAGCACCTACAATAAACAGCCTTTCCTTGTACCAGACTTTTTTCTTTATATCACAAGTCGGGCAGTATGGTTTTTTTATCTCGAACTTTTTTTCATATTTTCTAATGCAGTTTTCACTGCAAAAATAATGGCCATGGGCCTTTATCGTGCCCTTCATTCCACATATAGGATCAATATTTGATTTCATTCTTAAGCTTCTCAACTGCAAAATAAAAGCATACCCTGTTGTATGCCAGGGTAATATAAAAGATTATCACACCAACCCCAACTGCAATACTTTTATAGGCGCCAATACCTGCTCCAGCAATCTTCAGCACCCAGCCAATTCCAACTATAATCAATAAGTATGCAGCCAAAACACCAATCATCAAGCCAGTAATGCCTATATATCTCTCAAACCCCCCTGTCATGATAATCAAGCTTCTCTTCATTGTTTTTCTGAACTTTGGCTCATGTGCAAACAACCAATGGCTTATGTTCGTAAAGGAATAAATAAGCGCACAAATCAAGGCAAAAGCAACCCAGATTGCTGCCTTTATCCTGGAATCGAAAAAATATATAATACCATAGGCAGCAAGGAAAAACACAGCTCCTAAACCAATTATTATGCAGTTCAGGACAAAAAACTTGTCAAACCTCTCAAGGTTGAACCTAACATCCTCAAGTATTGATTCGATTACAAACAGAATCCTGTATTTTATAAAAGAATAAAGAAAAATCCCAATCAGGAAAAGGACTATCATCATTGTAAAAACAAACGGAACCCCAAAAATAGCGTATATCTCCAGAGGAGTATCCTTTGGAATAAACCTCATCCCTCCTCGGAGTAATACAGACATAATAATCAGGAACAAAAAGTCCAACCCAATGGTTTTCAGGAATACATCTCGTTTCTTTCTAACCAGTTCATAAGTTTTTGAGAACAAACTTTTGTAATAGTTCTTTATACTTCTCCCAATAAACTGTTTTAGGTACTCTGTGCGGTATTTTTGGCTTCCTGCCTCCTCTTTTGGAGGGCATTCAGGAATCTCTTCCATAGCTTTCTTAAAGAAGTCTGCTGGTATTGTTTTCAATGATTCATCTTCTACATGACTTTCTGTTGCCTCTTCTTCCACATGCTCCTCCTGATTCTTTACAGGATTATTAGCAGTCCTTTTAACCGGATTTTTAGGAATCTTTTTTACATGCCCTCCAGGATTCCCTTTAACAGCCCTCTTAATGGCTTTTCTCAAAGGTTTCTTAGAACTCTTCTTAACAGTCTTTTTCAGATGTTTTTTCACAGGATTCTTTTTAATATGTTTCTTAGTGTGTTTTACTGGTTTCTTTAATACCTTCTTAACAACTCTCTTTACAGCTTTTTTAGGTCGTTTCTTAATAACCTTCTTTACAGGCTTCTTAGAACTCTTCTTAACAATCTTCTTTGCCTTCTTCTTACCAGACTTCTTAATATGTTGGGTATGTTTCTTCACCTTTTTTTTCATAGAAATACCAATATTAATTTGTTATATAAAGTTTTTGATAAAATAAAAAAGAAAAAGGGTAGGAAAATAAACTTATGCTTTACCTTTCTTGTGCTTTATACTCTTTTGTGTCTGGGTGTGCAAATCCTGTTAATCCAGGGAGTGCTGCTGTTTGCGCAGTATGAGCCTCTAAACCAGTTAGCTCTAATTCCTTTCCCTTCTCATCTATAGCTCTTGCAGCTAGTGTAGGTTCTACACCACATGTCGCACAAAGAGCATCCATCATACCTTGATAGGCTTCTTCTCCACTTACTTTATAATTTTCAATAGGCATTGGTTCTCTTGCTTGAGCTCTGACAACTGGTTCTGGTACTGGCTCCGGTGCTGGTTGAGCATCCCCCCCATATTGTTCTACAGGCATATCTTCAGCATAAACTACTTGCCCATTACCATTTCCTTTTAGAATTACAGCTGTTTCTGCTCCAAGTTCTTCTGCTAAGTCATCTTCAACATCATCATGCCTTACTATTAACCTAGTGTTTCCATCCATGTTAAACCCCTCCTTTGAAGTTTTTTAACTAATAATCACCTCTAATTATATAAATTATATAATCTATATAAAAAGCTTTCGCTTAGAACTCAACAAACCAATTTCTCTAATCTTGCCTTAACCTTATGCGGTTTTTTGCAATCCGTATCAATAGCTAAATTTTCTAAATCAGGTTTCTCTAAAGGCACAACCCGATAACCATCATATTTCAAAATTTTATCAACCGCGTCCTTCCACTCTATATATGACTTAGGACTTCCTCTTCCACCCCTCACGACATAGAACTCTGCTGGTGTCTGGCCGCTGTTTGCACCAGTACTATAATCACATCCATAAAGTCCTGTGCGTTGGTATATCGGCCATACTGGGTCGTTTATGTCTATCTGGGGTCTGCGCTGTCTGAAATGAAGATGCCACCAATGCACTTTTTTGTCTTGGATCCAGAATTCCATCACATAACTGCCTCTAACCCAGACTGCATAATCAGCTTGAGCGTAGAACTCTTTGAATTGTGCTCGTTCTAGGATTGATGTATATTGGTCAATAGGCAAATCTCTAACTTCTTGGTCTCTTGAAGCCACGACCTGCCTCATCCACTCTCCTAGGATTTGTGTTGTGGCTGTTGTTGGGTTCTGTCTTAATGTCGCCCAGGCATTTCTAGTCCCTTTTCTAACTCTAATTACTTTCCTAGCCCTCCGCTGGTTTCTTTTTTTGCGAATTGCTCCAGTTTTCTTGCCCATTCTGAAACAGGGAATTTCCTGAGATATATAAATATAAACAAAAAAATTAATAAGCACATTCCCAAAAGAGCTATTTATGGCACTGATATGCGGCATTGACGAAGCAAGGCGCGGTCCTGTTGTTGGACCTTTGGTCATATGCGGAGCCCTGATTGATGAGGCAGAGATAGAGGAACTTCGCAAAATAGGGGTAAAGGATTCTAAATTACTAACACCTAAGCAAAGGGAATCTCTGGTATCAAAGATAAAAAAAGCTCTCAGGAAATATAAAATAATAAAGATTGAGCCAGAAGAGATTGATAAAGCAGTGCAGGGCCATGAGGGCTTAAACCTTAATTGGCTGGAAGCAAGCAAGTCAGCAGAGATTCTGAATGAATTAGCCCCAGATAAAGCTATAGTCGACAGTCCCAGCCCCAATCTTCAGGCTTATACAAGGCATCTGAAAAAGCTTCTCAAAAACAAGAAGATAGAGCTGAATGTTACGCATAAGGCAGAACGCTACCCCGTTGTTGCAGCAGCCTCAATCCTTGCAAAGGTTACTGGCGATAATGAGATAAAAAAGCTGCAGTCAAAGATCAAGGAGCCTATTGGCTCAGGCTACCCTTCTGACCCAGCAACAAAGAGATTTATCAAGGACAACTATGATAAGTATCCAGATATATTCAGAAAAAGCTGGCAGCCATACAAGAAGATAATAAAGGAAAACCAGCAAAAGAAGCTTGGCGAGTTCTAAATCGAAAAGTTTTAATATGTGGTGACTATTCTACATTCTGTGGTGACTAATGACCTTTGTCAGGAAGAAGAAGATAGGCAATAATTACTATTACTATCTTGTCAAGAGTATCAGGACAGGCCCAAATTCCTGGAAAAAATACGAACAATACATAGGCAAGAAGCTGCCAGCCAGAATACCAGCCTTTGAGGTAAAGGAAGATTATGATGTAATTATAATCGGTGCAGGTCCTGCTGGTCTTTTTGCAGCCCATGAACTAGCTAAAGACAAAAGATTAAGGGTATTGCTTATTGAGAAAGGCAAAGCTGTCAATGAAAGAAAAGATGTATTGAGGGGTGTTGGCGGGGCAGGTTTATTCTCTGACGGCAAATTGAATCTAACTCCTGTGCACGGCAAAACAAACCTGTACGAATTCCTGCCAAAAAACCAGGCAATCCAGCTGATTGATTATATTGATGAAATCTTTATTGCCTTTGGAGCGCCAAAGGAATTTTACACAAAAGAGCCCAGGAAGGCAGAAGAGATAAAGAAAAAAGCCAAGAAACACGGCATTGACTTGCTGCTGCTGAAACAAAAGCATCTTGGTTCTGACAGGCTGCCATTATTAATCAGCAAATTTGTAAATAATCTGAAAAATAATGGAATTGATTTCTTATTAGGCAATGAAGTTGATGAATTATTGGTCCAAAGAAATGAAATAAAAGGAGTCAGGCTAAAAAACAACAAAATAATAAAATCAAGGTATATGGTTGCATGCCCGGGCAGGGCTGGTTCTGAGTGGTTCTTTAACCAGGCAAAAAAACTAGACATACCTGTAAAGCACCGCGGCATAGAGGTTGGTGTTAGGGTTGAGGTTAGGGCAGAGGTAATGAAGCACATAACCAGCGTAATATGGGACCCTGCTCTTTTCATCAAAGCGAAAAGAACAAACGACCTGGTGAGGACCTTTTGCACATGCCCGAATGGCTTTATTGCAGAGGAAACATACCATGGATTCATGTCTGTCAACGGCTACTGCAGGCTTGACAAGAAAAGCCCAAACACAAATTTTGCATTATTGGTGAATATAGAGCTGACTCATCCAGTCACAAACACCATAGCCTATGGCGAAGACATTGGCAAATTAGCCACAACAATAGCCGGAGGAAAGCCGTTTGTACAGCGCCTGGAGGATTTAAAGCTGCATAGGAGGTCATACTGGGGAAGGATGGACAAGAGCAGCGTTAAGCCAACACTCAGGGAGGTAAACCCTGGTGATTTATCAATGTCCATACCAGGCAGGATTGTAAATGATCTCCTTGATGCGCTTAGACAGCTGGACAAGCTCATGCCTGGCGTGAATAAGGATGCCCTGCTTTACGGGCCTGAACTAAAGTTCTTTTCAGTGAGGATTTATACAAATAAAAGCCTTGAGACCCCGGTAAAGAATCTTTTTGTAGCTGGAGACGGGGTTGGCTTGTGCGGCAATATAGTTGGTGCAGCTGCAACTGGGGTTATTGCAGCAAGAGGTGTTTTGAGAAAAATAATCAAACCTTAGTGACGAAAAACCTTAAAATATAAACAAAAAACTTTATATAAACAGGAGAAGAAACAAGGTATAGGAAATGACCAGAATAAATAAAATCGTGATGAATGGCTTTAAGTCATTCGCAAAGCATACAGAAATGCTGTTTGGACCAAAGTTTAATGTAGTCCTGGGGCCAAACGGCTCTGGAAAGTCAAACATCCTTGATGCTTTGTGCTTTGTTCTTGGCAAATCCTCAGCAAAGTCAATGAGGGCAGAGAAATCATCAAACCTTATCTATAACGGAGGAAAGTCAAAAACACCTGGTAAAAAAGGCGAGGTCTCAATCTATTTTGATAACTCAAATAAGAAATTCCCTACAGATGATGAGGAAGTGAAGGTCACGCGTGTCGTGCTGCAGTCAGGCCAGAGTCTTTACAAGATTAATGACAAAGCAAGAACAAGGCAGCAAATCCTTGACCTGCTTAATGTAGCTAAGATAAACCCTGACGGCTATAACATAATCCTGCAGGGAGACATAGTGAAATTTGTTGAGATGTCCACAGTAGAGCGCAGGATACTGATAGAAGAGGTAGCCGGAATCTCGGTATATGAAGAAAAGAAGCAGAAGGCATTAAATGAGCTTGAAAAGGTTGAAGGCAAGCTAAAGGAAGCAGAGATAATCCTGGCAGAAAGAGGCACATACCTGAAGGAATTGAAAAAAGACCGCGACCAGGCGCTGAAATACAAGAATATGAGCGACAAGGTAAAGCAGAACAAGGCTTCCCTGTTAAAACTCCAGATAGACAAGAAATCCTCAGAAAGAGACGAATTCCAGAAAAAGATAGATTCAACTAATGAGGAACTGAAAAAGGTGCAGTCAAAGGTTGATAAATTCAAGCAGGAAATCGAAGACAAGAAAAAACAGATAGAGGATATAACAAAAACAATCGAGGAAAAGGGCGAGGTAGAGCAGGTTGAGCTCAACAAACAGATAGAAAACCTGAAAATAGGGCTGACCAAGTCCAATGGCAGGGTTGAGGTATGTAGGAACGAAATCAAGAAAATATCCCAGCGCAAAGAGGACCTGGGCAACTCAATACAGGATATCGATAACAGGATAGAGCAGTTAAAGAGCCAGAAATCAGAGCTTAATGAGAAGAGGAAATCAAAATTAAAAGAGCGCGGTAAGTTTGATGGGAATATAAAAGAGCTCAGGGACCGCTATAAACTTGATGAAGCAGTTGATATAGACAAGAAGATTGAGGAGATAGACCAAAGGGCTGATGACCTGCAGAAAGAGATACAAAAGCTCAGGGAGGAGCAGCATAACCTTATCAGAACCAAGGATACTATCAAATACAAGCTCGATACAATTGACGAAAAGATAAAGAAGGTAAATGAAATAGAAGAAGCGCATAAAGACCAGATTGAAGACCTGAAGAAAAAAAGAGAGGATTTCAAAAGTTCAACTTTAGAATTAAACAAGCGCCTTGATGAGGATACATCAATAGCAGCGCAGCTATCCGGCCATAAAAAGGAGCTTGATTCCTTGAATGAGGACCATGCAAAATTAAAAGCCCGCAACGCAGGTATAAAAGAGGCCTTATTGGGGGATAAAGCAGTAAAGACGATACTGGAAAAGAAAAATGAAATTTCCGGCATCTACGGCACTGTTTCTGAGCTGGGCAATGTGTCTGCAAAATACGCCCTGGCTTTGGAGGTTGCAGCTGGCCCAAGGATAAAGAGCATCATTGTTGAGAGCGACAAGGTTGCAGCAGAATGCATAAAATATCTTAAGCAGAACAAATACGGCACAGCAACATTCCTTCCTTTGAACAAGATAAAGTCAAGAGAGGCAGGTTCAGAATTAAAAGAAATTGCAGGCGCAAAAGGCTGCCATGGATTTGCTTTAGACCTTATATCCTTTGATGCTCAATTCAAAAAGGCGTTTTCTTATGTCTTTGCCAATACCCTGGTTGTTGATGATATAGATGTTGCTCGCCGCATTGGTATAGGAAAGGCAAAGATGGTTACCCTTGACGGCGACCTTGCGGAATTTAGCGGAGTAATGCAGGGAGGGTATAGAAAAGCAAAGGGCGTTGGCTTTAAAGGAACCGAGCTGACTGATGAATTAAACAAGGCCAAGGGGAAAATAGCTGAGAAGGACGGAGTGATAGCTGCCCTGGAAAATCGCCGCGAGGAAAACGAGAAAACAATAACAGAGCTGAGGAACAAAAAGGCAAATCTTGAAGGCGAGATAATAAAGCTTGAGAAGAGCATGCACCTTGAGCCAGCTGACCTTGAGGTTTCAAAACAGCAGAAGGAAGAGCTGGGCAAAGAGCTGCAAAAAGCCGAGGATAATGTACAGGCCGTCCAGGCTAAGGTAGGCGCCTGCAACAAAGAGCTCACTGACCTTAAGATTGAGAAGCAGGAGCTGCGCGGGAAGTTAAGCGAGTTTAGGGACCCCGCGCTTATAGCTGAGATAAGCACTTTTGAGGAAAAGATGAAGGAAATCAATCAGGAAATCCTGCAGCTCGATGCTGATATAAAAAACGCAGATACCCAGATAAATGAGATGCTCACTCCTGAGAAAGAGAAGATAGAGAATGAAATCCTGAAGCAGATTGAAAAGGAGGAAGAAGGATTCAGGAACGAAATAGAGGGGCTCTCAGCAATGATAAAGAAAGAATCAGATTTATTGCTAAAAAAAGAGCAGGATGCAAAGCAGTTCTATTCAAAATTCAAGGAATTGTTCTCAAAGCGCTCATCTATAAATGACGAGATAAAGGAATCCGAAACCAAAATCAATGAGCAGCAGACAAAATCCAGGGGCATAGAAATAAGGGGCAATACCCTGTCTATTAAGCGTGCAGAGATTAACTCCCAGGTAGCAGGGCTGCAGCAGGAATTCCAGCAGTATGAAGGTGTTGAGATTGACACAACAAAGACTGAAGAGCAGCTAAAATCCGAGCTAAGCAGATTTGAGAAATTAAGGGAGTCAATAGGAAGCGTTAATATGCGTGCTTTAGAGATTTATGAGGATGTGGAGCGTGAGTATAACAGCCTGGTCGAGAAAAAAGGAAGCCTTGCAAAGGAAAAAGAAGATGTTGAACAGATGATGCAGGAGATAGACGCTAAGAAAAAGGAGTTGTTTTTGAATACATTTGATGTAGTAACACAAAAGTTCAAGGAGATTTTCTCAGCCTTGTCAACCAAGGGGGATGCATTGCTTGAGCTTGAAAATAAGGAAGACCCATTTGAGGCCGGCCTGAGGGTCAAGGTTAGGATTACAGGCAACAAATTCCTGGACATACGCTCATTATCCGGCGGAGAGAAAACAATGACAGCCCTTGCATTTATCTTTGCAATACAGGAGCATGAGCCTGCATCGTTCTATGTTCTTGATGAGGTTGATGCTGCGCTTGACAAGCGTAATTCAGAAAAGCTTGCAAAGCTTATAGGCAAATACTCTGATAATGCTCAATATATCATGGTATCCCATAATGACAACATTATAGGTGAGGCAGACCTGCTTTATGGAATCTCAATGAATGAGCACGGAATAAGCAATATTGTTTCTCTAAGGGTTTAGGATGTCAATAAAAAATCATCTCATATTTACTATAATAATTTCTATAATCATAGCTCCGATTGTTAGGTTTAATGCCCTGTATTTCATTATTGGCTCTGTATTGATAGATGTGGACCATTATCTGTATTATATAATGAGGTACAGGAAGTTCAACCTTGGTAAAATTTACACCTACTGGGCAAAGCATCCAAATAAATTTGCCAAAGAATCAATATGCGTCTTTCATACACTTGAATTTATATCAGTTGTAATCGTCCTGTCGTTCTTTTCATTCAAGGCTTTTATATTAGCTTCAGGCATATTGTTTCATCTGGTGCTTGATTTTTACAATGAGTTTGTTATAATGAAACTGACTAAACATTACTCTCTGTTTGGTTATTTGTTAAAGAGAATTTCTTAAAAGAATGCGCCGGCCGTGCTTTATGCACACAATCTAATGCGCTGTAGGGTAACAATGGGGGCTGCTCTTATAAAAATTTTGTTATTGTTAATTATTAATAACCTCAGCCAGAACTATTCGCTCAGCTTCGAATACGTCTAAACCAAGGTTTACCTTTTTCATATATCGTTCCTTCATCTCTCTTGATCCAATATCTTCAATAAGAGAAAGATTATATTTTGAAAGATAATCACTTATATCTTTCGGGTCCAGGCCATAAATCCACATTTTAAATCCTTTAACCATCCATTTATACATGGTTTCTATACCCTTATGGATGTTTTTACCCTCAATAAAACTCTTTAGAATGTAGGTAAAGACAATTTTACTGCCGGGAGCAGCCTGTGCTACACATTTCATAGTGTTATCATTAGCTTCTTTTGAAATATACTGGGTAACTCCTTCCAAGATAAAAAGGGTCTTAGAGGTTAAATTGTATCCTGCTTTTTTTAATTCAATACCAAGATTTTGCTTCTCAAAATCAACAGGAACATAAGTAACATGATCTGGAAGCTTTCCTAATATTTTTTTCATTTTAACTTTTTTCTTTTTTATAACCTTGGGATGATCAACTTCAAAGTATCTTACACGTTCTATGCCAGGGATATAATAAGCACGGCAATCCATTCCAGAACCTAGATTGACTACTGTTTTAACTTTCTTAATATTATCTTTTAACACATCATCTATATAACGGACACGGCAAAGCAACCAACCCGTCTTCCCAGGAGTACTTTTTTTCTCCAATTTCATAATGAAATCAAATATTTTAGGTGAACGCATGAGAAATAGAAAAAATTTGTAAAAAGGTGTTAATAATTTTTCACAATATGGATCTTCAAAAAGCCGCTTTTCTTTCGGATATAACATTCCGTAGGCTCTTAAAAAAGCAACACCCATGCCTGTATCGATCGCTTTCATAATATCCTAATAACAAAATTAGTATTTAAATTTTCCTCAAAACGCCTTTAGATAAACTTTCTTTAAGAACTCAACCAAACAAACGGTCAGTTGTTTGCGATAAGTTTATATTCAAAAACATCCAATAAGAGTTTTAATGATAATAAAAAAAGCCACCAAAAAGCATGTTAAAGAGATATCCAGGCTAATGCTAAAGGATTTGAAGAAACCTGACAAAAGGTTTCCTAAAAAGATGATAGATGGGCTTAGAGAACATGCTAAAGAAGAAAATCTCCTCAAAGAGTTCAATAATCCTAAATTAGTTTCTTTTGTGGCAATAGATAAAAGAGCGGTTGGCTTTGTTGTAGGCTATAAAAGAAGATCAGATATCTATCTTGACTATATCGCAGGAAAAAATAAAGAAAAACTGCTTATTAGATTCATAAAATTCTGCAAGAGCAAAAGAATAATCGCAGATACTTTTGAATTTATGGACAATTATAAGTTATACATAAAAAACGGATTTAAACTATTTAAGAAAGAAGAAATAACCAAGGATTTGGTTATATCCTGGCTAAAATTAGGATAAAGTGAAAACCGGTCAGTTTTTAGCAAGTTTTAAATATTATTATGCATTTCTTATTGTTATGATAGCGCAAAATATTATCAAGACTGTAGTTTCTGTTAGTGCTGTCATTATTATACGATAGAGGGCCGGATATCTTTTCTTGGTC
>JAHWIK010000018.1 GCA_019322485.1 Candidatus Woesearchaeota archaeon
AAAATCTTCTTCATTATAACCTGCTTTTTTTATTCTTTTTATGTCAGAATAGTATAATCTGGGGGGATAGCAGCAAGCACCACATCTTTTGCATTTGAAGTTTTTCAGCATTTTAATCAATGTTTCAATTTATCATTATTTGTTTTTTAATGATTGTTTTTTTAATTTATCCACTACAATATTGGCGATTGTCTTCAGATTAATTATATCCTCTTCATTATATTCCACCAATAACTTGATGTAATGGTCATCACCACTAGCCTTGTACATCTTCCAGAGCTTTAGTGCATCTCCGCCATCAAGGCCGTCAACTAGTTTCCTTCGTTTTATCCCAAGTGCTTTCTCAACACCTTTTAGCCCGCCAGTTAAGCCTAGCCTGCTGCATGCAAACCTTAGGTCAAAGTGAGGGATGTTCTCTGGTATCAGGCCAGGATACCTTTTCTTAACAAATGGAAGGTCGAATGAGGTTCCGTTATAGGTAACAATCATCTTGTATTTCTTCAGCTCTTTTTTGAGGGCATCCAGGTCCCAGCTTATATTCCTGATTAATGTCTTTGTTTCAATTCCGTCAAACAAGCCGAACATGGTTACATCAGCATAACTGCTTAAGCCAGTTGTTTCGATGTCAAAGAAAACTGCTTCATCTTTAAAGAAATCATAAAGACGCCATACCTCAGAACCCGGCAGTATATCAGCGAAATAACTGGAATCAAAGTTATATAATGCTTTCTTTGCATTCTTTATCTGCCTGTCATAATACAGCTTGCGGGCTCTTGAGAGACCTTTCACATACTTTCTGTTTAAGAAATGCTCCCAGTTGTGTATGCCTTGTTGCCAGAGGTTCTGCTCTAGCCTATCACCAACTTTTTCCAGGAAGACAAAGCTGTTGCGGATCATACAATCTCCTTCACCAATTCCTCTGCAGCTTTCCTCATATTCTCCTGCCTGTATATTCCCCTTCCAACAATTGCATGCCAGCTGTCACCAGCTGCTTTTGCTCCTAATGTAATAGAGCCGCCCTGGGCAATCAAGCCAGGAGAATAGAAAATTGGCTTTATGCCAAGTGATTCCAGGAATTTCTTGTATTCATTTATCTTCTTGGGCTTGTTCCCTGGCACAACAAAATCCTTAACACCAAGCTTTGCTGCTATTTCATATATCCGCTTTGGGGCATTGTCATTTATGAAGCCTTTATCAGAAGATAAGTAGCCTGGATGTGTCATTTCACCGCCAACAATGACGCCTACGCCAACCTTTTGCGCAGCCTTTATCCATTTCTCTTCTGTTACAGGGCCGGATTGGGGAAAGAGTATAACAGCGTTTACCTCTGAGCATACATCCATAAATTTCTCTGCCATGTCAGGTATGTCAGTTCCTGCCTTTTGGTGGTCGTAGATAATAGGCAGCTCAGTGTACTCCCTTATCACGCTAACTATCTTCCTTATTCCATGGGGCAGGACTATCTGAAAGCCAACCTTATAGCCGCCAATGCCTTTAATATCACAGGTTGCTTCTATAAGCTCCCTAAGCTTCATCAGGTCACTAACATCACATGCAGGTATAACTGATTTATTTAGTTTTACGATGCTCATTTTGCTTCCCACGCTTCAGGATTTTCAAGATATGCAATCACGTTGTTGTACTGCTCCTCTATCAAAAGCTTGTTTGATTTCATATATTCAAGCAACTCCTTCAATGTAATTAATGAGTGCAGCTTAATCCCTTGTTTTTCAAGTGTTTCTGTGCCGCCCTGCTCCCTGTCCAGGATAACAAGCACCTCCTTGGCTTCAGCTCCTGTTTCTTTTATGCCGTCAATAAATGTCATCTTAGAGCCGCCATTTGTTATCAGGTCATCAACAAGCACAACCTTATCCTCTTTTGTCAGGATGCCTTCTATCATTGAGTTTGTTCCGTATCTTTTTGGCCTTCTCCTAACATAAACCATTGGTATGCCTGTCTTTAATGAAATAGCCATTGCTATTGGTATTCCAGCTGTTTCTGCTCCTGCTACAACAGTTATGCCAAGCTCTTTTGCAGCTTTTCCAAGCTCCTCAGCAATAATCTCCATTGATTTTGGCACAGAAGGCAGAATTCTCAAGTCGATATATATCGGACTTGTTCTTCCTGATGCAAGTTCGAAGTTACCAAACCTTACAACATTTGCGTCACATAACGCTTTTGCAACTTTTTCATTCATTTAAACAACCTCCTTATTTGATCGTGATTTCTTTGGCTTTGATATCATTAATCTTGCCGCCAGTATAAACTACTTCCCCGCCAACAATTGTCATGACCGGCCATCCTTTTAATAATTTTCCGTTGAATGGACTCCATTTGCATTTTGTAAGCATCTCTTCATTCCTGACTTCTTTCTTGAGCTCCATGTCAACAACCACAAGGTCAGCATCATACCCTTCTGCAATAGCTCCTTTGTTCAGGCCATAAATCTTAGCTGGGTTAACAGAAGTTAACTCAATGACTTTCTGCAAAGTCAACCTTTTTTCATTCACAGCATTAAGCAGCAAGGGCAATGTAGTCTCAACACCAGGTACGCCATAAGGAAATTTCTCAGATTTCTTTTCTTCAATTGTATGCGGTGCATGGTCAGAGCCAATTGTTGCAACAAGCCCTTTATCAATCGCATTCCATAAAGCATCCTGGTCTTCTTTGGTTTTAAGCAAAGGCTTCATTTTAGTAAAAGCATCTTTATCGTCGTCAACAGTCAGAAACAAATGATGGGGAGTAACCTCTACATGGATGTTGCTTTTCTTAAACTTGCGAATCATCGTAAGCTCTTTCTTGGTTGATATATGGCACAAATATAACTGCTGTTTCTTTCCGCAAAAGCTCTTGAAGATGTCTAATGCCTTGCCAACTGTTTCTCCCTCTGCATGGACTGATATATTCCTGGAAGCCTTGAATGCTGCCTGCAGATTCTCATCGCGCTCAAACATCATGTCCCCAGTTGTCTGGTTCATAAAGACCTTTGTGGATACTATGCCCTTTGCATTCCTTATCTCGTTGCTGTTATCTGGAGTTGCTCCGAAATGAAGCCCATAATTAACAATTGATTTCTTTCCAAGCTCACGTTTTTCTTTTAACAAGTCAACTGTTGTTGTTGGCGGCTTTGTGTTTGGCATATCCATTATTGTGGTTACGCCTCCCTTTGCAGCTGCGCAGCTTCCAGTGAAGAAATCCTCTTTGTGGGTCATGCCTGGCTCGCGGAAATGCACATGGCAGTCAATCATTCCAGGAATAACAAGCTTATGGTTGACATCAATTATCTTGTCAACTGTTACTGGCTCATCTATAACCTCCCGTATTTTGTGGTTTTCTAGGAGAATATGTTTTTCTACTAATTTCCCGTTTACAAGTATTTTTGCATTCTTTATTAGTGTGCTTATCATTCGCTTCTCCAGGCATAGTATTCCTTAAGTGGAACCTTTCTGCCTGATTTGAGCCTTGCAAACTTTCCAAGCTCAGTAAGTTTTCTTATTTGCTCGGAATTAAACACAGGACCATCCTTGCAGACAAGCTGGTCATCTATAGCACATTGACCACAAATTCCAAAGCCGCACTTCATGAACCTCTCTAAAGAAGCCTCACAATTTACTTTGTATTTCTCGCACACATCAAAGACAGCCTTTATCATTACTTCAGGACCGCAGGTATAGACAATGCCATACTTCTTTTTCTTCAAGAGGTCTTCAAGAAGCTCAGATGTAAATCCTTTAAACCCAACACAGCCATCATCTGTGCAAAGGTTTGCACCCTTTAGCTTGTCATTGAACATTAAGTCTTTCTTTGTCTTAACACCAAATATTATCTCTGGATTCTTTAGCTTCTCAATCAGTGGAAGCAGAGGAGCAACACCTAGGCCGCCAGCAACAATGCAGGCATTTGATTTAACAGAAAAGCCTTTTCCATAAGGCCCTCTTACTCCAACTAAATCCCCTTTTTTCATAGCAAATAGTTTCTTGGTGAACTTCCCTTTTTCTTCTACTGTTATTGCAGCAGGATTGATAGATGATAATGTGAATGGCTTTTCATCAACACCAGGAACCCAGACCATGACAAACTGGCCTGGTTTTGCATTTAGTTTGATATCTAGATAGAATGTTTTGACTTTGTAATTCTCTTTTATTATTCTCTTTATTGCTACAGTTTTAGGGAAATCTTTCATTTTCACTTTAAACAATCATTAATGTCAATTAAATCTGAAAATTCCTTTCACCTCCACCTTAAAGGAATTTTCATCTGCTGTCTTTCCCTTAAGTCAAGGCATAAAGGACAACAGCGGATGATTTTTGCCTTCTGGAAGGACGTAAAGCAAAAATCGGATTTATTTTCTTTCTATTGATTATTTTTTATTGACCCCTCCCAATCATTTCTTCAATTGACTTAAAACCTTGTTTCTTCATTATGACTTTCATTTCATCACAAATCTTCTTGAAAACATCCATTTCTCTAAAGTAAACTGCAGAACCAATGCCAACAGCACTTGCACCTGCTTTAATCATTGCAACAGCGTCTTTACCATAAGTGACACCACCAATACCAATAACAGGAATCTTTACTGCATTATAGATTTGCTTTACCTTATCAAGTGCAATAGGAAGAATCTTAGGGCCGGAAACACCGCCTTTCTTATTAGCTAAGAAAGGTTTTCCTGTTTTCTTGTCCTTAATCATTTCAGGACCAACAGTGTTAATTGCAGATATTGCATCAGCACCAGCTGCTTCAACAGCTTTGGCAATTTTTCCAATATCATCAACATTAGGAGATAACTTAACAATTATCGGAATAGAGGTATTTTCTTTAACTGTTTCAGTAACTTTAGCAGAAATCTTAGCATCAGTTCCAAAAGGCTTTCCAAATTCATGTTCAACATTTGGGCAGGATATATTAACCTCGATTAAATCAGGTTTAGCAGCAGAAATTTTTTTAGCAGCGATACCAAACTCCTTAACATTTCCGCCTGCAATACTTGCGATAACAGGAACTTTAGAATTCTTCTTAATAAATGCTATTTCTTCTGCTTCTTCTTCAGCACCAGGACCAGAAAGCCCGACTGCATTGTAAACAAAATCTTCTCCAGCTAATACTGTAGGATTAGCATGCCCTTCACGCTCTTTAACAAACACAGATTTTGTAGTTACAGCTCCTGCTCCATTAGCAGCAACTCTGCACATTAATTTTCCAGAAACACCAAGAATACCAGAAGCAAGTACTGTGGGGTTCTCTAACTTAACTTTGCATATCTTTGTTTGTAACATAGGACAGCATGAACAAGTGATTAAAGTAATTCTATGTTAGGTGATTTCATAGTACGCTCACAATAATGACATCTTACTTTGAGCGGCTCTTTACTTTCTACAGTAAACCTTGTTTTTACTTTTTCAGCATTAGTTATGCATTTAGGATTTGAGCATTTGACAACTGTATTGAATTCTTCAGGTATCTTTACAGTTTCCTTTTTCTTTACTTTGTAATCCTTTATTATGTTTATAGTAGCATTAGGGGCAACTATTGATATCTTGTTAACCTCTGCTTCAGTAAGGCTTTTGCCGCCAACCTTTACTATCCCTTTTTTACCAAGCTTTTTGCTTGGGAGGTTTGTTACTAAGGAAACTATATTATCATGACCTTCTAAATCAAGGATATCAACTACCTTGAAGGCATTCTCTGCAGGAATGTGGTCTATCACAGTTCCTTCCCTTATTGCGCTTACCTTTAGCTCTCTCATTTTATCTTCCCCAACACTAATGCAAGTAATGCTTTCCTTACAGGTATTCCATTGCCAGCTTGCTGGAAATAGACTGCATTTGGAGTATCATCAAGCTCTGGGCTTATCTCCCCTACGCGAGGCAGAGGATGCATTATCTTGACGTCTTTTTTGCTAATCTTCAACAGGGATTTATCAAGCTGATAAACATTCTTGTATTTTTCATACTCCATCATATCAGGGAATCTTTCTTTTTGTATCCTTGTAACATAGAGAACATCAAGGTTTTTGGCTACATTTGTCAGGGAGTTTGTTTCATAGTATTTTACTTTCTTTTTATCTAACCCATCGAGGTAGGATTGAGGCATCTTCAAGGCGTCTGGTGCTATGAAGTACATTGTTGTTTTAAAGTGGCTGAGTGCAATAGCCAGGGAATGGACAGTTCTTCCATACTTTAAGTCACCCAGGAAACCTATGTTCAGGCCTTCAAGCTTTCCTTTGTTCTTTTGTATAGTATATAAGTCCAGTAAAGTCTGAGTAGGGTGCTGGTTTGCACCATCGCCAGCATTAATAACAGGAATAGTTGCTGATTCTGCAGCTAACCTTGCTGCACCTTCTGTTGGATGGCGCTGTACAATAACATCTGCATACTGGTCAGCCATCTTTATAGTGTCCCACAAGGTTTCACCCTTTTTAATTGAGCTTACACCTGGCTCTGCAAACCCCACAACACTTCCGCCTAACCTGTTCATAGCTGTCTCAAAACTTAGCCTTGTCCTGGTAGATGGCTCAAAGAACAGTGTTGCGAGAACCTTGCCTTTTAAGAGATTAGGATAAGGAGCCTTATCCATTTTCTTTGCAATCTTTAATACATAAAGAAGTTCCTCTTTAGAAAAGTCCCTGATTGAGATAATATCTCGTCCTTTAAAGTTCATGTAAAACCCCCCTTTTCAATCGTGTTTAGAGATTTATTATTTATAAATCTATTGGTTTTGGTCATATTCATCCCAGCTTTTCACCTTTAGGTCTTCCACTTTGTATTTTAGTATGGAATCGACAAAAAGCTTTGCAATCTGCAGGTTTGTAAGCAGAGGGATGGCAAAGTCAACAGCTTTCCTTCTTATTGTGTACTCATCCTCAAGCTG
>JAHWIK010000019.1 GCA_019322485.1 Candidatus Woesearchaeota archaeon
AATATTTGTTCTTGGAAATTTCTTACTTCAGATATATGGAATATTTATGTTTGAGTTTTTAGACTTTTCCATTGCTATACAAGAAATGGTTTTTGCAGGATTTCTAATTATTAAAGGATTTAAAGCAAGATGAAAAAAAAATCAATTCTTGGATGGATAACCTCAGTTATTTGCATCATAATAATTTCGGTTTGGTCGTATTGGGGAATCGGCGAAGCTTTCCATGAAGGTTGGTTTCATATCTCCCTTTGGCAAAATTTATCATTGACTTTTATTCAATATCTATCAGTACCAATCATTTTCCTCGTTGTTTCATTAATTGCAATGAATTTTAGAAGGTTGGGGGCTGGATTATTTTTAGCATTGAGTATTTTTTCAATTTTCTTCTTTGACAGCCCATCTGGAAGATTTTTAATTTTTATTCCTCTTTTACTATTTGCTTTAGGTTTTTATTTTGGAGAATTTAAATATAAAAAAATTATTGCTATTTCATTTGTTGTAATATTCTTATTAATAATTCTATCTATCGGTATTCCTCAATTTATCAAGGTTGAAAACAGATTCAATGATAATAATTTTGGATTAAGGATTATTAAAGGAAATGATGTTACTTTAAATTGGGCTGCAGAAGGTGTCGGGTTTCCATTACATGGAACTGATTGGCAAACTGCAAAGAATAACTGTGAACAACTAGAAGGAGATTGGAGACTTCCAACAAGGGAAGAGATTGTCCGTTCAATGACAAGAAAGAATAAAAATGCAGGAGGAAGTATTGTTAATGGGATTGCACAATATGAAATACGGCCTGATAAAGAAACTCCTTTGTGGAATCCCAATTCTCAAGTGATTTATTACTGGACTAGTGAATCAAAAAATGAACAAAGAGCATACTTAGTTGCATATAATGGTTATATTCTAGATCGGAGCAAAACTTCTGCTCCAAACTACCAAGGATATAGATGTGTAAAAGATATTTGATATCTTCCTTATTCTTAATACTAAACTGAATGAAACGGAACCCCCTAGTCCTTCGGACAGTTACACTCCCTTCGGTCGAATTTATTGGGAACTCAAATTTTACTTCTCACTACGTTCGACCTCGCATCCAGATTCTTTCAGCCCAACTCCACTTTCGCTCCGTTCGGGAGAAGTTTGAATTTATCCTCTTAACGCTTTGAATGCTTCATGTATATATCCAAAGTATACATCGTAAAGGCCGGTCCAGCTGTTTTCGCTTTGGCAGAAATCAGGGTCCTCGCTAGGAGTGCGGCAGGCCATAATCTTTTCTGCGGTCGCATAAGCATCTGGTGAAAACTCCTTTAGCTGTGGTGTTAGGGCCACGATCATCCCGTCATCAGTACTTTTTAGTTCAGCAATCGTTTGCTTGAAAACAGTGTTTGCTTTCTTTAGCTCTTCTACTTTTGCCCTAAAATCATCTGTAGAACTCTCAGGTATTGATGCTGCCAGTGCTTCATACTGTGCTTTTTTCTTTGCATGCTCTGTGAAGAATTTCTCTACCTTTGAAGTCCTTTCAACTGTTAAGTCAGGAATCTCTTCAATTCCTGCGTTTGCCAGTTCTACAGCACTCTCAAACTTATCAGCAAGCTTGCTTAATTCTTCCAGATCTTCGTCAATGACAGGTGCCATATCTTCACTTACAAGAGTTACAGCACTCATAGGATCCTCTTCTGGACGATCAAATGATACTCTGTCTCTTTTGCTGACTGCTGTTCTAAAAGCCATGACCTCTGCCATAAAAGCAGGGTTTTCTCTTACATTAGGTATTACTGTTGCAAGAATTCCCAGGTAATGTATTTGTATGGCAAGGTCATCCTCAACTTCGTCGCTTAGTTCTAATGCTGGAATTGCTGACACTTTTGCCTGAAGTGCTGCTATTTGTCCGTCAATTGCTGCTAGTTCAGTCTTTGCTTGAGCTCCTTCAGGGCTTTCACCGCAACCAGCTAGAACCAAAGCTAGAACAATCAATGATATTGTTAAAATCTTTTTCATTTTGAAAACACCTCTTTTTTTAATTAATCATGAATATATTCATATATAAAACTTTCTCAGCCCTGAACTAATCATAAACAAAAACATTAAATAGTCTGGTTTTTTAATCAAGTAATATGGGTAAAAAGAAATCAGGAATAATTCAATTCACTGCAGGAATTATATTAGCTTTAACAAGTGCCATCTTAATGTTTTTAGGTGTGCTTCCACTATCTGCAAGAATCACAATAGGGATTATCGGTCTTGCATTAATAGCTACTTCTAAATTCAGGCTTCTTAAATGATGGGCTTACTTCTCCACCGCCCAAAATCACAAACTTTATATAGCAAAACATAAAATATTCAATTAAGAAAATGCCAAAAAAGAGTGATTTAAAGGAAATAATGTACCTGGAGATAGAGAAATCAAGGATTAACCGAGAAAAGTCAAGGATAGTCCTAAACAAGAGTCTTTTCTTATATGTTCTGTTCATGCTTGTCGGAGTTGTCGGCTTTGTTTCTGATTATATTGACTCAAATATGCTTAATATCCTGATCATCGCAGGGATTGTGGTATTGGTGCTGGGCACTGTACCCTACCTATTAATCACGCACAAAGAAGAGAAGAAAATCAATAACTTCCTTAAAGAATTAAAATGAATAAGAAAGGAATATCACCATTGATATCAACTTTACTGTTAATATTCTTTGCAATAGCCCTGGGCTTAGTTGTGATGAGCTGGGGCAAGGCTGCGCAGATAGAGGAACATGAAGCAGCAACATGCGAGGATGTAAGCTTAGATATTGTAAAAGTAGGAGAAGAGCCGCAGCTGTGTTATATTGACGGCAAACTCAAATACACTGTGGAAAACGCAGGCTCTGCATACATAGACGGCATTAAATTATTCATAATAGCTGATGAGATTGAAAAGATTGAACAGGATAATTATATCCTGCCTGCAGATATTGTAAACCTGGAAACAGCTTATCAAAAAACACCAATCAAAAAAGTAAAGATTACTCCAAGAATAACTGTTGAAGGCAATAAAGAGTTCTGTCCTAAAAAAGGGGTTGAGATAGATAATATAAAACTGTGCGGGTGATTAGAATGAAAAAGATGTCAACCATTATAGCCCTGTTAATGCCTTTGATAATTGCAATGGTCTGGCTGATTTATGTGATTGTTTCCAGCAAAACATTTACTCTTGCTGGAGGAGCAAGATTAGCCCCTATAAGGGACACAACACCTTTGATAATTGGCTTGTGCGTGTTTATTGGAGGGTACATGCTGTTCATGTTCATGATGTTTTCTGAAGACATAAAGGAAATGTTTTCAAAGAAAAAGCCTGAAAAGAAAAAAAGAAAGTAGATGAAATACCCTAATTCTGTAATAACCTATGACCGGAAAGGCGACAAAGAGATAAGGCTGTTGGTTGACAAAGGAAAGTTCTGCAGATACCAGTACACTGACCCGAAAACAGGAAAACTCCTAGAAAAAGGAAAAACATCAATAATACTGAAAAACTCCAAAGGCATCCTGGAGCATTTCTTCCTAATCCCAATAAAGGGGGGAAGATTTCTGACGTTAAAACTAAAGGACGCAGAAAAAGTAAGAAAGGTTTGGAACAAAAGCAAAAAGAAAGAAGAGAACTTATTCTAAAATCAATATTAAAAATTCAATAACGAAAAAAAATAAATCTGATTTTTGCCTTAAGTCTACTATAAAGCAAAAATCATCCGCAGTGTTTCTTAAAGAAAGATAATAAGATGAAAAATCCTTTATAGTAGTTGTTGGAGGATTTTTCAGATTGATTATTTCTTTTATCTTGCAATCAAGAAAAGGATTTTTCAGATTGATTATTTTTCTATTGGTAATCTTTAATAAAAAAATAAATCAGCCGACATAACTCATCCTTTTCTTCTCGCTGAGATCAGCTGTTTGTTTACTCTTAGATAATAATCCTTTGAGCTTGTGCTCAAATTTCTCAGCCTGCTGCAATAAAGGCTTTGGGTCAACATCCAAACCAAGATACTTATCAAGCACCTCAATCACTTTTGCTGCTGCCTTGCTGTCAGGAAGGTTTGTATGCGTCTCAGAAAAGATGCAGGAAACAGGAATACCATCACCCTTAAGCAGGATAGCTCCTGTCACACCCATTATTATGCCTTCCTTCAGAGGCTCTATGCCCTGCTTCTCAAAGAGCTTCCCTCTCTTTTCATCGCTTGAATAATAGAATGCCTTTTCCTCAGGAGAATCTTCTGAAGAACCAACCCCTTCAAGGCTTATTATCTCCTTGGCATTAAGCTGTTTTACAACCTCTATCAAAGCATCTGCAAACTGCCATTCATAGCCAGCTGATGCTGTTATTGCATGCAGAATAACCATATTATATTTCTTAGAATAGAATATACCTAATGGCTCAACAACTTTATTCTCATGTATTGCTACCATTGGAGGCATCTCCTCAAATGTTATCTTGCCTATCTGCTCTGTTTTTAGATGGTCTATCAGGAATTCAGAAGCAATTGTGCCTACTAAACCGAAACCAGGGAATCCTTCTATAACAATAGCATTTTTGGGCTTTTTCCAAAGCTTTATTTTCATCTAATCACCTCTTTACAGGATTTTAATTGAAAGGTTATGTTTATAAATGTTTTGATTAACATGGTTTTCTACTATTGTTATCTACTTAGGAGTGACAAAAAGAGAAAGCTTTATAAATAAAACTCACTTCCATCCCAGTATGGGAGTGGGTAAATTACAGGATATACATGGTGGTTTTGTCCCATTTGTAAGAAATTACGCTATCTTTAAAGCTATCAAAAAGCTGTCTCAAAAAGATAAAAGGGTAGACCCTCCTGAAGCTATCATTGTTAAGGGGGACCTAGTTGGTGGCCACGTCGGCAGAGAGCTATGGGACTACCAGGACCCTCATGACTGGGTAAGGGTTGTTAATTTCATAAGAGTAAGAGCAGCAAAAAAACTGGCTCTTTCTGGAGCAAGTGAAGAATGCATTGACTACATAGTGCAAAAGCATATCGATGATGGTTCTCTCCCTAAAGACCCTAAACCTGAAGCCATAGAAAAGGTTGTTAATTCTGAATATACCTCTACACAAGCAGAACTGAGTGAAAAGGTTATAGAAACTGCAGGAACAGAGGATGCTAATTTTAGCTATACATCTGCAGAAACAGACTATATTCCTATGGCAGTTGTTATGGGCAACCAGGACAGGATGTTTATGGAATATGTTACAACAAAAAAGATAGAAAAAAGCCCTTTAATCAATAAGAGAACATTAGACCTTATCAAAGCGCAGGCTGATTATGCCTTCCAGGGATATAAGCCTGAGATATTCTTTGAGCTTATGAAAGAGATTGCAGGCGGAGATATTCCAATGCCCCAGGACATGATAAACGAGAGATTAAGAGAGATTCTCGGAGCCGAGGGTGTAAAGGACATAGAAAAAAGACATGACTATCATATACTGCAGGAAACAATACCTGCAGTTGCATTCCTAAAGAAGATTTATGAAAAACAGAAAGAGCCAGCAGAGCAGTGCATGCTTATAGCTGGTAAGTCGGTAAAAGCGCTTATAACTCATTCATATCCTCCAGGAAGCGATAATTATATCAGCTACCGTGAGGGAAAAAGCAACCACATCAGCCCAAAGAAGGCTGCAAGAATGCTGCCAAAGGTCGAGAAAGAGCTTGGCATTGCAGGAAAGATTGAAGTAAATGTTGTATCCTATGCTCATTATCATGCTGTTGATGAAAGTGTTGAAACATTCTTTGACCCTAAGTCCAGAAAGATAAGGAGCGTATTGCTGACAAGCTCTGGAAACTCAGGCCACAGCATTGAGGCTAGAGGAGCATACAAAACAGCAACAGCATCAATGATGTATGATGTAGCTCCTTCCAATTGCACAATGATTATAGAGGGACCGATATAAAATGGTAGACATAGTAGGCATGGGCGACGAGCCTGAAGAAAAAGGCAAGAAAAAGAAGAGAAAGCCAAGGAAGAGGAAAAGTAAAAAGCAGCAACCACCTAAAGAGCCTCAACAGCCTGCTCCTGAACAGGTTCCTGCAGAACCAAAGCCAGAACCTAAAGAACCTGAACCAGCTACTCCTAAGTATATTCCTCCAGAGCCAGCGCCTAAAGCGCCAGAGCCTGAACCAGCTACTCCTAAGTATATTCCTCCAGAGCCAGCGCCTAAAGCGCCAGAGCCTGGGAAGAAAGAAGCTGCTCCTGATTATGTTGCTCCAAAGCCAAAAGAAGAGCCTCAAAAGGCTCCTGAGCAGGTTCCTGCAAAACCAAAAGATGCGCCTAAAGCGCCAGAGCCTAAACAACCTGACCCTGTTCCTGCAGAACCAAAAAAGGATGCTGGATCAGAAACTGAAGTCGCCCCAGCAGGAGAACAGATAACACAGATTTTAGAAGCAAAAAAAAGATGGGCAGATGAAACAAACTGGAAGCAGACTGAAGACCTGACCGGAGAATCAATCAACGGCAGCAAACTAGAGAAAAAACTAGGCTACGGGGGAATGGGTGCAGTATACCTCTTCCACCAGACAACTGCCAAGGCATTAGAGAATTCTAAGCTGCACGAGCATTTCAATGCAATTGAGCTGCTATGGAATTATGTTTACAATGGTCTTATTGAATTAAGCAAAGTCGGAGTTGAGGGATACAAGGAAGGCCTGACACCAGAGCAAAGGATGATAGTTGTCCATAGAACACCTGGATTACTTGATGAGCTATGGACAGATGTAAGACGTAAAGGCGATAAAAGCGCAATGCAAATACTAGGAGACAAAGAATTAGCAGATATAGTGTCCAGCGGCGCAATGAAGATAAGCCCTCCTCACGAGGAGATGAAAAAAAGGTCTCGTAGGGAAGCAGAGGTACAAAGAAGGGCTCCTCATCTTAACCTTATAGCTGAATTCTTTTCCGGCTCAGCAGAAAACAGGGTCTACATAGGATTGGAGTACATAGACCATGTCATGCATCTTGATAAATTAAAGGAACCTATGCAAGCGGAAATAGCATTCCAGATTGGTTGTACTGTGTTAGAGTTCTTAGCACACCTCGCATCACTGGAAGTAGGTGTTGCTCACAGAGATATAAAACCAGCAAACATCATGATTAAAAGGATGCCCTGCCTGACAAAGGGAGGAATAATCCTGCCAAATGGGTATGGAGTTGTTAAGGGCGGTGACCTGGGTTTGGCAAAATACCTTAACAGGAAAGAAACCAAACTATCAGAAACAGGAGCTTTCCATGGAACACCTTATTACACCCCTCCTGAACGAAGCGAGTATCAGATATCAAAACCAAGCGGTGATGTGTGGTCTCTGGCAGCCACCCTTTATGATATGGTTGCTGGCAGAGTGCCTTTTGGTGGTGAGGGAGATAGTCCATTTACAATTGTAAGAAAGATTGTAAGCGCCAGCTACAAGAATGACCCTGCTTTCCCTTCAAATCTTAGGATTGCTGTGGGGAAAAGCAAGTTGCCTCCTAAATTAGAATCACTTATTCTGGAGATGTTGGTGAAAGGAACCAAGGAGTTCTACCAGAGAATACACGAGATAGAGGATATTGAGGCTGTTGAGTACAGGGAGGCAAGGCCTGGGCCAGAGGCATTCCTCAAGAAAGCTCAGGTTGTTGTAGACAGGATGCCTGGCTTATACGCCGGAGTAACAGCTGAGGAAAGGAAGGTTCTTGAGGAAGCTGGTGTTGATGTAAGCGAGATTAAGGAGATGTCTACTGATGAAAGACAAAGGATGATAAGAGAGGCATTTGACCTTCCTACTGAATTAACTGATGCAGATAAGGCTGTAGCAGAGAAACTAAAAGCAGAGATTCAGGATGCTCTTGAAAAAAGAGACGCGATTATAAAGAAAGGCGGTGAAGCCCTTTCTAACTTACAGGACAGGTATAAGGTCTTTGCTCAAGAACTAAGGGTAAGCAGTGCTAACTATGCGCTTGCTGATTTAGTTCCTGTCTCAGTTGAAAAAGAAGTTGACAGCCCTGACGGCCCTCGTTTCACAAAAGCAGTATATCTTGAGAGGGGAATAGACCACCACAATCACGCTGTAGAGCTAATCAAAAGGATATGGGTTGATGATATTTACAAGTACCTCAAAGAGAATATTGGCGAGGATAATGTCAAAAAGACAGCAACAAAGATGCGTTCATTCAGGCATGTGGACGAGAAAGAGGCAGTTGGTGATGACCTTAGAAAGGACCAGGCTGTAAGGCTTCTTGAGATATTGCTTGTAAGGGAGTTCTACATAGATGAAGCAGATGAGATAAAGAATGATATCATTAAATATGCTGGAGAACGCGCTGCATACTACTTAGGGGTTTCAAGAGAAAAATTTGTAGAATTTAAGGGAGGCAGAGCCTATGCCACATTTATTGATAGAGTGAGAGGAATGAACGGTCATGGCGGCAGTAAAAAGGATGCAGCAATAGAGGGACTGATTAAAGACAGAGGCGAGGAAGCGTTAGCTGCCCTGAATAAATCAAAAGAGGCATTTGTGAAATTATGTGGTGAAAATGAGTATGCTAAGCTTATTGGCTCAGAAGAGGATGCTCACAGTAAACTTGTCGCAAAACTAAAAGATGAGGCTGAGCAAGAGAAATTTGTAAGAGAACAAGGTAGTGCTTACTTAGAGAGGCTAAGTAAACCAGGCAAAGAGAGGGATGAATACAAGAAGGTAGAAGGAGAAGTTGCACTCAGCGTGTATTTCCATAAGTACAAAATCGACGGTAAGAAAAGCCCTGATGCAGCTTATGAAGAATTAAAGGCTAAGGTTGCTGGTGACAAAGCTGTAGGAAGTGACTTCAGGGAAATTGAAGGAAAGATTGTCCTTCATGGATTAATGGATAGAATCCACAACTGCAGCCGCAGCATAGAGCTTGATGAGCTTACAGCAAGGGAAGAGGAGCTTGCATTCCAGAAGTGGCTGGACATTGTCTTAGGTCGTGACCCAATAACAAAGAAGTCAACAACAGTTAACATTGAGGACAGGCTTGAGGGCGAGGTTGATGAAGATTTCATTTCAATGATTGAACAGCACTTAAGCCATATAGCAGACGGCTATAAAGATTCAAGAAGCAGAGATATCCCTGGTTATATCAAGCTGTTAAAGGAACTGGGTTCAAGCCCAACACTTGACCAGGTTCTTGAATTGCAGCAAAGGATGGACCAGTATAGAATACCTAAGAGACTTAGAAAACTCAGCACCCATATCACAGCAATAGAAGAGTATGTAGAAGAGGAAGAAGGAATTGCTGACTCTGCTCTGCCGATGTTTGAAGAGGTTAGAAGGCAGAGAGACACCCTTAAGATAGGTGTTAAAATTCCTGACCATTTATGCGACCTGGCTCTTGTTGATAATGAGGCCAAATTAAGGGGAGAGGTTGCTGAGATGGAGCCAGAGGTAACTCCTGAGTACAGGAAACGGGTTGAGGATTCCTTAACAGCAAGAGAAAGAAGAGCCAGGTTGAGGCATGCAAAACAAAAGGCTGAGACCTGGGAGAAGGTGAAGGACTCGTGGCATGAGGAAATCAGGGATGTAAAACGTATGCTAACCAAATCAGCTGATACTATTGAGCGTGAATATATTAATGATGAGAAGCAGTGTACACCTGAGGTTAAACCTTATGCAGAGAGTTATGTTGCTGCATTAAGAGTTTATGCATCACACCCAGTTGGCCAGGATGCTGAAGCATTGAAACAGGTTGGAAAAACCCTAAATGAGTTTGCGCTAAAGCAGGCAATCGACCTAAGAGGAAGCACAGAATTACATGGCAAGATATGCGAGCTAACAAAGGCAATAAGATACGGCACATTGAGAACCAACCTCAAGAGGCTGGAGCGTGTACTGGCAATTGCACAGAAAGATGTAGGTCCAGATGCAGGCCGTGAGGATGTCATAGCACAGGCTAAAACCACTCTAAGAGAAAAGTTAAGCACTGCTTACAGCGCACTAAGACTTGACAGTATATCTGTCAGATATATTCCTGAGGAAGGAAATGGCAAGAGCTAGATAAGATGGCAGCAAAGAAACAAGCTAGGAAGAAGAGAAAAACACCAAAGGCTGGTGCAGGAAAGCCAAAAGCAGCTAGAAAAAGGGCTCCTAAACCAACTCCAGCACAGGCTGCGCCTGCTAAAGCTCCAGAAGCAGCTCCACCACAGGATGCGCCTGCTGAAGCTCCTGATAGTGGGAGTGCTAGTCCACCTGCTCCAACAGACCAGGGTGCTCCTGAACATCCAATATACGAAGGAAACGCATTAAGTCAGGGAACCCTTGACAAGATTCTTGAAGCAAGAGACAGTGCAGTAACAGAAAGAGACCGTTTGCGTGGAAGGGTCGATGAAGTCAATGTAGAGAATGCTAAAGTAAAAGCACATGCAGACATGGTTGAGGCAGATAATAAAGACTATGTTGCTCGCTTGCAAGAGGTAGAAGCAGAACTTCGAGGTGTCAAAGCAGAGATTGATGTTAACACAGTTAGAGATTACACTGTTGAGGGGGCAATTGTAGAAAGAGAAAAAGATCATATTACAAAAGCAATCAGTGATAGAGACGAAGTACTAAAGACTGGAGATAATAAAGGTCTAAAGTTTGTTTATGAGCTCGTTACTCTAAATCCAGACGGCTCAGTCTTTGAAACAACTAATCCTAAAGCTTACACAGTAAAGGAAGCAACAGAGCTAATTGGAAAGTTAAAGGACCAAGAGAGCCTATTAAGGCAGAAGAAACACCAAACAGGACAGAGAGAATGGGCTGGAGGGGACGACAAGGCCAAGTCCTTAGATAAACAGATTAGGCAGATTGGACACATAAGAAGAAGGCTAGAGGTGCTTATAGAGCAAGCTCAATCTGGAAATTATGTAGTAGTTGCAAGCGAGATTAAAGCTATCAAAGAAGGAAAACCTATTGGGTCTACTATTCCTGTGATGAATCATGTAAACGAGGCAAGAAGCAGAATCAAAGGACTTGAATATGACATAATAAGGTTGACAGCACACGGAGCTTTTGCCAAAGCAGCTGGCAAAAAACATGCTTTAAAGATTAAGTGGAATGATGAAAAATCAATATATGTCAACGCTGAAACTGGAAAAGAGTTCAAGCCTACAGGTACAGAACTTATACAAAGGCTGATGGAAGCTCAAACAACAATTGAAAGAGCAGAGCAAGAGAAAAGAGAAACAGGACCTAAGATAGCTAAACTTGAAGCAGAAAAAACGGACTTACAGCAGAGGCTCCTAATAGAAAAAGATGAGGAATATAAGAGAGGGGAACAGAACGGCCTACAGCTAGGTGCCGTAACTCTTTCAAATGTTCAAGAGAAGCATAATGAGGCCTTAGCTGAATTGAAGAAGTCACTAAGACTATCAAAGTCAGCCCAGGCAAGACTTGAAGTTGCGAGAAATTTTTTACGGCTTGAAGGAATACATGCAACAGAACATGCAATAGACCTTGAAGTAAGACTGGGTATTCATGGGGAATACATGCTAATCGAAGACGCTGAAGCACAGATGAGCGGTGCTGCAGGTCCTCTTGGCATTGATACTCCTTCAGTTATAGAGAGATTAAGAAAAGTTACCCTTATGGGCACTGAGCAGGAGGAAGCCTTGGAAAGAATCCTCGGAGAGATTTCTTTAGCTGGAAGCGAGATTTTACAGACTGTGAGACAAGACAGCAGGAACCTCAACAAGCTTCTAAGACAATATGAGAAATGGAGTGCTGAAAAAGCTGAAGCCAAAGAGCTCCAAAAGAGCATACCTAGATTGGAAGAATACCGTACAAGACTAGCTGAATCACAATCAAATGCAAAGAAGAAAAGGAGCGATACTGCTATTGAGCTTGACCTGCTCCATAAAAACATGATAACAAGAAGGGAGCTGGTCGCTGCGAAAGCTAGAAACAAGAGAGGAGCAGAGGCTATTGATTCTATTCTAGAGTCAAGGAGAGAATCATTAGACAAAGCTGCAGCAAGGTACGCTGCAAGAGACGAGGCTGGACTTTATAGAGCCGCTCCATTTGTTGAGTTTATCAGAGAGACACTTCCTCTTAACACAAAAGGTCTTGTTCCAAAATCAACAAGAAAGAAGAAGGTTGACCCTAACAGCATAAGAAGGTGGCAGGCAATAGAACAAAGGCTTCGTGACTTATACGAACAGTCATATGTCGCAGTGTTAGACATAGCCAATGAAAGGCAGGCAAGAGTTAGGCTTGCTGAAGAAAAGGTTATAGACGGCACAATAATCATAGAAGGCGGCGCGCCAAAAGAATTGCTGGAAGCAATGGACATTATCAGCAGGGTTGATAATGATTATGTCAGCGAACTTAGAAAAGTATATGGTTCGGTCAAAAAACAGATTGAAGACGGTAATTCAAAGGGATTGTTCACAGATGTAGAGGTACCAACCTTTAGGCAGTATATTGGAATAGATTTCAAAAGAATAGTAGATTCAGTTCCTGACGAATTCAAACCATCTCTTCAAAGATTATATGAAAAACAGATAATGGCTAATGCTCTTAAGGAATCTGAGCTTGAAGACCTGTTAGCAGACCCAGATGCAGCTAAAAAGCTTGCAGAAGAAGGTCTTGAAGGAGGACCACTCGGGTTTATACTAAAGATACTTGCTATGCTGGGCGGTGGTGGCGGAATAAGCTACCAGAAACAATCTGTTGTTGTATCAGCAAGGGGGAGAAAAACTCCAAGCGAACAGGACAAGGTTTACAGAAGCCTGCTGTACAACATGATTAAGGCAGCTACTACATCTGAATGGAAGACTCTAATCGGCTCTGACCCAGCGATGGTTAAGTACTATGAGAGAGATGAAGCTGCTAAGGCAAAATACGAGCAATTCACCAGAAGCCTCAAGGGAATGCAGCCTGGAAGGGTTATGGCTCTAGAAGACCAGCTTGAAGCATTAAAAGGAGAACTGGTTGATGCAGAAGCAAGTGTAGCAGAGCTAAACAGGGAAGTTGGAAAACTAGAAGGAACTCTGGAATCAAGAACTGTAGAGCGTGATAAGTTAAGTGGTGAATTAAAACAGGAAAGAGAACAGCATGAAGCCTATAGAACAGAAAAAGAAGGAATTATAGAAAGATTAACTGGAGAGGCCAATGAATTAGAAGGGAAGCTTACTGAAGGAAGAGGAGAGCGTGACAGGTTAAGTTCTGAGTTGGCAGAAACAAGAGAAAACTATGAATCATACAGGACAGAAGCAGAAGAAAAATTAGAAGCATTAACTGCACAGGTTGGAGACTTAACAGGAAGGATGGAAGCAACAGAGGATGAGCGTGACAGGTTACGTTCTGAGTTTGCAGAAACAAGAGAAAACTATGAAAGAGACAGGACAGAAGCTGAGGGCAGATTAGAAGCATTAACTGCACAGGTTGGAGACTTGAGAGGAAGGCTGGAATCAACAAAAGATGAGCGTGACAGGTTAAGTTCTGAGTTATCAGAATCAAGAGAAGAATATGAAACATACAGGACAGAAGCTGAGGGCAAACTAGAAGCCTTGACCAGCCAGGTTGGAAGATTGGAAGGAAGTCTGGAAGAAACAGGTGCTGAGCGTGACAGGGTAAATGATGAATTAAGAGACGAAAGAGGAAGAAATGAAGCTTACAGGACTGAAACAGCAGGAAGGATAGCAGACTTAAATGATGAACTTGGCCGTTTGAGAGCAACTCTAACAGCAACAACTACTGAGCGTGACAGCCTAAGTGTTGAATTAGAATCAAAAACTGCAGACCTAAGAGAAAAAACAAGCCAATATGAGAGGCTTTACCAGCTTCTGGAAACAGCTGTTCCTGGTTTCCATGATATAAATGATACTTACACTGAGGATGATGGACTGCTTGAAGCTGCATACCAATCCTCACAAAGCGGAAGGCATGATGAGGCAATTACCAGGCTTAATGTTTTGAGAATCCGCTCTCCACAGAATATCTGGTCTGATTATGATATGGGGCATGCACAGCTTAAGAAAGGAGATTATGAGGGGGCTGTTGCTTCATTCTTAAGAGCAACTAACTCAAACACAAGCACATATGTACGTTCAGACCTTGCTTTTACATATACCTTATTGGGAGACAATGACACAGCAATGAAACATGCAGAAATAGCCTTGCGAATAGACCCTGCAAATAAAGATGCGATAGATATTTTGCATAAGTCTGGAGCCGAATTGTTAAATGAAGGGGATATTGATGGAGCAATTCGCGGCTATGATGCCTTAATAGAGCATAATCAGGAACATTGTCTGGCATATTATAACAGGGGCATTGCTTTCCTCAGAAAAGAGGATTTTGCAAATGCTGTTCTTTCTTTAGAGAGGGCAGTAGAATTAAATTCAACTGACTCATGGAAGCGTTCAGACCTTGCTTACGCATACCTAAGGAGGGGTGCAGAAGGAGACCGTCAGCTGGCACAGGCCCAGGCAGAGAATGCGTTGAGGTTAGACTCTAGAAACCAGGAAGCTATAAATATTATAAGCCACCTCCGTTATAACTAATATTGTCACTTATTAGTAACAAAAAAGAGAAAGCTTTATAAATAGGAGAAACATACCTATACAAATATGGCAGAAGCACCTAAAGACGGAAGTAATGGAAAAACCAAGGATGGGCATATTAGTAGAGTTCTGGCTACAGTAGAGCAAGAGCAGGCAGAGATGATAGTTGCTATGGACAGCCTAAAACAATCTATGTCCAAGTATGGCGGAAAGACTGAAGAAGCTGGTGAAGAGGGTGCTGAGGAAGAGAAAGAGGAAGTTATTCTTACTAAAGAAGAAAATGAGAAGATACTTGCTGAAGCGCAGGGGTATTTGGAAACAGCTTATAGTAAATTAAAGAAATTTGCAGAGCCGCATGCAGATCTTATCTCATACCCTTCTGGAAGCAATATGGACTACGTAGCCCAAACAATTTCAAAAAGAACTCGAAGTCTGCATGAGCTTATATCAAGTGGAGGTAAAGCAGATGCTATACAACGTCTTAGGGCTAGGCGTGATGGGTTGGTTAAAGAGTTTAATGATAACTTACTTCTGGCATCTGAGGCTGCTAAGGCTTACAAAATATTGACAGAAGACAACATCAGAAGAGAAAGTTTATTGCTTAATGCGCAAGTAGACCCTGCAATAACATCACTTATGAAAGGCTGGCTGCATGAGCTTATAATCAATTCTCACCCAGACCTTAGGCGAATGATTACAGAGACATTAGTGGAGTACAGGAGGGGCATTGGGCTGTCAGCAGATAAAACTCGTGATAATTATGATATTTGGACAAGGATACTTGCAGATATAAGAGGGAAGGACTCAAGACTGAGTTATGCATTTGGTTATGCTAAGGCATTGTTTGAAAGGGCTGGTAGCAGTGACAGAGTTGATTTAGCCCATCATCCAACTCAATTCTCAAATACAATAAACACACTAGGCGGATTACTGACAAAGATTGGTGAGGCTGCTTACACTTCAGCTACAGAATTTGGATTAGAGGCTGCAAACCTGCGAAGCTCTACTCTTGCAGACAAACTAGGGGGCGGCGAGAAGGTAATAACCACAAGGGAAGATATTAAAGAGTTTATAGATCTTGAGCAAGGGGTATTAACCCGTTTGGGAGACCTTTTGTTCTCTGCTGTAAGAGGCACATCTCTCGAGGGAAAACTAAGAGATGATTTATTCCAAACCCCCTCTGTTAAGAACGCTGGCACTGAGTATCTGGCTGCTAGGTCGCACACATTTACTTCACAGGGGCCACAAGCAGCATTGCACAAGGATATAGCATACCTAGCCAGCACACCAGACATAAAGGACAGAGCAAGGATCGCAGAGGATTTGATAAATAAAGGATTCAAAGGAAGCTATAGGGAATTGAGCGGCAGAGAAGGCTCAGAGACCGAAACCTCAAAGAAAAAGGGGCCTTACGAGGAATTGGATGAATTGCGTAAAAGGGGAGGCCTAGGCCATGATGGATTTAATGCAGAGGTTATACCTTACCCTACATTTAAAGAGTTAGAGAAAGCAATTGACAATATTGTAAGAAACCCAGATCATGAGGTAGTCAGACATGCTCATTTCCAAGCATCAAGACTTTTTGAGGCACTTGGAGCATACAGGCTTTATGGGGATATCACTGAATTAAGCCTGGTTGCACCTAAGCTATCTGCTCCTGATGCAGAACCTACTGAAGACCAGCTTAGGGAAGCTGGGGACAGAAGAAGGGCGCTTGCTGCTGCAATAAAGCAGGAGGTAGGGGGGCTCTACAGAAAATTACAGAATACTGAGGATGAATTAAGTACTTTTGGAGAAGAGGGGCTCAAATTTTCATATTTAACAAAAAGGAAGATGTTCGAGATAGTTGACGGGATTGTAGCAGAGCCGCACCAGGATAAGGTACAGAAGCTCAACAGCCGGCTAGCAAGAATCTATGAGGTTCTGCGTATGTATGATGTCCTATTGAACTCAAGAAAAGGCACCTCTGCATTAAAAGAAGAGGTTGCAGAAGAGAAGAGAGTGATAAATTTTGACAAAGATGCTCTGGCTATCTATGTCAGGAATGCCCAGGATCCATTGCAGACCCTGATACGGGAGGAATTCATTGACCACAGAAAATTATTGGATAAAAGGCAGGGAATGAGTAGGGATATGACTGATGACCAATATTTTGAAGCTGCAAAATTTGATATGAGCAATGACAGGCTCTTAATAGGCTATGCAGCAAGATTCTACAGAGCAGATATGCGTTCGTATAGAGCACTTATTGATGGCTCAAGCGAGGCAATCACCAGATTAGAAGAATTTGGAAGGAGGTTATTAAGGCTTTACAGTTCAGTCTCCTCATTGGCAAAGGCGCTTCACCTGAAGTCTCCTGAGATGGACGATTCAAAGGCCATTGAGCTTCTAGCTAAATACAATAATGATACTGGAAGAGTTGGGAATGTATTTGAGTTCACAGGCAAACGAAAGGCTGAACTCGAAAGTTTCTTGAATCTAGAGGTAGGGATATTAAATCAGATATCAGAATTAGTGCCCCAGTTATTTAATGGTATGTCTGATGCAGGTTATCTCGACTATCCTCATGACGACAAGCTAATGGAAAAGGCAAGAGGATTTAGCGAGCAAGGTAAATATGATCAGGCAGTTGAGCTCTTGGACATGGTTTTGATGCGTATGCCAAACGACCCATGGGTATATTACGAAAAGGGCAGAATACAGCTCAGACTAGGAAAAGCTGATGAGGCAATTGAGTCATTCAAATTAGCAGTAGAAGATAATCCTAATACCAAGACTTACCATGCTCTAGCTCACGCACTCGTAAAAAGGAAAAATCCAGAGGATATTGATAGCGCAAGAAAGCTTGCACAAATTGCAGTAGATTTAGATTCTAAGAATACTGATGCAAGAGATTTGCTTGAAGCTTTGGGTGGCCGTGTCCCTACCACAGGAGGGGAAGGCAAAGACTTCACTGGTGTCGAAGCACTGTATACAACTGCAACTGATTTGTTAAAAACAGGTAATGTAGATGACGCAATTGCCCGGTATGATGAGATTATAGCAAAGAATCCAGATTATACCTGGGCGCATTATGACAGGGGTATTGCTTACCTTAGGAAAGCAGATTATAAAGAATCTGCTGCTTCTTTAGGAAAGGCAGCAGAACTGGAACCAAACGATGCAAATATACGTTCAGACCTTGCCAGTGTTTATGAGAAGCTTGGCAATGTTAAGGAGGCAAGAGCACATGCAGAGAAAGCCTTGGAATTAGAGCCTGGAAATAGTGCTGCACAATCTCTATTGGAAACTCTGGACAGAAAAATCTCTGCTTTCAGCGATATATATGACAAACATGGGAATGATGATGAAATACAAGCAGCTGGAAGCGAGCTTTTAGCAGGTGGAGACTTTGATGGAGCAATACGGCATTACGATGCTATACTAGCACGTGCTCCAAATGCTTCAGCACATTATGATAAAGCACATGCTTTGCTTAAGAAAGGAGAGTATAAAGAAGCCATTGATTCATTTAGAAAGGCTGCACAGCTTATGCCTGGCACATCATGGATACACTCAGACCTTGCTATTGCTTATGAAAAGCTTGGTTTGCCTAAAGCAGCAAAATCTCAAGCAGAGCTGACTTTACAGCTAGACCCAAAGGATGAAGGCGCACAAGGTGTGCTTGAAAGAATTTCTGAATAATTAGGATTTTTTAGATTTCTTAATCTAATCTTTTTTAATGCTTACAGCCTGTGTAAGCCTTGCCCTGTTTATTTTAGACCATTCAAGAATTGCTATAGCATTCCTAAAATCTTTTTCAATCCACTTAGCTCTTTTAGGATCCTCAAGCATGGTTTCTAGAGCTATGCCTTCTCCTCTTTCGTAGATTCGTAGAACATCCCTGAAAGCATATGCTGCCTGGATACCAAAGAAATCAGGGAATAATTCAATCTCTTCTTGTGTCAGCGGATTTCTTTCTTGATAACCAGCGCTTATCCTCTTTAATCTCTTAAATCCAAAATTTCCTCTTTTGTTATAACCAAATAGATTAGTGCAGACAATAAACTCCTGCAGCCTGTACAGCCTAGCTGCTTCTTCAAAATCAATAAACTTAGCAGTATTCCCATCAACTATTATATTTGTAGATTGATAGTCATTATGACAAACTAAAGTTGGCAGGCCGCTTTCTTGTGCTTTGCTCTCTAAAGCATATAAATGTTGTTTCAACATGCCTAAATGAAGCCCTATCTCTGGTATGACCCCTGTTGGTTCTGAATCAGCCAGTGCAGCTGATAAAGAACGGAGTTCTCTTGAGCGCACACTCCCTGGTATAGCGACCCTTTTCTGAGCATCATAGTCGCTTATCGCTAGATGATAATCAGCTAATGCCTCAACACATGGTTTAATATCATTGCCTGTTGCATATGCTCCTTCAGCCTGTTCAAACAATGCGTAGATATTCTCACCAATTCTAACAACAGTTTCTATGCCGCGATAATGCTCTACATCACCGTCAACACTATCTAAATCAGCTACTAAAGGTCTAGCAAATGACTTAAAATCTTTTTTCAAAAGATGCTGCAATACACCATGCTCATTGTCAATCTCTCCTTCGCTTTTGTGCTCAGGCGTGTATCTTTTTAAAACAAAATCTCCCTGTGGCGTATGAAGCTTAAACACGTCATTCTTGATTCCTCCTCCAATTGAGTATCTTCTTAAAACAAAGTCTCCTTGAGGTGTAGTTAAATTAGATATACTAGGTTCAACCCCTCTCTCGACAGGCTGAGGAGTTCCAACAGAAGATAGTCCGTATGCCTGCGCTATTACCCCTAAGTCCCCCTGTTCCACTGCTGCAGTTTTCATCTTATTCCTTCCAAAGCCTCTCTTGCTAAGTCATTTTCAGGATTTATCTCAAGTGTATGATTTAAAGATAATTTGGCTTCATCCTTCTTGCCCAGGTTCAACAATGCAACTCCTCTGCTGTAATATGCCCATTCATTAGCAGGTGCTGCTTCAATTGCCTTTTCATACAGCAACACAGCACGCTCAAAATTCCTGCCCCTTAATGCAGCATTAGCATTTTCATAATCTCTTAGTGCATCTCCTCTTAATTCAGATGTATTTAATGCAGGGTTTTGGTCTACTGTAAGGTATTTTAAGTCGTTTTGGAGTAAGACCCATGCTACCATCTCCACTGCCCATTCCTGCCCTTCAGCAATAGGTGTGCAAGAACTAACTATACTCTTGACTACTTCGTCTATTCCTCCATCTGCTAGCACACCTGTTCCCAAATCAAAATACTTGTAAGCATCGGGTGAACTTTCTTTTAATAGCCTGCTAAATCCGCTTAATTTTTCATATGCAATTCCAGCTATTTTCTTGATATCATAGCTTGCTGCATTGGTTTGAAAAGCATTTTCATAAACGCGAACTGCCCTTTCAACACCTTCCCGTCCAACTGCCTCTATATCTAATGAATCAAAACCATATCTCTCTTTTACCGCCTGCCTCACCTCAGCATGATACTGTCCAGCAGGTAATATTACTCCCTCACCCATTCCCTTCAGTCTTAAACCTCTTCTTCTTACCTCTTCCCTGCAAAGCCTAGCCCGTGTGACTTTAGGCAACCCTTCCAGAGGAGTATCCATGGCACTGTACCACTTAGAACCCTTATATTCATATAATACATCAAGCCCAGTTTCAGCTAAAAATCTAAAGGCAGACCTCTGTAATGTTTCTTTGTTTCTTCTTGCCGCAGCATGGTTTCTATTCAATTGTTTCATCTTTCTTGGATCATAACCAGCATGATGATGATAAACAGCTGAATCAGGACAATTAACAATCCTCCATCCCTTTTGCCTTAGCTGAAGCGCATAATCATAATCCTCATAACCGTTTGGGTACACATCTCCTGACTTATGCCTAGCCTCAGATAAGACTGCTCTCTTCATTATTGTGGCCCCGCCGCAAATCCAATCGCAATCCATCTCTTTTGCAAGAGAAAGGTCATCTCCACTCTTAAAATAATCAACATGCACAAATCTTGAAAGCCCTTCAAATTCATGTTCAATCCTGCCACCATTCCACTGTACTATGCCGTTAGGATACACCACTTCAGCAGAAGCAGCTGCTATGTCGCCACTGCTGTCTACCCTAGTTATTAATGCATTCAACCACCCTGGAGCATATGTCATATCATCATCCATTGTAACTACATATTTTGAATCAGGGCTTATGTGCTCTACTGCTTTTCTTCTTCCAGCAGAACAGCCTTCATTCCTTCCATTCCTAATTACCCTTATCATTCCGTTTCCGTCTGGTTTTGTGGCTCCGTCAAGCTCTGCCAATAAATCTATTGTCTCCTGCGTCTGCGAACCATTGTCAAAAACCACAACCTCAAATGGAACATCTGTGTTCTGGTACAGGCTTCTGATATTGGCTGTCAGTTCCTTAGCCCTTTCAAAACTTAGGATTATTATTGATGCCAACCCCTCATAGCCAAAGCTGTCAGCTGCAGCAGCTCTGCGCGCTTCAAGGCATGATTTCATATAAGCCTCTAGTTCTTGGTCACTAAAGTCGCAAAGAGCTCTATCTGCCCCTAATCCATTAAAGCCCTTTGCCCTGTACAGAGGGCTTGCTTTTACTGGATTTAGGCCATTCTTATTATAGAAAGTAAGGAGGGAATTCCATAATGTTCTAGGGTCTCTCCTACCAGCAAGGTATTGTGCCTCAGTAGTTTCTGCATCCTCGCGGCCTGAGATATGATGGTGTATCAGCAAAGAAGAGGGGCAATTAACCAGCCTATGGCCCTGGTTTGTTATCTGCAGTGAATAATCAAGGTCTTCATATCCATTTGGGCATTCAGGATCGTGCTCTACTTTTCTCGCAACATTCTTCTTTACGAGCAGCGCTCCGCCAGGCAGCCAGCCACAATCTCTCTGTATAAAGGTGGATGAGTCTTTACCTTGCTTCCAGCCATCATATGACTTAAAGAATGCAAAGTCTCCATTCTCTCTTTGTATAAATCCACCATTTGCCTGGATACTTTTGTCAGGATAAACCAGTTTGCTGGAAACTGCTCCTATCTCATCATCGCTTTCTGCTGTTGCTATTAGAGGCTCTAACCACTTGGCTGTAACCTCAATATCATTATCAAGTGTAACAATATAATCTCCTTCTGCTAGCTTTACAGCCTGATTTCTTCCTCTTGAACAGCCTATGTTCTCTCCATGATAAACAACCCTTACTCTGCCATTTCCATCATCTGTTGTTTTTCCGTCTATACTCCTTAGATAATCAAGTGTAGCTTGGTTTGAGCCATTATCCCAGATTACCAATTCAAATGGCAACCTTGTATGGCTGTAGATGCTGTTAACGCATTTTTCAAGGTCCTGTTTTCTATCATAACTTAGAACAACTATGGATGTTAATCTGCTTTTGTGCTCAGCTCTTAGTGTTGGTGCTTCTCTCCTATCGATACCTTCTCTGTATGGTTGAGGAGCAAATGTTTGTGATGTAGTAAATGTATCTGTATCTTCTGCTACTGGCCCAGCATGTCTTTCTATATCTTCATCGGTTATCCATGGAGCCATCTCTTTTACCACAGAATTAAGACTTTCAGTATGGCTATCTGATGCACTAGTCTCTTCACTAGTATGTCTTTCTATATCTTCGTCGCTCATCCATGGAGCCATTTCTCTTAAAAGGTCTTCTATTGCCATATTCCCCCAAGAATCAATTAGATTAGCTCATATATAAATCTTTCGGTTTTTAACCACTATTTAGTAACAAACAACAAATCTGCTAGATTTTAACGTTTTAGGGCTTCTAGGCATAAAATCTTTAGAATTAATTAGAATAAATTAAGAGATAAGGTTGATGGTTTGTCCTTGCAGCCTCATAAGTTGCGCGACCCTGTTATAAACCTTTTTTATTATCTTCTGAGAGTCTTTTAATGCATTAAGCTCTTGGGGGGGCATGGGCCCGCTTCCTGCAAATGTGTTTAGGTTAGGCAACCCAATAGTAGAATCCAGCTTTGCCTTAACATCATCTATCATCTTTTCAATCAGGTTTACAGTTGCATATTCACTGTGCAAGGCATCAGCTATTGCCATGCTTTTCTTCATCACTTTCCTTTTTCTTATAGTAGTGGCTTTCTTGTACAGCTTACTTATTATACCGCGAGCCTTTTTAACGTATGCTTTTATTTTTTCATCCAAAACGATCATTGCATCAAGTTCCTCATTAAAGCTGGCAATGATTATATCATGCGCCTGTATTTCGGCTGCAGAAGGGACTACTGTGCGTGCTATTGACTTTGTTCTCAGCTTCCTCTCATAAGCCCTTATCTTATTATAAAGATCCCTCATGAGCCTAATCTCATCCTTTGTGAGCTTAGCTTCTGCAATGTCTGCTGCTTCTTCCCCTTCTTCGAGGCCTTCTTCCTCTTTTTCAGCCTTTTTTGCTTGCTTTCTTTCTGCTGCAGTAGGAGCCCTTCCTCCACCAAGCACTCCTCCCCATCCTTTTGCTTCACCTGGCTCTCCCCCTCTAAACATGCCTGCAAGGAATAAGGGTATAGCTATTACAAACAAGATTGATAGCAGCGCTAAAAGCATCCTTCCCCATTTATTTGCAGAGAGGATTGCCATCAGCTCTGGAAAGAACATGTACATCATTATGTAAACAACCATGATAGCAAACCAGAAAGTCGGGCCTGCTTTTTCATCACCAGCTATAAACTTCCATATCCAAAAACCAAGCAGTATGGCAAACATCAGGCCTGCAAAAGGGCCTAGGTTCATCAGCCTGAATCCTGTCTTGCTTGTCCATACTGTCATAGCAATAGCAAGCGCAAGACCAACTCCAACTATCAGGGCTTTTCCACCTCTGCCCTCAAATCTTTTGCTAAGGGTTACCATGCCAAGCCCTATAAATATAATAAAGTAGAGAATACCATCTATAACCATAGGTGCTCTTAAATAAGCCTCAGCAATATTAAATCCTGATATAGTATCAACTATATCCCCCAGAGAAAATGCGTCAGTATCAGCAGCTATAGCAAATACAGAACTAATCAAAAACATAAAAACAAACAAAAGTATCTTATTCTTCATTTTTATTGTATGCTTAGTCTAAAATCTATTAATTTACCTGTCAGTTAACTCATATATAAATATTTCTATTCCGTAGAAGTAAAAACATTCTATATATTAGTAAAACTCTTAAGTTCGTTTTATAGCTTATTAGTTAAAATAAACCTGAAAAAGCCTTCCTTGAAAGTTAAAAATTACGATAAGATTTCAATCTGAAAAATCCTTCCAGAACTACTGTAAGGGATATAGTAAGCGAAATTATCATTATCAATAGTTTCGCTTACTAAATAGTAAACGCAATCATCCATAAAATTGTTGCGTTTACTAATTTTTCATCCGCTTTCCCTCCTTCAAGCCAGAGCATAAAGGGAGACTGCAGATGATTTTTGCTTTAATGTGAAGCATCAAGCAAAAATCAGATTTATTTTATTTTTTAATGGTTTTAGCAAGGTTAGAAAGTTGACTTAACAGTATAGCAAAGTTTATATATACAAAGTAGGAAAATAAACTTAATATAAAAAAGGTGATGTATATGGGTTATGTTCGCGATTGGTACAAGGTAAGGGCTGGTGAAGTGCTAAGTTCTGTTTTTCTGCAGTCAAAGCTAGTTGATGCTGAAAAAACATTTGCCAATGCAATAAAGATAAGGCAGGATATAGCAGGTGTGCTTACCAGGCTTAACATGCTTAAAAGAACAGCAAGGTCAAGAAACAAAACCGCTAAAGACATAGAAAATCTTGAAAGCGGCATCATGGGTTTTGCACGCGATGAATTGTTCAGGATATTTGCTATAGTTGAGAGTGATATGCTTCTTTTGCACGACCTGACAGAGTTTCTGCGTGAGGTTGTAAAAATCAATAATGAGTTATCGAGGGAAAAGGCTGCCCAGTCCAGTGTAAAGATAAATATCCCTACAATAAAAAGCGCAAAAGACAAGAAAAAAGCCCAGCAGCAGATAGAGGCTGCAAAAAAGAAGCTAGAGACAGCAACAGACGAAAGCGAAAAACTTATTGAGTTAAAAGGGGTTGCTGCAAATTATGCAAAAGAGATAGCAAGATTAGTCAAAGAAACCAGAAGAGAGCTTATAAAATTCAGAAACCAGTTTGATGCAATGCGCAGGCTTGAGATTCGCTAAACCTTTTTGCGCATAACAGTCCAGCCTTTCTTTCTTTTTAGTATTTCGCAGCCGTGCCTGACATAGGTATCGACTAAATTATTGGGTATCTGGAAATAGATTGTTTTTATCTTGTTCTTTTCAAAGAAACTGATAATCTTGTCTGATAACTTCAGTCCAATACCTTCCATCCTGTATTTCTTGCTAACACCCATCAAAGGTACATGTGCATGAAAGATATGGCTAAAGCTGGGAGGCATAATAAATATCTGCCTCGGAGTAAAAAAGAATTTTAAGAATCTTCCTGGCTTAAGGGCCTGTTTCCACAAATCCCTTACATTCTTAACACCGCAGGCAAATCCAACAACCTTTCCTTTATCCTTTGCAATAATAAAGCCTTGCTGTGCAGCATCAAGGTAAAGCTGCATTACATCCTTTATAAAATCCCTGTTTGGCAGCTTTCTGAATACCTTCTTAAGCAGGCCAGAATAAACCTCAAGAAAAAGCCTGGCAACAGAGTCTAAGTCATTTTCAGTTACTATGGAATATTTTATCATAATAAATTAAAGAAAAAGTTTAGGCACCTGGGCAGGGTATAAATCCTCTCCAGAACAGGAAGTACATAAGTGCAACCCCAATCAGGATACCTACAATTGCAGGTCCTATATACATACCCATCATCATGGCCCTTTTATTTAAGGAAAATCTCATATTATCACCTCTATTTATCTTAGTTAAGTTACAACACTAATATTTAAAGGTTTCGAAATTGTGTAGCGATTTCGAACCTTCGAAAACCATGTTTTCGTAAGTTATCGTTTTTGAAATAATGTCTAAGGCACTTTTCACAGTTAGAGAAAAACAACAAGCAGGGTTTGCTTCTTAATTTCTTGTTTTGTTTAATACTTCCAATAACATTGCCCCTGTCAATACAGCAGGATATTACCTTTCCATCTGCAAGAACCTCTGGAGGTATAAAGTTAAAATAAAACAAAGCCCCAAACTGCATTGCATAGTTTATTCTTAAGAGGGGGTTTAACCTGTAAGGGAGAAGTGAGAGGTATATCTTTATTGTTTCTAAAGTACTGATGCACTCTTTGTATTTTAGCTCTGGTGTTGGCAAAACCCTTCCAAACATGAAATTCTTTATTCTTGGATAAAAATATTTAATTATTTTCTTAGGCTCGTTCTTATTTAGTTTTCCAATAGCAGTTGATATTATTATTTTTTTATTATGTTTTTTTAATGATTCTATTGCATTGACTGCTTTTTTGAAAGAGCCTTTACCCCTTATTTTATCATTAACCTTCTCTAAACCGTCAATAGAAATCCTAATTATATCTGCATTTAGTCTTTTTGCAATTTTGTCATTGATTAAGGTTCCATTGGTATTAAGGCAGGTATATGTTCTCCTGGACTTGCAGTAGTCAATTAAATCAAAGATGTCCTTTCTCAATAATGGTTCTCCGCCGGTAAACTCAACCCATTTAGGTTTGTTTTTTTCAATAATTGAAATTATTTTATCATAACTAAGAACATCCTTTCCTTTCTTTACACCGCACCATTTGCAGCTAAGGTTGCATTTGTTGGTTAACTCGAATATTAAGCCAATCATTTTATCAATAAATTTAATTAATGACTGCTTATATAAACTTTACCGCTATATTTAAATAATAGTTTCTCAAAGGAATACCCATGAACAAAAAAGGTGCAGGAAAGTTTATCCTTGACTTTGAGATAATAGTGGGTATAGTTATCCTGCTGATTGGTGCGGTTTTGTTATTGGATTACTATAAATACCTGCCAAGGGCTTTCCCAATACCAAAAGATATGATAAACTTCAGCGCGGGTATTGTTTGTGCTGCTTCTGGCCTAATACTGACTATTAAGAAACTTGTTGCACGAGAAAGAGGCATTTAAAACAATTCTTCTTTTTTCAATATTATTGTTTGTGTTCTTTCAGGACCAACAGAAACTATTGATATTGGTGCTGGAATAACCTTACCCAGCTCTTTGACATAAGCCTTTGCATTATCAGGCAAATCATCAAACTCAGTTACTTTGCTAAGGTCTTCTTTCCATCCGTCAAACTCTTCATAAACTGGCTTGCATTTAGACAATACATCAAGGTTTGCAGGGAAATTCTCTATCTGCTTGCCTTCATATTCATAAGCAGTGCAAATCTTAATCTTTTCCAGGCCAGTAAGAACATCGAGTTTAGTAATCGCAACTGAGGTTAAGCCATTAATCATAACAGAATATTTAGCAACAACACCATCAAACCATCCAGTGCGTCTAGGCCTTCCGGTTGTTGTTCCATATTCGCGGCCTTGCAGCCTCATATATTTTCCCTGCTCATACTCGTCACCATCATTTGCCCTTGCTAAAGCCTGTGTTCTCGTTTCCTCAAAACCAGGCTTTATCTTATCCCAGGTCCCTTCTTCTTTTGTCTGCTCAGCAGTTCCAAGCTCTGTTGGGAACGGGCCTCCGCCAACTCTGGTGGTATAAGCCTTTATTATTGCAATAACCTTGTCTATCTTTGTAGGACCAATCCCCAAACCAGTGCAGGCACCGCCTGCAGTAGGGTTTGATGAAGTAACATAAGGATAGGTTCCATGGTCAATATCAAGCATTGTCCCTTGTGCGCCCTCAATCAAAACATTCTTCTTAGCTGCAATTGCCTCGTTAATTATGGGATATGTATCTTTTACCAAAGGCCTTATCTTGTCTGCTTCCTTGCTCTGTCGTTTGACAAACTCAGACATCCTCATGCCTGTCCTTACAATCTTGTCCTTGTAGCAAGGGCCTATACCACGAGATGTTGTCCCTATCTTGCCGCCAGTTTTCTTATCTTCCTCAATATGATCCTTTAGTATAACATGAGCAGAACCGCTGACAACAAGCTGCTTATCAGTTATCCCATAGCCTTCTTCCTCAAGCTTTTCAATCTCTCCTACAAAAACATGAGGATCAATAACCATTCCATTGCCGCATATGTTAAGCTTATCCTTATGCACAATACCAGAAGGAATTAAGTGAAACTTGAATGTTTTGTCGCCAACAACCACTGTATGGCCGGCATTGTTGCCACCTGTTGCTCTACCAACAACTTCAGCTTTTTCAGCCAGGAAATCAACTATCTTTCCTTTGCCTTCATCACCCCATTGGCCGCCAACAACAGCTATTGTTTTTGACATAAGAAAACCAAAAAGTCTTGGTTATTTAAATGTTTCTACATACTTAAAGAATTAAAAATAAAAATAGTTATGCTGCTGCTGATTCCACATACTCCTTGGTAAGCTCTTCAACTGTCTTCTCCAATGCAAACAATTCAACTAAATGTTTGTGTAAAGAAGCAAGGCCGTTGTTTATTAGCCTAAGCGATGCTAATAGATTGCGTGAAGCAGCTTCTTGGCTGCCACCAGGAGGTCTAATCAGAGGTTCCAGCTTAGTATTTCTTAAAGACCTTATTTGAGCTGCCAGTTCTGTAATATTTTCGTTAATGCGGATAGCAAAGGTAATGACCCTCATCTCATCTTCGCTAAGTGCCTCTGTTCTATTTTCTGGATCTGCGTTTCTAATATCAAGCAGGTCTGCCTCTAATCTTCTAGCAAGCGCTATTGCCTTCTTGCTATAGTTCCTAACATTCGCAATCTTAGTTTCAGCAGCGCCCAGCCATTCTCTGAAGATTTTGAGGTCTCCCTCACTGTGAAAAGAGACAAAATCTACCCCTGAGTGTGCCAACTCGTTCTCAGCACGCCGAACACTCCTTGTTCCTTCCTCAACAAGCTTTATTTCTTTTCTTTCAACACGCTCTTCCACAACCTCTAGAACAACAGCCTCTTTTTCCTCTGCTTTTGCTCTTTTTTCCTTTGCCTTTGTTCTCGCACCTTTTCTTCTTTTCGCTACCCATGGATGTACCATAATTATCACCTTCCTTATTTTTAATATAACTACTAAAGAATGGGTTAATAAATTTTTCTATTTATAGCTTCAACTCAATTCAAACTCTTCGCCAGGTATTTATATATACTCATTCTACTATATTTTATGAAAAACTTTATTAAGACAATAATAAAAGAAACAAAATTGGAGCTAATGAGGATATTAAGCCTTGTTATCCCATTAATAAGAGGTGATTAAGTTGAATATTTTCAAGAAAAAAGACAATAATTTGGTGAGTATCTTAGCTATTGGTTTGGTAATAATTGCTTTAGTTCTGGCTTTCAGCTCTAAATCAACAGTAAATGTCTCTGGCGGGCAGATTCAGGAAGACACAGTCACTGTTTCTGGACAGGCTGAGATGAGTGTTGACCCAGATGAGGCAGAGCTGTATGTAAAGATAGAAACAACAAAAACAACTGCAAAAGCAGCAAAAGACGAAAACAGCGAGATAAGCGAAGCTGTTGAAACTGCATTAAGAAGAAAAGGGATAGACCGAGATGATATCGAGACTCATAGATACAATATAAGGCCAAAATATGAATACGACGAAGACACAAGAAAATCATTCATAACCGGCTATGTTGTAACAAATGTCCTAAAGGTAACCACAAGTGACATGGAAAAGATTGGAGGACTGATTGATGCTGCTATTGATGCTGGCGCAAACGGCTTTGAGCAGATTCTATTCGGGCTTTCTGATAAAAGAGAGAAAGAGGTTAATGCAGCTGTACTGCTAAAAGCGTCTGATGAAGCAAAGGCAAAGGCACAGGCTCTAACAAAAAACCTTGGTGTAAGGCTTGGAAAGCTGTCAAGCATCTCAGAGTCAAACTTTTACTATTCGCCTTACAGGGCTCCGATGGCTGATATTGAAGAAGCAGTATTTGCTGGTTCAAAAGCAGCTGTAAGCATAAGCCCTCAGGATGTAACTGTAAGAGCTACAGTTAATTTGGCTTATAATATTGAATAATTTTTATTTTATTTTTTCAGTTAACTTTATAAATAAAAGACCCTTCCCTATAATATGGTGACTAAATACAAAATAGCCACATTAGCATCTCATTCTGCGTTACAAATACTCAAAGGAGCGAAGGACGAAGGGTTCCAAACCATAGCTGTTTGTGTAAAAGGACGCGAGAAACCATACCAGCAATTCAAGGTTGCAGATGAAATCATCACTATTGACAAATACGATGATTTCATGAACATCCAGGATGAATTAATAAAGAAGAACGCTATAATAATCCCTCATGCTTCTTTTATATCCTATATGGGCCATGAAAAGATAGAGCAGTTAAAGGTGCCGTATTACGGCAACAAAAAAATCCTTAAGTTTGAGTCTGACAGAAGCCTGGAAAGGCACTGGCTAAAGGATGCTGGTTTAAGCCTTCCAAAGATTTTTGAAAAGCCAGAAGATATTGACAGACCTGTTATTGTTAAGTTTCATGGTGCAGGGGGTGGAAGTGGTTATTTCCTGGCCAAAAACCCAAGAGACTTCAAGAGGAAGATAAAGCTCCACCCCAAGAAAGTATATACAATACAAGAATACATCCTAGGAGTTTCGATGTATGCTCATTATTTCCATTCTTCCTTGACTAATGGAGCAGAGATTATGGGCTTTGACAAAAGGTATGAAAGCAATGTTGATTCTTTAGGAAGAATCTCTGCCAGAGACCAGATGGCATTACCAAGAGAGGACGTTGACCCTAGCTATCTGATTGTTGGAAATATGCCTGTTGTTATAAGAGAATCCTACTTACCAAGAATAATAGAGATGGGCGAGAATGTAATAAAGGAAAGCAAGAAATTTGCACCTCCAGGCTTGTTCGGACCTTTCTGCTTAGAAACAGTAATAACACCAGAAGGAGAGATAAAGGTTTTTGAAATCTCTGCCAGAATTGTAGCAGGAACAAACCCTTATGTTAACGGAAGCCCGTATACCTGGTTAAGGTATAATGAACCGATGTCAACTGGAAGAAGGATTGCCAGGGAAATAAAACTAGCTATTCAGCAGAACAAGTTAAAGGAAATATTATACTAAAATGGTAACAGAAAAACAAATCAAAAAAATACTAGATGGGTACAACAAAAACACAATTACAATCGGCGTCCTAGGAGGCCACTCTGCGCTAGATGTATGCAGGGGTGCAAAAAAACTTGGCTTTAGGACAGTGGCTGTATGCCAGAAAGGCAGGGAAAAAACATATGCTAAGTATTACAAAACAAGAGAGGGAGAGATAGGCAAGGGAATCATTGATGAAGTAATCCTGGTGGATAAATTCAAGGATATTGTGAAAAAAGAAGTCCAGGAAAGATTAAGAGAGCTGAACACAATCTTTATCCATAACAGGTATTTCTGGGTTTACTGCGATTTCAAGGAGATTGAGAGCAAATTCATGGTTCCTATCTTTGGCACAAGGACTATGCTTAAACTAGAGGAGAGGGACGTCCCAAAGAACCAATACTATTTGCTGAAAAAAGCAGGCATAAGAATACCAAAGATATTCAATGGCCCTAAGGACATCGACAGACTGGTTATTGTTAAGGTTGCTGAAGCAATACGCGGCTATGAAAGAGCATTCTTCTTTGTAAACAGCTATGAGCAATACCAGAAAAAATCTTTAGAGCTGTTAAAGAAGGGAATAATCACAGATAAATCACTAAAGAAGGCAGTGATTGAGGAATATATTATTGGAGCCCAGGTAAACTTTAATTATTTTTACAGCCCTGTAAATGATGAGCTCGAATTAATGGGCACTGACACAAGAAGGCAGACAAACCTTGACGGCCTGATAAGGCTGCCAGCAACTGACCAGATTGAGGTTTTGAAATTCATAAAGCCAAAACTGGTTGAAACAGGCCATATTGCATGCACAACAAAGGAATCAATTGTAGAAAAGATATTTGATTTAGGGGAGAAATTTGTAGCAGCATGCAAGAAAGAGCATGCTCCAGGGATAATAGGGCCGTTTGCTTTGCAGGGAGCAATTGCAGCTGAGCATGGCAAAGAAGAGCCTGTTATATTTGACGTAAGCATGCGCATCCCTGGCTCACCAGGAACAAGGTTTACTCCCTACTCAGGCTACTTATATGGAGAATCAATCAGCTATGGTGAACGCATTGCAATGGAGATACAAAAAGCAATTGATAAAGATAAGCTTCATTTAATTTGTACATAAGGTGTGAAAAATGGCAATGGAAGAAGTTGAAAAGGAAGTATGTGCTGCAATGGAAAAGGAAGCTGAAGAAGCTATTGCAGCTCTTAAAGCAGAAAAACCTAATCCAAGGCTGGCTTTAGGTATGCTTAAAAGGATGGAAAAAGCTGATGGTTTAGGCAGGTTTGTCTTGATGCGCAGCGAAGTAAAAGCATTAGGCAAGGAAAGGCAGCTAGAGATTATAGGGGCTATGGAAGAACTTTTTGTGACAATTGAGGGTAAAATAAAGGAAGCAGAGGCTATGATAAAAGGCAAAGACTATGGCGGTGCAATAAGCAAGATAAAAGATATAATAGACAAGATAATACAGCAATTAGGCTGGGAGTCCCAGCTTGAAAAAGCTAAATGAGTATGGAGGTGTGAAAAATGGCAAAATTTAGAATATTCAGAAAGAAGGCACCTGAAGTAAAGATTGAGAGAGCAGAAGAGGTTATAAGCAGGACTATCATAGCTGAAGCAGTTGAAGGCAGAGAATTTCTAGAAAAGACTCCACCTGAGCTAGGACGTGCAAGAGCAATATTTTACAGGATAAAGGCCTTAGATGTCCAGAATCTTGCTCGTGGACTTCAGGTAATAGTAAGAAGAAGGAAGGGGCGCAAAAAAATACCTGCTATATTCAGGGATGAAGTGGAGATAGATGAAAAGGTACGTAAGGCAGTTGATGATGCTTTAGCTGACCTTAATAAATATGATTCCCTTGGAAAAAAGAAATATCTGAAAAAAGCTATCAATATTTTAAATGATATCGCAGCATTAGAAGTCAGAGAAGTTGCTGAAGAGCGCGCAACTGAGAGAATAGCATAATAAAAAAATGATTTTAGTGTTGAACTAGGGTACAATATTGATTTAGACTCAAATTTGGGGGTTTATTAAAATGGATGTAAATAAATTCATAGAAGAAAAAATAAAAGAAATAAAAGATGTAGTTGGTGACGATGTAGCAGTTAACGCATTATCTGGCGGCGTAGATAGCTCTGTTGTAGCTATTCTAGGGCATAAAGCACTTGGTGATAAAATAAAGAATATATTCCTAAACACAGGGATGATGAGAGAAAATGAACCTGAGACAATAAAGGAAAGATTTGCACAGATAGGAATAAATGTTGAGCTAAAAGATGTTTCTAACAGGTTTTTTGAAGCTCTGAAAGGAGAAGAAGATGGAGAAAAAAAGAGGAAAATCTTCAGAGATACTTTTTACAAGGTTTTGGGAGAAGCTGTTAAAGAAAGCGGAGCAAAATGCTTATTGCAGGGAACAATAAAACCAGATGTTGAAGAAACAAAGGCAGGAGTAAAAACACAGCATAACATTCTATCGCAGATTGGTATTGACCCTGAAAAGGAATACGGCTTTAAAACAGTCGAGCCATTGATTGATTTGGTTAAATGGGAAGTTAGGGAAGTTGGTAAAGTATTGGGCATGCCTCAATCAAGGTTCAACACAATGCCGTTCCTAGGCCCAGGGCTTACTGGAAGGGTAATTGGAGAAGTAACTCCAGAAAGAGTTGCTATTGTAAGAAAAGCAAATGCAATTGTTGAAGAAGAGTTAATGCCACTCAAACCATTCCAGTGCTTGGCTGTTTTGTTCAAAGACAAAGCAACAATGAAAGGAGATGAAAACGCAAAAGGAAGGAATTATGGAAATGTAATTGCAGTAAGATGCATTGAGAGCAAGGATGCAAGGACAGCTGAGGTAACAGAGGTTCCTTATGAAGCCTTAAAGAAAATAGTAAATAGAATAACAACAGATATCCCTTCTGTAACAAAGGTTGTTTATGATGTTACCCCAAAACCGCCAAGCACGATTGAGTATATATAAATCAAGATAATCAATAGAAATAATCATTAAAAAAATAATAAATCTGATTTTTGCTTTATTTCCCATCTGCAAGCAAAAATCATCATCAGTCATTGCTAAAGAAAAGAAAGCGGATGAAAATTCCTTTAACATAAGGTAAAAAGGAATTTTCAGATTGAAAGGTTATTGTTTATTTTATATTCATATTAATGATGATAATAAAAAATGATTGTAGTAATTAACTATGGAGGACAATACTGCCACCTAATTGCAAGACGCATTAGGGAATTTGGTGTTTATTCTGGGATAAGGCCGTTCAATATTTCTGTAAATGAGATTAAAAGACTAAAACCAAAAGGGATTATTCTATCAGGTGGTCCTTCTTCTGTTTATGACAAAAAAGCTCCAAAATCAAATGAAAAGATACTGAAGCTGGGAATTCCTGTTCTAGGTATTTGTTACGGCCAGCAGTTAATTGCAAAACAGCTAAAAGCAAAGGTTCAGCCAAAGAAGGTTAAGGAGTACGGCAAAAAGATTGCTAAAATCACTAACAAAAAATCATTATTGAAGAATTTAAAAAATAAAGAACCGGTCTGGATGTCCCATGGTGATTCTGTTGCTAAATTACCAAAAGGGTTCAAGGCATTAGCGTCAACTGATTCATGCAAGATAGCTTCCTTTGGCAATGATGATAAGAAAATCTATGGTGTGCAGTTCCATCCAGAGGTTGTTCACACGCCAAAAGGAAACCAGGTTCTAAAGAATTTTGTTTTTGATATTTGCAAAGCAAAAAAGGATTACAGCACCAAAGGGTTAAAAGAAAGATTAGTCAAGGAGATAAGAGACACTGTCAAAGACAAAGAGGTCCTAATGGGTGCTTCTGGCGGTGTTGACTCAACAATTGCTGCTGTTCTGTTTAAGGAAGCGATTGGCAAGAAACTTCATTGTGTTTTTGTTGATCATGGGCTGATAAGAAAGAATGAATTAAAGATAGTTAAGGAGCGTTATAAAAAATTTGGTTTGCAGGTTGAATATGTTGATGCAAGCAGTATTTTCCTAAAAAAGCTTAAAGGAGTGACTGACCCAGAGAAAAAGAGAAAAATAATCGGCCATACATTTATTGAGGTTTTTGAGAATAAGGCAAAACAATTAAGGAAGAAATACAAAAAGATAAAATTCCTTGGCCAAGGAACTATCTATCCAGATAGAATCGAATCTGCACAGCCAACCAAGCAGGCTTCAAAGATAAAAAGTCACCATAATATTGAACTGCCTGAAAAGATGGGCTTTAAGGTTATAGAGCCATTAAAAGAATTGTACAAAGATGGTGTAAGAGATTTAGGCAAACAATTAAAGCTCCCAAAAGAAATTCTTTACAGACATCCATTTCCTGGCCCAGGCTTAGCTATAAGGATTCTTGGAGAGATAACAGCTGAAAGATTAAGGATTTTGAAAGAAGCAGACCACACCTATATGCTTGAACTGAAAAAATCAAAGCAGTATGGCAAAATCTGGCAGGCGTTTGCTGCTTTATTCCCTGTTAAGAGTGTTGGAGTAATGGGAGATGCAAGAACTTATGAATATGTCATCTCATTAAGAGCTGTAACATCAAAGGATGCGATGACAGCTGACTGGGCAAAGATTCCAAATGATATTCTTGAGAAAATTTCCAACAGAATCATAAATGAGGTTAAAGGCGTGAATAGGGTCGTTTATGATATCACGCAAAAACCTCCAGGCACGATTGAATATGAGTGACTGGAGGTACAAGAAATCTTTGATTTCTAAGTACCGCCTGGAACTATTGAGTATGAATAAACCAATCAAAACATCCTATAATCCCAATACTTTCCTGCATCTGGTTCTAGAATCTTGCCCCAATCATTAGGAAAACCAAACTCAGCTAAGCCATTTCCATCATAGACTGCTATCTTTGGTGCTCTTGCTTTTGGCTCTGCACCAGTTAAAAGCTTTATAACTTCATTAGACTGGAATGTTCCTGTCACTGGTGCTCTTCCTAATGTAATAGACCAGCTAGTTTCACCTCTTCTCAGCCTATCCAGCCAGCTAGGGTCAGCTCCCTGCTCAACAGCATGTTCTGCTCTCTCAATGACAAGACGATAATCAAGATCTCTTCTTTCTTGATCTGACATATCCTTTAACGGCTTCTCCAATTCAATGCTAAACAGTTCTTGATATAAAGGGTCTCCAGGAAGAACCGTAGAAACAACAGACCTTAGTTTAGGCTGGCCGCTCATAGTCACAATTGGAATATCTAATTCTCTGCAAATTTCATGTGCAATCATCCTTGCGCACATACCATCTAAGCCTTGAACAACAACATCATGTCCCTTTAGAAGTTGGCTGCCATTATCATAAGTTAATTTATCGTATACTGCTTTAACTTTAGTATATGGGCTTGTGTGTCGAAGTCTTCTTTGTGCTGCATAAACCTTAATTGCTCTAATATCAGGATAAGTATACAGTCTTTGCCTGTTAAGATTGGTTTCTTCAACTTCGTCTCCATCAATAAGAGTTACCTTGCCAACACCAGTCCTAACCAATTGATCAGCTACCTCACAGCCATCACAGCCCATACCAACAATAGCTACTTTTCCTTCACGTATTCTAAGAAGCTCCTCTCTAGTGTGAACACCAACTGCTCTTTCAACCAACTTAGGTAATTCTTTAGCCATTTTATTATCAAATAAATACAAAGAACCTCTTTTTTTAAAGTTAATCAGATGAAATTTAAAAGGTTTTGTGAGTAAATCAACACTCGTAACTTCTTTTGCCTTCTTTCCTGCCTTTCTTAAAATCACTCACTGCCTTAGCATACAACCTTCTACCCTCTGGGGTTGGGTACTTTCCAGTTAAACACGCATTGCATAAATCCTTTTCAGGTATATCCAGAGACCTAACCAGCCCGGGGATTGTGTTGTAAATCAAAGAATCTGCACCAACATCCTTGGCAATCTTGTCTAAAAGCTCCTGTGATGTTTTTTTGGGGTCAATTGGCTTCTCGTAGTTTGGAAGCAGTAGCTCAGCAATAGTTGACATGTCAATTCCATAGAAGCATGGAGCCTTAATCGGAGGACATGAAACCCTGAGATGGACTTCTTTTGCTCTACCCACCTCCTTCAGGTATCTTACAATCTCTTTGCATGTAGCTCCTCTGACAATGCTGTCATCAACTAGTATAACCTTCTTATCCCTCAATATCTGTTTTATTGCAGTATATTTATTCTCTACTCTCCTTCCCCTTTTCTCAACACCCTCTATAAAAGTCCTTCCAATATACCTGTTCCTCACCAAGCCTTCCTGGGAGGGAACACCTAGCTCATAAGCCATTGCATCTCCAGCTGCCTTTGCAGTATCAGGAACAGGAACAATTACATGGTCTTTGGTTATTTTTTCTGTCTCAAGCTTTGCAAGTTCTTTGCCAAGGTTAGTTCTTGTAACATAAACAGACCTATCATCAAGAACAGAGCCAACATTGGCAAAATAAACCCACTCAAACATACAGTATGCCTTCCTCTTGCATTTTGTGCATCTCCTGATTTCGATATTGCCGTCCTGTACTGCAATCATCTTTCCTGGCTCCAAGGATTTAATATCAGAAAAGCCGCAATTCTGTATTGCATTGCTCTCAGAAGCAGCAAGCAGTTTATCATCCTCAATAGAATAACATAAAGGCCTGAAGCCCATTGGGTCTCTCAAGACAGCCAGGTCTCCAAATGCATTCATGAATGCTACGTTATAAGAACCGTCAAACTTATTAGCCAGCCTTGCAAACACATCAGCAATATCCGGCTTTGTTCCCCCTCTTAATTCCCTTGCAATGTAATGCATCATTATCTCTGTGTCAGTATCATGGATTATATGGTAATGAATCTTCTCCATAAGGGTTTTCTTTAGCTTGGCATAATTGACAAGATTTCCATTGAAACAGAAACTGAACCATTTCCACATCCTTCCATGATGACGCTCAAATGGCTGTGCATAGGTCTTATCTTCAACACCAGAGGTTGCATACCTCACATGACCAATACCCTTATTTCCTGCATATTTCTTGAATAGGTTAACACTCTTATGTACGTCATTTGTCTTAAAGACCTCATTAACATGGCCTAGGTTCTTGTAGGTATCAATCAGCTGGCTTCTCTTCCTGCTATATGTAGTAACCCCAGCAGATAGCTGGCCGCGATTTTGAAGATTTAGCAGCATTCTATAAAGGTAGAATATGGCTTTTTTATCAGCGTCGGGTATAGTTTCCCGTAGGTAAACTGCTGCAATCCCGCAGCTATGTTTTACCTCTGCCATATGATGAACAGAATTATATAGTTTATATAAATGTTTTGGAAAATTTAAAAGAATCAATCAATTATCCTGCAATAAGCCTTTACTTGAGTGCCGCTGCTTTTTGCATTTACCTCTTTGAGATAAACTAGGATATTAACCTCTTTCTCTCCATGATTCAAGGTTATGGTTTTTTTGGCGAGCATACTCATTTTAATTCAAAATGTGCTTTGCAAAAACCTGGGCATAGTTGTTTTCCACAACAAGAGCTGAGCCATCCACCTCAGTCTTAAGCCTGTAAAGGGTCCCTTCTCCGACTGTTCTTCTTATCTCCTTCTCGCCATCCAGCCACATATAGGAAGGGAGCCCATTTTCTCTTTCTAGGGGGGTTTGGGGTTCTCCTACTTTTCGAACCTTATCTACTTGCGCTTTAGCAATATTTTCTAAGAATGAGGTTAAACCATCCTGGTTTACGCCCTTCAAATCTATCTCTCTTCTATGTTTATCTATACTATCCTGGTTATGAAGCCTTGCAACAAAGGCAACACTAGATAACAGCTTCTCATAAAGGCCGCTCAGATGGTTGTGGCTGCCAAATACGTCTGCATATAAATCCATTTTTCCATCACTCCTGCCAACAGCAGCAATATAACCGATTTGGCCTGGCTCTGCTGTCTGCCTGAGTCCTTCTAAATAATCCTCTAATCTTGCATTAGCAATGACATCGCAATAATTCTCCTTTCTAACATCCCTTAGGTCAAGTATTCGCGTCCTATTAAGAACCTGAGTTGCATGGGTTATGGTATCCCATGTTGTATGTTGGGTCCTGCTTGTATGCTCAGAAGGCCTATAAGTGTCTCTAGTAATCATTGTAGTCCATGTTTGGTCTGGCTCATTGCCCCTTAAGCTAGGCATGATTACTGTGTGTGACCCTGAATATCTAGAAGCAGTCCTTAACCCCTGCCTATGCTGAACACATCTGACTGGAATATTTATTCCGCTTGAATAAGCAGGAATCAAGGTAGAGTAAACAGCCATTCTATTCTGGCTATCACCCTCAACAACCTGCCCTTCTGCTATAAAAACCCTTTTACCAAGCTCATTCTTAATTGTGAGTGACTGAACTTCATCTGACTCTGTGATTGTAAACTTGCCCTCTGCTCCTGGTGTTTTTGCTTTTTCTATAGCTTCCCCAATCAGTATTGCCCCATCATTAAAAGAACTATCACCATATAAAGGAGCTATTGCCAGGTTTCTTACTGAAACAACATCCCCCAACTCCAATGCAACATTCTCAATAGTTGCAATTCTTGGCACTATAATTCTTGATTTCATTATACATAATAGAAGGGGAATTGAGAATATAAAAGTAAGTTGTAGTCGATAATACGACAGAATATATGGCCTATCAAGGCGTGCGTGCCCTCATAATATTATCCGGCTTGTTGCCTTCGATTGTATTCCCGGCAACCTTTGTTATATTAGAAGCAAGAACATACATCCCTCCACCCATTATCGCTATGTTGCCTACTATTGTATTCCTTACCAAGACAGGCCTGCACGTTTCTCCGCTCAGATACAGCCCTCCTCCTAAGCCTGCTCCACCTTCAAGGCCAGTCGCTTTGTTATACATAATTTTATTTTCTTCTAGAGTTGGCCTTGATTGAGGACATATATTTATCCCCCCTCCAGATAATACAGCCACATTTTCTTTAATTATGTTCCTTATTAGGGCTGGGTCTGATTCACAGATTTCCATCCCCCCACCCCATTGCGCACTATTGCCTGTTATCTCATTATCTTCAAGAACAGCATCTGAAAAATAAAGGGCTACTCCACCGCCATAAGAATACGCTTCGCTATCAGCAATTACACAATGCCTGATTGTTGGCTTTGCATCCACGATTAATAAAGCCCCTCCTCTTGTTCCGCATGCAGGAATGTCTTCTGGAGGGAATGCTTCAAAATATTCGCTCCCTTGTATAAACTGCCTTCCTCTTCCCCCTTTTATAGTACAATGTTCAAGAATAGAGCCGCTTGCTTCTCCGCCTGTTAGGGTTATATTCCCCCAACCAACATCTGGTTCAGAAGGCACAAATTCTGTTTCATGAGCTATTAATGAGCCAGCACTTAGTATATATGCACTTGGTCCAAGATATATCTGTGTGCCAGCCTCTATCTTTAAAACCCCTCCTGGAGTTATTGTGACCCCAAAATCAATATGATAACATCCCTTAGGCAAAGGGACACGAGAGTTAACTAGCCTTAAAGTTGCCTCTACATCCCTTGGGTCTAAACCTGTTCTATCAGCTGGGTCTACTTTCCTTAATAACCCTTCAAGATTTTCGAGTCCTTTTCCAGCTTTCTTTATTCTAAGCCTTCTTAGTTGTTCTTCAAGATTTCCTGGTTTTTCTGAGTCTGGCATTTTTACGTTTTAAGCTGCCCTAATTTTTTTCCTTTTATTTCTCCCCTAAGCTCTGCCATCTTTTTATATGCTGCCATAGCTCCGGGGGTATCTCCTGACTCACGCAAGACATCTCCTAGACCCTCATAAGCAGAGATGTAACCAGGATCAAGTTCTATTAATTTTCTATATGCTCCTTCCGCTTTCTTAAGGTCTCCCATCTCCTTGAAAGTATATCCTAATGATTCATAAAAAAATGTAGGGCGCGAAGCAAGCTGTATTGCCCTCTCAAAGCACTCTATTGCTCTCCTATAGTCTTTCTTACTACGGAAAGCACCACCCAGATTGCTGTGGGTGTCTGCGTCTCCAGGTTCAAGCTCTATTGCTTTTTGGAATGCAGCTATTGCTCCGTCATAATCGCATTTCCAGTCTAAAGTGCGGCCTAGACCATTATAAAATTTAGCATTTTCCGGCTCAAGTTCTATTGCTCTTTGATGCTCAGCTACTGCCTCATCATAATCACTTTTTAAGCATAAAGTATGTGCCAGGCTATGGTGCGCTTCTGCATCACCAGGATTACGCCTTATCTGCTCTCTATACTGTGCAATGTCTTTTTCAAAGGGGTCCTCCTTACCTGGCATATTATCAAGGTCGAACCAGCTTTTAGAATCGGGACTGTATACATTGCCATATTCTTTTATCGCCTCTTCAGTATCGCCATTATCACTTAAGGCATTAGCAAGATTAAAGTGTATAAGAGATATATGGGGGGAATATTTTAAAGCCTTTCTAAGGCATGCGATTGCTGAGTCGAGGTCACCCCGCTTATGGAGTATAATGCCAACATTATTGAGAGCAGACGCATTTCTAGGGTTAATCCGTACTGCTTCCTCATAGTCTGCCATTGCTCCTTTAGTATCATCATTATCAATTAATGCATTTCCTCTGTTGTTATGCAGGGCTGAATCAGTTGGATTGATTTGTATTCCCCTATCATATGCCCCTACTGCCCCCTCAAGGTCACCTTTCTGATGCAAAGCAATTCCAATATTGTTGTAAGCAGCTGAATATTTTGGGTCAAATCCTAATGCTCTGTTAAACTCTGCTATTGCTCCATCATAGTCTTCTTTTTCGCATAAACCAACACCTTTTACAAAATGTTCATTAGCTTTCTTTCTAGCATCTTCATCCGGAGCCTGGCTTTTGTCTAGCTTAACCTGTCTTAACAAACCTTCAAGATTTTCAAGTTCTATTTCTGGGTCTGGCATTTTAATAAAACTAATTACCCTCTCGCAACCATTTGCTCATAATGCTTAAATTTACTCTCTAGAGGGCCTGCTTTAACTTCATTTTCCTTGATCCCAAACGCAGCATATTCGCTTACCACCTTACCGCGTAATTCTCTAAGTGCAGCAAAGAGTTTTTGTGCCTCTGACTTGTTTTGGAGTAATGAAAGGTTTTGTCCAACCTGTTTTTCTGCTTCTCTATACGCAAGTTCAAGCTTAGATTGAATCTCATCTAACATAGAGGGTTTAGCAACTTCATTAAAAATACGCTCATCTCCAATTATGCTGTCGAACATATCCTTACTTATAGGAACAGCACCAATGCTTTTTGCAACTAAAGGAGATGTTCCATAACAAAGGTTAGCAGATTCTTGGACTGCATAATCCGAAAAAGGGTCATATATAGTCGCATGCTGATTAATCCTTCTGTCAGGCAACTCCTGTGCTATTAATTTAGCCAATAACAAACTATCATTATGCAGGAAAAACCTAAAGTTTAGCCTCCCTTGTCGTGGAGGTAAGGGTATTCCTTGGGGTTTTGGTGGCTTAACCTCCCTTACAGGTTTACCCTCATGCAACAGCTGTTCAAGGTCGTATATTACTACATGTGCCATATTGCCATCCACAACATATATCCTGCCTTCGTGTGAATATGCGTCACGTATAGCAAATTTATCCTTGCCAACCCCTCCTTCTTTCCCAAAAGGGCACTTATAAGTAGAGAATAACCTGCCATTAGAGACATCCAATACAGCACCATTATGCTCAAACAAAGAGATTATTGGGTGGTCCCTAAGAGCAATTGGTGTTTCTTTTCCAGTCGGACAAGCCAATGTATCAAAGACAGCATAAGCCCGTGTGCCTGATGCAAACGCCCCAAAATCAAACAATTTTCCATTAATAGAGCGAAGTCCTGTAACATAACCTTCTCTGCGGAATGGCTTTGGCTTTTTTGGTTCTGAACGACCCAACCATGATGATTTGCCCCTACCTTTGCGCCTAGCTTCTTCTTCCTTCCTCTGCCTTATTTCCTCTGCTAGCGGATTGGATCCGCCACGCATGCCTGGTTCCTCGACAGCATTGCATATTGCAGTACCTGAAACTGAATCATATAAGATTCCATCATTAATACACACTTTATCCAGGGAAAGTTGGTAAGATACAATTGTATCCCTCCTTATAGGGTAAACATGCATAGGTGGTGCCCTCTTTGCAATCCTGATTAACTTCTTCTCGTTAGGCAGCAGGAGGTGAACACCGCCTGGTCCACTAACAGCTAAGGCATACTCTTCTGGATTAGGAGTACCACTGCGCAACAAGCCTTCTCCAACTGTCCTCAATAAATCCTCAAGATTTTCAAGTTTTGTCATTTTTCTTTAATAACTGCAAGTTTTCCTCCTTCTATTCTGCCACTACGCTGTACTGCCCTCTGGTAAGCGCTTATTGCTCCGCTGTGGTCTCTTTCAACAGTTAGGGCGATTGCAAGCCATACCTGGGCGTATGTCTTATCAGGATGTTGTGTTGCTTCACTTTTTAATTTATTTAATACTTCAGAAGGATTCCCCTTCTTTCCCAGTGCAGATTGTAGGCTAGATTGGGCGGACCCATAGTTTGGATTAACTTTTATGGCTTCCATGTATTCTGCTATTGCTCCGTCAATATCGCCATTTCCCTCCAAGCAATCTCCTAAATGATGATGATATTCCCAATCACTAGGATTCGCTATTACAGCTTTTCTGTACTCTGCTATTGCTCCGTCAATGTCTCCCTTCTTTTCTAAAATAATTGCAAGATTGTGGTGGGCTGATGAATTAGCTGGCTCGCATCTTATCGCTTCCTTGTATTCCTTTTCCTCCTCTGCAGTGTCTCCCTTCTCCCCCAAGAAGTATGCAAGATTAAAATGAGCAGTTGCATCATCAGGTCTAATCCTAACTGCTTCTCTACAGGCCTTTACCGCACCATCATAATCTTTAATTTGGCCTAATGCAATTCCTAGATTAAAGTAAGCGTAATAATTATCAGGGTTTTTTTGTATCTCTGCCCTATTTTTTTCTATTTCTTTCTCAACAAGAGCTTTATCTGGCGAATCTTCATCCTTGTCGATTATCATCGCTCGCCTGTATTCCCTCCCTGCTTCCTGCACCTCACCTTTATCATTCAAAGCGTTTGCGAGATTATAACGTATAGCCCGATTTTTTGGCGCAATCTCTGATGCCTTTCTAAGATTAGTTATTGCTAAGTCTAGTTTTCCTTCCTTATGATATGCAACTCCTTTATTGTTAAAAGCAACAGCATTTTTAGGATCATGGTTAGTTGCTTCTGCATAGGTTGCTAATGCTTCGCCTAATCTACCTCTATCACTCAATACATTTCCTAGATTGACATAAAGGTCTGCATCGTTATCTCTAAGAGTTATTGCTGCTCTTAGCTGTGCCTCTGCTTCTTCAAGGTCTCCTTTTTCACATAACACAACGCCCAAATTATTACGTGCTGCAACATAATCAGAATCAAAGCCTATTGCCTGTCTGAACTCTGCCACTGCTTCTTCAAGACCCTTTCTCCTGTAGCAAGCAACACCTTTTTCAAAATGTTCAGTAGCCTTCTTTCTAGCATTTTCATCAGGAGCTTCACTCTGCTCTATCTTAATCTCTCTTAACATACCTTCGAGATTTTCAAGTTCAGTCATTTTTCTTTAAGAACAGTAAGTTTTCCTCCCTTTATCCCGCCACCAAGTTCTATTGCTTTTCGGTAAGCATCTCCTGCTCCCGCGGTATTTCCTTCAGTAGTTAAAGCAATTGCAAGGCATACCTGGGCATACACTTTATCAGGATTTTTTTCTGCTTCGTCTTTTAAGGCACTTAATCCTTTCTTAGTGCCTAAGTCTTTGTATAAGGCGGATCTTAACCTCATAATAGCGTATCTATAATGATGGTCAATCCTTAATGCTTCCTTGAATTGTACTGCTGCTCCTTCAAAGTCTCCGTTATCATATAGGCAATCTCCCAGAAAGACGTGCGAGTATTTTTCGTTAGGTTTACACTCTACTGCCTTCCTACATTCCTTTAGTCCTTCATCGTGCTTCCCTTGTTTCCACAACAGTCTCCCAAGACTACTATGGGCACGAGAATAGTTAGGATCAATCCTAATTGCCTCCCTAAATTCTTTTTCTGCTCCTTCTTTGTCTCCTTTAACTGACAAGAGAATCCCAAGGTCAAAGCGGGAATGGCTATAATTAGGATTGAGTCGGATTGATTCCCTATATGCCTCTATTGCTTTATCATTTATTACGCCGTGGTATATAATCCCCAGGTGGAAGTAAAAATAAAAATCTTTATCTTTCCTAGATTCTGTCCATTGTCTTGCTTTTTCCTCAACCCCTTCTCTAGTCTCTTCATCCCCTCCAGGAATAAGTTCCATTGCTTTCTGGTATTCCAAGATTGAACCAGCATTGTCACCATTTTCTCTTAAGACATTTGCAAGATTAAGATGTATTGTTGGGTTTTCAGAATTAATCTCAAGTGCTTTCCTGAAAGTTTTTACTGCTAAATCTAGCTGTCTTGCCTTGATATATGTAACTCCTTTGTTGTTAAAAGCAACAGCATTTTTAGGGTCAATCCCTGTTGCCGTTGCATAAGATTCTATTGCTTCGCCTAATCTACCTCTATCACTCAATACATTCCCCAGGTTGACATAAAGGTCAGCGTCATTATCCCTTAGACTTATTGCTGCTCTAAGCTGTGTTTCTGCTTCTTCGAGCTCTCCTCTTTCGTATAGAACAACTCCAAGATTATTGCGTGCTGCAACATAGTCAGAATCAAAACCTATTGCTTGTCTGAACTCTGCTACTGCTTCTTCAAGACTCTTTCTCCTGTAGCAAGCAACACCTTTTTCAAAATGTTCATTAGCTTTTTTTTTGATATCTGGGTCAGAAGCCTCGCTTGGCTCTATCTTAATCTCCCTTAACATACCTTCAAGATTTTCAAGCTCATCTTCTGGTTTTTTCATTTTATTTTTTTAGGTTAGGATCCCCTTGTGGAAAATTTTCTGCGCAATGCCTTGAATAGGACCCATCTTCTATTTTCTGTTTGGAAAGCCTTTCATCTGCCAGTGGCGGACCCCATGCATGCAGTGTTGCTCCTAGATTATACCTTAATGATTCTCCTTGGGTATTAAGTTCTCCCTTTATTGCATCTACATAAACATAGTTAATCGGATGCCCCCCCTCATCAAATCTTCCCTGTTGTCTAAACCTCTGTGACTCAGCAGCTGCTTTCGATAACTCTGTTTTAAGCACCTTAAAGTCTGCTGACATTCTTTCCTCAAAAAGCTTAATTGCCCTTGCATATCTTTTATCTCCCGTAAAACCATTATCTCTTGCAAGATTTTCCATGGTGTCGTGCAAGGTCCAAAGTTCATCGATATCGTCCAGGCCAGTAGTGCCATACCATCCTGAGGGTTTGTTTCCTGCAACAGTTGTAAACCTTTTATAGAATCTGCCGAAATCCTCCTCAGCAGCTTTCCTTGCTGCTTCCCTGTCAATTGTAACCTTAACCCCTCTCAAAGCATCTATATACTCTGCACCAGAATGAAACCTCTGGTTATAGTCTGGGTGCATTCCCCTAACAAGAGCTTCAATCAGGCTATTAGGCATACCTCTTTTCTTGCACCATCTTGCTATTCTGTCCTCGCTTTCTTTCTCAGCCAATGACTTAGAAGACTTTGAAATGCCTGCAAATGGGTTGGATTTAGCAAAGAATTCACAAGTAGCTACTACCATTGAGTATATGTCAGATTCAGCATAAAACTGCGCAGTGCCGGGATAATATTTTCCCCCGTCGTCAAATCCTTCAGGCGCCCTATAGGCCATTGTACCCTTTCCTGAAGATGCAGTGCCTGAAAAACCAGCACAGCCAAAATCAGAAAGTTTTACAGCACCGCCTGAGCAAATCAGGATATTTGATGGTTTGATATCCCTATGGGCCACTATCCCTCCTTCAGCATCTGGAAAGCTGTGTATGTGGTCAATAGCTGCAGCAACAGGCTCAAGCCATTTGATTACATCATCCAAAGTAAAATTCTTATCAGGGTCGCCCATCACAGTTGCCAGATCAGATTCAGCAAACTCCATAGCAAGCACTGACCTGCCTGCAGCTAAATGGTGAGCATAGACAGTGATTATATTTGAATGGGGGTGTTGGCTTAGAAAATCAAATTCCCTTCTAAAATGCTTATCAAGCTGTATATCATTCTGGTCGTGGCTTATCTTAAGGGCAACAGGCCTGCTATCATGAGCCATATCATAGCCCTTAAACACATGACCATAACTTCCTTTATCAATAAAACCATCTTCCTGGTCAACAACATACCTTGGTTTTAGGTCTTCCTTGCTTATAGTTACCTCTCTTAAAGTCGCAGTTGCATTGTGAATCATAGCGGCGTGTTTTTTGCTTACCATATTAACCCCCCTCGCAAACCTGTATAGGTATAACAGTAATAGCATCCTTATAAGCAGCACTTTGAATAAACTCAGAAGGTTTCATTCCTTTTTTTTCAGAGATATAATCAGCAACCTTATAAGGATGATGTCTGGCAGCATTAACCAGATTAAATGCAGTATCTCTAAAATTAGGTGTGGTTTGTACAATCTCTCTTATCTCATCCTGGAAAAGGAGTTTATCAAGCCCGTCTGTGGTCATTACAACAATATCACCAGCCTCTAAATCTTGTGGCGGGCTTAACTGCGGTTTAACCTCTGCGCTTTTGCCAAGATAATCTCCTACAGAATCCTCACCTGTCAAAGCCTTTAGTTTCTCAAGACCCTCATCTCTACCCTCAACTTCAGTTTCAACAGCTATATTCCTTATGGTGCCTCCTCTAATCAAATAGATACTGCCGTCATTTCCTACTCTGCCAGCATACAAGCGTCCGTTAAGAAAATAGCAAACCTGGGTGGTTGTACCTGCCCTTTTCTTTTCAGATGTTGGATTACGTTGATGATAGAACCAATCATAATGCTCTGAAAGTGTAAATAAAACCTTGTTTCCATGTTCTATTCCATCCTTAATATATTCCGAGATTTGTTCTTCCGGAATTATTCCGTTTTCAAAGTGGACTGCATTTTGCTGTAAAAAATAATAGGCTGCTGCCAGCGCATATGTGCTCGCTTCCTGGGACGCAGGATTTAAGCCGACACCATCGCCAGTCAGGAATATTCTCCTCTGTAGATCAACTATTTTAAAGTCATCATAATGCGATCCTTTTGGAGGATCCCCAGCATGAGTTACCCTAAGTGTTAACATCTTTCTCCCTCAATAAATAGGTTTTACTAAGATTTAATGGAGCAGGCTCATATCCAAGAGGAGTTTGGGAAGGATCCCTCCAGTTTATGATATGCACCTTGTCGTCTGTACCGTACAGCATCAAAAGATTATCAACCATATTCAAACCCCTGATATTCACTACAGAACCAAAATGTGGCTCGCCCCCTGCAGGGTCTAGCAACACTTCCCCCTGCTTACTAAACAAGCTGCTTACATTCTCAAAGGCCGTAACCTGCGGCCTTGCATCTTCTGTTCTTGCAGTTGCCAATAATATCCTGCCATCGTCAGGAAACTGTAAATCATAAGCCCCTCTAAAAGAACCATATTCGACAGGCTCTGTTCTTCTGTCTAAATCATAAAAGAATACTGAATCATCATTCATACACCCGCAAGCAAGAATATTATGGCCCTTATTAAAAAAATTCACATCAAACAAGGCTTTACCCACAGGCACCTGGTCAAAGATTCTTCTCGGCGTGTCTTTGCGCCAGATAGAAATATCTGTGCCGTACACTCCAAAAACATATGCCTCACTCACTATCCTGCCTGCTGCTACGTCTGAGGCGCCTCCTATCCCCCGATAATCCTTAAGATGTTTTCCAGACGCTGACAGCCTCTTTATTGGTATTGATTTCTTTATTCCGCTAGCTTCATTCGCAAATGATACATATGCCTCATCATTAAACGCACATAAAGAAGAAGGCTCTAGTCCACCAAAAGACAGGCGCCCCTTTAATTCATGGGTTCTCCTGTCCCATACAACCAAGCCGTATTCATGCGTCTTTGCCTTGGTTGTTACATGATATAATGCATAAAGATTATGAGCATCTGCAACAAAATTTGTAAAACCAGAAGAATATGTATCGGGCATTTCACTAAAATCAAAAGCAAAGTATCCTGGCGTCCCAGGTTTAAAGTCTAACTCAGCAATCTGTTTTACTGAGCCTCTTGCTGCTTTGTCTGAGGCGTAAAGTAATACCTCCAGATTACTTGGGATCGCTACTTTTCCATCAGATTGTGTTTCTGCACCAGCTCTCCGCTCTAGTTCTCTTACCCTCGCCTGCCGCTCGGATATAGTCCTTGCTAACGCAGGTATAGAAGGTTCCAGGCTAGGAGATGCTGTTGCTTGGCTCGCTGCTGAGCTTAAAACTATTGGCCTTGGCTCAGCGTATGTATCAACACTATTAGTCGGCTCTATTCTTTCCCCAACTAAGCCGTATTCTTCCAACACAGGCCTAACAAGCTCAAAGGCTTTTAGAGTTCCTGCAAACACCTCCTGCATTGCTGATACATAACATTTCCAGGCGTATTTAGGGTCATTCCAGTCTTTATGCCGTCCAAAAACGCGTCCTGTCATTTCTAATTTGTCTATATCAAGTGCTTCCAGAGCCTCCTTAACAAAAGGACTTTGAGGTTCTCCGCAAAATCTTCCAATCCAGCCAGTTGGGAATACTGCGTCTAAATCAAAACCCTTCAAACTTTCTGCAGACCCTGAGCTATAAAGGGGGTTGCTTCCTAACCGCATCAGTATACCTGCTGACACTAAGTCTTCCCCATTTACCCTGGCTCTTAAAAATTCCTCAGTAGCTTCTGCAGCATCTGTTCCAAGACCATCCTCCAATAACTCAAGTTTTTCAGGAGCAAAAAATCTAAATTCGTCGCTTGCAATCAAAGCAGCCTTTACTATCCTTTCAGCATCATGCCTATCCTCAAGAGGAGGAGCCAATTTTCTAGGTAAGATCAATGATGGGTAACTATGGCTTCCTACAACGCACGATTGCACTAGTTTCTGTGGAACAAGGGAAGAGCCATATTTTCTCAATCGGTAATACTCAGTATGGTTAAAAGCAACAACATTATCTGTTAATCCTGAATTTGCAGAGAAGATGTAAAGATTGCAATCTGTTTGATTTGAGAACATCACAATCGTTTTATCTCTGGCTTTATCACCAAGCTCTCTAAATTGTTTTGCCAGGTCCTGGGTAACAAATGCGCTAAGAGGCAAAAACCTTAAGCATCTATAGTCAACATCAAGCATCCTAAGCTTTTCTGGGTCTAACACCTGGCTTCCTTCTGCATCTGCCTTTATTAGGTCAGCAAAACTATCAATTCCCTCTACTGGCCCTAAACATGCCTGTGCCAGGCTATGATAAAGCCTGCTTTCTCTACTATCATCCTCTTTGCCTTCATACCTTTGATCAGCCTTTCCTGGCCCTGCTGCAGCAATAATAATCACATCAGAATTCTCTGCTAAGCTTTCAAGGCTTCTGGATTCTCTAGAACCATCAATTCCATATCTCATCTGTTTTCTTGCAGTGCGTTTTAGGTTGTCCAAGAACCCAGTAAGCTCAGCTTCTGATTTAAAAGGATCGTATACCCTAAGCATAATCCTTCCCAGCTCTTCAGCCCTAGAATGCGCTAGAATATTGGCTATGGATTTACCTTGCCCACCAAAGCCAACTATCCCCAACCTTGTTTCTCCAAAGTCTACCATTATAACGGCCTCTAATAATAATCCTAATTCACCCTAACACCCTCTTATTTCGAGTATATTAATAGTACATCATTTATAAGGTTTTTCCTTATCAGTAGTAAAAAATCCTATGTTGTCTCTTCCACCATAAATAAGCAAGTTTCGGATATAAAGGATTGTTGTAGTTACCTAGACAACTAACTTTTATATTGCCCATTCGACTAATAGGAGATTGGAGTTGGTTTGATTTGTAGTACAACAGACAACAAGATTTAAAAATAATACCATATTAGTGATTTACTATGAAAGAAAAAATCCTGGAAGAGGTGGGGTTGAGTAAAAACGAAACAAAGGTTTTCTTAACATTACTGGAATTAGGCTCTACCACAGCAGGCAAGGTTGCAGAAAAAAGTGCTGTTCACAGGACAAATGTTTATGATGCAATAGAAAGATTAATTGAAAAAGGCTTGGTTGCCCATGTTACCAAAGGAAAGACCAAACTGTTTGAAGCAACAGATCCTAAGATATTGATTAATATGCAAAGGGATAAGGAGAACAAGCTTCAGAGTATAATGCCTCAGCTTCTATTAAGCCAACAGCTGGCTAAAGGCAAGAGTGAAGCCCATATATATGAAGGTATAATAGCTGTCAGAAACATTCTAAACCATTTCTTAGAACTAGGGCAAACAAGGTATGCTTATGGTGCTCCAAAGCTTGCCTCAGAGATGATAGGCAAGTATTTTCTTGAAAATTACCATAGGAGGAGGGTCAAACAAAAGATTGGGCTAGAGATGATATATAACAGTGATGCAAAAGAAAGAATGCATTTGCTTAACAAGATGACTCATACTGAATCAAGATATCTTGAACAGCAATATGATTCTCCTGTGACTACTTGTGTATGCGATGGCGAGGTTGTAATGATATTATACCAGAAGAATCCTTTAGTAATACAGATAAAAAATGCTGACATAGCACAGGCTTATAAGAGATATTTTGACTTGTTGTGGGCTTTGGCTAAGAAGGATTAAGAAACGCTTTTTCTTTTTAATTTATTCAAGGATATTATCAACTATTTCAGCAACATGCGGACCTTTAGCTGTAGCAGCAGTCAATCCAGGAGACTCATTTCCTGCCAGAGTTATTAATCCTGGAAAACCTTTATCACTTTCTTCTCTTACGATAAAATCTGGTTCTCCTTCATCATCTGGTCCTTTAAGTTTTGGCCTTATTCCGGCTTGATCCGGGCACAAATCATCATATTCTAAGAAAGGCAAAACCGGCTTTGCTAACTCAAAAAATTCCTGCTGATGTGAAGGATCAACACTATAATCCGCATCTCTGCCTATATAGAATGCATTAGGTCCTAGTTTTAATCCTGCTATTTCTCCAGTTTCTCTATCTAGCTCTAAAGTCGCATGTACACCAAGGCCATGTGCTTCTGGTACAGGATAGATTAAGGAGTTTAGCTTTCCTCTATGCCCATTAACCCTAAAGTATTCTCCTTTGCAATAATGTTGCCTATAGCCTGCTGCATCAACATCAATTCCAGCCATCTGCGCAACTTCATCAGCCTTAAGCCCAGCTGCATTTATCAAAACCCTAGTTGTATATTTTTCAATAGATCCACCACCCTCTTTTACTGTTATTTCATAACCGCCATTTATTTTGTCAATTCCTATGAGTTCTGTTTCATAAACAACATCACCGCCTTTGCTTTTTGCTTTTTTCAAGAAATACTCCATTAACCCGTGGGAATCAATAATCCCTGTTAACGGAGACCAAAGAGCAGCAACTGCTCTTACATTTGGTTCTCGCTTTTGCAGCTCTGCTCCAGAAATGATTCTCAATTTCTCATCATCTGGTCTGCCCTCATCAACACCATTCTCCCTGCCTCTTTTCAGCCTCTCTTCCAGAACTCCAACCTGGTCTTGACTAGTTGCAACGATATACTTCCCTATATTCTTGCCATGCACATATCCATTCTTAACTAATTCGTCAAGCAAATCCCTTCCTTCTATACAAAGTCTTGCCTTTAATGAACCAGGAGTGTAGTGTATTCCAGCATGTTTAACCTCGCTATTCCTGCTGCTTGTCTCCATGCCAAACATACGGTTTTTCTCAATAACATAAACAGCTCTTCCATCATTAGAAACCTCTGAAGCTACAGCTAGACCATCAACTCCTGCACCTATTATAACAATATCTAGATCCATGTAGGGCAGATGGCCTTTTCACGCGATTTAAACGTATGTTGTAGCGGTCACCACAACAATCTAAGTCACAGATTCTAGCCTTCTTATCTTTTCATCATATTGTTCAACAACAGCTGTCATAGTTGTTCTGATAGTTTGCTCTAATTCCTTCACTGCACTAACATACCCAGCTACTGACTCCTGCAGATAACGATTATCATTCCATCTATCATGAGTAGAAGGATTATAGTGCAATCGTAGAGCCCTAACAGTGTCTACCTTATCATCGTCAATGCCGCCGCTTTGGACTGAATCCAGCAAAGAGTAAACCCCTTGCAGCTCTTCTTTTATTGAGGTAGTATCAGTATCTATCCCGTTTTTTGTCTCTTTGGTCTGGTTTAACAAATCAATGTAACCATCAATATTGCTTCTCCAATCAGTTACTGCTCTAGCTACTTGGCTTTCAACGCCCCCCTCATCTAGAAGGGCAGTCAAAATAGCCCTTTTCCTTTTCAGATAGCCAACATCCTGGTCAATGTCTGTTGATGTTGGTTGATGCTCTGCATCAATTTCTGCTTGACTCAAAACCAACTTGTATAGCTTATCTCTAAATGCAGCAGTGGAGTCACGGTATCTCAAGACAGCCTCATGGAGGTAGATCACACCATCATGAGAATCGTACTTAGCAACCGGCGTTGATCTCAGAGTTACTGCTATCTGTGCTAAATCGTCCAATGAAAGGTCTCCCTCCCTCAGGTCATAAACAGCTTGAGAATAATCTGACAGCTTTTGTGTAGCAGCTACTATGCGCCCCTTAATCTTACTAACCTGGTCAAAATTAGTGAGGACATAGTCTATATCCTCATTAAGACCCTTAATTACTGCTAGCCCCTGATAGTAACCGGACTCATGACAATCTCTCACAGCTTTGCTCTTACGCCATCCATTCCTTGTCTCATCTTTTAGCGCTCTTAATTCTTTTAATGGATCTTCTGTTGAGTCAACTGACAGGTACCTTTTAAAGAACAAGGCAATTGCCTCATCACATCTTCCGACCTTCTCTCTTACAAGTGCATAGTCTGCAAATGTTTTTTCTGCTTCAGCATCTATCTTTAAACCTCTTTTTTTAGAAGCTTTATGGACAACAGCATATTCATCTGCTATTTTGTCCATTGACTCCCTTAAAGGAGGGCGTTTGTCAACATTGTCTTTGCTCCTATCAAACTTCCCGTTCTCTGCAACAAATCCCCTTTGCAATAAAACCTGCCTCTCCACAAGATATTCATCTAATTGGCTGGATAGCCCCATCACTTCAGCTGACTTTGACATATACCACCTGTTGGGATAGCCTAGCTTCAGGAACTCCTCAACAACACCTTCCGCATGCTCTATCTTCTCCACAACATCTGACAAATTAATGTCAGCTGCTCCTGCAAAGTATGCTGTTGACTGGGAAAGGTCAAGGGCTGCAACCCCCTCTGTTGAATCGAAGAGCATCCTTCCCGACTCAGTGTCAACCTCATCAATTACATTCCTGGGGTTTGTTCTATGAAAGTTTTCATCAACTTGGCCCCCAGCAACAAGTTCTGAAAGTTCCTGGAATCTATTCATTTTGGTCCACCTCCCCAAAAAGGGGTTTTTCTGTTGAAGTTATCGCCGGAGATAGGTCTGCAACAAAGGTTTGCTTGCCAGTGGAATAATCAAGGACGAATATCTTATCATCCTTGACCTGCCTTCCCAGCCATTCTGCCACCTTATCGCCATAATCCTCCATCAACGGGCTCAGGGCAGGGTCAGTTGAGATTACCTCCAGCCCTTTTCTGTAGCACTGCGCCCAGTCAGGCTCTGGGATATGCTCAAAGTAATCAAGCTCTGAGTTTTCTTCTCCTGGTTCAAGTTCCTGAGCATGGTCCTTTCTCTGTGAGAATTCCTTCAATGTCTTTATGAACTCCCCAAAATAAGCCCGGAATACTGTGATGTGGTCCTGCACCTCTATCAGCAAATATGTCTGGCCGTCTATATCAACCTGGGTCCTATTGTTTGCATGAAACTTTGCGCATGCGTCAAGCAGGGAGTAATAATGGTCCACATAGCCCACTGACTTTTGCGTCCTTGGTATCAAGGAGCTTATGTACTCTGCAAAAGGGTCTATAACCTTGACCCCATCCATATCCATGCATTCGTATACATGCCTTTTCAGTTTTCTTTCAAGGGACACCCTGCTTTTCTCAGAAGCGTCCAATGCATGCCTCTTCCTTGCTTTGTCGCCGTGTATCTCCTCGAGATGTTCTGGTGAGGGGTCAGTCCTGAACCTTATCAGCCTCCTGGAGCTTTCCTCATCCTTTTTGAAATAGTTTTCTAGAGCAAGGGTGTATACAATGCTTACCCCGCTCTTTATCCTGTACTCTTCTGTGCCCTTCCCTCCTCTTTTGGTGACGACCCTTGTTGCATCCTTTCCCTCTGTAAGGTCTTTTATGACTTCTATTATCGGGCTGTTTCTCTGTTTCATTGCTTTCTGGAGTTCAGGGATATAGATTACCCTGCAGCCATTAATCTTGTCTGCATCTCCAAACACAGCAAGCTTTGAAGACTGGCCAATCCTATAGGCCCTATCCTCGACAAGGTCCATCAGCTTGTCTGTTATGAACGTCTTTCCTGAACCGCTGTAGCCCTCTACGCCGAAAGATGCATTGTTGATTAATGCCAGAGTTATAGCGACTGCAAGGGATTCCTCCCCAACAACACCTCGATTCTTGAAATATCTTGCCACATCATATAAATTACAATCTGATGTAGTTAGTCTGCCGTCTGGCAGGCCTGCAGTAGTTGATGCAGGAGTAGGAGTACTGATTGGAGCTTCTAACTGTGTTTCCAAGCCATTATTCCCAGGCACTGCTGCTTGTGCCTCTCCATTGAACTGGCTGCTTATCTCATCAAGTATATTTGCTCCATTGTTTGCAGAGGAAACAGCAGCCTCCGTTGATAGAGGTGCATCCACCTTGGACCTATCCACGTCCGTACGGACTGAGAAAAGCGGAGTTCCTGCCCCCTCATTTTTCCTTGCCAAAAAACCAAAATATTTTTCCCAAAGCTCTCTTCCAACATCTGATGTAAGGGGGTTTTTCCTAATTGTCATGTTTATCACCTGTTCTAAGTTGCATAAATCTCACCTGACTTTTTGATTGTAAGGTCATCTAGGTCTGAAAATGAGCGGGTTGGAATGACATCGTAACCAATCTTCTTCAAAAGCCTTGTTTCGTCTCCAGGGCTGGTGCTGAGGAATATTGAGCCTCCTGCTTTGCATGTAGCAAGGGCATCTGCAAGATAACCTGCCTGTGCATCAAGGTTGGCTATCTGGGTGTCTGTTATGACAAGTATGTGCGTTGGGCGTTTGTGCCCCCTTACTGCCTCAAGCATTTGCTCTCCGGGTATCTCTGTGCCGCCGCCGAAGTAATGCGACAGCGCATCATCAAGCGATTCATTGGAATAGGTGAAGTCCTGGAAAACACATTCTGACCTCGATGAGAAGTTTATTACCCCAACCTGGCAGCCAGCGTCTAAAGCGGTTTTCTTTGCTATCATTGCTGACAATAAAGCATATGAAAGTGATTCTGAAGGATTGTCCATACTCCCGCTAGAATCAATGGCAATAAGCAAATCAGGATTATCTTTGCCAAAGGTTGATGAGATTCCCTCTGCATAACTCCACCTGTAAAGAAATGCTGGGTTAAGGAAAGGGTACTGTGAAAGGCTGTATTCAATATCTGCTTCATGCACTCTTTCTAACTCGCACCTTACAGGTGTTTCCTTAAAGCGGTCTCCAGACCTGGAAGTGACATCAGGCATCTTTAGGGCGTAGGATTTAACTAAATCACGATAGAACCAGATTGTTGTCTGCCTGTCTGTGCCAATGCCAAGCCCAGCAAGAACCCGCTTGTACTGGTCCTGGCCAAGTTCATTACCTAAGCCGCTAAGCTCTTTCTGAAAAAACTTCTTTTGCTGGTCTGGTGTTGCCTTATCCGGAGAGTAAGGCAGGAAATCCTTAACATCGTGGCTGTCAATTAATGGGGCTTTTCGGGGGGTGTTGTTTTGCTGATGTTTTCCCTGTTTTGGCTGGCTTGATGCCGCAGCAGAACTGCCTTTGCCGCCTTTGCCAGCTGCAGACCCAGAACTACCGCCTGCATTACTCTGTGATTCTTTATCTAAATATTCCTTTATTGCCTTTGCAAATTCCTTTATTGAATCAGGCCATTTCTTTGAATTGTATGCGCTATCCTTTAATATATCACTTAGCTTTTTAGCGTCATCTCTTTGTTTTTCATTAAGGCTTGTTCTTGTAGTCCTTTTTCCAATCATCCCTGCAAAGGTCTCAATATAAAAGTCCCATGACTTGGATGGTTGCCCCCCCATTGATAATCTGTCATATACTGCAGCTATGCTCCTCTCCCCTTTCCTGAATAAATCATAATTGCAGAGAAGGTCCGAAAAGAGGTTCTCAACCAATTTCGCATCTTCTATGCTGCCTAAAACAGAGTCTGCATGAGCTACAAGCCTCACATAATTTCTCAGCGAATAGGGGCATAGCCTATAATGCTCTACCTCATGGCCTTCAACAGGCCTCAATAAATCAGAACCAATCCTCCTTTCAAGGTTTCGCTCGTTGATCCTGATGTTTTTTGATTTCATACTTATCCCAGCTATCTCATCCTCCATTCCCTCCTCTGCAAACTCCGGCTCGTTTAGCCCCGGAGCTCCCAAAAACCTCCTTACCTGGTTCCATGTTGCTTGTTTTACTTGCTGCGCTATCATTTTAGACTTAAGTAGAGTTTATTGAGTGAAGCCATCAAGGGGAATTTTACCTGTGAATCCAGTTTCGCTGCTTCTTCAAACAGGTGTTTTACATCAGCCCTGCCAACACTTGGTTTTGGGCCGCGGCCTTCCTGGTGAAGAGCATGGGCAAAGAACAGCTGGGTTATATTCCTGTATTCAGGAAGTTGAGCGCACACCTCATCATAAGAATGATTAGTCATATCATACAGGCTCAAAACCCAGGCAATTCTATCATTAAAGTGTCTTGGCTCATCTTCAAAAGCCTTCCTTGTGCCCCTAAGCTTGAACCATGAGCCGTATGCTAAGGCATATTTTAGGTCATCCTCACTTACCCTGGTGCTGCCACGCCATGCTGCAAGCGCCTTGGAGTATGAGAATATGGTCGACAAAGACCTGGATGAAAGGTCATTCTCTGTTCTTGAGCATACATTGTTATCAGCCGTATAGTGGTCGCAGTCCTGGCATAGCGGACCTACCTTTTTGTAAAGTGTGTTTGATTTTGTCTTTTTCTCTGGAGTAATGCCAGCCATGTCACAGGTTCTTATCTCTGCTGAAAAATGAGCCAACATAGATACAAGTTCAGAAGGGAACTCTACTGCATATACTGTTTTTCTCACATCAACTAGGTCCCTCTCTGACAGCTTTACAGGAGGCTCTACAATCTGCCTGGAATCCTTCCTTATCTTGCCCTGCCTCTTATCTGCATAGTTCTCGTATTCAAATGGGTCAAGGCTCTGGAACACCTCACCTATATCAAACCTGTCAACAAAAGGCTCTGGCAGCTCGTAGTTCCCTGAGTCAGGAGGATTTGCTGTTACAAAAAGGGGTGCTGGCCTGGCAACAATCCTCTGTCCCTGGTATGTTGTCCAGCCGCGGTCTATCAGCTGGTAAAGTATAGACAATGTCTTAGGGGGAATCCTGTTTACTTCATCTATTATCCTGACATACTCCCTCACAAAATCTCTCACAATAATCTTTCTTTTCTTGTTCAACATCATGATGACATCAAACATCGCAACCATCTTCTCCTCTGTAAGCTCTGGATGGCCAATTATTGTAGCCTGCTGGACTCTTCCTATAGGTAGGTTAAACACAGCGCTTGATACATACTCTGCTAAGGTTGTTTTTCCTGTGCCTGTTTTTCCAAATGCTATCATAGAGCAGTCCTGCAGAAAAGATGTTAAGAGCGTGAATGTTATCCCAGCGTTATACATCACCTTGCTTGAGTCCATTGTCTGGTTTGCTGCCACATCAAGGGGTATTGCTTCACGTCTGCCATATACTAGTTCATTGGCTGATGGTATGAAATAGCCCCCACTGATTATTTCCCTGTACACGCCATGAAGTTTTCTCATCGAGCTGACCCTGGTTTCAAGAGAAGCAGGGGGATTGGATGATGGGACTTTCCTCGGTGCTGCTATCTTAGATGCAGTTACTGCCTGGGCTGGCCCTGCTGGTGCTGGTTTTGGAGAAGCTGCATACTGCACTCTAGGGCTGGACCTATTTGAAGTCTTGAAAAGCGAGGCAATTTCTGCTTTTCTTCTATTATAAAGTTGCCTTAACCGGTCGCTTGACATCTTGGTAAAACGTCCTCTCAGCTTTTTGCTCATCCTCATCCTTTTTCCTGTATGCTATCATCTGGGAGATTATTAGCTTAGGAGTGATAGAGGATGTGTATCTTGAGACAAGTGCCCTTGCTGCCTGCAGGGTAGGGGCTGAATTAATCTGGTCTTCCTGGGATTCATCTATTCCCTGCACAGCCTTGTAGCAGTTGCTTACTACCCCCAGGATTTCCCTGCCATTAAGCCCAAGCTTGAGGGCATAAGCTCCGATTGTTCTCCAGTCATCAACCTTGACTTTTCCTGCAGAAATATCCCCTCCAAAATGAAGGGCTATAGTCTTAGCTTTTTGTTCAGCAGTTAAAGGACCAGGACAATAGATTCTCTCCAAACGTGCATTCTTAAGTGCCCTATCAATCCTGCGAGGGTCGTTGCCTGTTGCAACAATCAGATAATTGCCTGGGTTTGGGTAATCTCCATCCAAAAACCTCATCAATTCCCCAAGCTTTTGGCGCTGGTAATGCGAGTTATTTGAGGAGTCGCCTCTTGACGCAACCAAGGTGTCTATCTCATCAAGAAAGACATAATATATCCCATCACCGCTGCATATCTGGTTCAGCTGGTGCTTTAGCATCTGCACCCCGCCTTCCTGATAAGAACTTAGTATGTTGAACTTCACAATGTGAACATCTCTGCCGTATCGCTTTGCCTTTGCTTCTGCAAGGGTCATTCCATAATACGCGCACAGAGTCTTCCCTGTTCCTGTATCACCAATAAGCAGTATGCCTTGGCTAAATCCCTTCCTTTTTCTTCCGTGCAAGTAGGGGTTAGCCCTGTCAACCTTACGGTAAGCGACAACTTTCTTAACACAATCATCTAATGTAACAAGGGCCTCCTCATTTCCTACAACATCCTTTCTGTAAACACGGTTGCCTTCAGTAAGCTTTATCGTGTCAAAGTCCTTCTTGAACTGTTCCTCTCCATCCATGAAAGGTTCTGCCTGTCCTGCTTTTTGCTGCTCCTGCTTTATACCTGCAACCCTGAAATTAGGTCCTTTGACAACAAGCCCTTTAAGCAGTTCCTTGTGTTTTGCATATTTGTCCCTTGAAGCAAGCCCTAAAAGCATATTGGACAGGTTGAAAAAAAAGTAATTAGTTTCTGAGGTTATGTTGGATGTTGTTGTGCCTGCTGTCATAAATTCAGAGTAACTCTTAAGAACCATATCAACTGCCAGATTTTCTGAGCTCTTGAAATCTATTCCACTGAAATCAGGATTTCTCCTGGCAGCAAGCTTGTTTTCAAGAGCTGCTGAATCGTTTCTGCTCCTGTTGAGCTGCATAACTGCCTGGCATGCAACATAACCTGCCATTATGTTGAGAAGTTCCCTGTCTTTCTTCCTGTTAAAAGCAAGGTTTGCTTGCAGTTCCTCATATGCTGCCAGGTATACAGCTGCAAATTTTAGTGCGATGTCTCTAACCTCCTCAGCCTTATCAATAGAGTCTGGGTTCATCACCCCAAATCTATCTAAGGATCTATCATGCATAACTGAAAGTATGCTTTGGAACTCAGAGCGGCTATAACTGCCCATCTGGTTCAGTACTATTGCATCTAGACTGATTTGGGTTTCCATTTTAATCAAATTCAAAAAAAGAAAAAAATTAGTTGGAGTACAGGTCTACAAGCTGTCTTGCTGTTGCGTCTTCCTGTGCAAGTATCCTATCTGCAGCAGCCTTCACCTTGTCAAGTGATTTGGAAGGGTCCGAATCAGCGTAAAGTTCTCCTGTCCTTCTATGCATTACTTCGTACTGCCGTGTTAATGCTCTCTGCATAGTCTCATTTGCCTTGTCGCCAATGCGTATATCCGATGCCATGCCCTGCATTTCCTTCTGGAAGTCTACCAAGGACTTGAAGCTATCACAGCTGTCAATATACTGGTCCATCAGGATGATTGTCGAACGCGCCTTCGCCAACATGTCTTCTCCTTCGTGGATGCTTCTCTCATAATTTATCTCAGATAACTGTAATGTTACATTCATCCCATGATGGGTCTTGATTTTGCGCTCATATCCCTTCTTCTGTTTTCTCAGGGTGCCTATATCCTCTTGGATAGCTGTTTTCCTGCCCTGGTAAAAAGTGAGCATATTTTGGTCCTCCTCATTCGTACCATCCTTTACTTTTGATTCATACTCCTTTATTTTTCCTTCATTCTGTGCCAGCTGCTTCAGCATGGCTTTCTCTGTCAGGTCAAGCCTCCTTACCATATGAGCTATTCCCTTGCACATCCGGGTATAGTGGCGCACCTGGGAGGAAACTCCTTTCTCCCTCACATCTGTACCGGCATCATTGTCGCTTTCTGATTCAAGTTTTGTTTTGAATGATGTAACATAATCCTCCAGTCTTACTGCTTTTGCTTCCAGCTTTCCTTTGTGCCTGATTACTGAGCGCCTGTACAAGTTGACTCCAAAGGTCTGAGCAATACGGTATCCCGCTGCTCTCAACCCTTTAATAGGACTTAATGCATTTGCGACTTGCTTATCTATAGAACCCATGCTGCGTTCCAGCTTTCTGTCCCTAAACCTTGCCATTACAGTCTCTTCTTCATGGTCAAGCTGTGTTGCTGCGTAATCCATATCCTCTTTTGCCTTTTGCCTTGCAGCATCCTGGTAAGCTGCTTCTTCCATCTCTGACGCTTGAGGAATACCAGTGCCTTCCTGAGGCAAGACATTCTCTAAGGTTTGATCAGGCTCCCCAGGGAATACCCCCTGCTGCGGTGCAAAACCAGTATCACCTATGTTTTCTGCAGGAGCTGGTGTGCCCACATCCTCAAATAAAGGCCTATCTCCAGTTGAACTTGGACTGTCTGCTTCTTCCATTTTATTTCCTCCCCAACATCTTGTTGGAAATTTTATTTGATTATAGCTCACGCTACTTCGAAACTTTTCTTACCTTATTTTTCAATTAAAACCTATAAAGTTAAATGTGAATATTAATTTACGTTGTAGTCATGGTCACGACATTTACTCACCAACATCTAAGCTACAGGCTTGATTTAGATACATACCCATTACAGCAAGCTGCTCTGCTCCAGGCCTTACCTGCACAGGGATTATTTCTTTTGAGCCTACGTTTGCAGTAAAGACCTGCCTGTAAGCACCCAAGTCAGCTACTGCTCCTTTCAATCTTGCAATCTCCTCCTCTGTCCTTGCAACCATATCCTCTCTTCCCTTCAAAAGAGAGCCTTGTGCATAATCCCTAAAGGCACTAAGATGCCCTATGTCCTGCTGTGCCATCTCCCCCACTGCATCAAGGGTTGCAATATATTGAGAATTTAATTCAGCAACCTGCCTTCTTGCCCCTGATTTTGATGAGCCGGGTATTGCCCGCTCAGAAAGCTCATAACACGTTGCTATTGAAGCTAGCACTGTTTCCCGGTTAGCAGCGTAGGAATCGAAGAATCTGTTGAGAGTCTCTACCTCTTTTGCAACAGATTCTTCTAGTTCCCCTCGAGGAGTAGAATTCTTGATGTAGGTCTTGGCTGTATCCACAAAGCCGGCCAAGCCTGCTGCTGACTGCTCTACACCCTTTAAATACTCATTTGTATCCTCAGTCTGTGAATCGAGTTCATCGCAAAGTATCCTAAATCTTAGGGTTTCTTTTGCTGTGAATGTGCGGTCTTTTATTTGAGCTATATCATCTCTTAGCTGGCCTATCACCTCATCACGTGCTTGAACCTCATAGTCTGCTTTTGATGCAGTTAAATAATAAGCCAAAAGTGCTGCTCCACCAGTAAAGACAAGTGTTCCCAAAACTCTTGATTTTCCCATTTTATCGTATCCTCCTTGTTGTTCTGTTAATTGTTTGACCTTTGCCCTTTCAGCGTCTAAGTCTTGCATCAATTTTCCGGCTCTTGCTTTTTCAAGGTACAATTCCCCTAATATATCCCCTAACCCAATAATTCTGGTAGCAGTCTCGTTCGGGTCTGATGTAGCTACCGTCTTTACTATTAGCTTAGTTTGTTCCCTGTCTTGTGATTTTGCCATTGTGATATCAGGATGCCTTAGGTGCAACATATAGATGCATTTTGGAAAACATTACAGCCAAATCGCCATAATAAAGCATTCTTTCCTTCCTCAAAAACGGTTGTAGTTTGTCCATAAACAACCACCTCAGTAGTGTATAGGCGAAATAGAGATATAAAGATGAGTTGTAGTGTCAGGTACGACATTAGAGGTAGATTGTGCTTTTATGCAGATTATGCCTTCCTAGATTTATTGTGTTAATTGAATCATCAATAGCCCCAGCACCTCCAAGATGCAGGTAAAGCTGGCTCAAGGCAGGTCCTTCAACAACATCAATCCTGCGTTTTCCTGCTTCAGCCTTAACCTGATCATCAAAGCTGTGGTTGGTTACCAAACATGCTGCATGTGCACCAACAAATTGCTGCCGCTCCCAAAGCTCATCTACTAAGTTATCTATCCTAGGAACAAGCTGCCCTGATTTCTTGACTTCACCTTTTCTCAACTTGTAGGGTATCCTGCCACCCGAAGAATATTTTGCTTCAATAATAGCAAGGTGTATTGTTCCATTATCAACAAAATTATAGCTTAAGTCAACCTGCCGAAAAAGGTACCTTTCCTTGTGGTATTCAACATTCCTTAGAACATTCTGATGGGCTTGGCGATTTAATAAAAGTTCAAGCCATATCTCAAACTTAGTACCCTTCCTCTGTTCATCAGTTTGCATTTTAATTCTAACATCTTATTCAGACAGGATATTTTTCCCTGGCTCTCTTATACGCTACTGAGGCAACTGCCAAAATCCCTAAGACCCCTAAACAAAGATAGGTAGTGGCTCCTGAGGAGGGCGGAGCTTGACCAACATCAGCCTGACATCCTGGGGTAGCAGCTTGGACAGGAACTAAGCTTGCTTCCTGAGCTAACTGCGTGCCATTCCTGGCAAGATAATCAAAATCATCTCTTGCAAGAATCACAGCTCTATCACCATACTTCAGAACAGCTTCTAATTGACCATCAACATTAGACCTCACATGTACACCAAGCTTCAAAGGGTTAACACTTTCCTTGTTGACAGGCATCCCGCTGTATAGTCTAGCCTCAACCAAACCTTCAAGCTGTCTTGCACGCTCATGCATGTCCCTTAATTCTTCAGGACTAGAGGACTCAACCCTGGCTGTTAATCCATTGTAAACAAAATCATTATCGGGCAGGCAGTCTGTCCTTACAGTGTAGATAAAATCGCCTGTATCCAGATTCCTTAATCTTTTTTCCAGCAGACCATTATCATTCTCAACATCCTCAACTGCCAAGCTCCCTCTATGTGATTCTGCAGCATATTCCAGATGGCTCCTTAGCAGATTATGTTCCACCCTGCTAGCTACATGCGCATTTTGTGTGCCTAAATAGAACGCAGTTGCTCCTAAACCAATAGGTCCAAGAATCTTCGATAATGTTCTAAAGAGTAGTAGTCTTGGCATTTTCAAAAAAAATAAATGTATTTTTTGAATATAAACTTGAGTTGTAGTCTGAGTTACAACATTTATCAGATATAATTAAAAAAATCCCTAAGGGTCTGGTAAGCTCTTGTTGCTGTGTAAATGAATGCTGCTTTTTCAGCAACCCATGTCATTGTTCCAAGTATTACTCCGGAATCAGGGCCTGCATACTTAACCAGAAAATATGCTCCAACGCCAAGAAGCGTTCTCTTGAAGTTTTTTCCAAGAGTTTCAGCTTTTGCTTCGTATTGTGTTATGTTCTCCCTGACTAGGTCCCCTAATTCACTCTTTGCATTTTCAACAAGAGGCATTTTACTCACCTGCTATTTCTTCCAATGGTCCATGGCTTGGCAGGGGGGTGTTTTTCTGCTGCTCATTGCCTTTGAAATAGTTGCGTGCCTGGTCCACGCAATTACTAATATCATCTTTGGTCTTTGAAACCCATTCAACACCTGCTTTTGTCTTTTCTGTAGCTGACTGGTAAACGCTGTAGCATCCATGAGCAGCTATATAGATAACATAAGCCAAGATTGCGTATTTTACGGTAGTTGTAATAGGTCTTCTTTTTTGTTCCATCCCAATATAATAACGTAAAAAAAGGATATAAACCTGTGTTGTAGCGCATACTACAATAGGTTTTAAAGAAAAGTTTATATACTAGTTTTTTAGAGGTATATAATATATAAAAAAGATGGTGATACCATGGAAACAACTTATGTTATTGTAGGCCTTATATTGCTTTTATTAATCTTAGGTGGCTTTCTCTTTCTTGCTGCCCAGATTCTTGTGCAGAAGGCAGGAAAGAAGGTAAAGAGGGAAAAGAAGAATGTCTGGGTCTGGAGGTCTTTTCTGCTTGTGTTCACAATATACATGCTGGCTACAGTATACACAAACAGAGGCCTTATTGCTGAGATATTCCCCGGGCCTTTAGGAATAATCCCCACTATTCTCTTAATAATATTCTTCGGTTCAATGATTGAGATTGTGGTTATTGATGTATTGCTTCCTGACATCATTGAGATGTGGAAAAGAATAACCATTGAGCTTCTCGGTTTCCTGCTAATCTGTGTTATTTCATTCTACACATTCAATGCAGGGCTCAATCTTCTGGCTCAATTAATTTAATTTATTTTTTTAATATTTTAATAAAAAACTATAAATATAACCTAATTTCTTATTCAAGGGGGTGTTCGTATGGTAAAGGTTTTATTGATAGGCAACAGTGCTCGTGCACATGCTCTTGCAGAAGCAATAGTTAATTCTCCGCAAAAACCAGTTCTTTATGCTTATATGAAAGCAAATAATCCAGGAATAGCTAAATTAACTGAATCCTCACAAGTTGGTGCTTATGATGCTTTAGAGGAAATCACTAATTTTGCAAAAGCTAATGCAGTTGATTTTGCTTTTATTGGTCCAGAAGCACCTCTTAGCTTTGGTGTTGTTGATGCTTTAGAAGAAGCTGGTGTTCCTTGTGTTGGGCCTAAAAAGGAACTTGCAAGGTTAGAAACATCAAAATCATTTACAAGATTGTTAACCCAGAAATATGATATCCCAGGAACACCCAAGTTCAAGGTTTTTGAGGGTATTGAAGGTTTGCGTGAGTTTATTGAAGAGCTTGATTCTTTTGTTGTTAAACCAGATGGTCTTACAGGTGGAAAAGGAGTAATGGTCCAGGGCGACCATTTCCAAACAGAGGAAGAGGGCTTTGCTTATGCTGAAGAAGTCCTAAAAAAACATGCTGCTGTTGTTATTGAAGAAAAGCTTGAGGGCCAGGAGTTCAGCCTGCAAAGCTTAACTGACGGCAAGACATTGTTTGACTTCCCTCCTGTGCAGGACCATAAAAGAGCCTTTGTCAATGATGAAGGCCCAAACACTGGCGGAATGGGCTCTTACTCAACTGGAAGGCTGCTTCCATTCATGACAGAAGCTGACCTGCAGGTTGCTCATGAAATAACAGCCAGGGTTGCTGAAGCAATTGAAAAAGAAACTGGCCATTTGTACAAGGGAGTTATGTATGGCGGCTTTATCTGCACTAAGGATGGTGTCAAATTGATTGAATACAATGCTCGCTTTGGAGACCCAGAAGCAATGAATGTTCTGCCAATTCTGAAAACAGATTTTGTTGCTGTCTGCCAGGCAATTATTGATGGCAACCTAAGCAGCATAAAGCCAGAGTTCGAGGAAAAGGCAACTGTCTGCAAGTACGCAGTACCAGAAGGCTATCCTGACAAACCAGTTTCAGGAGCTAGGATTGACCTAAGCGCAGTACCAGACACAGCAAAAATCTATTACGCCTCTGTTGACCAGCAGGAAGACGGGCTATATATGTCAAAATCAAGAGCAGTTGCATTTGTTGGAATTGACAATGATATTGAGAAAGCACAGGTTATTGCTGAGGATGCAGTCTGTTCTGTAAAAGGTCCTGTTTTCCACCGAGAGGATATTGGAACTAAGGAACTTATTCAGAAAAGAATTGAGCATATGAAGAAGCTTAGAGGCAGCTAATAATGTTCCAGGACTTTTTTATTCCTTTCCTAACAATCGGATTAGCAGAGTTTGGAGATAAAACTCAGCTTGCAGTTCTCGGCCTTTCTACAAAAACAAAGAAACACTTACCCCTAATCCTGGGTGTTGTTTTAGCCTTTATCCTGACTGATGGGCTGGCAATAATCCTCGGGGATTGGATAAGTAATTTTGTTCCGATGAGATATATAAGAACATTTGCTGGTGTTGTCTTCATCGTATTTGGAATCATTATTTTAATGAATACTAAAGAAGAAAAAACAAAATATGAGCTAAAGAATCCGTTTATATCTACCTTCTTACTTGTCTCAATGATGGAGATGGGAGACAAAACACAGATAGCTGCTGCCCTTTTTGCAACAAAGTTTAATCCAGTTTTGGTCTTTGCAGGAGTTATTGCTGCATTGCTTGTTCTATCTCTGCTTGCAGTTTATGCTGGAAAATTCATTGCTAAGAAAGTTGACAAGAAGATTATTTCTAAGATTGCTGGCATTCTATTTATCTTGATTGGAGTATCCTCTTTTGTTTTCTAGAATAGAAACAAATAAATATCATCAGCCCTCTAGTCCAATTATGGAACAATTTACAGTTAAAGTTGGAGAAAAAAAGAATCTTAAGCTGGGTTTTTTATCATTTCATGGCTTTGTCTACTGCGGTATGCCTAATGAGAATGTTTTCTCTGTATCTTACAAGGAAACAAGCGGTTATCAGGGGTATGCTCTGAATCTTTATTTTCCAAAAAACACTAAAGATATTAGAATTGGAAAAGCAAAATTTAGAGTTCTTGAAGTAAGCCCTGAGAAGATTACTATTGAATTGGTTGGGGGGTAAATTACCTCCTCAAATCCTTAAACTTAACAGAATGCTGCTCTCCAGCAGAACCCCAATTATCCATTTCTGTTTCGTGTATTACAACAGTTACAGCCTGAGCTGGTATGCCCATGCCTGTAAAAACATCTGTGATTTTCTTTATAACATCTGGTTTCTTCTCTTTATCCATGGGCCATGTTTCAATTGTTACAATTGGCATAGTTTCACCTCACTAATTTATTTAAACAATCAACCCCTGCAAAACATTAAACAGGTACCCGATAACAACAATTCCTAAAGCAACTATCCCAAAGAATATTGCAATCAGCTTAAGCTTCATTACTCTTCTTAGTATGACTGCTTCTGGAAAACTCAAAGCAGCTGTTGCCATCATAAAAGCAAGTGCAGTTCCAAGCGAGATTCCTTTCTCAAACAAAACAACTGCAATAGGAATAACTGCAGAGCAATTAGCATAAAGTGGAACACCCAATGCAGTGGCTATTGGGACAGTAAATATTCCACCTCTTGAGATTATTGATTGTATTGTTTCCTGCGGAACAAAGCCATGAATAATTGCACCAATTCCCACACCAACCAGAACCCACATCCAGATTTTCTTAATTATTGATGTTGCTTCACCAATACCATAATGTATCCTTTCTTTAAACGTGTGGTGTTTAATTTCCTCCTCAACAACAGCCTTCTTTGCAACCAGGTCTTTCTCAAGATGCTTTTCCAGACCCATCTTACCCAAAATAACGCCTGAGAAAGTACCTATCAACAGCCCGCTCAGTATATATATCAAAGTTATCTTCCAGCCAAAAAAGCCCCACATGATTATAGCAACATATTCGTTAAGCAGAGGAGAAGTAATCAGGAATGAGAAAGTTACGCCTAAAGGAATCCCTGCCTCAAGAAAGCTTATGAATATCGGAATGCTTGAACAAGAACAAAAAGGAGTTACTGCTCCGAACAAAGAAGCTAAAAAGTTTCCAAAACCCAATCTTCTGCCAGACAGCCATTTCTTTATCTTACGCTGAGGCAGGTATGTCCTCAAAAAGCCAACAACAGAAATCATAAAAAACAGCAGAATTAGGATCTTGATAGTATCGTAAATAAAGAAGTGAAGGGATTCCCCTAAATGGGAACCCTCGGTAATCTTAAAAATACCATAAACCAACCAATTAGTAAACTGCTCTAACATTTGCCTTTCTTGTCTGAACTACCGCAGCAAGAGCAAGTGCTCTTCTCTGACTTTTGCTTCATCTTCTTATCCAGCTTATCAACCAGTTTCTTAAAAAATCCTTTTTTCTTATCCATTCAATATCACCTTATTTTTCTATTATGAAAATTATGTCATATATAAACATAATCATTTCATTTCCATAATCTTTTTATATGGGGTGTTAATGTAATGGTAAGATAAATGATTAAAGACCTTATTTTTGGATTGATTGGTGGCTTAGGTCTATTTATCTTTGGCATTAAGCTAATGGGTTTAGGCTTGCAAAAGCTAGCTGGAAGCCAGATTAGGAAAGTCCTGGGAAAACTTACAACAAACAGGTTTACAGGCTTATTGACTGGAGCTGGCATAACTGCGATTATCCAGAGTTCTTCAGCTACCACAGTTATGATGGTTGGCTTTGTTAATGCTGGTTTGATGACTTTAACCCAATCGATTGGTGTTATGTTTGGTGCTGCTATTGGTACAACAATCACTGCACAGATAATTGCATTTAAGTTAACAGCTTATGCCTTACCATTGACAGGAATTGGTGCTGCATTGCATTTATTTGCAAAAAAGAAAAAGCACAAGCATCTTGGTGAAGCTATTTTTGGTTTTGGCTTACTCTTCCTTGGCTTAAATATAATGACCTCTACCGTACAGCCGTTAGGTTCGAGTGCTATAATCAAAGAGGTATTTGTTAACTTTAGTCGTAATCCATTTCTGGGAATTGTAGCTGGAATGATTGTTACAGCTATTTTGCAAAGCTCTTCTGTTACAGTTGGACTGATAATTGCATTAGCATCTGTTGGATTGTTAGGCATAAATGGAGCAATACCTCTTGTTTTAGGGGCAAATATTGGGACATGCATTACTGCGATGCTAGCAAGTATGGGCACAACAACCTCCGCAAGAAGAACAGCCGTAGCTCATGTATTATTTAAGGTATTCGGCACTGTTTTAGTATTAATTTTACTGCCATTGTACTATAATATTATTACTGGTACATCAACAGATATAGCAAGGCAGGTAGCAAATGCTCATACATTGTTTAATGTTGTAAATGCAATCATATTCCTGCCGCTAATCGGGATTTTAGTTAAAAGTGTTACCAAGATTGTACCTGGAGAAGACATAACTGTAGAACGAGGACCTAAATTCTTAGAAAAGAATCTGATAAATACTCCCTCTATTGCCCTTGATGCAGTATCAAAAGAGCTTGTAAGGATGACGGGGTTAGCAAAGAATATGGTCAAGGAGGCGTTTGCAGGATTTAAGAATAATGACAGGACATCATTAGCTAAAGCAGAAGCAAAAGAAGATGCTATTGATGAACTGCAGGACTCTATAACAAAATATCTTGTTTCATTGACCCAAACAGAACTAAGCAATGAAGATTCTGAAAAGATTCCTTCTTTCCTTCACTCAGTCAATGATGTAGAAAGGATTGGCGACCATGCAGTTAACATTATTGAGCTAGCAGAGAGAAAAATAGACAATAGGTCTCCCTTTAGCAAAACAGCGCAAAAAGAGATGGCAAGGATGTACAAAGAAGTAAACCTGATGTTAGTTGACTTATCCAGGGCACTGCCAAAGAAAAATAAAAAGCTAGCAAAAAATATCCTAATGAGGGAAGAGAAGATAAATGAAATGACTGAGGAATTCAGGGGAAATAATCTGGAAAGGCTAAGGTGCAGAAGATGCAAACACTTGAGCAGTGTTGTGTTTATTGATATGCTTATGAATCTTGAAAAGATAGGAGACCATGCATCCAACATTGCCCAAGCTATCCTTGGGAGATTGTCCTGGAATAACAATAAACCATATAACATGGAAAAAGTTAAACTAGAATGAAGCAAAAGCTCAGAAAAGAAATTCTGGAAAAAAGAGATTCTCTGCCAAAAGAAGATATAAACAAAAAATCAAACATCATAAAAGAAAAGCTGTTTTCTCTAGGGGAATATAAGTTAGCAAAAACAATCTGCTTCTTTGTTTCCTTTGATAGTGAAGTAAAGACTCACAGCATGATCAAAGAAGCAGTAAAAGAAGGTAAATCAGTTTGTGTTCCAATAGCAACAGACCATACATTAACTTTATCCAAAATAAAGGATTTCAATGATTTAAATAAAAAAAACAAATACGGGATTCTAGAGCCTTCTAAATTAAATAAGATAAAGAAACAAGAAGTTGATTTAATCATAGTCCCTGGAACTGTTTTCGACAAAGAATGCCACAGGATTGGCTATGGCAAAGGGTATTATGATGGTTTATTGAAAGGATACAAAGGATTGTCAATAGGAATTTGCTTTGATTTACAGATGGTAGATAAAGTTCCTCGCAATGAATGGGATGAAAAGATTGACATAGTCATTACAGAGGAAAGAATTATAGAATAGACAATAGAAAATTATATAAACAACATACATAAAAACATTCTGGGGTGATTAGATGAATTTGATGAATGATATAAATACCTCTGACCCGCAGATAGCAAAGGCAATTCTGGGAGAGCTAAAAAGAGAGGAACAAGGTGTTGAACTTATTCCCTCTGAGAATAATGTTTCTAAAGCTGTTCTGCAGGCAATGGGTTCTGTTTTCACGAATAAATATTCTGAAGGTTATCCTCACAAGCGCTACTATGGCGGCCAGGAGTTTGTTGATGTTATGGAAGATATTGCTATTGAGCGTGCAAAGAAATTATTTGGCTGCGAGCATGTTAATGTACAGCCTTATTCTGGAAGCCCAGCAAACCAGGCAGTTTTCTTTGCTTTGTTAAACCTTGGAGATAAGTTTATGGGTCTTGACCTGAGTGCAGGCGGACATTTAACTCATGGCTCTCCAGTTAATTTCTCAGGAGACCATTACAAATGTGTTCCATATAATGTTGATAAGGAGACTGAACTATTAGATATGGATGCTATTAAGAAACAAGCTCTTGCAGAAAAGCCAAAGATGATTATATCTGGTTTGACTGCATATCCAAGAAAGATTGATTTCAAGGCTTTCCAGGAAATCTGCGAGGAAATTGATGCATACCATATGTCAGATATCTCACATATTGCAGGATTATGTGCAAAAGGCGTTCATGAAAGCCCTGTTCCTTATGCAGATGTTGTCACAACAACAACACACAAATGCCTCAGGGGTCCAAGAGGGGCAATAATAATGTGCAAGAAAGAAGATAGATTGAAAGCCAAATACCATCCTGACAGCAAGAAAGACCTGGCAGGAATGATTGACTTTAGAGTCTTCCCTGGCCTGCAAGGCGGCCCACATGACCATGTAAATGCAGCAAAGGCAGTTGCTTTTGAAGAGGCGCTAAAGCCTGACTTCAAGGAATACTCAGAACAGATTGTAAAGAATGCAAAAGCAATGGCAGATGAGTTAATGGCATCAGGCATAAGATTAGTAACTAATGGAACTGATAACCATTTAATGCTTATTGACCTTACAAAAAAGGATTTAACAGGCAAGGGGAAAGAGGTTCAAAATACCTTAGATGAAGCGGGTATTACTGTAAACAAAAACACAATACCCTACGAACCAGCTTCTCCATTCCACCCCTCTGGTTTGAGGCTTGGAACACCAGCTGTAACCACTCGCGGCATGAAGGAATCTGAAATGAAGGTCATTGCTAAAGGTATTGCAACAGTAATTGACAATCTTAATAACAAGGAAAAGATTGCAAAGGTAAGGCAGGATATACTTGAGCTTACAAAACAATTCCCTCTTTATCCAGGGTTAGGTATTTTGAAATGAGTGCGAAAACAAATAAAGCAATAAGGCATGCTGCAATCGCTGGAATTTGGTCACTAGTGTTTATTATTCCTACCTTTATCCTGGAAGCCATGAAAAAAGAAGTGGTTACAATGAACCTAAAGGTAACCACCCTCATATTTTATATCATTACCTTAGTTGTATATATTCTCTTCATAAGGGGTTTTGTGGTAATTGCCAAAAAAACAAAAGATAAACTTCTGTTGACAATGTCTTATTTATGCATAATAACAACAATCCTATATTATATTTATGTTGCATTTGTCACTATTAGCCCTGCATTGGAAAAAACATTCATCCATGTATTTTCTTTAATGGTCATGGGCGGAGTCAGTATACCATTTGGCATAAGTATTATTAACCTAAAGAAGAAATTTAAGGGGATTGCAACAGCTGCGGGTGTCCTGAATATAATAACAGGCTCATTTTTCATTACTATAATTTTTGTCTTTTTAGGCTTTTTTACAATGATTGCTACTTACATATTGGAGATAATCCTGCTGTTTAGAGCATCTGAAAAACTGAAATAAAATGCCAGCTAAAATAATTGACGGAAAAAAGATTGCTGCTGAGATACGTGAAGGAATAAAGAAAAGAGCAAAAAAACTAAAAGAAAAACCTGGCTTAGCTGTTGTTTTGGTTGGAGAGAATGCTGCCTCCAATGTTTATGTAAACATGAAGGAAAAAGACTCTAAGGAAGTTGAGTTTCATTCTGTAATAAAGAAATTAAACGAGAATATTGATGAAGTTGAGTTGATTAAAGAAGTTGACAATCTTAATCAAGACCCAAAGATTCATGGAATGATTGTGCAATTGCCATTGCCGAAGCACATTAATCCTCAATTGATAATAGACACAATTCTCCCCCATAAGGATGCGGATGGTTTTACAGCTGTTAATATGGGAAATTTGTTCATAGGGAATAATATGATTGTTCCTGCAACACCAAAAGGAGTAATGAAATTAATTGAATCAACTGGGGTAAATCTTGAAGGAAAGCATGCAGTTGTTATAGGAAGGAGCAATATTGTTGGAAAGCCAATCTCAGTTTTACTTCAGCAGAAGCATTGTACTGTAACGATGTGCCATTCACGCTCAAAACCGCTAGAAAAGTTCACAAAACAAGCTGATATTCTAATAGCTGCGGTAGGAAAACCAAAGATGATAACAGGCGACATGATAAAACCAGGGGCAATTGTGGTTGACGTCGGTATAAACCGGGTTGAAGGAAAGCTGATTGGTGATGTTGATTTCGAGTCAGCAAAGAAAGTAGCTGGTTACATCACGCCTGTGCCTGGCGGTGTTGGGCCAATGACGAGGGCTATGCTGCTGGAAAATACCTTAGAATGCATTGCTTTGTCGCCTAGATAAATCGCTTTTCTCCTCGAAAAAAACAGCAAGATTTATAAATAAGCGCCTCATCTACGCCCATGGGGTGTTCAACTAATGCTTAATATCGCCGTACTCGGCTCTACAAAAGGCACAGATTTGCAGCCTATAATCAAGGCTATCGAGGGTGGCACACTAAAAGATTCTAAGATTTCTGTTGTTATAAGCAATAAACAAGATGCTTACATTTTAGAAAGAGCCAAAAAACATAATCTAGAATCTATTTTTATCGATGGAAAAGATAAATCAAGAGAAGAGTTTGACAAAGAAGTTGACAAAATACTAGAAGAGAAAGATATTGGTTTGATTCTCTTGGTGGGTTATATGAAGATAATGAGTTCTGGCTTTGTTCAGAAATGGCTGAACAAGGTAATGAACATACATCCTTCTTTACTGCCAGCTTTTGCAGGAGGAATGGACCTGAATGTTCATGAAGAAGTCTTAAAGAGAGGCTGTAAAATATCTGGCTGTACTTTAATCTTTATAGATGAAGGCGCTGATACCGGGCCAATCATAATCCAAAAGGTTTGCAAAGTAGAAAATGATGAAACAGCTGACTCACTTAAAGCAAAAGTACAAAAGCTTGAGGGAGAAGCTTTAATTGAAGGTATTGAACTTTTCAGGGACGGAAAGCTGAAGGTTGAAGGCAAGAAAGTCAGGGTGTTAAAATGACTAAGGTCCAGAGAGCACTAATATCTGTATCAAACAAAGAAGGAATCGTTGAGTTTGGCAAAGAGTTGGATACGCTTGGTGTTGAAATACTTTCAACAGGCGGAACAGCTAAAAAACTAAAGGATGCTGGCGTTAAAGTAAAGGATGTTTCTGAGTACACTGGTTTTCCTGAGATGATGGAAGGCAGAGTTAAAACCTTACACCCAAAGGTTCATGGCGGACTGCTTGCCTTAAGGGATAGCAAAGAGCATATGGAGACAGCAAAAAAACACGGCATTGAAATGATTGATATGGTTGTTGTAAATCTTTATCCTTTCAAGGAAACTATCTCAAAAAAAGACGTTAAACTTGCTGAAGCAATTGAAAACATTGATATTGGCGGTCCAACAATGATAAGGTCAGCTGCAAAAAACCACGGCTTTGTTGCAGTTGTTGTTGACCCTAATGATTATCCTAAAATAATTGAGGAGTTAAAGGCAGGAGAAATTACAAAGGAAACAAAGAATCTGCTTGCATTAAAGGCTTTTGAGCATACTGCAGCCTATGACTGCTTAATCTCTGGTTATCTGAATGAACAGTACAGAGAAGGAGAGCATCCAAAAACATTGAACCTAACCTTTGATGAAAGTTCAATAAGTTTGAGATATGGAGAGAATCCCCACCAAAAAGCTGGCTTTTATACAGAACCATTCATGAATCAAACCTGTGTTTCAAATGCCAAACAGATATTTGGAGAAAAACAGCTAAGTTACAATAATATCTTTGATGCTGACGGTGCTTTTGAATTGGTTAAGGAGTTCAAAGAGCCGGCTGCAACTATAATCAAACACGCAAACCCATGCGGTGTTGCTGTTCGTGGTACAATTGAGAAAGCATTTGAGGATGCTTATAATGTTGACCCAATGTCAGCCTTTGGCTGTATTGTTGCTTTGAACAGGAAATGCAACCTCAAAACAGCTGAATTAATGAAAGGAAAGTTCATGGAAGTTTTGATTGCGCCTGGTTATGATAAAGATGCCATGGAATGGATTAAGGAAAACAAAAAGAACCTTAGGGTTCTTGAAACTGGCGCTATCACTAAATCAAACAAAGGCTATGATATGAAAAAGGTTGTTGGCGGAATGCTAATCCAATCAAGAGACTGGCCTGATGTTGATGAGCTTGAGCTTAAAGTAGTTTCAAAGAGGAAGCCAACCAAAGAAGAGCTTGAAGACCTGAAGTTTGCATGGAAAGTCAACAAGCATGTTAAGTCAAACTCAGTTGTATTTTGCAAGGATAAAACAGCTTACGGCATAGGTGCTGGCCAGATGTCAAGGGTTGATGCCTCAATTATTGCTAAACGCAAGTCAGATGGCCGCGCAGATGGTGGTGTAATGTCATCAGATGCGTTTTTCCCATTCCCAGATGCAGTTGAGGAAGCTGCTAAAGCTGGTATCAAGGCTGTAATCCACCCAGGCGGTGCTAAACGTGATCAAGAGGTAATTGAAACAGCTGACAAGCAGGGCATGGCAATGGTATTCACAGGAGTACGCTTATTTAAACATTAAAAACACTAAAGGAGGTGTGTACAATGGCAGGAAAAGTAGTATGTAAGTGTGGAATAAAGAGAGAATCCGGCTATCTATACTATGTTGACAAAAAAGGCAATGCTTCAAGAGTCAACATGAAAAGAGCTGGTAAGCCATACAAGAAAAAAGTCCAAGTGCTGCACAAGTGTGGTATTAAGAGACAAAAAGGCTTCTTGTACTATGTAGACAAAAAAGGAAATGTCTGCTGTGCAAAGATGGCAAGAGGAAGAAAAAAGAAGAGATAAAATCTTCTTTTATTTTTTTCTTTTTTCTTAGATTTCTAAAAATTAATAAGAAACCAATTTCTCAGAACCTTTCCACAAATAAGGAAACAATCCAACAGCCGCTAATATCTTAATAGCATCTCCTATAAGGAAAGGAATTAAGCCAGCCATAAGGATTTTCCACAAACCAATGTTTCCTAGATAAAGCCTTAATCCGATTAAGCCGAAAGTGTAGATAATTACGTTTCCAACAACCATACACAAGAAGACTGATTTCTTTGTTCTTCCATACCCCCTCTCAATCATCAGGCCAACTACATAAACGCATGCTATAAAACCAAGTATATAGCCGCCTGTTGGGCCTGTGATTGCTGCTATACCAGACTTCTGACTTGCAAAGACACCAAATCCAACAAGGCCTGCCAAGATATAAGCCAAGATCGACAAGGCTCCATTTCTTGAGCCAAAAAAGAATGCTATCAAGAAAACACCAAATGTCTGCATTGTAATAGGCACAGGCCATAATGGGATTCTGATCTGGGCCGTAACTGCTAAGAAAATAACAGATATCATTACCATAAATGTATCTATAAGTATATTCCTCTGTTTGAATAAAATATCATAGATTGATTTGTATTTTGTTACGTATTCCATTTTAGAAGGAAAAACAAAGATGGATTTAAAAAGATTTCTTATTTAAAAAAATAAAAAATAAAAAAATTATCTGCCACAGCCACAGCTAGGAATTCCGCAAGTTCCTCCGCATTGCCGGTTACATGTTGCAGAACCACAAACTGGTTGTGGGGGCGGGGCCTCTACTCCACATACATCTGCTTTGTCTTCTTGCAGTAGATTTGCAGACACGACAACTCCGCCTGCAACTAAAAGCACTGCAAGAACAACTGCAATTGCAATTGCTCTGTTCATTTTATCACCTCCTTGGTTCATAGAGTATGTTAAGAGGTACTTTGATATATATTCTACTCATGAAACTGAGGCTTCTAAAAGGCCTGAAACCCAAGAATTTTGGTTTATTAACGTTTATAGGCCAATTTTAAGAAATATCTGATTTGTTTTTCCCTTAGGTTCTTTCTTAATCAATCCCTTTTTCTCTAAACCATCCAAGACTATGCTTAGCTTGGATTTATGCAAGTCTGTTCTAAGCCTTAACGTTTGTTGAGTTATTCCATCCTGCTCTTTAACTGCTTTGAGAACATTCTTTTCATCAACATCAAGTCCCTTAAGTAAGATATTGAATTTCTCTTCATCAACCTGTATCTTTTTGTGTTTTTCTAATGTTGATATTATCTCTTTCTGAGACTTTTCAAAGAAAATCAGATAAATCCCCAGAGCAGCTATTGCGCTCACTAAAACTATTCCTAAGTATGTCTGCCAGGGCGTTTGTTTTTCATGAGGGCAAAGACCTCCTTCCTCCATCGCAGTACATGTACAACTTGCTTCTGCTTGTGCATTTAATGCAGAATTAAATGTAGAGATAAGAAAGCCTAAGACTAAACATAGTCCTATTAATATTATGCCTAATTGCTTATTATCCATCTGCCTATACCCTTATCACCTTTTTAACCTCTTCACTTATATGATTCTTCTTAAATACGCCGCCGTTTACCTTCATAAGCGCAAGCTTTGCAGCCTTTAACCCGCTCAAGAACATTCCGCCAAAGATTGGCCCCATTCTTGGCAAGCCTGCAACACCATTTGCTGCCATTCCTGCAACAATAAGGTTAGGATAGATTTCCTTTGTGTTCTCTACTGTGGCTTGTTCTGCTTTTTCAACCCACATGCTTCCTTCTCTTCCTACAAAGCCATCCTTTAAGCCAATCTTTTCTGAAACAACCCTTGCGACTTCTGCGCTGTGTCCTGTTGCATCAATAACAACCTTTGCTTCTAAAGAAAGGGGGTCAACACAGTTTGCTGTTAAATGAGCAACCTGGCTCCAATTAATTACTACTCCTTTAAGGCCATTATCCCTATAGATAACATCCTGGACCTGGACAGAATTAAACATCTTTGCTCCATGTTCAAATGCTAAAGATAGGAGCTTTGAACTCACATAATAGCTGTCTGCTGTGTAGACATCTCCTTCTTTCTTGAGTTTGATACCAAACTGCTCAAGCAAGAGGTTTGCAGGCTCCTCAATAACCATCTTAGGAAAAAGCATCCCTCCCTGCCACATTCCACCGCCAGCTTTGACATCCTTTTCAATGATTAAGGTTTTTATCCCCTCTCTTGCCAATATCATAGCGGCAGTTGTACCGCATGGGCCACCACCAACAATAATAACATCACTATCTGCATATTCCAACAAATCATTCATAAAACCCCTAACAATTGTTCTTGTTATTTCAGATTCTTTTAGATTGCTTTTTATCATGTTTCCACCCCTCATTTATTTTGTTCTGTATTCAATATAAGATTATTTATATAGTTTACGATTGTTAACCTAAGGCATAAACTATTTAAATCTACCAAGAAACCAATTTATGACTAAATTCCAAAGGGGGTTATACTATGAAAAATGTATTATTCGAGATGGTAGAGGGCTATGATTCTATTTCCAGATCAATAAAGATGGTAAACAAGGCTGCAGAGATAGTTGGTCTAGATGAAGACCAGATGCTGGATATAATTCAGCCGCACGACATAAGAGTATATAAGCTGCACCTTAAGCTATTTGGCAAGAGTTTTGACATCTGGGGGTGCACTTCCCTGCATAATAAGTCAAGAGGCCTGTACAAAGGCGGCGTAAGAATTGCTCCTGACGTAAATATATTTGAGGTCATTGAATTAAGCAGGCTCATGACAATAAAGACTGCCTGTGTTGACTTAGAATTTGGCGGTGCTAAGTCAGGAATACGGTTTGATATGAAACAAGCCTACAAGACTTTTGGCATAGATAAGTATGACCCTAAGTTTGAGACAAATATTAAGCGTGAGATTCTGCATGAGTTTGCACATCATTTCCACGAACTTCTTATGTCAAATGAATATGTGCCTGCGCCGGATATTGGAACAAATCCACTAGATATGGCTGCTATCTTTAACGAAACAAACAACCCTTCAACAGTAACTGGCAAGCCAGAAGGGATGCCTGGCTGGCTTCCTGGAAGAAATGAAGCTACAGGCTATGGTGTTACTGAGTGTGCAATAGACTTGCTTAAGGATTTATCAATAGAGCCAAAGAATGCTACTGCTGCAGTCCAGGGCTTCGGAAATGTAGGAATGCATACAGCAAAATTCCTGTCAGAAAAAGGGGTAAAAGTAGTGGCAATAGCTGATATAGGCGGGACATTATATAACCCAGAAGGATTTAACATTGAGAAGTTAGCGGAATATGCTGCAAAGAACGGAACCATAAAAGGATTTCCAGCAAAAGAGATAACCAATGAAGAATTCTTTGCATTAGATGTAGATGTCCTAATCCCAGCAGCAATAGGCAATGTAATCAGAGAAGACAACGTAGAGTTGATTAAAGCTAAAGGAATTGTAGAAGCAGCTAATATGCCTGTCCATTACAAGGCTGAAAAGGTCTTAGCACAAAAAGGTATTAAAATTATCCCGGACATATTAGCTAATGCTGGGG
>JAHWIK010000020.1 GCA_019322485.1 Candidatus Woesearchaeota archaeon
CAATTCCAGTATGCTTTGTTTCATCCCACAGGTTCAGCGCAACAACCAGCGGCACTTTTTTCTCAATCAGCTGGTAAGTCAGGTTAAGGTTCCTCTCAAGGTTTGTTGCGTCAACAACATTTATCACGATGTCGCCTTGCTCCAGCATATCAACAGCAACTTCTTCTGCTTTGCATGTAGGGCTTAAGCTGTAAGTCCCAGGCACATCAATAACTTCAGCTATCTTCCCTTTGTACTTCATATGGCCTTTCTTGAATTCGACAGTTGTACCTGAATAATTAGAAATAATAACATCTGCGCCAGTTAATCTAGAAAAAACAACGCTTTTCCCGACATTTGGGTTGCCCATTAAAAGTATCTTCATTTTACACTGACTATTATCTTATGGGTCATTCCTCTTCCCATAACAATCCTCATGCCATCCACTTTGACAACCATCGGGCCTCCAAATGGATGGGACGACACCTTCCTTATGTTCTTTCCAATCCTTATCCCGAGGGAGTGCAGCCTTCTCTGAAATCCGTGGCCCCCTTCCAGGGCTTTTACTGTCCCTGACTCCCCGGTCTTTAACTGCGACAGCATCTTTTCCATTTTAGTGTATCACATCCCCATGCGGGCATACCTTTGGGTTTTTCAGGAACTTGTCAAGCCGTTTAATTGACTCTTCTGAAAAAGCATGTTCCAACTTATGGGCCTCCTCATGAACACCTTTTAGGTTGTATTTCAGTACTTCCTTTAGAAAAACCTCAATAACCCTATGGTTGTGCGTTATCTTTCTTGCTTCCCTTAAACCGTTATTAGTGAAGAAAATGTTAGAGTAAGGCCTTAACCTTATGAAACCCATTTTTGCAAGCTTTTTTAGCATCTCTGAAACGCTTGGCTTGGATACCTTAAGTTTCTTAGAAATATCAATGGACTTTATGCCCAAAGGCTGGTCTACCTGCTTTTCATATATCAAATACATTGCACGCAGGTAGTCTTCCTGTGATTTTCCCATAAAGTTAGGCACACCTAACTTATATTTAAAGCTTTGGGTTTAGAATTCCAGAACAGTCCCGGCAGAAATCTCCTTGAATGTTTCAGGATACATTTGCTTTATTTCATCCAGATGCTCTGTGCAGTGGCAGGCTGCAAGAAATTCAATGTCCTTCAACATTTCCAGCTTATTAAAGCCATGAAATCCCCCAATAACTGCGTGTATATTTCCCAATTCTGATACTTTTTCAATTATCCTGTCAACACCAGGATGTGCGCAACCGGTTAAGACAACAAGGCCTTTGCCTGTTTTCAGTACAAGCGACTGCTCGTCCATGCCGTTGCTTATTATGCCTGTTGTGAATACGTCCTTGGATATTTCTTTCATCTCAGTTGTCTCTATCAGTTTAGCTTTTTGAGATATAAAATTCTTTGTTTCCTTTGAGAACGTGCTTAGTATATATACATCCAAATCTTTCCTTAAAACAGCATCCATGCCTCCAATGTGGTCCCAATGATCATGGCTGAGGACTAATTTCTTGATTTGCTCCTGCTTTATTCCCATCTGCTCCATGTTATGGGACAGCACATCTGCTTTCCCTCCAGTATCAAATAGGATTCCAGCCTCTTCTATAAAGCATGCAAAGCCTTGGGCTGCTTCATACCCTGGTTTAGCTGTATCATTATAGACAATATCCAGTTTCATGAATAAATTTTCCTCCCCCGCCTTATCCTTGTTTCATGCAAGCTCAGGATTTTTACCTTAGGCCTTTTTGATTCATAAACTGAAACAACATTCAAGCCCTTAAACTTGGACTTAATCTTTCCCATCTCTTTCCTGCTTAATGATTTTTCAGCGCAGGGCCTTAAGGGTGTATTAATCTGCACTTCACCGGGCTTTATTTTTCTGGCTAATTTTGCCAACTTAGATGCATAATCCTTGTTTTTGTCTATGAACATCATCTGTAGCGCAAACTTTCCCTTGAATCCTTTTCTGAATTCCTTCAGCCCCTCCAGCACTTTCCTGAAAGCAATTCCTTTTGCTGGCTTGTTTATTTCCTGGAACAGCTTTTCATTCGGCGCATCAAGCTTTGCAATAACTATATCAAGCTTTTTCAGGTCTTTCTGCACATCTTTTTTGTAGAGCAAAGAAGAATTTGTTAGGATTGCAATTGGCAAATCAGTGACTTGCCTGATTGAGTCTATTATTTTGCCTAAGTTCTTGTTAAGTATAGGCTCGCCTGTGCCGGAAATAGTCACTACATCAGCTTTTGCTTTTTTGATTTCTTGTTTCAGTTCCCTTTTAACCTTTTTTTGGCTTACAAGCGCAATCCTTTTTGCTGTTTTGTTCAGCGTCTTGCCTAATTGGCAGTACGAGCAATCAAAAGAGCAGGTTTTCCTTGGCCTGCAGACTCCATCTATGCCTAAGGATCTTCCTAGCCTCCAACTTGGGACAGGGCCGTAGACTGCTTTCATTTTTTCTTCTTTTTATTCAGCAATATCCAGGCTAATATAATTATCAATACTATAGCTGCTCCAATAATTATCTTTGTATTGTTACTCACTGGCGCTGGCCTGTGCACCTGCTTTACATACTCTCCAAAGAGCTCAATCGACATGCACTTGTCTTCATAATTGCAAAGTCCATACTCCATTCCCTCTGATATGCAGCAGACAGTCCCTTCTTCGCATTCTTCGCTTGATTTGCAAAGGAATTCAAATGACTGGCAGTGCTCCATGCACACGCCTATGCTCTTGTCATCATAGATAAAGCAGCACTGCTCTGCAGGGCAGTCATTGTCTGATTTGCACAGGTCATTGTACTCGACTTTGTAAACCATCCATCCTGTTATGGACGGCCCAAGAAAGACAGCTAGACTAAGCAAAGCAATAAAAGCCAATACGATTGATATCCTTTTTTCCATTTTAAGTTGCCTCCAAAATTTATTTTCCAACAGCAATAATCTGGTCACCATCAACCTTGGTTATTCTAGCTTTAATTGTGATTCCATCAAGGTCTACTTCAATATCATTGCCTTCTTTTGCCTCTATCCCTTGGTCATCTAATATTTTTTTTGAGAATTTATATTTTTCTGCCATTTTAATCACTTACTTCCCTTAATAAACTATTCATATCTTCCATTATTCTCACCCTTTATCTTTTTTTCTATTAACAAATAAAAGAGGGAATATTATATCGCTAAGGCAACAAGGGATTAATACAGCGATGAAGAGGAAAACAAATATTACTAAAACTAAAGTGGGTCTTAATGACCCGTCCAAGGCCATAAGGATGTGGAACAAAGATGCCCACGTGCTTAATAGGACATGGCCTGCATGAGGAAACTTGGTTTTTGGGTTGTAATAGGCAATAGCAACTCCTAAAAGAGCTAAAGGATTGACAAGCCACCATTTTTCAATAAACCCCAGATGAATCCCTTTGTTTGGAAGATTCAGCATTACCTCTGCAATATAGGGTATAATTGAATCGCTTAATGTTGCTATGCCCACAGACCCAAGATAGCCAATCAAGACTAATGTCAAAGGGTTGACCTTCTTGGCGTAGATTTTATACATTGACGCAGTAGCAAGCGCACTTAATATGACATGCATGGGGTGTAGTGTATAGAATACATTGTGGGAAACCTGGTTGGGAATATTGTACAAAACCAACATTAGGATTATCCCTGTTACTGCTCCAAACAGAGTAAATGGAATGTGCTTCCTTATTTCATCTGGTATGCTTTTCATTTCCTATAACCTTCAACAGCTTTTTTGAATGCTTCAATAGAGAGGTTTGTGCAGTGCATGTGCTCAGTAGGCAAGCCGCCCAAAGCTTCAGAGATCTCTTTTTCAGTTATTCTCAATGCTTCTTCTATTGCCTTCCCTTTTATCAAATCGATAAATACGTCTGTTGTTGCTATTGCTCCCGGACAGCCAAAAACCTTAAATTTTGCATCTTCAACTGCCCCCTTAATGAATCTTATTCTCATCTCTATTGAATCGGAGCAGTTAGGGTCTCCCGCGCTTCCCTGCGCGTTAAAGCGATCCAAGTCACCTACATTCCTTGGACTCTCAAATCTCTCTAATACCTCTTTTGTAAACATAACAGGTCACTCAATGCTTTCCATGGCCACAGCTTTTTGTTTGGGATTCCAGCTTGTCCAGGTTTTCAATAACTTCCTTAACTGTCCTGAAGTCTCCTGTCTTAAGGCAAATCCCTTGCTCATTAAACAACTGGATTGCTCTTCCGCCTATTCCCAATGCGAAAACTGTTGTTGGATTTACTGCTTCAACAATCTGGTCAACAGGGCTTTTGTCTGGGTCAGTATGGCTTAACTTATTTTCTGTTATTGTCAGCTTCTTTGTTTTTGCATCATACAATCCAAAAAATGGAGCATGCCCAAAATGGTCCGATATCTCTGAGTCCATTCCATTATTGTCCAGCAATGGAAAGAATATCCTTTCACCTTTTGGTTGTACAGCTTGAGCCATACCTGAATGAGGCTGTGCAACCTCAGATATTTCGTCTAATTCTCCCTTGATGAATTTCTCAATTGCTTCTTTTGCAGAACCTGATGCATGATATGCTTTAATTCCAAGCTGGCCAAGCACATCTGTTGCATTTGGTCCAAGGTTTCCTGTAATAACAGCCTCAACTCCTAATTCTCCAATCTGCTGAGCAGCTTTTATGCCTGCGCCGTGTCCCTGCAGCGCTCCCTCATTTTCTAGTGCCTTAACATCTTTTACTTTCTTGTCTTCCACGTCAGCTATCAGGAAGTATTTGCATCTGCCAAACCTTTGATCAATCAGGCTTTCTATCTTATCTTCTGTTGAGCTTATTGCTATTTTCATATTTATACCCCCTCCATTAGCCTTAATTTTTCTATAGCCTCTTTTGTCAGCTTTACTACACCAGCATTTTTAACTTCTTTATGCTTTTCATCTTCTGTGTAGAAAAACTGCTCGACTGGCTTTGAGTTTGCAATAGTTCTTGTGCAAATCAATTCGCCATTTTCCTTAAACCCATACTTTAGCCAAAATTCTTCTTCCATTTTAATTGCCTCCATTATTTTTCCTGCAAACAAATGTGCTCATCATCTTCCTGTCAAATCTTTTTACTCTGGAATACTGCTGCAGCCTGTTTTCCAGTTCCTTCAAATCAATAGCCATAGCCCTATGGTTCTCCTCAGGATGCACATACCCATCAAAAGCCCTGATACCTGTATTGTTCAATTCAGTCACAATCACTTTATCCGTTGAAACCCTGAACATTTCCTTGATTACCTCCATATGTTTATTCTTGATGTGATGCAAAGCACCGAATGAAAAGGCAACATCAAAGCTGTTTGCCTTGAATGGCAGCTTGGCAGCATCGCACAGCTTGAATTCAATTTTGTCCATGACCCCTTCTTTTCCTGCGTTTTCCTTGGCAAGCTTGATTTTTTCTTTTGATTTGTCAATGCTTGTCACATTGCAGTTGAATTCCTTTGTAGCAAGGATTGCCAAATAACCCTTGCCTGAACCAATGTCCAGCAGCTTGGCATTCTTTATTTTTCCCGAGCGCAAAGCCTCCATTCTGTCTTCGATAGGGTCGTAATAGCCGTACCTCTTGATTAACTCATTCACATAGTCTTTCATTTCCTTGTCTGACATTTTTACAAGGGGTTCCTCTATCCACTAAACCATTATTTTATTCAATATCTCCAAAAATATTTTATCAAATGAGCCGTCATAAACTACAACAGGCCTTAGATGAACCAAAGCATCAACAAATCTCTTGTCATAAGGTATTTTTCCCAAGACCTGAATTCCTTCCTTCTTGGCAAAATTCTCTATCTTCTTTGTAAACGGCTTGTTTATGTCGTGCCTATTGATGACAATCCCAGCCTTTATTCCAAAATTCCTTACAACACTCAATGCCCTGCCTAAGTCGCTGAAGGCAGATGGCGTTGGTTCTGTGACAGCAATAACATAATCAGAGCCTACAACAGAAGCTATAACAGGGCATCCTATTCCTGCAGCAGCATCTACAAGTATTGTCTCTGCATTTTCCTGTTTTGCAATCTGCTGCGCCTTCATCCTTACAAGTGTGACAATCTTTCCAGTGCCTGACTCCCCAATCTTTAGCTGGCCTGATGCTATCTTGAATCCGTATCTTGTCTCTCCAAAGCCGATTTTCCCGTTATTTACCTTGACAAGCTTTATTGCTCCCTTGGGGTCTATCAATTCACAGGCACCGCAGCCCTCGCATAACAACTTATCAATTATCACTTTCTTATTTTTGCAGCTTATGGCATTAAAATAGCAAACATCCTCAATCCTCTCGCAATCTATTTCTTTTGATTTTATCACAACTGCTTTCTCGCTTGTCTGCACCTTTTCCCATTTGGTAAAATCCTTATCTTTTAATCCCAGGACTAAAGCTAAATTAGGAGCATCAACATCGCAGTCAGCAACAACAATCTTTTTCTTTTTTGCCAGAAGCACAGCTAATGAGGCCGTTATGCTTGACTTTCCTACGCCCCCCTTTCCTGACAAAACAGTTATTTTTTTCATTCTATCTCGCATGACCACTCGGGTTTGTTGTCAGATTTCTTGATGTTAACCTTCTTTTGTTCGCTTTCTACTTCTTCTTCATCAACAGTAAACTTATATCCTATTTCTTCCATTTTGAAATTCCCTCAATAATCCTTGTTATCCCTTTATCCTTCACTGGCTTGCCTCTTGAGTACGACTCAATTATCTTCTTTGAATAAGGAATCTCAGCAATAATTCCTGTATTGTATTTTCTTGCTATTTTTTTGATTAAGTCCTTATCCCCTATGTCCGAGCGGTTGATTACAACCTTTGTTTTTATTTTTAGAATCCTTAACAGCTTCAAAATCAATTCCAAATCATGAGCACCCAATGGTGTCGGTTCTGTAACAGCTAAAACTGATTCACATCCCTCTAAAGCAGAAATAACATCACAATGGGTTCCTGCAGCAGTATCAATAATAATATGATCATATTTAGATTCAATCTCATCTACTTTTTCTTTTAATGCATTTACAACAAACTCTGAAATAGGCTCGTTTATCTTTAATTCTCCTGAAAGAAAATCAATTCCATGTTTTTTTCCTTCATATAAGTATCCTATCTCTTTCTTGCTCCAGCTTATTGCCTTAACAGGGCATTTGATTACACAGGCACCGCAGCCATTGCATTGGGGCTGCATAAAGATTGGAATCTTATCTTTTATGGAAACTATTGCATTGACCTTGCATACAGGACCGCATTGTCCGCATTTTATGCATTTCTTTGTATCCCAGACTGGAATTCTTTGATAAACTGTTTTAATCTTCTTTCTATCAATACCTAAAATCAAATGGTCATCAGGACAGTCAACATCAGCATCAACAAGCAAAACCTTTGCTTTTTTAGCCAACTCAAAAGCTAATGCTGTGGCTATTGTTGACTTCCCTGTTCCACCTTTTCCACCGGTTATCCCTATTTTCATCTAAATCCTCTTGTAAAGCAATTCCCACATCAGCGTCGGGGTGGGAAAAATTACTTGGTTGTGCACTATTGGGGAGGTCAAGATATTAGCTTTAGCTAATATCTCCTCTTACCATCATGGTGCTGCACTTAGGGCACTTCTGCTGCACGCAAGGCTGGCCTCTTACATGCGGAACTGTTTCTCCGCATTTAGGGCATTTACATTCTGTTGGGCCTCCAAACCCCTGGCCCATGCCTCTACCTCGGCCTCTGCCTGCTCCTTGTCCTCTTCCTATTCCTCTTCCAGCCCTAGGACCTTGTCCTGCTGGGCCTGTTCCATCTCCGCCTGGCATTTTGTATATACCTCCATGTATTTTTATTGCCTTCCCATTAACCAATGCTTCAGCAACTTTTTTTCTCGCTTCAATCAATATCCTATGGAATGTAGGCTGCGAAACATTCATTTTCTTGGCAGCATCTACTTGGTCCATTCCTTCAAAATCCTTAAGCCTGATTGCTTCCAGCTCCTCAACATTAAGGCTAACTGTCTGTAAATCAGCAATTGAAATTCCCCTTGGCTTGAAGTAGTCCACATTAGGGCCAAACATTACTTTTCTGAATCTTCTTGGTCGTGGCATATGAATACATATTCATAATAAACAGAATTGATATTTAAATAATAGTTCATAAAAGTGAACCTAGGAGAAAATATTTAAATAATAGTTCATAAAAGTGAACTTACTAAGATGGATAAATTATGCGAGAAGATAGGGACATGCTCAGTGCCTAAATTCTACAGGCTGATTGGCAAGAAGTGGTGCTACCCAATATTGTGCAATCTTATGGCTGGTGAGAAGTATTCCTTTGAAAACATCATCGAGATGACTCATAGGGGAGTCCCTAGGCATTCACTCTCAGTATTCCTCAAAGAGCTTATTGACCTTGGTGTGCTGATTAAGAACAAAAGCGGAAAATACTGCCTCACTGATAAGGGCAAGCTAATCAAATCAAAGTTTGAAGACATCAAGAAGATAATGACTTCTAAGTGCGAGATAATCGAGAAGAAATAATCTTATTCGTTTATTTCTTCTTTAACTTCTTCTTGTCCTTTTTTAAGTTCTTCTACTTGCTGCTTGTCTCTGTTAAGAAGCATCCTTTGGAATTCTCCTACATGGGTTTTTTCTTCTTTAGCGATATCCAATAACATGAATTTTATGTTCTTATCTTGGGCTTCAGCAGCCAGCTGTTCATATAGATTCACCGCATCAAGCTCAGCAATTATCCCTACTCTCAATATTTCCTTATCTTTCAATTTTTTATCGACTTTTTTCAAGTCAATTGGTATTTGTGACATCATTTTGTTACACCTCTTGTTTTTATCTTTATTGAAACCAATCTTAGCAGTAATGGTTATTTAATTGTTTTGATTTTTTAAACTACTTTCATTCTGAAGTCATTTCTCTCAACTCACTTCCACATTTTAGAAGTAAAAAACAAGAATAAAAAAAGAAAATTACTCTTTTTTCACAAGATGTTCGTTTTCATCCTCGCTTGTTTGAACATCAGTTTTACAGGTTTTCTCGTCGCAGCCACAGAGTTTTTTCAACTCCTCAGCACGGTCTGTAGACTCCCAGGTAAACTCCGGCAACTCACGCCCAAAGTGGCCGTAAGCAGCTGTCAACTCATAAATAGGCTTTTTCAAGTTCAGTGTTTCAATTATTGCTTTTGGCCTAAGGTCAAACACCTTAGTTACAGCTTCTGAGATTTTGTTTTCATCTACCTTATTTGTTCCAAAAGTATCAACATTAACTGATGTCGGTTTTGCAACTCCAATTGAATAGCTTAATTGCACTTCGCATTTATCAGCCAAGCCAGCTGCAACAATGTTCTTCGCAACATATCTTGCCATATAAGCTGCAGACCTGTCAACCTTTGAAGGGTCCTTTCCAGAAAAACATCCACCGCCATGCCTTCCAACACCCCCATAGGTATCCACAATAATCTTTCTTCCAGTTACACCAGTATCTCCTTCAGGTCCGCCAACAACAAACTTTCCAGTTGCGTTTATATGAATCTCTGTATCATCGTCAATCCAGTCTCCGCATACATTCTTGATTACCTTCTCAAATATCTGTTCCTTTAGCTCTTCCTCTGATGTCTCATCTACATGCTGCTGTGCTATAACAACAGCTGTGATTTTCTTTGGCTTATCATTTTCATAAAGAACACTAACCTGGCTTTTACCATCAGGGCCGAGTCCTTTTATCATTGCTGATTTTCTAACCTCAGCTAGTCTTAATGTAAGCTTGTGAGCCATGCTTATTGGAAATGGCATTAGCTCTGGTGTTTCATTACACGCATAGCCGTACATCATTCCTTGGTCTCCTGCGCCTTGTTCTTTCTCCTCTCCTTCTCCCTCAGTCACACCCTGAGAGATATCAGGACTCTGGCCGTGAATAGAAACCCAGACACCTGCATCATCACAATCAATCCCAAACTCAGGATTTGTATAGCCTATCTTCTTAAGTGTCCTTCTTACAATGTTCTGCACATCAGCATATCCCTTTGTAGTTACCTCTCCAGCAACATGGACTGTTCCTGTTGTGGTTAGACACTCAACAGCTACCCTTGAATTAGGGTCTTCTTTAATCAAAGCATCTAATATCGCATCAGACACCTGGTCGCAGATTTTGTCCGGATGTCCTTCTGTAACTGACTCAGATGTCACAAAATATCTTTCCTTTGTCATAATACCACCTTTATTGTTTTTTAATTAATTCTTGAAATTCTTATTTAAATAAGTTCTTGATGAAAATATTCTGATTGGAATAAAAGTCGGAAGTTCAAATGCTCAGTCCCGAAGCGATTGGTGCTATGTTCTGCTACAACAGTATAGGGATTGGCACACCATGGAACAAAAATATTCCGATAATAAAATGACATTAATCTTGACATTTTTGTTCGCATTATAAGTTACCAGACCCTATATTAAGAAGGAGGAACTTAAGATGTTTGCAATGAAAAAGAACATCTTTCAGAAAGCAGACCTGCTTAGGCAGATAGCAAAAAATACCCTTGGCAGGGACTGCACAGACGTGGAAATTTTGAGCCTTTTTAACAAGGCTAGTAGTTTTGATAATGGAGTCACTAAAACGGCTTCAGACGAAGTTAGAGCTATTCTGAGCTCGCTTACAGCAAAGGGCATAAACGCTAATACAGCGTATAAATACCTAAAGATGTCGCTTATGCCTACCCATATCAAGGAAAGGTTATATGGGCGTAAGATAAGCACAAGCAAAGCCTTCAAGATGGCTAGGGATGAAAACTACCAGAAGAGAGTAGAGCTTGAAAACACAATATTTGAGTATGGTATGAAGGCTATACGGGGGTTGAGAAAATGTCACTAAAAGTGCCTGATGTATTGGAGCCTGAAATGCTTGAGA
>JAHWIK010000021.1 GCA_019322485.1 Candidatus Woesearchaeota archaeon
CCCAGTTTCATAAACTTCCTTTAATACAGCTTTGTAATGCTGAGGGTATAGAGCATCAATTAATATTATTATTAAGTCAGCTGTTCTTATCATTCCCAGAACTTCTTTTCCACGCCCCCTTCCAGAAGCAGCACCAGAAACAATTCCAGGCACATCGATTATCTGTACTTTTGCGTGTTTGTATTCCATTAAACCAGGGATAGCCCTTAATGTTGTAAATGAGTAGGAAGCAATGTCTGATTTTGCCCTGGTTATGCTGTTTAGGAGGGTTGATTTACCCACTGAAGGGAAACCAAGGAGCACAGCACTTCCATCTCCTGTTTTTCTTACAGAATACCGTTCGTCGCCTCTTGCTTTGCCGACAGAAGCCCTTTGTACAGCCCTCTCTTTGAGTACAGCAAGTTTTGCTTTCAGCAACCCAATTGCATGTTGTGTTCTCTTGTTGTACTTGGTCTTTCTTATTTCTTCTTCAAGCTCTCTAATTCTTTCACTAGCAGTAAGCTTTTTTCTTTCAGTAAGCTCTGCCTTTTCCTTTTTTCTTGATTTTTTAGCTCCTTCTTTTCCAACCATAATTTTCCCTTGTGCAAGCCATTATTGTGGCTTGTTTTGGCTTAACTTTTTTAAGCTTTCATATGATTTTTCTACTGCTTTGTACGCTTTGGCCTTTATTTCTGGGTTTATTTCTGATTCAGCTAATTCAACATACATAGACCTCAGCTCATTATATGCTCGGACTGTTTTTCCCCTATCTTTTTTGGAAAAATAAGCAACTTCTCTTAACTTTTGATGGAATCCCTTAGGAAGACCTTTTCTTTTTGATATGATTAATGATGTGATTAGGATAACTGGCATCAAAACTATGGGCAGCAACCAAAGTTTCTTTGGGCTTGGTTTTGTGATGCTTGGTTTGGGTTCTTTTGCCTGTGAATAATCTACATTCTTTATGCTCAGTATAGCCCCGCCGCTTATTTCGAATATAAGTTTGTAAGAGCTCTTGTCAAATCCGTTTAAGGAACAGGTTTCAAGACATACATCTTCAAAGAATAGGCTTGACGGGAATTCTTCTAATCTACTTACAACTGCAAAACCTGTTGCAGGGGTGCCTTCTTTTAATGTCGAGCTGTCTAGTATGAGATATCTTTCATTATTGTTTTCTAGGTATACTTTTGCACTGCCTATTATAGAAACAACACCATCGACTTTTAACGATTCCATATTTACTGGACGCTCAATGTTCCAGATGAATTCTGAGTTTTCGTTAACTAGGACATCTAGTTTTTGGGTATAATTTTGCGCTTCATCTTTGATTCCATCTCTTACAGTGAGATTTGCAAAAATCAGGCCTGTTGAGAGCAGAACAATTAGGACAATTTCTAAGATTATGTTCCTTATTGCCTTGTCTTTCATTTTTTGAACTTGGGTTTAAGTTTGTTTATTTCTTCTTCATGCACTTAGACCAGCATCCTTTGCAGCAGATAAGGAATTTTATGAAAGCAAGCTTACTTAGTTTATTTTTTAATCTCCTGAACATCGGCTTTTCTTCTGCCAAATCCATGAGGTCAATTATAAGAAGCCTAAGTGCTGTGAAAAATGTCAGCCCGTATTTCTTTATTATCTTTGCATCAATCTTCTTTAGTTCTTTTTCTATATCTTTCCTTATCCACTTACGGAAGAAGTAGCATAACATACAGAACCTGTACCTTAGCCTTGGCTTTTTCTTTTTCCACTCTTTTTCTTTTATGTATTTTTTACGCCTTATGCATCCAAGGAGCAGTATCAGGAAGATTATGATTAATAATATGATTATTATCATCCACATAATCCTCATTGGAGCAGCAAATATTATGCAGTCAATTGGGCAGTTGTATATATCCTCACCAACACCGCAGACACCATTGCCACATAAGCAGCCAGTTGGGTCCTCAACAGCCTCAACACCAATAGGCCTGCCGATTATGACATAAGTATCAGTTGGGTCGCAGCCGCTGACATACAAGTCAAAGAATTTCTGGGTGCCGAGCTGAACTACGTCCTCAGCAACTAGAATCTCACGAGCAATAATCTTCTCGATTAATTTCCTTGAAATTTCGTTGTTGACCAGGTTTGTGTGGCTCACAGCAAGTTCCCAGTAATCTTCGCATGGGTCATCTATGTATTCACCGCCAATATTCTGTGCAGATTTAACAGGCACAATACCGTCGCTCTTACCCACTTCCTCTGGTATTAGGAGCCTGTTGAACTCATAAGCCCTTGTTCCTGCTATTACATAATAATCGACATCCGGCAGCCTTGGAGTCACCCTGCCTTTTACTAGGTCATCGATTATCTTAGCGTCTATATTAAACATCTTTGGTCCGGTTTTTTCATTAATTAGATTCCTGAATAGATTTTCATAAGTCCTTATAATGGGGGTACCTTCGTTTGGAACTCCAATAAGGATTGCCTTCCTTACCTTGTCTAAGTAAGTATACTTTCCAGGATATTCTTCATTTTCTAAATAACTCTTATAGAGGGCTTGCTGTGCAATCATACCACCAAGGCTGTGGCCAACAACATACAGATTATCAAATTCATTAGAGTGGAGCTGCAGATGGCTTATTAATTCCTCAGCATTCTCATCAACTGACTTAGAGGAGGGGTAGCCTAGGGCATACACCTTGAATGGCTGGTTAGTTAGTCTTATATCATTCACAACATCATCATAAATCCTTGGGGATGAAGCTAAACCGTGTATAAGCAGTATGGCTTCTCTTGACCCTTCTGCAGGCTCATAGATGAGCTCAAAGCTTGTGTTCAAGCAATAAGTACAGAGTAAGCCCATTGCTGCTAAGGTAACTTGTTCATCATCATCAAGATAATCAGTAACATTCTCAATCAAGGCAGTAACTGTGTTATCAGTTTCATTAGTCTCTCCGCCAATATGCAGCCATGTCTCATTATATCTTACGTAAACACCAATACTGCCCGGCTCAAACTGGTCAGAAGGAACATATGGAATAGTAACCTCTGTTGATAAGCCCGGCTTGGCATTCTCTAAGGTCAGGACAAGCGGTGTTCCTGTTATTTGCAAGGATGGATTAGCAGCTTCTGCAACAGGCTTGGTTGGCATTGATAATTTTACCCTTAGTCTCTCCAATAACTCTCCCCTGAACCTAATACTTGAATTTCCGCTTCTCAATGCTTCTGTTATAGAGGTAATATCAGTCTCTACCTCACTTATATTGATGGGCATTGCCTCTGGCTCTAGCACTTCTGTTACACGCTCGATTTCCTTGACAATTGTTTCTGCACACCTTAGAGCTGTAACAGTAGTTACATTTGTTGGCAGGCAAATTCCGCCTGTACATTTCAATGCCTGAACATCAACAAAGCTTTCTGGTATGCTTAGTGTGATAGCTAGTGATTCACCAGCACATTCAAGGTTGAATGGGTCAACAACAAGTTCATAACCCTCTGGGATTAATCTTGGGTCAACTGTTGCATTAAGGCTCATTCTCAGCGGTTCAAATTTCTCTGTAAAGGTTACCTCTACACAAGGCACTGAATATCGTTTTCTTGATACTCCTGGCGGTGGCGCTGGAGGCGGCGTTACTGTAACTGTTGGCGGAGGAGGTGGTGGCGGTGGTGGAGGCGGAGGAGGTGGCGGTGGTGGAGGCGGAGGAGTAATGTACTGACAATTGCCTGTGTCAAATTTACAGAGCACAGTACATGATAGGGTTCCAGCATCATAGCCTAGTGATTTGCATGAAGCTCCATTGAGATCACCGCCTTCGCAGTCCTCACCCGGTTCTATGATTGAATCTCCACAATCTGGTACATTGTAAACACTTAAGGTAATATTATTGCTTGGAGTAGTATCTTCATAATCATGGGCATAAAAGACGATATTTTCTATGCCATGCCAGCCAGGCGGTTGTGTGAATGAAACTAAAGAGGTTGTTTGGTTGATAGTCACATTTATAATGGATGTAGCAGAATGGGTGTATGTCAAACTGTGGCCGTCAGCATCAGAGAAATACTTACTAAGGTTAATAGCGTCTATGTTATCGCTATCTTCTGCCCATGTTTGATCAGGAATGGGCATTGTTAAATTAGGGGGAGTATTTGGGTAAACAAATAGGTTAAAGATAGTTGAGCTTTCATCATTGTCACATCCAGTATTATCTCGCACTGTTATTTTGATACTATGATTCCCGCTGATTGGCTGAGTCCAATCTATCAGGCCGGTATTTATGTTTATTTCAAATAAGGTGAAGTTATCGAAATAAGACAAGGTATCATTATCTGGGTCACTAGCATTGGCTTGGTATACAAAACTCATATTAACATATGCGACTTGATTAGGAATTGGTTCTATTGTTGGGGGCCGGTTAACGCAAAAGGAAAGACCTCCTAAAGAAGTAGCTTTGCCAACTACAGGAACTGTTGATGGTGGAATAGGTTGTCTGATAATCAGGATTAGAGCGAACAAATTAAGTATAAAGAAGACTATGAAAACATACACCACCTTCCTAGGTACATCCATAAAATAACCCTAGAATAATCGATTTAAATACTTTTCTTAAATTCTCTTAAAATAGAACTTAACCATCCCAGCATAATTTCCTTCTGGTGCATTTTTGGGGATGTTAGCTGTAAATGCCAGATTTTTGCTTTCATTTGGATTGAGTATGAAATCATTATAATCCACGCTAACCCAATCAGCAAGTTGCCCTTCAAAGCCGATAACCACCCTAGTTTTTTTTGGAAAGGAAATATCCATGAATTTTCTGCAACTGTTGCCAGGGAAATTAGCTCCAAAGTTAAGCATATCTGTTTCTGTGTTAAAGCCCAGCTTTGGCGCTACCTCTAATGCCATACCGACCTCTCTAACCTCATAGTATGTATAGAATGTATGGATAAAAAAGGTAGTTGTAAATCCAATTAGGATTGTTATTGCCAGAATCATTAGGAGATTTTTTGTTTTCATCTAATCTTCTTACTCTTATTTATTTTTTGTTTTTTGCTCTCTTTCTTCCCTACCATTTCCCTTTGTTTAGAGTACAATCTGGTAAGAATTACTCCTAATATAATCACTATTATTAAAAGCCCAACAATAGCAATGCTGTATATGTTTTCTAGGCTAAGGCGAATCATTGGTTCCTTTATCTTAACCTTTATGTTCTTCTCAGAATAGGTATCCCCATAATAAAGCCTTATCTTGCCATTGTACTCTCCCGGAGCAAAGGTAACATTCCAGTAACCATTTATTATTCCTTTTTGCCACGGATTAAGGCTTGTTGTGGCAGTCTTAAGAACTTTCTCACCATCAATAAACAACTCAATGTAGATATCGCTTATATGATTATTCCAGACATTTTCTACCTCTGCGCTAAACTCATCTATTTGTCCTGAAATAAATTCATCAGTGTACTTATTGATTTTTACCATTAGGGTCCCAATCTTAAACAGATCTTCTAGGAGGATGCTCTTGCCATCAAAAATCACAAGAGCTTCTGCCCGGTAGTTTCCAGGCACTAGGATAGAATTATCCCATTTAGCATCTAAGGTCCTGGCTTCACCACTTCTTAAAGTCGCTTTATCTGTGTCAAATGTTGCCAATGTGTTGTTCTCCATATCATAAACAGTTATTCTGGCCATAACAAGGGCTATGTCCTGGTAACTGGCACTTTGCACTTCTACCCTAAAATTCATTATCTCATTTTCATTAGCATCAGGAGCGTCAAAATTAGCTCTTATTACCTTTTCTTTTGAAAATACTTCTATCCTAAGTTTTGTTTGTACTGCAGTTAGTGCTCCAACCATGCCTCCTGGATGGCCTACCTCTCTGACCCCTACATGATGGATGTAGACTCCTGGCTCAAACTCAACTGAATCTGGAAATTTTATCTTCAGATTAAACTGTTTCATGCTAGGAGAATAGTCGATTAATGGTCCAACAGTGATGTATTTTGCAAGAGACCCGCTGACATATGCCTCAAAGTCATAGTTATAGTTCACTGCAAAGAATGTATACTCTGCCTCGTAGTTAGGCCTATAGGTTATTGTACCGATTTCAGGAGATAATAAGCCAATTGCCTCTGCAAGGGGTAAGAGAAATATCAATAATGAGCTAATCAGGATAATTTGTTTTATTTTAACCATAACTCAACCCTAATAAAAGAAATATAAAAATTTTACGGTGATGTTCCTAAAAAGGTCAGAGTGGCATTTTTTGCGCCAGTTGTGGCATCTTCTGGAACCCTTACCTTTAGGTCAATTACCACTGCATCTTTGCCTGCTCCAAAATGAAGTGGGTATTCTGTTTCATTACCGCATAAATACCATCCCCCTGTTGTGACATCAAGATATGTGCCGTTTGGATACCAACCATAGTTACATGAAGGCTCATTATCAACGGCAGGTATGCTTTCATTATCCTGCTGCGCAATAAAGTTTGGGGTAGCCTTTAACTGGAATAATGGATCAGTTCCATTGATGAATGTGCTAGCATTCTTATCGCTTGTAAAATTGACTGATAAACGTTTGTTGCCTGTATTTTCGAGCAAGAAGCCTTCATATACTGGACTAAAAGCTACACATCCAGTCAAATTTCCTTCAGAATCCATAGTGCAGTTACTGCCAAAAGTAGAGTTCACATAACCAGTGCCCCAGTCTATTGTTGGTACTTGGTTTGTTAGCTCTGTTAGTGCACCCACATATAGTCTAGCTACACCTCTTGATGTGTTAACAGCCATTCCTGTTATTGTGAACCCTAATTTTCCAACCTTATTTAGGCTAACTAAAGTGCCTGCTAAGGAAATAACTATAGTCAATAACAATAAAGTAGCTACAAGTTTGTTTGAAACTTCCATTTATTATCACCCATTACTTATTATGGTTAATCCTACATTACCCATTGATGCACCCTGATTAGATGCTCTATCGATTAATGTGAACCCCACATTACCCTGCGATGTTCCACCAATTTTTTCCACTTCGAACTCATATGTCTGTATTTTTTCAGATACAATCCAAGTCCCTACTACAGAGACTATCAAAGCTACTACTATCAGAACTATCACGAGGTTTTTAGATACGTCTTCCACCATTTTTTCTAATTTCCACTCTTGTGTAAGTACTATTTAAACTTTTTGGTTTTGCACTTTCTCATTACAAAGCCAAAGTAGGCTAAAAGCATTACAACAGCTATAAGTACGACGATAACAGCAGCTAATAGGTAAACTATGGTGTTTCTGCCTTGCATCTTCTTCAGATAGCTTTCTTCATCTAATACCTCTGCTTTATATTTCTCAATAGTACTTTGGTTGCCATAATACAAAACTAGATTTATATCATATTCACCAAGCTCTAGGTTTCTTGTGTCAAAGTGAGTAATTACCTTTCTTTCTTCGTAAGGCTGTAAATCAAATGATGTTGTTTTTGTATTGAAAACCTCTTTATTATCCTTAAAAACAAAGGTCTCAAGATGAATATTTTCTATTAATGTATTCCACTCACTTTTCAATTCTACTGCTAGTTCGTTGATTCTTTTCTCTACAAAATATTTATCATAATTTATGATTTCTATTATTGGTTTTCCTATCATAAATGCCTCAATGACTTCTAGTGTATACTCTGCATAGCTTATTGAACTCAAAACCTTGAATTCTCCCTTACCTAGCTTCTCTTTTTCTACATAATCTCTAAAGCTGTGCTCTTCCATATGGTCTAGATACTCTGGTGGATGCTCGTAAGATTCTATTATTTCATTTCCTGAGAACACCTTTACTTCTGGCTTGACTTCTTCTAGGTCTTGGGTTCCTAGGTTTTTAACGCTCGTTATTAAGCCCACTCCTTCTTCTTGCTCATCTACCTCTACCTTTGCTTCTATATATTTTTCTGGGAAAGGAACATCTACATGTACTTTATGAGCTATCTTTAGATTAGCTGCTACATAGCCGTCATCCCTATCCAGGCTATAGAGTTCTTCTTCAACAATAATCCTTCCTTCTACCCTGCCTGGAGGCAGTTGTTTTTCTGATAGCTCTAAACTAAATTGAACTGTCTTAATTTCTTCTGATGAGCTAAACTCCAGTTCTTTTTGAGGCAGACTGATAAAATCTTTTAGGTCACCTTCAGCATAAATCCTGACTCTTAATGCTTTATGGTCATTATTTACTACTTTGAAGCTTCCTTCGTAATGCTGCTGGAAGTCAAGCTCAGTTTTTACAGGCCTTATTCCTAGAGCAAAGGCTATGTTTAGGGTGAGAAGAAGTATTACTACCCAGATAATTCCTTTTCCCATCTTGATAGTCTTTGCTCTATTCATTATACCACGCTAAATGTTACAGACGAATTTTTACCTCCAGATGGCTCTTCGTCCGGAACCCTGATGAGGATATCTCCTTCAGCAGTATCAGAGATATCATGCCAATCAAAATCTGCAATATCAACCACAGAACTTTCATTAGTCACATTTGTCCAGCTTGTTGTGGATGTTCCATAATTGAAGGAGTTTGTCTCGTTAATGTCTATCTTAAACTGAAGATTCTCTCCAGGGAAGGTTCCCTCACTAAACATTCTGGTTCCAGTAACTGTGACATTGAGATGTATATTGCCCTGGTTTTCTAACAAGAACGGCCCAGGGTTGTTGTCAGTTGTATTGTCTGTGTAAGAAGGTACAACTGTGCTGAAGTTGATTATATCTGTTATAAGCGAAATTGCCGCATACGATTCAATGGTGAAGTTGAAAACAGTTGACCAGTTGCCGTATGAATAATTATCATAGCCGCGAACCCTCCAATAATAAACAGTATCAACTTCTAATTCTATGGGAGAGGTATAATTTGTTTGGATTGGCGTCTCTGCAATGCTGTTAACGTCAATGTCTGTGGAATTAAATGTAATATCTTCATCTACAACTAACCTATAGGATACAGTGTCATTTTCTGGGTCATAGGAATTATTCCAGATAAATGTAGGTGTTCTGTCTATGATTGATGAATTGTTCTCTGGGTATACTAATATTGGTGCTGTTGGAGGCAGATTTGCAGCTATTGTAACTCTGTTGCTGAGCTTTGTTATTCCGTCTCCTATGCCATCATTCGGTGTTACTGCTACTGTCCATTTATCACCATAACCTGTTTCTTCAGAAACCAGGGTTTGTATGTCTAGGGCATTAGAACCTGCAACATAGTTTGTCTGTATCTGCTCAGCAGATAGTGGCCTTAGATATATCTTGACTTCATCTATTGTGCCATTGAAGAACTGAGACGGTGTTTCATTAGATGATGCCCCTATTCTTATAGAAGCATTTGTTGAAGGGTCTATATTATAAGGAGTTAAGTTTGTGGGGGTCCCTTGAGCTTGTCCGTCAATATAAAGTTGTAATGTTTCAGAGTTTCTATCTAAGACCATAACCACATGATGCCATGTTCCAAGAGATATTAAATCAGTAGAATTCTTTAAAGTGAGATTGAGGTCATCAGCAACCTTTGCTTCTATCCTATTGTCAGACGTAACAGCTAAATAATAACCTGCATCAATGCCAATATCTCTTTTTCTTGATACAATCTGCTGCAAGTCCGAGCTGTTTGATTCTTTCTTTATCCATGCCTCTATCGTGAAACTGTTTACATCAACAAAATCCTCTACATCCCCAATTTCTATATAATCATTTAAGCCGTCAAACTCGTGAGCTCCTCCAACAATGCCGTCTGTTGTCCAGTATGGAGCAAATGCGTAGTTTCCTCCACCTAATGTTCCATGGTTCTCGTAAGTTGAATAATCTCTTATAGCTCCAGTTGAGTTTTCTGATACATTTGTATCAAGCGGCATATTAAGGAGCGCTATTGACTGGCCATTTAGCCTCCAGTCTGTAATATTTGTTATTGGGTCATAGTCTTTGTCTGTAACATTCTGGTAATATACTGTGAGATTTTCTGAAGTGGAATTCATTCCATAGGTAGTATTTAGGATTGGATTCTCATGGGTTGGCAAGAAATTAGGAACTGTAAATGTGGTGTTTTCTGTGTTATTTACATTATTGCTTGTGTCATTTGCGATAAAGTTTACATAGTATACCCCCCGCAAGGAAGGTACATCATAAGAATAATTGTATTTGTCTCCAACAACCCAACTTAGATAAACCTGGTCTACAGTGCTGTTGGGCAATATTATGTTGGCAATTACTGTATCAACCTCAACATCATCTGTAACATTTGCTGCTATCTCTATTGTTGGGGTTGTTACTGTAGTGTTTGCTACGGGCCTTATATCAAATACTGAGGGAGCGTAATAATCAGTAACATAGAAATAAGTGTATTCTGAATTATTTATATTGCCGCTTGTGTCGTTTGCATAGAATGATATATTGAACACTCCTGATAAATTTGGGATTGTGTATGAGGTATTGTACCAGTCTCCTCCAGAGGAGTTTAGGTAATATACTTGGCTTGTTCCATTGGGCAACTCAATATCAATCCATACTGAGTGGACTTCAATATCATCAGTAACATTAGCACCAATTTCTATGGTTTGAGAAATATTTAAACTGCTGTTAGCTATTGGTGTAATATTGGTAATTGATGGTGCATTATATTCTCTTGCGTAGAAATAACTGTACACATAGTCATAATTTCCTCCTGTATCATTAGCTATGTATGTTATATTGTATTTGCCTACTAAGGGAGGCAAATATAGGGATGTGTTATACCTATCTCCTGTATCCCAAGCAAGGTTAAGTGTCTCTTTTGTTCCATTAGGATAGGTCAGATTAGCTAGAACAACATGTACTTGGCCGTTATCACTTACATTAGCGCTTATTTCTATTGTTGTTAGTAAGGTTTGGTAGCTTCCTGTTGGGGGGTAGTAGTAATATATTGTTGGAGGGATGTTGTCTTCAACATAGAATATTGCTCTTCCTATCTCTGCATCAGTTTTAGCATTGAAAACAATCACGTACCAAGCACCAACTAATGACGATGAGTTTGTTGTGAACTGGTCATCTGCATTGTCTTCAGCAGAGACATCTATGTCATGGCTTACCCTCATTATAGTGGCATTGGGGTTTACCCACTGGTAGTAAACCTCTCTTATACCATTTAAGTTGAATGCTCTTCCATAGATAGTTTCTCCTAACTCGAAGATGGTTTTTTCTGTCTGGCGCGCAGACTCAGCATAGGTTATAACTCTTTGCGCAGTTGTGTTGATAACAGCAAAGTCAAATACAGAGCTATTCCAGGAAGAATTAACATAGATTGTAGTTGTTTCGGTTTCATTTTCAAGAGCATCTACCGGGGTGGTGACTCTTACATAGAAACTATACTCTCCACCATAAGGCCCTATCAGTCCTGTATCAGGTATACTATCATTGTCTGTATCAGGTATTAAAGTAGCTTTATCTAATTCTAAGAAGGTTGTACTCCAGTTTAAGATATAGGTGTGGGTAATATCTACAATATCAGACTCATTCCAGCTGTTGGTTACAGTCAAATAATAATAAGTGTTAGAACCAATACCTACAGACCTTGCATAGTCCTGGTCGATAGCAATCCTGTTCCTTACAGTCATATTTATGATAGACTTAGCAATAGTCGAGGGGTCAAGTGAGGAATTAGCCCAAATTATGATTGTATCATTAGTGCCTATTGTTTCATTGTGTGGGATAAAGAATTTGATTAAGATGTCTTTTGATTCTGATGGCAATAATATACCTACATCAATATGATTATCTCCATCTGTGTCTGTTAATGGTGTTCCATTAGCATAATATAAACTTATATTCCAGTAGGCTGCCCCATTGTATGATGTTGTGCTTAGCTCTATTGTGTCAGCTAGTCCTTGATAGCTTGTGACTGTGTACTCAAATGTTGCAGTTATGCCTGGAGTAACAGTGATTCTTCTGTAATTGGGGTCTATTGATATGTCTCCGATTGATGTAGTGTCTGTGACTAACTTGCTTACTGTGTCAACTACTGAGGATGAGGCATTAATTATTGTAATATCTGTTGTTCCAGCAGGAGTTGTTTCAGGAATATCTATTCTTACAATGAGTGTTGTATAATTATAGACATCTAAATTAATGTCTGGTCTTCCATCTCCAGTCGTGTCAGTAACAATTGTGCCATTTGGATAATATAATGTAAGATTAAATCCTTGGCTGGATGTGTTTGTGAGCTCTATTGTCTCCTCCCGGATTCCGCAATTCATCAAATCATGGGGATAGTAAACAGATGTTCCTGCCTTTGCTGCTGTTGAGTGGTCTGGCTCGAATAAAATGATGGCGTAGAGTGATGAAAGGAGGTTTGTATTGTCCATTAATTGGCTTGGGAGATTAACTCCAAGTGACGATGCTCCTTTGAATAGTATTGCCTGCGGTTTTGAAAGCCCCAAGAAAGACCAGTTAATCCTTGTTTCTAACTCAATTCCTTCTTCAGAACCTCCAGGAACTTTGCTTTCTAAGCTTTGGTTTACACTTAAAGAGCCAGGCATATCATAGCCAGAACCATTAAGCAAATCAGCTGTTCCAGCAGGAACATAATTGTATAAGTCAGAATCATAGTTTTGATTAGAACCAGACCACTTGAATCTCAAAACCTTATCAGAGGCATTCATGTATCCGTCATGATCCAAATCGAGGTAGACTAACATATGGATTAAAGTATTTCCAGAACTAAGCCTTCTAAAGAAGAAGTTTAGTTGTTCATCATTCCAGGTGTAGGCAAAGGTAACTAAGTCTCTATCTGCAACTGAGATGCCTGTATCTTCATCACCAGCAGCCTCAGTCAGGTCGAATACAAAGTTATTTTCGTTGCTAAGAACAGGGTCCCAGTCAGACATATCTCCATCAACAGTTATGTCTACAAATGAAGGAGAATTGCCGTCAGCTCCTTCGCAGGTTGGGGTCGTTGTGTCATTCACTGTTACAAATATCGTGTCAGGTAAACCATAGTTTCCTGCAGAATCGTTGTAGAAGACTGTGTAGTTCCATGTACCTAGGAAGTTGTTGTTTGGAGGTACAATCACTGGAGTGTTATTTAGCCATACAGCAGGGCTTGTAAATTGAGTACCTTCTCTTTCAACATAAAAGAAACCAGGAGCAACATCATCATACAATGTCCAGCTGATGGAACTTACTTCTCCAAGGTCAACTACTTCATCAGCAGGTGAATTAGATGTTGGAGGAGTTTCATCTGCAATAAAGTATGTTGTTTCAGAACTATTTACATTGCCATATGTATCGTTTGCTATGAATGTTACATTATATGGGCCCTCCAGGCCTGGTATAAAGAAGGTGTTGTTATACCTACCACCAACATCATTTGTCAGAACTATTTGTTCTAATGTGCTGTTTGGGAATGTTATATTTGCTAGTACAGTATGAACAGCGATGTTATCAGTTACATTTGCAGAAATCTCTATTGTTTTTAATGTTTGGAACACACTTCCTGCTGATGGAGCTGTAACAGTTACATTTGGTGGTATAAATTCGTAAACCCTGCCATCTACCTGTACATTATCTACCTTGCATTCCTCGTTATTTCTGCCTGAGAAACATATAAATCTTATCTTAAAGTTTGGATTTGTTGAAGCCTGGCTTGGCAGAGTCTGATTGAATAGGGCCCATCCACTCGTTGATGTTATGTTAAGTACTGTTGCCCAGCCTGTGCCATTATACCACTGGGCTGCAAAGTATTCACCATCCTTTGTATCTAATCCGTTTGCTTCATAGTAGAAGCTTAGAGTGATATTTGCATAATAGACAGTACTTATTGTTGTTTCTATCAGGCTTACTGCATCTGTATCATCAGTTCTTATTAGATAAGTGCCTGCATATGGGTCTATTGTAGAGATTGCCCAAGGTGCTCCAGCACCAGAGGTAGTCCAGTTGTTTGTTGCTAGGCTATTTGATTCAAAACCATCAAAGAAAACACCACCAAGTTCTGCTAAACCAGGGTCTTCTGGTGTAAGGTTAAAGGAATATTCCTGCCCTGGAGTTATGTCCATTAGTTTTATCCATTCTCCATAACAGCTTTGGCTTGTAAAGTTCCAGTCTTTGCATTTGTATAGCTCTGTTCCTTTGGCTGTTGCAGTTACTTCTGCTTCTGTGAAATTAATCTTTGTCGGGTCAATTGCGTAGACTTCAATAAAGTCTCCTGTTTCAGGGGCATCATCCAAACCAACCAATTCTGTCAGATTCTCTTTTATGTGGATTTCTTTGAACACTATCTTATTTACAGGATGAGCTTCAGGCTCTATTCTTATTTCGTATACGCCTTCCTCAAGTTCTGGTTCCTCTGTTATATTTATCTCCGGACCAATCTCTTTTTGGAGCTTTAGTTGCTTTGTCTCATTATCAATGAATTTTATATTGGCTCTTACTGAGCGGCCTTTAGCGTCCTTTATCTTAGGAGCAATCTTTACTTGTTTTCTTTCAACAACCTCTACCTTAAATACATTAGAGATAGCTATACTTCTGGAATCGTTTGCTATGAAGTATGAATATCTGATGCCAGTGAGGTTAATGTCTGGAATTATAGTTGAAGTATCATCTTCTAGGCTTATGGTGATGTTTTTTGGCAAATAATAAGTAAATGTTAAATTGTCTCCATCTGGGTCGTAAGCATATTTGCTTAGGTTAATTGTTAAGTTCGTGTTTTTGATAATTTCCTGGTTAGGGATGTGGCTGAAGACTGGCCTCTTATTTTTGACTTTAATAGAATAGGTTATTTTATCCAGCTCAAGTTTGGATTTGTTTTCAAGCTCGAATATTAATTTGTATGGTTCTTTGCCAAAGCTGATTAGTGAGCATGTTTCCAGGCAGACATTCTTGAAGCTGATAATTGATGACTTGAACACAGCTCTTAGGTCACTGACATCTGAAACCTGCGCATCTAGTTCTCTAAGGTCTTCACTGTAGTCAAAGTATACCACATGCGCATAAACAATATTATTTTCTGTTGAGCCATGTCTGCCGTAATTAAGGAATAATGTCTCATTCCAGTTTGGCTGGTATGGCTGCACACCAACAAAGTTGCAGCATTCGTCGTTACCATAACAAATTACAGTTGATTCTTTGTTTTCCCTGGAATAGGTTTCCCAGCGCGTGCAAAGTTTAGACTCATTGATATCCCAGTTGAATAAGCTGTTCTTAACAGTAAAGTCAATAACACCCCCCTCTATGCTTTCTATGCCGTCATCGTCAGGGTCAAAATCTGTTCCAGAATTATACTCTAATTTTATCTCAATATGTTTTTCTTCAGTTTCGTTTATTATTGTTTCGTTGATTACAGTCTCATCAATTAATTCAATTGTTTCATTCTCTATTAATTCACTCTGATTTATTGTTTCATTAATTAATATTGACTGATTTGTTTCTATTGATTCGTTTATTGATGTCTCATTTTCTATTGTGTCATTGATTTGGCTTGGCGTTTCATTAACCAAGGCTGACGTTAAATTTTCTATCAGTTCATTACTTTGATTAACTGTTTCATTGGTTGACTGGTTGATTTGGTCTTCTAAAGCTGCTATGGCTACATCATAGCCAGTTATGCCTGCAATACCTTCTTGTGAACTATCATATATTAGATATCTAATTCCCCCGCTCTCGATGTATACCTTAGCTGAGCCGATTAAGTTACCGCTTATCCTTATTGAGCTTAAGTCACCTTCATGCTCTGGCAGCCACATGTATTCTGTTGTTTCATTAACAACAACCCCCAGGTCATCACTATACTGATATTCGCGTTCACCTGTAACATAACCAATAATAATTGGTCTTATTATTAAAGAAAATACAAGGATAATTAGAATGCCAATAAGAGCTAGGTTTAGATAAAATCTAATACTTTTATCAAGAACATTTCTCCTTCCAGATTCTTTTCTATTTCCTTCTTCCATGTTCTCTTTCAACCATTTTTCTCTTTATGAGATATTCAAAAGCATGAGACCTATTTGCAAAGACTTTCTCATCTATCATAGAATCAACCCACTCCAGGGTTTCAAGATCTAGCGTTACTGTGTTTGTTTCCTTCATGTTTTATTTACAGTACTATAGTTTGCTTCTTTTTCTTAGCCAAGAATTCCAAGCCATGGCTCCTATTCGCGAATATCTTCTCATCAACTTTGCCGTCTAACCAGCCAAGCAAATCCTTGTCTATTGTTAGAGTAACTCTTTGTTTCATGATTAACACCTTTTTAACTACATACGATTACATACTTAATATGTACCTTATATAAACTTTTCGATTCTTTCAGACGAGAACACAAAAAACAGAAAGCGCTATTCTCATAAGTATAAGGGATTTGGATGACCCATTAAAAGAACTGCAGATAGATTATATCACCAACAGAATAACCAAGGAAGAGTATTTAGAGCAAGAAAAAGAATTAACAGGCTAGTTTCTCTAACAAAGAAATAACATTCCATATCTGGGTTCTTGTGTATGACTGCATGTTTGCATCATCTGCGATTTCTTCAAGGTTTGTCAGGGCCTTATTTATCTTGATTGAGATATCACTGCGGTCGTGCAAGCTGTTTATTATCTCCTGAATCTTTGACTTTACATTCTTGGGAACGCCACTCTCTTCCTTCAAATCGGATAAGAATTCAATTACCTGGTCTACCTGCTTCTTCCCAACCATCTTAATCACTTTTCTTTTATCTTCTCAAGAACTTCAGCCTGTGTTTTCGATGCCTTTTCCTTGATCTGTGTTTCCTGCTTTTCCAGGGACTTTATCCTTAACTCCAGAATACCTTTCTTTTCTTCCAGGTCCTTTTTTAAGTCATCTTTTGATGTGTTAACCATTATATTGCCTACTATTTTATAGCTTTCCTTGGCTGTCTCAAGTTCCTTTAAAGCTGATTCAACCTCAATAAGCTGGGATTGGAATTGCTGCCTCTGCATCAGGAAACTTTGCAGGTTTTGCTCCATTAGCTGCAATTGCGCAATCTTTTGTTCGGTTTCTTTTGAAATATCTGCCATTTTATCTTGCCTTCACTTTGGTTATTGTATTCCTTGGCTTGAATAACATCTTACTGCCGCAATATGGACATCTGACTTTCTTTCTTAGATAATCTGCACCTACCTTTTTATTACAATCAAAACATTTGTATTCAACCATTTTAGCTTTCCCCACCAGCTTCTTCTTCAAATCTTATTTTTTTCTTTACTGAATAAGCTTTGCCAGTAAATTTTGTTTTGCATTTCCTGCAGTACCATATGCCTGCAGCTAATCTTTTAACCTTGGTATGGCTACAATATGGACACCTATGCAGCCTACGCTGCTCTTCTTCTATTTTGGCCAGTTTTTCCTTGACCTTTCGTCCATAGCGAGGACCAAACCTCTTTATAGAACTGAGTTTTTTTTCTATTGGCATTTTTGATTAATTTGAATTATCATTAACAATTAAATCTGAAAATTCCTTTCACAACCACTACAAAGGAATTTTCATCCACTTGCCTTCCTTTAACCTATAGTTTAAGGGAGTGACTGCGGATGATTTTTGCTTTATAGTAGACTTAAGGCAAAAATCAGATTTATTATTATTTTTCTATTGATTTTTAAAATTGATACTTTTTGTTGTTTATCTTTAATAAATGGGGCTACCCGGACTTTCTCCAGTGCCCATTTGAGTGTGATTTAGGGCTGCTGCTTTGAACCGGGGTCGTCTGGTCCCAAACCAGAAAGGATGAGTCCAAGCTACCCTATAGCCCCAGATTAGAGAGGAGAAATAGAGACCATTTTTAAATGTTTCTAAATTGCCGAAGGCAATTTAGAACATCAAAAATGCTTTTGCATTTTTGTATGTTTTCCTTTATTTATTGACAATATTTATAAACCCCTGCATTTCCTTAAAACTAAAATGACACTAACTGAAAAACAGAAATATGAACTGAAAAAGTTCATAAAGGAGCTAGAATTACATAGGGGCAGGCATACTGAATTGGTTAGTGTCTATATTCCTGCTGGTTATGATATGAATAAGATTATAAACCACTTAAGCCAGGAGCAGGGTACAGCAACTAACATTAAATCTGCTTCTACCAGGAAGAATGTAATAACTGCTCTTGAAAAGATGATACAGCATTTAAGGCTGTTTAAGCGAACACCTTCTCATGGCTTGGCTGTTTTTTCCGGCAATGTTGCAAAGCGGGAGGGCCAGGAAGATTTTAAGGTTTGGAGTATTGAGCCGCCTGTGCCCCTTAAGACGCGGATATACAGATGCGATAAAGAATTTGTTTTAGACTTGTTAATAGATATGTTAGAAGTAAAAGAGGTTTACGGCCTAGTTGTTATTGACATGCGTGATGCAAACATTGCTTTTCTTAAAGGCAAAACAATCATACCTTTGCTCAAAACCCATTCAGAGGTTCCTGGAAAGTTTAAGGCAGGCGGCCAGTCTGCTGCAAGATTTGCTAGAAACAGAGAATTAGCTGCAAAAGGCCATTATAGGAAAGTTTCGGAATATATGAAAGAACAATTCTTAGGATTAAAAGGCCTTAAAGGCATTATAGTTGGTGGGCCAGGCCCAACAAAACATGATTTTATCGAGCTTGGGAACGTCCCTACTGAGCTAAAGAAAAAGATAATAGCAGTCAAAGACCTTAGTTATACAGGAGACTTTGGCTTGCAGGAACTTGTCGATAAAAGCCAGGATGTTTTAGCGCAGGAAGAGATTGCTGGCGAAAAGAAAATAATGAGCAGGTTTTTTGACCTGCTCAGCAAACAGCCTGGAATAGTATCTTATGGTGAAGCAGAGGTTATGAAAAACCTAAAGCTGGGGGCAGTTGATACATTACTCTTATCAGAAGACTTGGAAGATGAAAAGATAGATGGGTTTGAGAAAGAAGCAGGCGTTGTAGGGACTACAGTTAAGATAATCTCGACAGAGACCAGGGAAGGGGTGCAGTTAAGGGACATTGGAAAAGTGGCTGCTATATTGAGATACGAAGTCAAATGAAACTAGTTGAGAGAGCCTTTAAGGAGCTTTATCCTGATAAAGAATTAAACTATAATTTTTCTCTTAAGTATTCTGCGAAATTTAAGCCATATAATGCAAATGTCAGGTTTAGGGGGAAAACCCTTTTTTTTCATATGAGTAAAAAATGGAGGTCAGTGAGCAAGGAAATCCAGATTGGCCTCATACAGGAATTATTGGTGAAGGTAATCAAGGATAAACGAAGAACCTCTAACATGGACCTGTATAATATCTTTATTAAAAAGGCAGAATTAGCAGCACCAAAAACAAAAACTGATGAGTTTCTTGAGAAGTCATTCGACAGGGTAAATGAAAGGTATTTCTATGGGATGATTGAAAAGCCAAATCTTGTATGGCATAACTCCTCAAACAGGCTTGGGAGTTATGAATATGGCTCTGACACAATATCAATAAGTTCTGCCCTTAAAGATATTGATTTGCTTGACTATGTGATGTATCATGAGATGCTTCACAAGAAATACAAATTCGTTAATAAGAATGGAAGGAATTACCATCATACAGGCCATTTTAAAAAGAAAGAAAAAGAGTTTGAGAATCAGCAGCAAGTGGAAAGAAGGCTTAAAACATTGAGGGCACCAAGGAGGCAGGTTAGGCGGAACAGCCTATTTAGGCGCTTATTATCCTTTCCTTGATTCAAAAGCTTTAAATATCAAGGTTTTTTCCATCAAAAAGATAAAATCAATTTAAAATCAAAAAATAAGGTGATTTTATGGCTAATGTTAAATTACTGCCTTTGGCAGCCATGGAAAAGATAATTAAGAAGGTTGGTGGACCCGATATAAGGGTTTCTGATAAAGCCAAGACTGCTTTGAAAAATATAGTAGAAGAAAAAGCAGAAGATATTGCTGAGAGGGCTTGGAGGCTTGCAAGCCACGCTGGAAGGAAGACTGTGAAGGCGTCTGATATAAAATTAGCAGTTACTAAATAAGGTGATTTTATGGCAACAAAGATGGCTAGTGTTGGCAGCTTACAAAAAGGAAATTATGTTGTTATAGAAGGTGCTGCATGCAGGGTTTCAGATACGCAGACATCAAGGCCAGGAAAGCATGGTCATGCAAAGGTAAGGTTAAGTGCTGTTGGTCTTATAGATGAAAAGAAGCGTATTGTTGTTATGCCAGGCCATGATAATATTGAGGTTCCAATAGTTGAGAAAAAAAGTGCTCAGGTTCTTTCTATCAATGGCGATGCAGCTAATGTGATGGATTCAGAAACCTATGAAACGTTTGACCTTAAGATACCAGAAGAGCTAAAAGGGCAGGTTGTTGAAGGCTGTAATGTGCTTTATTGGGTAATACTTAATGATAAGGTAATGAAACAAGTTAAATCAGAGTGATATGAATGGTAAAGTTCCCTGAAGCTGAAGCAAGAAAATTTCATGGTATATTTGTTTGCAAGAAGTGTGGCACTAAGATAAAGTCATCTCCAATGAAGATATCTGCTGGCAAGGTGCATTGCAGGAAATGCAAGGCAAAGGTTTTTAGGTCAGTAAGAAAGAAATAAGGGTCTAAATGGATTCACAAATTATTGCTGCCATAATCTTTTTTCTTTTAATGGGTTTATTTCTGCTTGTCCAGCGCAGGAAAGTCCAGTTGCAGAAAATTCTTTTCCCAGCCCTTTATTTTGTTCTTTACAGGACAAAGGTTGGATTAAATTTGATGAATTCTATGGCAAAAAAACACCCAAAAATTATCAAGGGGTTTGCCTATGCCGGAGTTGTTCTTGGCTTTTTCGGGATGATATTCATCTCTTTTGCATTGATGAAGAATATTTATCAGCTTTTTGTTACTCCAGCTGCTGCTCCTGGTGTAGGCTTGGTGCTTCCTTTTAAGGTCAAGGGTGCGTTTTATGTTCCATTCTTTTACTGGATACTCTCTATTTTTATCATAGCAACTGTTCACGAGTTTTCCCATGGTGTTGTGGCAAGGGCTTATAATCTAAAGATAAAATCCAGCGGATTAGCGTTCTTAGGCATCTTTGTTCCAGTTATTCCTGCAGCTTTTGTAGAGCCTGATGAAAAGAAAATAGTGAAGAGGCCGCGTAGAGAACAGTTGAGCGTTTTTGCAGCAGGCCCGTTTTCAAATGTGGTATTAGGTATTTTGTTCTTGCTGGTCTTAATCTTTTTGGGCGCTCCGCTTATACAGGCTGTTCTTGATTTTAATGGCGTGCGTATAAATGATTTTATCAGGGATAATAACAATATGACCCTGCCTGCTGAGGATGCTGGCATGAGCAAAGGAGAGATAGTGCGCGAGATGGACGGCATAGAGATAAACTATCTTTACAATTTCTCAAGAATACTGCAGAATAAGACTCCTGGTGATGCTGTTTTTATTGTTACGGATAAGGGAAGTTATAATGTAACCCTCACGCATAATCCTGATAATGGAAATAGTTCTTATCTTGGCGTTTATGTCCAGCAAAATTCAGAGATGGATGAGGCTTTTGTAGGAAGATATGGCATGGCCACAGCCAAAGTTATTCTATGGTTTACAGGCTCTCCAGGCAGGTATGGTTTGCTTTTCTGGCTTTATGTGCTTAACTTTGGAATTGGGCTGTTTAATCTTGTTCCTGTAGGCCCTTTAGACGGAGGCAGGATGTTAAATCTCGCATTAGGAAAGTTTCTTAAGAAAGAAAAAGCCCAGAAAATATTCACTTATATCAGCCTATTCTTTTTGAGTTTGATATTGATAAATATAATTTCTGCTTTTGTTAGATAGAAATCATCTCTGCCACATAATATCTGGCTGTCTTGCTGCTTTTACTGCATCTAATCTTTTAACTGGCAGGTTTTGGGGAGCATTCTTAACTAAATCTGGAGTTTTTTCTGCTTCTTCTTTTATTTTGAGCATGGCTTCTATGAATGAATCCATTGTTTCCTTGCTTTCTGTTTCAGTTGGCTCTATCATTATTGCACCATGAACTATAAGGGGGAAATAGACTGTTGGTGCATGGAATCCAAAGTCTAGCAACCTCTTTGCGATATCATTTGTTGTTACATCATTTGGCATTCCTTTATCAGATAAAACAAACTCATGCTTGCAGCTGTTGTTATAAGGCAGTTCATAATGTTTTTTTAGCTTCTCTTTCATATAATTTGCATTTATCACAGATGCTTCTCCGACTCTTCTTAGGCCTTCTGCACCAAGGGCTTTTATGTACGTGTAAGCCTTAACCATTACACCAAAGTTGCCGTAGAATGCCTTTAACCTTCCGATTGACTTTTCATTATTGACAAATTTATACTTTTTTCCTTGTTTTTCTATGCTTGGATTTGGCAGAAGAGGGATAAGCTCTTTCTTTACTCCTACTGGACCTGAGCCAGGGCCACCACCACCATGCGGTGTTGAGAATGTTTTGTGTAAATTAAGGTGTAGAATGTCAACACCCATTAAACCAGGCTTTGCAATGCCGAGCATTGGATTCATATTTGCGCCGTCCATGTAGACTAAGCTGCCATTGTCATGCACTAATTTTGTTATTTCTAGGATTTTTTCTTCGAATATCCCTAATGTGTTTGGAACAGTCAGCATAACAGCAGCAACATCTGGTGTAAGTTCTCTTTTTAGGTCTTCAAGGTCAACCTGTCCTTTTGAATTGCTTTTTAGTGTTAGGGTTTCAAATCCGCACATGGTTGATGTAGCTGGATTTGTCCCATGCGACGAGTCTGGCGTTATTATCTTGGTTCTTTTTTCGCCTTTATTCTTGAAAAAAGCCTTTACGAGCATTAAACCAGTTAATTCACCATGCGCGCCTGCAGCTGGCTGCAAAGTAAATTTGTCCATTCCAGTTATTTCTGATAAAGCTCTTTCCAATTCATACATTAATTGCAAGCAGCCTTGCGCATCTTGATATGGATGAGTATTTGTAAAGCCTGAAAGTTTTGCAATATCCTCATTTATTTTAGGGTTGTACTTCATTGTACAGGAGCCAAGAGGATAAAATCCGTTATCTATGCCGTGATTTCTCCTCGATAGAGCAGTATAATGCCTTACAATATCTATTTCACTTACTTCTGGCAATTCAATTGATTCTCTAAGAAGCTCTTTTGGGAGAATTTCTTTCTTAGGAACATCTAATTTAGGCAAGCTGTATCCTTTTCTTCCTTTTTTTGATTTTTGAAAGATTAAATCCATTTTATTGATTCTTTATTATTGATACTAACTTATCTATTTCCTCCTTGGTATTCATTTCAGTTACACAAAACAATAAGCAATTCTTCAGTTCATCATAATATTGCCCTAAATCCAATCCACCGAGGATGTTATTTTTCAATAATTCTTCCTTAACTTTCCGGCAATCTTTAACTTTAACAACAAACTCATTGTAAAACGGCTTGGAAAAGACTTCTTCACAACCATTTTCTTTTAATTTCTCCAATGCATAGTGTGATTTTTGTAATGATAACTCAGCTGCTTCCTTAACACCGTTTTTTCCTAAAGCAACTAGATGGATAGTAGCAGCTAATGCGCACAAAGCTTCATTTGAACAGATATTTGATGATGCTTTTTCACGTCTAATATGCTGCTCGCGAGCTTGTAAAGTCAGCATAAACCCTTCTTTACCATCCAAGTCAACTGTTTTTCCAACAATTCTACCGGGAACATTGCGCATGTACGGCTTTTTTGCAGCAATTATACCAAGATAAGGGCCACCAAAGTTCATTGGATTGCCAAAACTCTGGCCCTCTCCTACCACAATGTCTGCATTAAGGCTTCCTGGACTTTTTAGCAGGCCTAAAGAGGTTGGTTCAGCAACACAAACAACAAAAATTGCTTTGTTTTCATGAACAATGTTTTCAATTTTTTGTAAATCTTCAATACACCCAAAGAAATTTGGATTTTGGAGCAGGACTGCGGCTGTTTTCTCAGATATTTCGTTCTTTAACTTATCAGTTGATGTAATTCCGTCGCTAAAATCAATCTCTTTATAGTCAAAATCATGAGCATTGCAGTAAGTTTTTACTGTTTGCCTGTATTCTGGATGGATTGTTTTTGAAATAAGCATTTCTTTTCTTCTTGTAATGTTTGCAGCCATTATGCATGCTTCAGCTAAAGCAGATGCACCATCATACATTGAGGCATTTGCAGCATCCATTCCTGTAAGCTCACAAATCATTGTCTGGTATTCATAGATTGCTTGCAGAATTCCCTGGCTTATCTCTGGCTGGTAAGGGGTGTAGGCTGTGTAGAACTCTGATCTTGATATCAAATGGCTGACAATTGCCGGAGTAAAATGATTATAAGAACCCGCACCCAAGAAACAGGTTAGTTTTTTATTTTTTCTGCTGAGTTCCAGCATATAATTTTTTAATTCCAGCTCAGAAAGCCCCTTTGGAAGATTTAGTTTGTTTATTCTTACCTGTTCTGGAATATCCTTGAACAATTCTTTTATCGACGATATTCCAACCTCTTTTAACATGCCTTCTTGTTCTTGTTTGGTATTAGGTACAAAATTCATCTAATGACCTTCTTTTTTGATAAAACCCTCATATTCTTCGGCAGACATTAAGCTGTCTAATTCTGATTTATCGCTTAACTTAATCTTTGCAATCCACCCCTTTCCGTAAGGGTCTTGGTTTACAACTTCTGGAGTGTTTGCAAGCTCTTCATTTGCTTCAACTAGCTCTCCAGATACTGGCGAAAAAACATCAGAAACAGATTTTACTGATTCAACAACAGCTAATTGCTTGTCTTTTTCAACTTTTTTTCCTTTTTCAGGAAGCTCTACAAAGACGATATCTGTTAATTGCTGCTGTGCGAAATCACTAATTCCAACTATAGCCGCATCTCCCTCTAACTTTACCCATTCATGTTTTTTTGAATACTTAAGCTCTTTTGGACTTGTCATTTTACCACCTTATTTTTTATTGAATGCATA
>JAHWIK010000022.1 GCA_019322485.1 Candidatus Woesearchaeota archaeon
ACAAAGCACATATACAGGGACTATTGGACCTACAAGTCCATCTCTTTTGATTGGAAGATATGACCATTCAAGTCCTACTTCTACTTGGCCGTTCAGTGGAGCAATTGATGAATTAAGAATCTACGACCAAGCCCTGTCTTCTGGGCAACTAGCACTACCAAACCCATTACTTGAATCTCTACAAAATGACAACTTATTAGTCAGCCAGGAAACTAATCCAGGAGATATCTGGCAGGCTTGCATTACTCCAAATGACGGAACCAAGGATGGTACTGAGGTTTGCAGCAATACTCTTGAGATTTTGCTTATTTGCACAGATGATGATAGTGATAATTATTATGCCCAGCCAGGTTGCGGCACAGAAATAGACTGCGATGATGGCAATGCAGATAGAAACCCAGGAGAACAAGAAGTTTGCAATCAATTGGATGACGATTGCGATGAAACAACTGCAGACGGCTCAGATGAAACTTGGTATGGCCAATCAACAACATGCGGTGTTGGTGAGTGTGCTGGTAATACAGGAACAAATATCTGCCAGGGAGGAGTACCAGTTGACACATGCGACCCATTCCAGGGAGCTGTACCTGAAAGCTGTTCTGATGAAACAGGTTATGATAGCTTAGATAATAACTGCGACGGAACACCTGACCTAGATTGCGAATCTGTTTGCGATGGAGATGGCGATGGTTATTATTCAACTGAGCTTGCACTCTACCAAAAAGCATACTGTGCTGTACTAGGATATGACTCTGGAGATTGCGATGACACAACTACTGCCATCAATCCAGGAGAAACAGATGTACCATGCGATGGAATAGACCAGGATTGTTCAGGAGCTGATTTCCTTGGAACTGACAATGATGGAGATGGTTATGTCGTAGAACCTGAGTGCGGAGATGTAGATTGCGATGATGATACAACTGGTGAATCAGGCTGTCCAGTAGACCCTGTAAATTGTAATGTCCTGACTTCAACATGCGCAATCTGCATAAATTCAGGAGCAACAGAGGTTTGCGATGGAGTGGATAACGAGTGTGATGCCTCAATTGATGAAGACCTTGCAGCACCCCTAAACTCAAAGCAAAATGGAGTCTGTGTCGGTTCAACACAAACATGCGCTGGCGCTAGCGGATGGATAGACGATTATTCAAGTGTTCTTGGTTATGAAGTAACTGAAGCAAGTTGCGATGGTTTAGACAATGACTGCAATGGAGCTACAGATGTAGGGATATGCCCTGAGGTGAATAATGTTGTTCTCAGCTCAGCCTATGGAACAGATTCAATAGCCGAAGACCTTACTGTTTCTTATACTTTAGCAGGGACTGCAACAAGTGGAATAATCAACTGGAAGGAAGACGGAGCTTCAATTGCAGCTTTAAACATGCCTTTTGAAGGCCATGCTGGTGATGAAAGCACAACAGCAGTTGACTATTCAGGCAGCAGCAATGATGGAACAGTAAATGGAGCAACATGGAACCCAACTGGTGGTTATGTTGGAGGGGCTTATGACTTTGATGGTATTGATGATACAATCACCATTCCAGCCACTACTTATTACAACGAGGGTGACATTACAATCTCTGCATGGGTAAAAACCACGACTATAACAACTGATAGTAGCTATATCGTCGATTTAGGTGGCAGTAGCCAGATAAATTTTTACCTTAAAAGAGGCGCTTCTCTTGGCGATCACAGGGCTAGATTTGCTATAGTGAGCTCGACAGTAGTTTCAAATACACATAGTGAGTTGGCTGACGGCACTTGGCATCATATAGTTGGAGTTAGAGACGTATCAGCTAATGAACTCAGGATGTATATAGATGGTGTTCTTGATAAGACCTATACTGGTGCAGGTACCTTTACTTCCGCAAGCCTAGCAGGCAACATAGGCTCTAATGATGGCTCTAGCAATTATTTAGATGGAGCAATAGATGAAGTAAAGATATTCAAGAGAGCTTTAAGTTCAGAGCAGATTCAAGCTCTCTACCAAAACACACCAGAAACAATTGTCAGCGAAGAAACTAGTGTTGGAGAGGTATGGAGTGCTTGTGTAACTCCAAATGACGGAACCCAGGATGGCACTGCAGTTTGCAGCAGTGACCTAAATGTTGTGCTTATGGCTGGAGATGGAACAGCAGGTAGTCCATACCAGATAAGAAGCTGCGAGCAGTTGCAAGCTGTAGAACTGGATTTAGGCGCACATTACATTTTGATGAATGACATTGATTGCTCTGACACTGTTAACTGGAATCTTGGAGAAGGATTCGAGCCTATTGGTCCCGATGCTAATACACCATTCACAGGAGTCTTTGACGGACAAAACCATAAGATAACCGGACTTTACATCAATAGGCCCGCTGCTAATGCGCAGGGTTTATTTGGCTTTACTAGGGCTGAAATAAAGAATGTTGTTATGGAAAACGCAGAGGTTCATGGTAATATTTGGCTTGGTAGTTTAGTTGGATATGCTGATGATAACTCTAATGTCCATCATTGCCATTCAACTGGAAGCAATATAATTGGAAATGGGCACTCAGTTGGCGGTTTGATAGGATTGTTGGATACAGGAGCTAGTCTTTCTTATTCTGATTCAGCACCTAGCAATCTAGATGGTAGTCAGATTATTGGAGGTTTAGTTGGTAACGTAGCCGGTGGTTCTATCAGCAATTCTCATTCAACAGGCAATATGGCTCCTACTGGTAGCACTGTTGGCGGCTTAGTTGGCTCCGTAAACCCTGGTTCTATTAGCGATTCTTATTCAACAGCCAATATAGTTATGAGCGGCCCTGATACGAATTCTAGAAGCAATGTTGGCGGCTTAGTTGGAAGTGTTGGTGGTGATTCTACTATCACTACTTCATATGCTACTGGTACTATAACCAACTCAGCCTCGTTTACGGGAGGCTTGGTAGGAAGGGTTAACCAAGATACATCAAGCATTGTTAATTCTCATTCCACTATCAGTATAGACGGTGGAACATATGCCAATGTTGGCGGCTTAGTTGGCTATAGTAAAGCAACAATAGATACCTGTTATCATACAACCGGCAATATTAGAGGTGGAATGTATACTGGCGGCTTAGTTGGACAGGCTGCCACTGGTAGTAATATCTTGCATTCTTACGCAACCGGTAATGTCCATAGTTCTGCTTCTAGTGTTGGCGGCTTAGTTGGCAGTAATTTCGGAGATATCGATGACTCTCATTTTGAGGGTGCAGTGGATTGTAGTGGTACAGGAGACAACAAGCTTGGTGGCTTAGTCGGAATACATTCACAGGGCGGTATCATAAGCAATTCTTATGCTATCGCTGATGTGGTTGGTTCTAATAACTATGTTGGCGGCTTAGTTGGAAATTTTGAGCGAACAGCTGGCCTTACTGGTCAAATAATTAATTCCTATGCCACTGGCACTGTGCAAGGCAATAACTATGTTGGCGGATTAGTCGGCAAGGGCGGTGAAATGAATTATCCTTCCAACACTGTCATCACTTCTTCATATTTTGATGGCAGCGTAACAGGCAACCAGTATGTTGGCGGCTTAGTTGGCCATTACTATGCTACTATTGATGACTCCCATGCTCTTGGCACTGTAGACTCAACCACAACCGCAGGTGGTTGGGCTTATGTAGGCGGCTTAGTTGGTTATTTGAGTGGAGGAATTATAACTAATTCCTATGCCGACTCTACAGTAACCACCCTAGGGGGTGCTGTTGCTGGTGGATTAATAGGAGAATTAAGTGGAGCTAATTCTCTTATAAGCGATTCTTATGCTACTGGCCATATAACTGGTAATGGATATGTCGGAGGATTAGTCGGTCGGGGTTTTGGAACACAGCCATTAATCCAAAATTCTAATTCCACCAATGTTATTGTAGAGGGTGGCATATATGTTGGTGGTTTTATCGGTCATGCTGCGATCGATATTGACAACTGCAATGCTTTTAATGTTGAAGTAATTGGCGATGGATTAACAGGCGGTTTTGTTGGAGAGAATGATCTATCAGGCGTTATAACCAACTCTTATGGTAGCGGCACTGTAACAGGCTGCTATGATACTGGTGGTTTCGTAGGCCAGAATGCTGATTATGGTAGCATAACAACGTCTTCTTTTGAAATACTTAGTCCTCTGACCAGCACCTGCAGCAGCAACATCGGATGCTTTGGAGGCTATAATGCTGGTGCAATCAGTGATGTCTACGTAGTAGGAGCTGTAAATGCTCCAACTGGTGATAATGTTGGCGGCTTGGCTGGTTACAATGATGCTAGTGGTACTATAAGTAATGCATACTCTGCCTGCGATGTAATCGGCAGCACTAATGTTGGTGGCGCAGCTGGAACCAACTTAGGAACTATCAGTGATTCCTTCAGTGTTGGCAGTGTAACTGGCACCACAAACACTGGGGGCCTGGTTGGAAATAATGCAGGCACAATTACCAATGATTACTGGTATGATGACCCAGCTGACAGCGCAACCCAATGCGTAGGCAATGAGAATCATGCATGTGATCAGAACAGCGAGCCTTTAGGTTATTTCTATGACAATGACAATGCTCCAATGGATACATGGGACTTTGCCAATGTCTGGGATGAAAGCGTGTTCGGCCTGCCTGGTTTGGGAGACCTACCAGAAACCCCTTGTCCTGATGCAGATAATGACGGAGTTTGTGATGAGCTGGATAAATGCGTTAACATAGCATTGCCTGCCCCGCCAGATGCCTTTGTAGGGCTCAGAGCCAACCATCATCCATTAGATGAACAGATCGGTTGGGGATGTACTTGTGAAGAGGCACTATACTGCAAGCCAGGAGACAACAACGGAGAATACAAATGGGGATGCACACCTGGAACAGAGAATGTCTGGGTATCACAAACAGGATGGAGTCCTGACTGCCAGATTAATGGTGTGGTAGCAACGGCAGGAGAAGAAAAAGCTGACTTAGAGAACACAGACAGCGACATGGACGGAATTGTTGACGCGCTTGACACTGATAATGACGGCGATAATATAGAAGATGTAGGTGATTCAGAGCCAGATTCAAGAGAGCTAGAAGCAGGACAGCAAGGCTCTGGTAAGCCAGACTGGTGGTGCAGCAAGCACCCAGGTAAGTGTTGAGGTGAAAAATGAAAAAAGCAATCTTAACAACAATCTTCATCATGACCCTAATTGCACTAGCAGGATGCGCACAAAAACAGGAAGGGCAGAAACTATCAGCAGACAAGGTGGATTTTATCCCTGATGTGAGCATCAGTGAATGCAAGTATGAAGCAAAAGCTGCAAACCCAGAGATGTCAGAGCAGGATGTAAATGACAACTGTTATACAATTGAAGCAGTGAACAAGGGAGATAAAGCCTTGTGCGATCAGGTTAGTGAAGGTTTTAGAGCGAACTGCTTGGCGCAGTTCAATTAATTTTTTCTTTTTTTATTATTGAATTCGATAACTTTTTATATACCTTGTTCTAGAATCACTATATGCCAGAACTAAAGAAAGTACTTAATTATCCAACTATCCTATTAATTACTATAAACAGCATCATGGGCACAGGAATCTTCTTCTTGCCAGCTGTTGGTGCAAGGCACGCAGGGCCTGCTTCTTTGATTTCATGGGCAATAATGGCCTTAATCTCAGTATATATAGCAATGTGCTTTGGAGAATTAACGTCAATGTTTCCAAAGGCAGGTGGTGTTTATGAGTTCTGCAAGCATGCTTATGGACGTTTCGCATCATTCATAATAGGCTGGGCTACTTTAATGGCTGGAAACATAACAATTGCAATGCTGGTTGTAGGAGCAATCCAATATCTGTTGCCATTCCATGCACCATTGGTAAAGATACCTTTGTCATTGTTCTTCATATTAGTCTTTAACTACATTGCATACAAAGGAATGAAAACAAGTGCAGTAATGTTAGTAGCATTCGCATTCATCACCTTAGCAACAATATTTGGGCTTATGGCACCAGGAATATTCCAGTCACAAGCAGGAAACTTCATGCCTTTCTTTGTATTTCCGATGTCAGCAATCTTTGTTGCTGTATTCTTCATAGCAGAAACCTTCTTTGGATGGGAAACAGCTACGTTCTTAGCAGAAGAAACAAAAGACGGAGAAAAGGTAATGCCAAGAGCATTAATCATATCAACAATAATTATTGGAATTATAGCCTTAGGCTTTGTAGCAACCTCTTTGGGCTCTATTAACTGGCAAGTATTTGGCAAAGCATCAGCTCCTTTGGTAGACTTAGGGAGATTATACTATGGTAATATAGGAGAAACAATATTCACTTTAATGGTCTATTTAGCAATTATTGGCTCTGTTGCAGGTTGGATTGTTTCAGCACCGAGGTTGATACTAGCTATGGCAAGGGATAGGCTTTTCCTAAGCCAATTAGCAAAGATACACCCAACATACAACACACCACATCATGCAATAGTTTTCCAGGCAATCCTTTCAAGCATAATTGTGTTTGCAGGAGCTGGCTCTTATGAAACCTTATTACTCTTGCTAGTTCCTGTTGTGCTCCTGATGTATGCTGCAGTAGTATTTAGTGTAGTCATACTAAGGATAAGAAAGCCAGAAATAAAAAGATATTATAGGGTGCCTTTTGGAAAAATAGGCCCAATAATTATAGTACTGGTAAACTTAGCATTAATAGCTTACTGGGTTATAGATACTCCAGGTGCTTCTAGATTATTGAACTTAGGCATATCATTCATCTTGCTTGGAATACCTTTGTATTTCTTGCTAGAGATGTACTACAGCCCAAGAGCTGTAAGAAAAACAAACAATTCAGTTGCATACCTTGCATTGTTTTTTGAGGACTTTATAATGCCAAAACATGTAAGAAGAAGAGCAGTTGACTTGCTTGGAGATGTAAAAGGAAAAACAATCTTAGAGTTTGGCTGTTCTGTTGGGACATTAACAATGCACTTAGCAGAAAAAGTAGGCAAACAGGGAAAGATATATGCAACAGATATCTCAGAAAAAGACATTACGATTGCAGAAAGAAGATTGCTAAGAAAAGGCCACAAGCATGTCAAGGTAATGCATGACCCAAATCATATGTACAGAATCCATCCAAAAATCCCAAAGCTTCATGCTGTTGTTTCTGTTGGAAACCTGGGCTATGTAAGGCACATGGGAGAAGTGCTAAAAGGCTTAAACAAACGTTTAGCAAAAGGAGCAAAGATATGCTTTGTTGATTACGATAAATTCTTTGATTTTATCCCGAATATTGAATGGCTTTCAGATGACAAGAAGATAAAGAAGATCTTTAGGGACCATGGATTTAATGTGGAGGTCTTTAGAAAACAAGGCTTTGCCTGGAAGTATATATTTATCTATGGTGTTAAGTTTAGGAATGTGTGACTATTGAGGAGATTCAAAAATAATTTTGAGTACTCCGCAAGTATAATAAAGCTTTAAATATCATTATCTCCCAGAAAGAGAGAAAGTAAAAAAGAGAAAAGATGAAAAAAATAATTTTTCTGTTCTTATTTGCAATACTCCTGATATGGCCTTTTTCTTTTGCTGAAGATGGAGGAATGGATTTAGTGACCATAAATGTAGTAAGTGAGGAAGAGCCTGTTGAGCTGCCAGAAAATGTAGTGGAAGAAGCAGGAATCACACCAGACAACCCTCTTTGGGGGCTTGAGCGTGCAATAGAGGCTATAAACGTGGCTTTGACACCAGGCAAGTCAGCCAAAGCCAAGAAAGGCCTTGCTCATGCACGTGAAAGGCTTATGGAAACACAGGCAATGATAGCTGCAAGAAAGCTTGGAGCAGCAGAGGAAGCACAGGAAGCGCATGACGACCTGATAGATGATGTTAGCGGCCAAATAGCGGGGCTTGGTAATGGTGACATTGCAGAAGAGTTGGCAGATGAAATAGAGCTTGAAGAAGCACTTAATGAGCACAAAACCCTTGTGAGAGAAGTAAACAACATAAGGCTAAAAACCAAAGGTTTGACAGCTGGACAGCAGGCCCAGCTTAATGGCCTGGTATCCTCTATGGAAGGCTCAACAGTAAGAGCTCAGTTTAGTGTTAGGGCAAGGAAAGACAAAACAAAGACAAAGATAAAGGCTACACAAGGCTTAAGTGATGAAGAACTTGAAGCCCTGGAAGCACAGGTAAAAGCAGCTGTAAAAACAGGCACTAAATTCAAAATTGTGGGCAGGAAAGCGCAAAGCAATGCAAAGGGAAAGTTCAAGACCACAGAAATAAGCGAAGAAGAGCAAAACATTACGCCTGCAGCAAAAGGTAAAGCAAATAAAGACAAGAACTCAGGAAAAGGAAAGAATAAATAATTCTTTATTAAAAAACCAGCTTATCTTGCTGCATCAGCCTGACGCTCAACTTCCAGCTTCTTGGCAATTGCATTAGAACTCTGGCTTAAATGGTAGGCATTGATAATCTCTTCAGCCAAAAACTCCTCAATTGGCTTTTTAGCATTGAATGTTTTATGATAAGCACCTTGGGTCATATGCCTTAAGGTTAAATCAATACGCCTTTGTGGAGCGCATTCAACTGCTTTTGGGTACCTAGCACCGCCATATTCAATTGTTAATATCTCTTCGCGCTGTGCAGCATTCTCAAGGGCTTTCACAAAAACCTTGATTGGATTTTCCTTTGTTCTGGCTTCAATCAACCTAAGGGTCCTTTCAACAATATCATAAGCATTTTGCGCTTTGCCTGTTGTACGGCCAGTTGATCTATAGTGCTTCTTGCTCTTGTGGCCTGCTACCATGACCTTATTGATCAGCCTTTCAACAATAAACACCTTGCTTTTGTGGAATCTGTTGCCAATGTATCTAGCGCCTGTTTTAGGAACTATTCTAGGAGCTAAAGTAATATAATCAACCAAGCCAGGGTCCACTACCTTAATCCCTTCTGTTGACCATCTGTTGAAAGCCTTTATTTCTGCCATTTTTACTTATTTACGTGCCTTCTCTATCTTACCACTAAGTAAGGCATCTAAACTTTGGTCATTAATCTTTATGACCTGCCATCTAACACCAGGAATGTCTCCCTTTGACTTGCCTTTTGCACCGCCAATACACTCAACCATTACCTCATCGTGCTCATCAACAAGTTTAGTAGCACCATCGCCTGGGCAAAATGCAGTAATCTGCCTGCCGTTCTTAATAAGCTGGACCCTGACACATTTACGCATAGCTGAGTTTGGCTGCTTAGCTTCTAACTGAACCTTCTCAAGAACAATCCCTTTTGCCTGTGAAGCGCCTTTCAAAGGGTCTGATTTCTCCTTTAGTTTGAGAGCTTTGCGTGTATAAACCTGACTCTTCCATCTATTCTTCTTTCTTCTCTGTTTAAGTTTCTTCCCCGTGTTAAGTCCTCTTGATTTCTTGCCCATTTTTAAAGAAAGGATTTGATTTTCGTTTAAAAAGGTTTCTAAAACTGCAAAGCGGTTTTAGAACCTTAGGAAATGTTAGATTTCCGTAAGGTTACACTCAGACAACCTTTATATCCTCAACCTCGAAATACCTCTTAACAATATCTTTCAAAAAATTCAGATTCTTAGCATCCCTTCCAATCATCAGTCCTTTTGTTTTTGTATCAGGCCCGCTAATAGTAACAACACTATTCTCTTCATTAACCTCTGTTGCCTGCAATGGATAAAGCATATTCCTGACAAACTGGCACACATCAGGATTAAACTCAACAATCCTTATCTTTTTATTGAGTATGCCTTCAAGCCTGTGAACATTAGAGCCGTTCTTGCCAATTGCCTTTCCAATCTCGTTTGGCTCAACAACAAACAAAACACGCTCATTAACTATGCAGTCCTTAAGCTTGGACCTAGTCAATGATTCAAATAGGGACATATATTTTAAGATATCAGCGTCGTATTTTATCTTCATTTAGCTTTACCCTTAACCAATCCAAGAACAGAAATAGAATAAGGTTTCTTGCACAAAACACCAAGCTCATCATTAGGATATTTTAATTGTGATACACTGGCCTTCGAAAGCTTGCTGTAATGCTTTATATCATCTTTAACTTTAGCAGGACAATTCAGGGAAAGAAAAACCTTCTCAATCTTTCCAATCTTAAGTGCCTTAACAGTCCTTTCAGTACCAATCAAGAGCTTTTTCTCTGTAAGCAGTTTTCTTAATTCCAATATCTTCTTGTCAAGTCTTTCTCTTGCCATTTTTATTTCTTTATCTTAGTTATTAAGCCTGGCAGACCAGTTCCAATTGGTATTGGCTGGTTAAGCATCACGTTTTCAACAACAGAGTTTAGCTGGTCAACCTCTCCAACCAAAGCAGCATTTATCACATGCCTTATTGGCGTTTCAAACGAAGCTCTGGCAAGTACAGATGCCTTCTCACTAACTATTCCATATCTTGTTATCCCCTTTATCTTGCCAGAAGCGCACATTGTATCAGCAACAAGCATGATGTGCCTTATATCAACATTCAGGCCCTGGCTTTCAATAACCTTGAAAACCTCGTTTATAATTGCCTGGCGAGCAGCTTCTATACCAAGCACACTCTCCACCTCAAAAATATTATTTGTAGTTGTGCGTTCAGAATTGACCTCAGGCAGCACCAAGATGTCAGTCATATTTGAGCCAGCTGTAATTACTATATATTCCTCCCCTCTTTTAACAGGCAGTACCTGGGAAATTCCTTTGACGCCTTTGATATGTATGTCCTTAATCTTTTCTTTTGTCTTATAGATTTCCTTCATAGCTTCCTCTTTTCCCCGAACTTTGAGTATAAGTGAGTCTCCTTCCTGCTTGGTGGTATACCCTTTCAAGCTTCCAGCAACAATCTTAGCTAAACCAGCAGCAGTTAATCCAAGTTCCTGCATTTTTTCAACATTCAGTTTAACCTCAATCATTCCTTCTGCCATGTTTATCAGGAACTCTAAAGCAAGCTCCTTTAAAGTAGTCTGCTTGATAGACAATGCAAACTCTCTGACACCTTTGCCTGCTGAATATGGTTTCTTAAGATAAATCTCCATCATTGGTGTTGATAATTCCTTGCGGCCGTCAAGAATCTCAATAATACGAGGCAAACCCATTGTAACGTTCATCTCTGCAACACCAGCAAAGTGGAATGTGTTTAGTGTCATCTGTGTGCCTGGCTCGCCAATACTTTCTGCAGATACTAAACCAACAGATTCTCCCGGTTCTACTCTAACATCCTCATATTCTTCAGCAGCACGCTTATAGATTTCATTCTCTTTAGATTGAGCCATCTTGCTGGGTATATTTTCTTTCAAGTCAGCTGCAAGATTCTTAGGAAGTTGTTTTTCAAATTCGTTTGCCATATTAACCACTCACAGATCTTATTATTCTTTTAACATTAAGCGAGCCGCCTTCAGATTTTGAAACATCTATGCCATCCTCACCGTAATTAAACTGGATGATTCTTTTAGCAGCGTCTCTTACAGTATTATCATATTCTACCTTTAAATCCTGCATAGCATTTGCAAGCCTTCTGTAGAGGTAGCCTGACTTTGGAGTTCTAAGTGCGGTATCCATTAATGAATCCCTGCCAGTCATTGCACCAAAGAAAAATTCTGCAGGGCCTAAACCGCCCTTGAATCCATTGCTTATGAAACCGTGTGCAGAAGGACTTAGGTCGCCCCTCTTAAAGACAGATAGTGTCCTCTCAAAGTAGCCTTTCTCAATTCTTTTTCCTCGCATAGCTTGCTGGCCAACACAAGCAGCCATCTGAGCCAGGTTAAGCAGGTTGCCTCTGGCGCCAGAATCAGCCATAACCATTGTGTGGCTTTTCTTATCAGCATGTATAGCCACTAACTTACCAGTTTCATTTCTAGCGCGATTAAGCACCTCAAGTATCTTAAGCTCAAGGGTCTCTTTTAGAGTTTTTCCAGGGAATGTTTCCAGCTTATTGTTATGATAAAGCTCTATCAGGTTATCAACTTCCTTTCTTGCATTATCAAGTGTTTCCCTTATCTTAATCCTGGCATCTTCAGGCAGGTCAGTATCACTGACAGCTGAGCTGAAGCCAACCCTTGAAAGCACCTCGATGCCAAGCCTGAATAAATTACCAAGCAAATCTATTGTGAATTCTTTCCCATATCTCTTGTGTATATTTCTCAGCAATAATCCAGAACCCTCTCCAAGCAGGTTTCTGTCAAGTATTCCTGAAACAAGCTTTCCATCCTTGATTACAACATATGCATCATTCTTCACATTTTCTTCCTTGCTTAAACTATTGTCATAATGCCTTGCTTTTCCAGTAAAGTTAAAGTCATTTGGTATAAGGACTGATATAACCTCTTTACCACTGACACTCTTTTTATTGGGAAGCTTTGAGAAATCTGTCAATCCAACAGCCGACAATAAATCAGCTGCTTCCTCTCTGCTCATCTCCATCTCTTTTGTTAATAAATAATTGCCTGATATTGCATCCTGAACGCAGCCAATTATGCTTAATCCATACCTTGGTGAGATAAGCTGTGTTTGTACTTCCATCAACACCCCTGCTTCTGCCCTGGACTCCTCTGTTTGAGGTATGTGCAGGTTCATTTCATCCCCATCAAAGTCAGCATTGTAAGGGTGGCATACAGCTGGGTTAAGCCTTAAGGTTTTCCCAGGAAGAACTTTTATGCTATGGCACATCATTGACATCCTGTGCAGTGAGGGCTGCCTGTTAAAAAGAGCTTTATCGCCGTCAAGCAGATGCCTCTCAATAACATAGCCTGGCTGCAGTTCCTCTAAACTAGCTTCTTTCGTTTCATCAGTAATCTTTTTCTTCTTTCCATCAGGCCTTACAATATAATTTGCTCCAGGATAAATAGTAGGGCCTCTCTCCACGAACTTCTTTAAATATGCAATATTCCATGGATTAACCCTTTCAGGAACTGTCAGCTTCATTGCCATTACCAAGGGTACACCAACCTCATTTAGGTTAAGCCTTGGGTCTGGGCTTATTACAGTACGTGCTGAGAAATTAGTACGTTTTCCAGCGAGGTTATGCCTGATACGGCCTTCTTTGCTCTTTATCCTCTCAGTAATGGTTTTTAGTGGCTGCCCAGAACGGTGCCTTGCTGGAGGCAGTTGTGCAACAGCGTTGTCAAAGAATGTAGTTACATGATACTGCAGTAAATCCCATAAGTCCTCTACAATTATTTCAGGTGCGCCTGCGTTTATATTTTCAAACAGCCTTTGATTAATCCTTACAATGTCCCCAAGCTTGTGGGTAAGGTCATCCTCGCTTCTTTCACCAGATTCAAGTGTAATTGACGGCCTCATTGTCACAGGCGGTATTGGAAGGACAGTAAGAATCATCCATTCCGGCCTTACATGCTGAGGATTCATCCCAAAAATCTCTAGGTCATCATCAGGTACCCTCTCCATGCGGGCCCTTACCTCAATAGGAGTTATCCTTTTTACATCTTCCAGAAATGTTGTTGGTTTATCAAGGGTTATTTTTTTCTGCCTGCTTTTGCAGTATGGGCATTTATGTGTTGTTTTGAGCGCAGAAATTATGTCTTTAATCTTTTTTCTTCTTTGCTCCATACCCTGCTCCTTTTCAACAACATCAAGCTCTTCTCTGAAGTTGTCAATCTTATTCTTGGGAATGAGTACCCTGCCACACTCCCTGCATGTACACCTTAGGAGGTTCAACAGGATAGTTACAAATTTTATGTGGACTATTGGTCTTGCAAGTTCGATATAACCAAAATGGCCAATGCATTCCTTAAGCTTGGAGCCGCATGTTTTGCATTTCAAACCAGGGTCAATAACACCAAGCCTTATATCCATAAGGCCGCCGTCAACAGGATAGCCTTCTTTGTCATAAAGCTCAGGAGTAACTACCTTTGCTGAGGCCATCTTCTTTACCATCTTTGGAGAAAAGACAGAGAACACTATCTTGTCTATCTTTTTATGGATGTATCTCTCATTCTCAAATACCCTTTCTTCTTTCTTTTTCTCCTCAGGCTTTTCTTCAGAAGTTTCTTTTTCTTTCTCTTCTTTAGCCTCGGCCTTCTCTTTTTGAGAAGACTCCTTCTTGTCGGAAATCGAAGATTTCTGAGCATGCTCAGAAAAGCCCTGCTTTTCTGACATCTCTAAACCTTTTTCAGTAGCCTTCGAAGGTTCCTTTTTTTCTTCAGCCTTTTTCTTTTCTTCTGCCATGTTATTTATATTTGCTCCTTAACAAGAGTTTTGGGTATATGCCCAGTGATTTGAATTCATCAAGTATAAGCTTGAATGCATAGCTTACCTCTATATCAGTTATCTCTACATTATCACCGCATATAGGGCAGTATGATTTATCCTTAAATTCATCCCGTACAGCGATTATTCCGCAGTTCTCACATAAAGGTACAACAGTTTTATCAGAATCAAACCTTTCTTTTAAAGTCAATGAAGCTCCATGGGCAACTAATGCATCCTTTTCCATCTCTCCCATTCTCAGGCCGCCTTCTTTTGCTCTGCCTTCAGTTGGCTGTCTTGTAAGCAGCTGGATAGGACCGCGGGCCCTGCTATGGATCTTATTAGCCACCATATGCTTTAATTTCAAATAGTACATATTGCCGATAAATATCTTCGCCTGGAACTGCTCTCCTGTTTGTCCATTATATATTGTCTCAGTTCCGTTCTCCCTGAATCCAAGGCTCAATAACTCTTTCCTTAGCTTTTCTTCTGGCTCAGCATCAAATGTTGTGCCATTAATGTGTCTTCCAGACAAACAACCAACCTTACCTCCAACGAGTTCAATTAAGTGAGAGATAGTCATTCTTGATGGTATACCATGCGGAGAGAATATCAGGTCAGGCACCATGCCTGATGCAGTAAACGGCATATCCGATTGAGGCACAATAAGCCCTACAACACCTTTCTGCCCATGACGAGAGGTAAACTTGTCTCCTATCTCAGGCACCCGCTCATCGCGAATCCTTACCTGCACCAGCTTGTTGCCTTCCTCATTTTCAGTAATCAAAACAAAATCTATAACTCCTTTTTCACCATGCTTAGCTGCAACAGAGCTTTCTCTCCTTGTGCTTGATGCCAGGCTGTACTCCTCTAATGAGCTTAAGAACCTAGGCGGGCTTGTCTTTCCGATTATAACATCCCCTTCAGCTATCTTTCCCTCAGGATATATTATCCCGTCATCCTCAAGTAAGCGGTAGTCCTTTTCAGACTTGTAGCCTTTAACATCCTTGTCAGGAATGGATATCTCATCAACCAGGCCGCCGGCATAACGTAGCTCTTCAGCTATGCTTGGCCTGTAGTAAGTTGACCTTCCAAGCCCCCTGTCTATAGAGCCTTTATTCAATATAATTGCATCTTCCATATTGTAGCCTTTGTAACTCATTATTGCTACTACAATATTCTGTCCAGCTGGATGCGTTTCGTAACCGCTTATATCATGGATTATTGTCTGGGTTATAGGCATCTGAGCGGTATGCAGGATATTAACATCCATGTCCATTCTCACAGCATAATTAGCTGCATAAAATCCCAGCGCTTGTTTTTGATTTTTGCTTCCTGCATTTAACCTTGTTGACTGGTTAAAGTTAGCATATGGAACAAGGGATGTGCATAACCCAAGCATAGCCAGAGGAGTTATCTCAAGGTGTGTATGTTCATTAGTGAGGTCCTTCTCAAAAAAGGCAATCAGTGCATTCTCTTCTTCATTTGCATCTAGGTATTCAATAACACCCTGCTTTACCAGGTCGCCCCAGGATATCTCGTCCTTTTCAAGCTGCTTTACATGCTTTTCAGTTAGTAACGGCCTTCCTTCCTTCACAATTATTAATGGTCTTCTTGCGCGGCCCCTCAGGCATTCAATAGATACCACATCTGAGGTTTCATCATATTTTACATTTACATTATTAGTTATGTCGCCCTTTCTTCTCTCTGAGCGTATGCTCTCAATGAATGACTTTGGCTCCTCAATCAGGCCTACAAATTTGTTGTTTAGATATACTTCGCTCATTTTACCGTTTTTAATCCTAAGTTTATCAATTTCTTCTGGATTTCCTCTTCGTCTGAATCATTGGAAATATTACAAAGCAATGACAGATTCTTTCTTAATCCAATATTTGTTCCTTCAGGAGTTTCAATAGGGCATAGCCTGCCAAGATGCGTGGAATGAAGCTCGCGAGCTTCGAAATTTTCCTGCGATGCTGATAACGGGCTGACAACCCTTTGCAAATGGGAAAGTGTCTCCAGGAAGTTAAGGCGCTGTATCCTCTGGCTTATTCCTTTTCTGCCGCCAACCCATGTGCCTGTTGCCATAGATGAGTATATTCTTTGCGTAAGTAATTTCTCGCGTATGATGACCTTTATACTTGGGAATTTTCCCCTCTTAACAATCCTCTGGAAATTATAAAGCAAATCACCAATCAGCACCTTTAGGTTTACTCTCACAAGGTCTGCAAGCAAGTCCCCTGATAACTTCAGTCTCTTATTCATATAATGGTCTTTGTCGTCGATTGATAGGCTCCCATTTGCAACATTTATGTATTTCTTGATAAGCTTGCATAGGTTATATGCCTTAAGGATTCTTTGCTGAGGCTCAACCCCAAGGTGAGGCAGAAGATATTTGTCAATGATTTCTTTCATACGCTCTGTCCTTATTTCTTTTGTCTGTGTTATACCTATCTTTTTTGCTATAAGGTCTAATGCATCCTCAGTTGATTTTACATCTACAAATTCAAGAAGGTTTATCAAAACCTCATCATATTGTTTTTCAGTTGAAACAAACTTCACTATCTCCTCATCTTTTAATAAACCAAGCGCCTTGATAACCAGGATTATTGGAACCCTCTGGACTCTTGTAAAGGTCAGATAGAATATGCCGTCCTTCATCTTTTCCAATGTATGCGGGATCTTGAATGAACCTCTCTCAGAAAATAATCTTCCCCTGTACTCACTTGGGCCTGTAGAGTTCTTTTCTACCAGAAGTTTGTTTGCTGCAAGGTCCTCGATGCTGATAAGCACCTTTTCTGTTCCGTTTATTATAAAGTATCCTCCCGGGTCATTTGGGTCTTCACCGTGCTGTATAAGTTCTTCTTTGCCGATCTTATTTAGGTGGCAGCATTTGCTTTTCAGCATTATTGGCAGGTTGCCTATCTGTGTTGTAAAGCTCTCCCTCTGTACGTCATTTATGTGCGCACTCACTTCAATAAATATAGGGGCAGAATAGGTTATTTTTCTTAACCTGGTTTCTATAGGGTATACCTTCCGTTTGCTTCCGTCTGCTTCTGTTATCTCTGGTTTAGTTACCCATATCTTGTCAAATCTTATCTTGAAGTTATCCACATTATGAGGTATTATTGTCGGGACAACCTCCTTGTTTTCCTCCACAATGTTCTGCAGTTCTTTATCAATAAAATTATTGAATGAAGCTATATTTGAATCAACAAAACTCTGTTCCTCAAAATACTTCTTGATTAATGTTTTGCTGTATTTATACATTAGTAACTCCCCTGTAAAAGACAGCTTCCCCGGCAGTTGGGCTTTTCCTTACAACCTTTACTACGTCCCCTGCCTTTACACCTAAACCTTGTATTGCAGGGTCATCCTTTAGAATTTTTGGAAGCTCTATTGTGGTTATATTGTATTTCTTAAAGACTGCCTCTTTTTCTTTCTCACTTAGTTTCACATGCTTAGGTATCAGCATGTGCTTGTCAATCTTTAGTTTTTTTCTAACCATTTTATATTGATTATGAGTGGGCCGGACGAGACCTTCGAGCCATGATTCCTTCCGGAATTAACAGCATTCGAACTCGCGACCGCCTCATTACTTACGGCGCTTTTCGCCATAAAAGTGAGGCGCTCTCTCCTGCCTGAGAGGCTCGATAGCCTCTAGGTACCAGGCTGAGCTACCGGCCCGCTAAACTTTACTGCGTTGTTTTTTAAAAAACGCCCTGGCCGGGATTTTCATTGAGCTTTATTGATGAAACACTCTTTTTGAACCCGGGTCGAAGCCTCGACAGGGCTTCATGCTAGGCCGAACTACACTACCAGGGCTTATATAGCAAACACTCTCTAGATAGGTTTGACTAGGTTGTAGCGTTCTATCTAAAGAGAAATTTACCTGCCATCGGAACCCAAGATTAAGCGTCCCTTTATAAGGCTTTTGTTTTTTTATGAATAAAATGAAGAAAAACAGCCATTTTAGCCAGTTCTTGATGTTTCAACCCTAAACATCCTTTTAGAATCTGTGCCGCCCCAGTGTTGGCTTACTACAACAGCAGTAGTCTTAACATCATCAAGCATTCCATTTAAGGCATCTGAAAGTGATTGGGCATTAGCTCCTAAGTCTCTAGCTCTATGCAGTGATAATTTCTTATGTGTGTCAGGGTCTTGCGCAAAAGCAAGGTCTCCTTTGCTTATAAATAAATAAGCAAAGTCTCCACTCTGCAAACGCCCGTAAATCTGTTCAGGAGTATACACTTGAGATGGAGAAACCTCCCTCTTGGTCCTTCCTCCTTCAGAAACATAATATACATCAGTTACAAGCATTTTATCCAGGAATTTATATAAAATATATAAAACTTTGCTAACTGTCTTCCTTTATACCCTAGCTAAAAGAAACAGAAGCAGATGAAAATTCCTTTAACACAAGGTAAAAAGGAATTTTCAGATTTAATTGTTTTTTTATTTTTTGTTCTTAATTTTCAGATTGAAAAGTTATTGTTCCCTTCTGATCACTAACCAAAGAATTTATCCAGTTTTTTCTGATGTTTGCTCTCAACCAAATCCTCTTTTGAATAGCCAATAACCTCAAAGATTTTTTCAACAGCAGGAACTACCTGGTTGTTGATATAATAATCAGCATCATATTCATCTGCCTTTACTTCCTCAGGCAGTTTTGCTCTGTCACGAATTCGGTCCTTCCCCTGCGTAACCACATAGTTTATCATGCTCCCCGGTCCAACAACAACACCCTTGTTCTTGAGTTTTTGAGCAATCGCAACATGCGGCCCAATAGCATCATAGGACTTAATCTCTTTCTGAAGCTGCGTGGTAATGATTACTTTTTCTATCGCTACTTTCTTGTTTCTTAAGTCAGTAATCACACCTTTGACATATCCAAATGCCTTTTCCTTGTCATGCTCCTTCAATATTATCTTCAAAACATTTTCCTGGACCTCTTTTGCAATTGCACTCCAGTTGCGCCTTACTGTTTCAAAACCCTTTATCTTTATCGTTCCATCCTCAGAGATTAACGCATATTTTTTCTTTGCACCAAACGGTCCAATCTTTGCAGAAACAAATATCCCTCTCGGATAGAATCCTTCATACTCAAGCTCCATAAGCCCCGGAAGCTCCACATTAATAGCCTCAGAAAATAGCTGCGCATCTTTCTTTGATTTTCCTTTGAGGCTCAAAAAGATGGAGTCTGTATCACTGTACAAAACCTTAAAACCCTCTGCCTTTGCTTTGTCAATAACCTTCTGGATATAAAACCTGCCGTAAGCTGTTACAGATTTAGCGCATTCAATTGAATACCACCTGGCAGCAAAAAACCCAAGATAGCCGTAGAAAGAATTTGCAAGCAGCTTTAGGCTGTTCTGTCTTGCCCCGAGGAATACATTTGTTTCTTCCTTCATCATCTCCTTTATCCTCATCCTTCTTGTTATCAGCTCCTCAATCATCGTCGGGATAAACCCTTTCTTCTTTGTGCAGAACCAATATTTTTCCTCTGTTGGTGTAACCTCTTTGCCCTTGCAGCAGTCACAATTTAGCATAGCAGGACTTATGTTATGCGAGCCTATTATTGTTGGGTACAGGCTCCTGAAGTCAAATACAGCAATATCATTATAGAGCCCTGGCTCAGGCTCGTAAACAAACGCCCCCCTGTAGGTTTGCAGCTTTCTTTTGCCTATCTCATTATAGTGGGGCTTATTCGGAGCAATCTCATTAAAGCTTGGAGCCTGCTTTAACAAATACCATTCAACAAGCTGGGAAAAGCCCATGCGGTTTATATCATAAATAGGCAAGCCAACAATCTTGACAAACTCGATAATGCTAGGCAGCATTTTCTCGCAAAGCTTGTATGTCAGAATAGAGTCATGGAGATTATACCTGCAATATTCTTCTATCTTTTCAACCTCATTATCCCACACCTCAGCAAGCTTGTCCAGGTCAACATCAATCTTTTTCTCATCCAATAGTTCTGCTGCAACATTATTAAGCCCGTAAACCTCAGTATCCAGGTCGATCCTCATTATCCTTTTTATGAACTTGAATACATCAACATGTGCTATGCCTTTTATTTTTGCAGTATCATTTTTTCCAAGCTTAAGTTCCGAATAGTCAAGACTAAGCTCAAGTTTTATCTTATACTTTGAAGCTCTGGCCCGGATATAGGGAAAATCAAACCCGTCTGAGAAATACCCTGTTAAGATATCAGGCTTGTACTCCTCAATAACCTCTTTTATCCTTCCAATAAGTTTTGCCTCGCTGTCTACAAACTCGATATAATCCAGGTCTGTTTTGAATCTTTTCCATGTTATTACTTTCTGGAATCCATCCCCATAAAAAGCAATCATTATTATCGGATTCTTTTCAGGCATCACACTCTTGCCTAACGGATTATATGTTTCAATATCAAATGCGAGAATCCTTGGCTTTGTCAGTGTATCGTCGCTAAAATGCTCTACTGATTCTGCCTTTAAAACAGGAACCTTTGATTTTTGATTTACAAACTCCCCGGCAGCCAGGCACAAGGTTAGGGGCACAATGTTTTTGTCTATGAGATACCTTCTTATAAATAAAATATCATACTCATTAATAGACTCAATCATCTCCCAGTTCTTAATTACATCCCTTATAATGGGAACATCCTTGGGAAGCTTTGTAAAAACCTTTATGGCTTCAACTTCTTTGCCAAGATACTTCTTGTTTACTATCTCAGTCTTGACAACCTCAGAAATCTCTTCACCTTCCCCTACCTTTAATTTCTCAATCTTCTCCCTAAGCTCAAAACCCTTTCTTGGGATTACATAGAAATAAGGCAAGAAGCTTTCATCAGTTACGCACAGCTGTTTTCCATCAATTGTCTTTCCAAATATGTAAATCACTGCTTTGCCATTAATTACCTTGTAGGTTACATCAATTGGAAAAAATTGTATTTTCTCAGCCATAGTCGAGAAGGAGCTTTGTATCGTATATAAATATTGTCTTAATTTTATTTTTCTATATTGAAAATAAATCCAACTTTAATAAAATCAAAAATCTTTATAAACTATCCACTTATCCCAAAATCTAAAAAAGAGAAAAAATGCATGACCTAATAATAGTAGGGGGTGGTGCAGCTGGTTTGGCTGCTGGAATCTATGCTGCAAGATATAAGCTTGATACAGTAATGATTTCTAAGCTTGGCGGTGCAGCTCTTGACGCACCTTGGGTTGAGAATTATCCTGGTTTTGATTCTATTTCAGGCATGGAACTTATTTCTAAATTTGAGAAACAGGTAAAAGGCCTTGGTGTTAATATAATTGGAGAAGAGGTTAAAGGCATAACTAAAAAAGGGGATAAATTTGTAATAACAACAGGCAAAAAAGAGTATGAATCAAAAACAGTAATTCTTGCTTTGGGCAGAGAGAAGAATAAACTGAACGTACCAGGAGAAGCAGATTTTGCTGGCAAAGGGGTGAGTTATTGCGCAACATGCGATGGCCCTCTTTTTGGCGGCAAAGTAGTGGGTGTTGTAGGGGGCGCAAACTCAGCTGCTAAATCATCTTTATTATTAGCTGAACATGCAAAAAAGGTTTACATAATTTACCGGAGAGAAAAGCTCAGGTCAGAGCCAATTATAACTGAAAAGATTGAGAAGAACGAAAAGATAGAGGTGATATACAAAGCAAATGTTAAGGAAATAAAAGGGGAGAACATGCTTAATAAAGTTATTTTGGATAATGGAAAAGAGCTGGAACTTGACGGCTTGTTTGTTGAGATTGGAAGCACACCATCAACAGAATTTTTAAAAGGACTTGTAGATTTAAATGAAAACGGGTATATAAAAGTAGATTGCGAACAAAAAACCAATATAAAAGGGATTTTTGCAGCTGGTGATATAACAGTTGGTGGTTGCAACAGGATAAGACAGATAATAACCTCAGCAGCAGAAGGCGTTTTAGCTGCAACAGCTGCATATGAACACCTAAGATAAGGAAGGTATAAAAAAATGGCAAAGAAACCAAAACATCAAAGAGTGGGAGTTTTTGTAGACGTACAGAACATGTATTATTCTGCGAGGAACATATACAAATCAAAGGTTAATTTTAAGGAGCTATTGACTGAAGCAGTGGATGGAAGGACCCTTATAAGGGCTCTTGCCTATGTTATTAAGGCGGATGTAAAAGAAGAAAAGAATTTTTTCGACGCACTGAGAAATATAGGCTATGAAGTTAAGTCAAAAGACCTGCAGACCTTTATTGGCGGGATGAAAAAGGGTGACTGGGATATTGGCATTGCAATGGACATGATTGAGCTTGCGCCAAAACTTGATACAGTTATCCTGGTAAGCGGCGATGGTGACTTTGTAGATTTAGTACAGCACCTGAAGAGAGCAATGGGCTGCAGGGTAGAGGTAATTGCATTTGGCAAATCCTCCTCCTCAAAGCTGAGAGAAAATGCTGATGAATTCACTGACCTTGACAGGAACCCAAGAAAATTTTTGATATCATCAAGAGGGAGACAACATGTACCAAATATTAAAGAAAGAGAAATTAGCTGAGAATATCTACTTGATGGATATAGAAGCACCAGATATTGCGAAGAAAGCCAAAGCTGGTCAGTTCGTTATATTGAGGATTGATGAGCATGCAGAGAGAATACCCCTTACAGTAGTTGACACTAGCAAAAAGGCTGTTACAATAATATTCCAGGCAGTTGGCAGAACAACAAATGACCTGGCAAAGCTTAGGAAGGGCAATGATATCCTTGATTTTGCAGGCCCTCTAGGCAACCCGGCGCAAATAAAAGATGTAGAGCATGTTGTTCTTGTAGCAGGTGGTGTAGGTGCTGCAGAAGTCTATCCAATAGCAAAGGAGTTTAAGAAAACAAGAGCCAAGATAACGATTATCTATGGAGCAAAGAACAAGAAGCTTCTGTTCTGGGAAGACAAACTAAAAAAGGTAAGCGATAAACTGCTGATATGCACTGACGACGGAAGCAAGGGAAAAAAAGGTTTTGTTACAAATGCTTTAAAGGAATTGATGGAAAGAGACTACATAAATTATGTTGTAGCAATAGGCCCTACAATAATGATGAGGTTTATTTCTAAATTAACCAAGGACAGAATAAAGACAAGGGTAAGCCTCAATCCAATAATGGTTGATGGTGTTGGCATGTGCGGCAGCTGCAGGGTTGTTATTGACGGCAGGGTAAGATTTGCATGTGTTGATGGCCCCGAGTTTGACGCCCACCAGGTTGACTGGGAGGAGCTGCTTAACCGGAATCAGCTCTATATTGAGGAAGAGGGTGTTTGCAAACAACAAAATTGCACTAATCGAAAATGAGAGGTTTAAATACAGGCGTAACATGCTATTGCAATTTTGTGTGCTCAAAAATCCATGTTTGTGCAATTTTGAGTATCAAAAACCACTTAAATATAACAAATCATAACATTATAAAGCCTGATGGAAGGTGATTTTTGACATGTCAAAAATAAACAGAAACCCAATGCCTGAGCAGAATCCTGACGTAAGGAACAAGAATTTTGATGAGGTTAATCTTGGCTATAAAGAGCAGCAGGCAATGACTGAAGCTACAAGATGTTTGCAGTGCAAAAAGCCTCTATGTGTAGAAGGCTGTCCTGTTACTATCGATATCCCCCGGTTTATCAATCACGTAAAGAAAGGCCGCTTCCAGCATGCTATAGAGGTTATAAAAAAGACAAATAACCTGCCGGGTGTATGCGGGAGAGTCTGCCCCCAGGAAGAGCAGTGCGAAGCAAAATGCATCTTGGGAATAAAAGACCAGCCAGTTGCAATTGGAAATCTTGAGAGGTTTGCAGCTGATCACGAGGAAGAACGCGATGTTCCAAAAGTAAAGAAGCTGGATAAAAAGGTCGCGATAGTTGGTTCTGGCCCTGCTGGTTTGACATGCGCTGCAGACCTTGCATTAATGGGGTATAAAGTAACAGTATTTGAATCATTGCATAAGCCAGGCGGTGTTTTAATGTATGGTATCCCTGACTTCAGGATGCCAAAGGAGATAGTGAACCAGGAGATAGAGCACATAAAAAAGCTTGGAGTAAAGATAGAGGTTGATAAGGTTATTGGCAGACTATATACTGTTGATGAATTATTAAAGAGGTTTGATGCCCTTTTCATAGCATCTGGAGCAGGCCTGCCGTATTTTATGGGAATAGAGGGGGAAAACCTGAACGGTGTTTACTCTGCAAACGAATTCCTGACAAGAGTTAATCTTATGGAATCAAGAAAATTTCCGGAATTTACAACACCAATCAAGGTAGCAGAAAAATGCGTAGTTGTTGGCGGAGGCAATGTTGCTATGGACTCAGCCAGAACTGCAAAAAGACTTGGTTCTGATGTGACAATTGTATACAGAAGAACCATAAATGAGATGCCGGCAAGAAATGAAGAGATAAAGCATGCAAAAGAGGAAGGCATAGAATTTATGATGCTGACGTGTCCTACCAAGATTATTGGGGACAAAAAGGTTGAGGCAATAGAATGCATACAGATGCGCCTGGGAGAGGAAGATGAATCCGGAAGAAGAAGGCCTGTTCCGATAGAGCATTCTGAGTTTGAAATTAAATGTGACCAGGTTATAATTGCAATTGGCCAGGGGCCTAACCCATTATTAGTAAAAACACTCAAGGATATTGAGACCGGAAAAAAATGCTGCATTGTTGTTGACGAAACCCTGGCAACAACAAAGCCAGGTGTCTTTGCAGGCGGTGATGCAATCTCAGGCTCAGCCACCGTAATAAAGGCGATGGGTGAGGGCAAGAAAGCTGCACAAGGTATAGATAATTATATTAAGAATAAAGGAAAATAATAAGAAAATGATTGAATTAAATCCACAAAATTTTGGAAAAGAGGTTTTAAAGAGCAAGCAGCCTGTTGCTGTTGAGTTCTATGTCAGTTATTCAGGCCCGTGCATAGAGCTTGCGCCTATTATCAAGGTTGTGGAGAAGAAATACGCAGGCAAGATGAACTTTGCGCGCCTGGATTCAGAGAAATATGCTGAAATTGCTGCTAAGTATATCAATGTCGATACAGAAATCCCTTCAATAATCTTCTTCAAGGATGGTGAAGAGGTGGATAGGGTTCTTGGTTCTTATTCAGAGTATGCCCTTAATGCGAAGATTGACAATATCCTGGTCATGAAAAAATGAAGGTCATAGCTGATCTGCATCTGCATTCTAAATATTCAAGAGCAACCAGTAAACAACTTGATATTGCTAATTTAGAAAAATGGGCTAAGGTTAAAGGGCTTAATCTGCTGGGGACTGGTGATTTTACACACCCGGAATGGATAAAAGAATTAAAAGCAAACCTTAGTGAAGACGGAACAGGAATTCTAAAGTCTAAGAACGGGATGAGTTTTGTTATGCAAACAGAGGTTTCTTTGATATATACTGACCTCGGGAAAGGACGCAAAGTCCATAATGTGATACTTGCTCCTGGTTTTGATGTTGTTGCTCAAATTACAGAATATTTTCTAAAACATGGCAGGGTCGATTATGATGGAAGGCCTATATTTAAGATACCCTGTGATGAGCTTACTTATGAGTTAAAGAAGATAAGCGATGATATTGAGATAATTCCTGCTCATATCTGGACACCCTGGTTTAGCTTGTTTGGCTCAATGTCAGGTTATAACCATGTCAAAGATGCCTTTAAGGACCAGACAAAGAACATCTATGCTTTGGAGACTGGCCTTAGCTCTGACCCGTCGATGAATTGGAGACTTTCCGAGTTAGATAGGTTTGCTTTGGTTAGCTGTTCTGATTCACATTCCTTCTGGCCGTGGAGGATTGGCAGGGAAGCAACCCTCTTTGATTTGAAGGAGCTGACTTATAAGAATCTGATTAAGGCATTAAGAACCAAAGAAGGCCTGCTTGGAACAATTGAAGTTGACCCTGCTTATGGGAAGTATCATTTCGACGGCCATAGGAACTGCAAGGTTTGCCTAAGCCCAAAGGAATCCTTGAAGCTCAAGAACATATGCCCTGTTTGCGGCAATCAGCTTACAATAGGGGTTGACCATCGCGTTGAAGAGCTGGCTGATAGAAAAGAGGGATTCAGGCCAAAAGATGCAAAAGATTTCAAACGGCTTATTCCTCTGTCTGAGATTCTCTCTTGTGTCAGCGGCAAAGCAACTGCCACCAAAGCTGTTTGGGCTGAGTTCTATAAATTAGTCAAAGACGGAAAATCAGAACTGGATATTCTTTTGGAAACACCTTTTGAAGAACTGAAGAAACTTGTCGACGAGAAAACTGCCAAAGCAATTATCGATAACCGCAAAGGCAGGATAGAAGTAAAGCCAGGCTATGACGGCGAGTATGGAATCCCTTTATTAGGTGGTAAACCAATTGTCGAGGAAAAAGTTCCAGAACCAAAACAAAAGCAATTGGGTTTGGGTCAGTTTGTTTAATCAATTTAATATAATCAATAGTCAAAATAAAATAAATCTGATTTTTGCCTTAAGTCTGCTATAAAGCAAAAATCATCCGCAGTCTTTCTTAAAGAACCAAACTAAGATGAAAATTCCTTTAACATAAGGTAAAAAGGAATTTTCAGATTGATTTTTTTAATTAATAAAAATCAAAATCTTGAAAAATAATCACTGGCCAATAAAACCATTTTCCGTCGAAAAAACGAAACCTTTAAATACTTCCTATGGTTTTATATCGTCTATAAATAAGACATTTACCGTGGGGGGAAGTCTTATTAAAACAAAAAATGGAGGTATTCTAAAATGGCAAAAAAAGTAGCTAAAGTGGGCGTTAAGAAAGAAGGTGGTTACCTATATTTTGTTGACAAGAAAGGTAACGTAGCTAGAGCAAAAATGGCTCGTGGCAAGAAGAAAGGAAAAGGAAAGATACAAGTTGTCGCAAAAGTAGGTGTTAAGAAACAAAAGGGATTCCTATACTTTATTGACAAACAGGGAGACATATCATGTGCTAAGATGGCACGTGGCAGAAAGTAAACTTCTAGATTTTTATTTTATTTTTTTATTTTTAGAATTCTATAAGAAAAAGAAAATAAAAAATAAATATTTATTCTACTACAACTGTTCCAGAGAATATTGGTGCAAGAACGTCTGTTATCTTGTACTCGCCAGCTTCTTCAAATGTAAAGCTGAAACTGTCTCCTGCTTTGACGTTTTCGCTGAATAATCTTTTTGGTCCAGCTACGATATGCGTCTTTGTGTCTGTGTTTGTCCATGTAACAGTTGCTCCAACGCTTACAGTTACTTCATCTGGGTCGAATGCATCAGCTAATATATCAACTGAAGCTTCTTCAGGTGCTGCTGGTGCAACTACTTCTTCTGCTTCTTCAGCTGGTGCTCCGCCTGGTCCTCCTGTTGGTGCGCCTGGTCCTGCAGGTTTTTCTGCAGCACAACCAATTAATAGAAGTACAACCAACAGAATTAATAGATAACTTGCTTTCATTTTGCTACCTCCTGTTTTTAAATAAATATATCCTTTAAAAATGGTGCCTTCTTTATATATTTTTCTATTAATGGTTCAGAAACCACCATCAAGAAAGGTTTTCGTTTGTTCTTGCTATTCTTTACATCAATTTCATTTCTTTAAAATATATTTTCCACAATATACTTAAATAGAAACATTTATATATGACCTATTACTATACTAATATACAATTTCGTATATCAGTATACAATAAAAATGTTAAAAATCGACCAAAACACAAACGTGGAAGTATTCGTCGAAAGTGTTGATGCTTGGATAAAGCAGATAAGAGCAGAATTCTCTGAGTTTAAGGACCTTCCTTCTGTTACAGAAGAGAACGTAGGAAATATCCAGCATAATTACGAATTAATCTTTGAATTAAAGGATCAGATAGAGGAACTAAAAAAAGAGCTTCAGGCACTAAAATTAGTACAGATGGCTACTCTAAAATTAAAGATGGAAGAAAGTGCTAGGAAGTAGCCTGTTTGTCAATTACTCCTTTTAATGCATTGTTTAGAGCCATGAATAGGTTTTTTTCTGTTGAGTCATTAATAAGCTGGTTTCCTTCATCTGTAAGCTCAACATGAACGCTGCAGTTATCTCCTTCTTTTGTTAATGATACAACAACCTTTTCAAACTTCTTTGCTTTCTCAGACATCTCTTTTACACAGTTGCCTACAATCTTCTTAACTACAACAAGTTGGGCTTTATCAACCTCAGAAAAACCTGTTAACTCAATACCGCCGCCAAGCTTCATTATTCCTGTTTCAGTTGGTTGCGCACCTTCTTCAGCAGGCTGTGCAGCCTCAGGCTGTGCTTCTGCTTGGGTGACCTCTTCAGGATTTGTTGTTTCTTCCATAGTTATCGCCTCCGATTTGATTTCTTGTAGGTTTAGAGTATTTTTTAAATAGCTTGTGGTTTGCGGTAAAGAAAAGCTTATAAACTAGCTTTTAATCAATTAAACTATGCTCGTACAGTCATTTTCAGGAATAAGAGGGGTGTATGGAAAATCCTTGACAGAGGACACAGCAAGGAGATACGCTTATTGCTATCGTCAGTCTGTCAAGAAGAAAACAAAAAAAGAGCCTGTCATAGTTATTGGTTCTGATACAAGGCCCTCTTGCAGGGAATTAAAGAAAGCAATGTGCGATTCTTTGGTTAATATTATTGATGTTGGAATAATGCCAACAGCAGCAATTGAGTTTGCTGTAAGGGAGTATAAGGCTGACGGAGGAATAATAACAACTGCCTCCCACAATGAGCCGGAATGGAACGGCTTTAAGTTTTTAGATAAGGACGGAGCAATACTAAGGGTGAAGGACTCTGAGAAATTAATTGAGGACTTTAATAAGCTCAAGGACATTCCAGAGCCTGTTTTCTTAAAGGATTTCTTATACAAGGAAAATAAGCTCAAGATAAAGAAAATACTTGGAAAGCAGTCTGATTTAATGATAAGGTATTATAATTACCTGGTAAAAATAATCGGAAAGAAGCATATCGAAAAAATAAAAAAAGCAAACCTCAAGGTTCTTCTCGACCCAAACGGCGGTGCAGGGGTCATTGCAGAGGATATATTCAATAAACTGGGAATCAAGAATGTTGCAGTCAACAATATTCCTGGTGATTTCAAGAGGATAATAGAGCCAAAAAGAGAAACACTCTCCTACTTAGTACCTCTAGCCAAAAAACATAAAGCAGATTTAGCAGCTGGCTTTGACTGTGATGCTGATCGTATTAAGATTTTCTTACCAGATGGAACCTATGTTTCCGGACGGTACATATTGGCATTGGCCGTTGAGGATGTCCTCTCAAACATCAAGCATCCTGAAAAGCAGGTTGTTGTAACAAACGATGCAACCTCGAGTATGGTAAAAGAAGTTGCAGAAAGCTTTGGCGCTAAGGTAAAAGAGGTTGAGGTTGGAGAGATAAATGTTGTTGACGAAATGATTAAACAGAAATCTCTGATTGGAGGGGAAGGCTCTAACGGCGGCGTTATAATACCTCCAAATAAATGCAGGGATGGGATATTGACACTATTGTTGATACTAAATATCATGGCTAAGCAGAAAAAGCCATTAAAGCGAATTATTGATGAACTACCCAAGTATTATACTCCTAAGAAAAACCTAAAGATAAACCCAAAAAAGATAAAATCAATAAAAGAAAAAATAAAGAAATACTATGCTAAGAAAGACTGTAAAATCATTGACAGCAAAGACCCTTTTGGGACTTTAAAGGTATGGATGGATGATGCATGGATATTCTTTAGAACTTCAAGGACAGAGCATAGTGTTTTTAGGATAATAACTGACGCTCCTTCTGAGAAAAAGGCTAAGGATTTGCTTAAGGAATCAATTGCTCTTTTGAACCCGTAGAGTAGTAAAAAACCGTAAGCTTTAAAAAGGAAGCTAGCTATATTAGCCTTATAAGGGGGTTTAGAATGGCCGATTATGGCAAATGCAGCTTGTGCAGAGGTAAGTACAAGTTCGTTGAAAAAAGAGTGATTAATAATACAGAGTATGATATAGTCAAATGTGATAAATGCGGCCACCAGGTTGCAAAACACGAATAAAACAACAAAATTCCACGAAGTGGAATTTTGAGTGTCAAAAAACATAAGTATAAAAAATCAAATAGTGAATTTTGACATGGCAGCAGAAAAATCATTGCAGGGAATCGAAGCAGAAGGGGTAAAGCAATGCCCTGAATGCGGAAGCGAAGAAATAATTAGAGAATCTAATGAACTTTACTGCAAAAAATGCGGTTTTGTTATAGATGGCTAAAATGAAGGACACCCTCCTTAATGATATACTGAAGTATATTCTACCATTTGTTGATACAGAGCTTAAAACTAAGAGAGATTCTGCTAAAGAACAAGCTGAATTATCCTTCTTAGAGTCTCTGGTAAAGAGATTCCAGAAAGAGGGAAAAGGCAAAAAACAGTTCAAAACCAAAAGAAAGGTTTCTGAAGATACTGCTTTGGAAGAAATGCTGAGGATTGAAGAAGACAAAAAGACTAAAATAAAGCATGTTGGTTATTCATTAACTGCTGAGCGCGATTCTGAGAATGAAGAATTAAAGGATTATTCTGTCAGCATAAAGTACCATGAAGATGATTCTGAAGAACGAATTGATATTGAGATAAAGCCAAAGAAGGGAAAAGAAGCTCCAAAAGAAGAGAATTATGTCTTCTCTATGATTAGGGAGAAATCCCCTGAAGAAGCAAAGGGGCGTTCTATTGATATTGAGTATAATGGAGCTTACAAGAAAGAGCATGTTACAATTAATTATAATATTCCTCTGCTCAACTATGAAGAAAAGAAAGAGATCAACAAGCAGGATTTCTCTAATTTAGCTGAGAACAAATGGGTTGATGTCTTTCCAGAAGCCCAGATGGGCGGTATACTGGGTTTTACTTATCTTGGTGACAGTTATCAGGCTCTAAGGGCAGACATGCTGTACAGCCCTATTGGAAAGATGGTTGATCTGCACGAGTCAATCCACACACCAGACGAGCATGAAACCCGTGTTTTAACAGAATGGATGCTTGATGTTAAGAAGCCGGCTTATAAGAGCTGATTAATATGACAGAAAGAGGTTGGAAAGAACTTGGACTTGTTCTTAGCGGGTTGTTTAAGGTTCCCATAGACATCTCGGAAAAAACTCAAGAAGAAGGCTTGTCTCCATTAGAGAAAAAGGGCAAGAGCCTGATCATTATCTTTGGCTGCCAACATGACGCTCAGCAATATCACTCAATCGCAGCAAAGGAGACGGCATTTACAGATTATATGATGGGAAAACAGCCTGATAACCATAATGTTGGTTATTACCTGTCATTCATGTTCTCAGACCAAACTTACAGATGGAATTAAGCTTTTTATACTAGTCCTTAATTCTTCTTTATTATGACCAAAATATACTTCAAAACCCATGGCTGCAGCACAAACTTCTCAGAATCAGAAGTAATGATGGGTTTATTGAAAGAAGCAAAGTTCGAGATAGTCAGAAAACCAGGTGAAGCAGATGTTCTTGTTGTTAATGTATGCACTGTTAAGGGCGAATCAACTGCAACAAAGAGCATAAGGGACACAATTGAAGCTAACCCAAACAAGAAATACATTATTGCAGGCTGCTTAACCTCAGAGTTGATAAAAGGCATAAGGGAGATAACCCAGGAAGCCAGCCTCATAAATACAAACAATCTAAAGGAGATTGTTTCTGTTGTAGAGGAAACAATAAATGATAATCCAATAGAAGTTCTGTCTGAGGAAACAGGGGATATAAAGATATGCCTGCCTAAGATAAGGAGAAATCCAATAATTGGAATTGTTCCAATACTGTCAGGCTGCAGCAATTCATGCACATACTGTTCTGTAAAATTAGTCAAGGGGAAATTAATCTCCTACCCCAGAGAAAAGGTAATGGAAGAAGTCAAGAACTGCCTAAATGATGGCTGCAGAGAGCTTTGGGTAACAAGCCAGGATAATGCTGCCTACGGCAAGGACATAGATTTTGCCTCACTGCCGGAATTACTGCAGGAGATTATGCAGATAAACAAGGAATTCATGCTAAGGCTCGGCATGATGAACCCAAACAGTGTAAGGGTTATTCTTGATGACTTAATTAAAGTCTATAAAAATAATAAAAAAATATTCAAGTTCCTGCACATACCAGTTCAGTCTGGGAATAATGAAGTCCTGAAATTAATGAACAGAAACTATACAGTTGATGACTTTAAGATGATTGTTGATGAGTTTAGAAAACAAGTCCCAAACCTGACTTTATCGACTGATATTATCTGCGGTTTTCCGACTGAAACAGAGGAGCAGTTTAATGATTCCTTAAACCTAATCAAGGAACTAAAACCAGATGTTCTTAACATCTCAAGGTTCCAGCCAAGGGCAGGAACTGAAGCAGCAAAGATGGAGCAGCTTGACGGCGGCTTAATAAAAGACAGAAGCCGCATTCTTACAGACATATTCGGCAATATCTCAAGAATGAATAATGAGGAATGGCTTGACTGGAGCGGAACAGTGCTTATAGATGAAGAAGGAAAAGAAGAAACAATGATTGGACGCAACTTTGCCTACAAGCCGGTTGTTCTCGACGGTAAGTTTAAGCTTGGTGATATTGTTAAAGTAAAGATTAGAAAAGCAACCCCCTATGATTTGAGAGCACAAATAATCCAGAATATGTAATCACTTTTAAGTCACAAAATAGTAAAGATTTAAATATAATTTCGCGTTCTTGGGGGCTATGCAACTCACAACATCTCAGCTTGAAGGAGTGCTGGAAGAGTGTATAGATGCAGCTAGATTTGCAGGAACTTTTCTAGGTGATTATTTTTATCCTGGAGCTACACTGAAAAGACGGAAAATGGATGAGGTTCCTGAAGGCATAGACCCTTCCACTTTCAATGTAGTAAGTGACGTTGACTTAGCATTACAAGCACATGTAGCTAGAAGATTATTAGATAAATTCCCAGATTTTGAATTCTTTGGTGAAGAAGACCCTGCTAAAGTTTTTGATCCTATTGAGGACAGAGACATTATAGAAAGAATACAGACTAACCACAGCAGGTATCAGTTTATAGTAGACCCTCTTGATGGCACTGGAAGATACCTAGCCTTAGACGCTAGATTCGGTATTTTTATAGGGCTTTTAGAAGACAATAATTTTGTTTTGGCAGTAGGTTACAATCCTAAACAGTTCTCTATGACTTATGCTATACGGGGTCAAGGTTGTTATATGGATGGAAATAAATTCAGATTCAATTCTACTATAGATGACCACTTAGTATTAAATACTAAAGCAAATAGAACTGAAGCATTTAAGGCTGAACTTCAGGATGAAGGATTGTTTTTAATGAGACCTAAACACACAGGAACTATGTATGACATGTTATTTCTTCAGCATGCATTTGGCATGGTCTCCCTAAAGACTAATACTCACGACCATCCTCTCTCCTTGGCTGTTGAAGAAGCTGGCGGAACAGTTTTGGTTTACGATGGAAAGCAATTTGTCAGAGGAAGCCAATTCAATTGGAGAAATGAATCAAGTAAAAAGGATGCGAATATTCCAGCTTATATCGCCGCAAACACAGAAGAAAACGCTTTAGCACTCTCGAAAAGAGTATTAAAATACCTAGCAGCTTAATACTTTAGCTGTTTCTCCTAAAACTATTTATACATTTTAATTAATACTGTTGGTAAAATGCCTACAATAACCCTCTGCATGATTGTTAAAGATGAAGAAGAATTTCTTGAGAGATGTTTAAATTCAATAAAAGAAATCATTGACGAGATTATTATCGTCGATACTGGCAGTAAAGATAGAACTGTTGAAATAGCTAGAAAATTCACAGATAAGATTTTTTTTAAAGATTTTAATGATGATTTCTCTGAGTTAAGAAACTTTTCAATCAATAAAGCAACTAAGGAGTGGATTCTGGTTTTGGATGCAGATGAAATGATTTCTAAAAATGATTTGATAAAAATAAAACAATTAATCCAAAATAATGAAAACCTTGGCTATGCTTTCATACAAAGAACCTATTTTAACAAACCATTGACAAAACAATGGAATTACTCCAAGGATGATGATTACGAAGAATCAAAGTCTTACTTGGGCTGGATTTACAGGGGAATAACAAGGCTGTTCCAAAACAACAAAGGAATTAAGTTCATTTATCCGATTCATGAAACAATTATAGAATCAATAAAGCACATTAACGGGAAAATATTGAATTCTAAGATTCCCATTCATCACTATGGGTTATTGAGGGATAAAGATTCTATCATTAAAAAGAATGAATTGTATAAGAAAATATTAATTAATAAAATTGGAAAATATAAAAAATTAAGCTTTGAAACTGAATTAAAAATTCAAGAAGAAATAGAGAAAGAAACTCTAAGGTAAATCTTCATCTTCATCAGAACGTTCAGGAAAATCCCTGCCGCATGCTTCAGGCAGATCCTTGAACAAGTGCTTTGCCTTTGAAATTGCTTCCCTAAACAAAGGCACTCCGCCTGGCTCTAAACTACCTGCTAAGTTATCATCAGTCCTGTCAGAATAGTCAAACACAGAAAGGATATATCTTTCTCCATAAGGCTCTAAACGAACTACTGCAGGCCCAAGACCTAGTTTAGGGTCAGATTTACCTTCTGGTCTTGCATCAGCACATTCCCATTCTCTCCTAACCAGTTCACTTCCAGCTCCTGTTATAATAGCTGCTGAATCTCCTTTATAACAAACCCAAGCTAGACCAGACAGCTGCTCTCTTACTGTGTCAATTACTCCTGCAGCAACATCCCCTGAAACTTCTTTTTGGGCATACATTCTTATCATATCAAAAAGGTAATTTGGAATTATTTATAAATTTTCATATCAAATAAAAGAAAAAAAGAAATTATTTAATCCCCATTGTCTCATTTGTCATCTGTATTGATTTAGCACCGTCTTCAAAGCCCATCATAGCTCTGATAGCATCAATATTCTCACAGATAACATCTGATTCCTGATGCACTGCCTGCATGTAGAACAATTTCTTGTCCTGCACTCCAATACCTTCTTTCCATACGCAGATTTCCGGCATATCTCCTCTATTACGACCTAAGTCACGAGCAAGCTCCATAATCTCTGCAGTGCTTCTAACCTTAGCTGCATTGCTTACAACTCTGACTCTGGTTGTTTTCTTAAATTCATCCAAAACCTCATCAACAGTTACTTCTTTGTTAAGGTCAACAATCAGGTTATGCATGTGCATTAATGAGGTAGACACACTAAGAGCTGTTGTAAAGACCTTCAAATCCTTTAATACAGTCTGTACATCAGGGCCGTGGTGTGATGGCAGCTCTAAAACAGGAACAATAGAGTTCATTGGACCATGGCGTATATCCCATGGGTCTGCACCACGCCTTATCATTGTTGCGTCCACTCGTGCAACACCAAAAGCCTTGTTTAATGCATTTAGTGTACGGCACATTCCTGTTGTGTTGCAGCTAACAACCCTCACATAATCCTTGTTTAAAGCTTCGTTATAATTGCACTGCGCAACAAAGGAAGCCTCAACAATCTTGTGTTTTTCTCCGCCCTGGAAAATAGCCTTTACTTTATTTGGAACGTAATATTTTTCCTTGTTTTCAGCACCTGATTTCTTTGGACTGCAGTCAACAATAATATCACACTGTTTTATCAAATCCTCAAACATTCCCTCTGTTTTCAAACCATTATTGGCTAAGTCTTCCTTTGCTTCATTAGTAGTAGCATACATTGGAATGGCTTTTTCTGCAGCACTCGCCATCCTAAAGCTATAGGAATTAGCTGTGGCTCCAATAAGCTCCATATCCTTCTGCAGTTTTACTACATCAGCTACTCTTTTACCAATTGTTCCGTAACCAGCAACTCCGACTTTGATTTTATCCATTTAATCTCACCTTTTTGGTTATTTTCTAAATAGGTCTGCCTTGCCGTCACAGCCAAGCAGCTTTATCTTTCTCATAACCACCTCTTTTACTAAATCTCTAGCAGGACCAAGATACTTCCTTGGGTCAAAATTCTCAGGTTCCTCTACAAGTGCTTTTCTTATTCCAGCAGTTAATCCCAGCCTTAAATCCGTATCAATGTTAACCTTCTGCACGCCAATCTTAACTGCCTTTTTTATCTGCTCTTCAGGAACTCCTTTGCTGCCGTGTATCTTAGCGCCATACTTATTGCAAATGTCAACATAATGAGGCAATACTGACGAAGAACCATGCAGCACAAGTGGAATCTTGACTAATTCCCTTATCTGCTTCAATCTTTCAAAGTCCAATTTTGGCTCTGCCTTAAACTTATAAGCACCATGGGATGTTCCAATTGCAACAGCAAGTGAATTGCACTTAGTCTTTTCAACAAATTCTTTAGCTTCTTCAGGAACAGTGTAGACTGCATCTGCAGCAACCTTGCTTCCTTCGCCAGAATCGAACTGCTCACCAACTAACTTTCCAAGCTCTGCTTCAACAGAAACACCCTTTGGATGAGCATAGTCAACAACTTTCTTAGTCATAGCCATATTCTTCTCAAAAGGCTCATGGCTACCATCAATCATAACTGAGGTAAAGCCGTCGTCAATAACAGCCTTGCAAAGCTCAAAATCAGGACCATGGTCAAGATGAACTGCAATTGGTAAGCCTGAATCTGCTTCAGCAGCTTCTGCTAATTTCATTATATAAGTTTTGCCAGCATATTTCCTAGCACCTTTGCTAACCTGTAATATCAATGGAGCATTAAGCTCTTTTGCAGCCTCAATTATCCCTTGTGTAATCTCCATATTATTGACATTAAATGCACCTAATGCAAAGCCCCCTACTTCCATAGCTTTATCCATCAGTTTTTTATTTGTTATAAACATTTTATTCCTCCAAATCAAAGAATATTTTAGCTTCATCATATCTTTTCTTAGGAACAGTCTTTAACTTACCAACTGCTTTTGATAATGGAACAGCGACAATCTCAGTTCCTTTTAATGAAGCCATCTTTCCAAACTCTCCTTTATCAATCATCTCAGCAGCTTTTACCCCTAACCTTGTACCTAAAACTCTGTCAAACACAGTTGGCTCTCCTGCTCTTTGCAGGTGGCCAAGAACAACATGTCTGCATTCTTTTCCTGTTTTTTCCTCTAGAATCTTTGCAAGCCTCTCTCCAATTCCACCCAGGATTTTGTGGCCAAATAAGTCTTCTTTAGCATTCTTATATGCCTCTTCTTCTCCTTTTAGTTTTGCTCCTTCTGAAACAGCAATTATAGCATAATGCTTTCCTTTTTTAGCCCTGTTCTTTATTATCTTGACTAAATCGTCAACAGCAAATTCTTCTTCTGGAATCAGGATAGCAGAAGCTCCGCCAGCCATTCCTGCCTCTAGAGTCATCCAGCCTGCATGCCTTCCCATAACCTCTACAATGACTATCCTATGATGAGATGCAGCTGTTGTGTGCAGGTTCTGTATAGCTTCTGTTGCTCTTGAAATAGCAGTATTAAAACCAAATGTGTAATCTGTTTCACTCAAATCATTATCAATTGTTTTTGGAACACCAACTACCTTAACTCCTTCTTTAGCAAGCTTGTTCGCAACACCTAGTGTGTCTTCACCGCCAATAGCAATCAAATAATCGCACTTTAATTTTTTCATATTATCCTTAACTTTTTTTGGACCATCTTCTACCTTGTATGGATTTGTTCTTGAAGTATGGAGTATTGTGCCGCCAAGCATATGTATGTTTTCCACTTGGTCAAGGTCTAAATTGCCTTTATGCTGGCCGTCAATCAAACCTTTCCAGCCATTTAAAATACCAAGAACATCATAGCCTAGAGATTCAGCTTTTACAACTATGCCTCTAATAACAGCGTTCAAGCCAGGCGCATCTCCGCCGCCAGTTAAGATTGCAATTTGTTTGTTTTTTTTACCAGTTATCATCTAAACACCCCTCTTGGATTAGCTTATCTACTGGTTATATTTAAAGTTTTTTACTCTGTTATACGGATTATATAGAGACTTTAAAACCCAAAAACCTTAAATATACCTTCTATCTTTATTTCTGCTATGGGAATATTCAAGGCATATGATGTAAGGGGCATTTATCCTAAAGAGATAAACAAAGAATTAGCTTACAAAATAGGAAGAGCTTTTGTGCAGTTTCTTAAGGTTAAACAGGTTGTTGTTGGCCGTGATTGTAGATTAGGTGGTGAAGAATTATATGACGGATTGACAAAAGGCATAACTGATGAAGGTGCAGATGTGATTAATATTGGTTTTTGCTCTTCTCCATCAATGTATTTTGCTGTTAATTTTCTTAATGCTCCATCAGGCATAATGATTACTGCTTCTCATAATCCAAAGGAATACAATGGATTTAAGTTTACCAAAGAGAAGGCAATCCCTCTAAGCGGGGATACAGGGATAAAGAATATTGAGAATCTTGTAAAAGAGAATAAGTTTGGCGAGCCAAAGGAAAAAGGGAAGATAACTGATAAGGATATTTCAAGTGACTATGTTGCATTCTTAAAGAAATTCATAAAGAACTGGAAAAAGATAGCAGTTGTAATTGACTCTGCAAATGGCATGGCGGGTCCTTTTGTTTCCGAACTGATTAAGGATACTCCATTAGAAGTTACAAAATTATTCTTTGAGCCAGACGGCAATTTCCCAAATCATGACCCCAACCCTCTGAAAGGAGAGAGTTTAGTCAAGTTAAGGGAAAAGATGAAAGAGGTCAAGGCAGAACTTGGCGTAGCATTTGACGGCGATGCAGACAGGGTTTTCTTCATTACAGATGAGGAAGAGATAGTTCCTGCTGATTTTATAACATGTTTAATAGCTGAGGAATACCTGAGGGATAATCCTGGAGAGACTGTCCTTTATGACCTAAGAAGCAGCTGGATTACTAAGGAAACTATTGAGGAAAATAAAGGAAAGCCTTCGATGTCAAGGGTTGGGCATGCTTTTATCAAAGGGCAGATGAGAAAGGAAAATGGAATATTTGCTGGTGAACTATCAGGCCATTTCTATTTCAGGGACGCTTTCTATACAGATTCAGGAATACTTGCCTTTATTATGATAATGAACCAGATTTATCATGAAAACAAGAAGCTTTCAGAGCTGATAAAGCCATTAAAGAAATACTTTGCTTCTGGGGAGATAAACTCTGAGGTTACTTACAAAGAAGTCAAGATGAAAGAGCTTGCGCAGATATACAAAGACGGCAAAGTTTCATGGCTTGATGGAGTTAGAGTTGACTTTGATGACTGGTGGTTTAATGTAAGGCCAAGTAATACTGAACCTTTGTTAAGGTTGAATTTAGAGGCTAAATCCAAGGAATTGATGGAAGAAAAGCGTGACGAGATTCTAAAGGTTATCAGGGGTTAAACTATTCAAATAAAAAAATAAAAAATATCTAGAAATAATTTACTAGGATCAAAGAATTAGAATCTTCTTCTTTTCCTGTAACATTCTCTGCAGTAAACTGGCTTGCCTTCTGTAGGCTTGAATGGAACTTCACATTCTTTGCCGCATTCAGAGCAAGTTGCTTTATGCATTTCTCGGTCCCCAAATCCTCTTGGACCCCTGTCGAATTCTCCCATTGTTTTTTCCTCCGTAACACAAAAGAAACAGCTTTAGTGTCTCTTGTATGTTGTTTTAGGTGGTGAATGATAGGGGGTATATAAAGGTTGTTATGTTTAGAGGACACCAACCACAACATTTAAAAACCCCATCTAACTTCTAATCTATGAGAGAGAGAAGAGAGAGGAAAAAGTATCTTTTCTCAACTAATGAAAGTTGTTATACAATGAAAGGTAAGCTAAAAGCAATCCCTTCTAGTCTAAGGGAAAAGAAGCGTTATGTTGCTTTTGAAGTCTTATCTAAAGACAAGATGAACATAGACTCTATAAAAAAAGCAATAGAAGGCTCATTTAAGGAGTATGTTGGCTTGTTAGGAGTTTCAAAAGCAAACTTATACATCCTGAAGGATAAATGGAATCAGGAAAGGAAAAGAGGCATCTTAAGAGTAAACAATAAGATGCTAGAGCATCTAAAGGCATCTTTTGCCTTAATCAAGGAAATAGGGGGAAAAAAAGCCATAATACATGCTGTTGGTGTTTCAGGAATACTGAAAAAGGCTGAAAACAGGTATTTAGCAGGTTAATTTTAAATACTAAAAGAGAGTTAATACTTCAAAAACAAAAGGGTGATAAATAAAATGGAACCAATGCCACATCAATTAATGGGTTATGATAGAACAATAACAATGTTCAGCCCTGACGGTAGACTTTTGCAGGTTGAATATGCAAAGAAGACAGTAAGACAGGGCTCAACTGCAATAGGCATTACTTGTTCTGATGGTGTATTGTTAGTTGCGGACAAAAGAATAGTTGATTCACTAGTTGTACCAGAGACTGTTGAAAAAATCTACCAGATAGATGACCACATAGGCGCTACAGCCTCAGGAATACTATCTGATGCCAGGGTGTTGATAGAAAGAGCGCAGGTAAAGGCGCAACAGCACAGAGTAACCTATGACACAGAGATAGACACATTAACTGTTGTAAAAGACATCTGCGACCTTAAACAGATATGCACCCAGTCAGCTGGCTTAAGGCCATTTGGTGTTTCAGTTCTTGTGGCAGGCATTGACGGCAAGAAACCAAAGCTGTTTGAAACAGACCCCACTGGAATATTCTTCCAATACAAGGCAACAGCTATAGGCGAAAACGAAGTAGAGATTGAGGATGTTTTACATAAGGAATACAGATCTGATATGACTGTTGAACAGGCATTAGACCTTTCCATCAAGGCATTGAAAAAAGCCTTGAGCAACAATTTCAGCATTGACAGAATAGATGCTGCTTACATAGCAGTTTCAGACAAGAAATTCAAGAAAGTGCCAAAGGAACAATTAGAGAGAGTATCCGGAGGAAAGGCCTCGAAGAAGAGGAAAAAATAAATGGTCAATGTTGATGAATCAAAGATAGCAAAACTAAAGACACATGGTCAAAATTTTGAAATACTCATAGACCCGAATAAGGCATTAGCATTCAAACAGGGTGTACAGATTGATATGAGGGATATCCTCGCTGTACCCTCAGTATTCAGCGACGCAAAAAAAGGAGAAGAAGCCTCAGCAAACGCTATGAGGTCAATCTTCAAAACTGACGACCCAATTGAGGTTGCTAAAGAGATAATAAAAAAGGGCGAAATCCCTATAACCACAGAATACAAAAATAAACTGCGTGAGACAAAGAAAAAACAAATAATCAACCTTATTCACCGCAACGCAGTTGACCCAAAGACGCATCTGCCTCATCCACCAGCAAGAATTGAAGCTGCCCTGGAAGAAGCAAAGGTACGCATTGATGAATTTGCAGACGTCAACAAGCAGATGCAGGATGCACTTAAGAAGATAAGGCCAATAATCCCGATAAAATTTGAGATTAAGGAGGTAGTGGTCAAGATACCTGCGCTTTACGCATCAAAGTCATATCCGGTTGTAAAATCATTCGGAAAACTGCTCAAGGATGAATGGCAGCGTGACGGCTCATGGATAGCTGTTGTTGAGCTTCCTGGCGGCTTAGAAGAGGATTTTTATGGGAAGCTTAATGCTTTATGCCATGGTGAAATTGAAACAAAAGTGTTGAAGATAAGATAGGAGTGATTTAAATGGGAAACATAATAGTCAAAGAAAAATCTATTGTCGTTCCAGGAGAACCTCTTGCAGAGGGAATGGATTATCTCCCAGGGACAGGTACATACAGGGAAGGAGAGAAGATACTTGCAGGAAAGCTGGGCTTGGTTTACCTGGATGGAAGAACAATAAAACTAATAACATTAGCTGGAAGGTATATGCCGAAAAGGAATGATACGATTATTGGAAAGGTAACTGATGTCCTTATGTCCGGCTGGCGTATAGACATAAACAGCCCTTATACAGCTATGCTGTCAATGAAAGATGCTACATCAGATTACATAGCAAAGGGGGCAGACCTTACCAAGTATTTTGCATTGGGAGAATACCTTGTAACAACTATAGTCAATGTAACCAGCCAGAAACTTGTTGATGTATCAATGAAAGGCCCTGGTTTGAGAAAATTAAGGGGCGGAAGGATATTAGAGGTAAACACAAACAAGGTGCCTAGAATAATCGGCAAACAAGGCAGCATGGTTACTATGATAAAGGATGCAACCGGCTGCAAAATAAGTGTCGGCCAGAATGGGCTGATATGGATTGATGGTGAACCTAAAATGGAATTAATTGCTGTTAACACAATAAAGAAAATAGCAGAAGAGTCTCACTTGAGTGGTTTGACAGACAAGATAAAGGCATACCTCGAGAAGGAGACTAAGAAATAGGTGATTATGATGACTTATGACAAAAGAGCACATGGAAGAGGATTTGATGAATTAAGGGAGATTACTGCAAAGGTTGGTGTAATACCAAGAGCAGATGGCTCAGCCTACTTTAAGATTGGAGGCACAGCAGCTTACGCAGCTGTCTATGGCCCTAGAAACCTGTTCCCAAGATTCTTGCAGAATCCAGAAACAGGAATTCTAAGATGCCATTACAATATGATGCCTTTCTCAGGCAAAGGTGACAGAGTAAGGCCTGGGGGCTCTAGACGTTCAAAAGAGATTTCCCTGGTTACAGAGAAGGCAATAACACCTGTCTTGAATCTGAGGGATTACCCTAATTCAGTAGTTGATGTATTTATCGAGCTGCCTGAGACAGCAGCTGGCTCAAGGTGTGCTGGCATTTGTGCAGCCTCAATGGCTTTAGCAGATGCAGGCCTCGATATGAAGGACCTTGTTGCAGCTGTTTCTGTGGGCAAGGTTGGTGACAAGGTTGTTGTTGACATTAATTCTGAAGAAGAAGCCTACGAGGAGGGTTCAGTTGATATACCAATAGCAATGCTGCCTAGCAGCGGAAAGATAACCCTGCTTCAGATGGATGGAGAGCTGAAAAAAGAGGACTTAATGCAGGCGCTTGAAAAAGGCAAGAAAGCCTTGCAAAAGATATGTGAGATTCAAAAGAATGCACTAAAAGAGAAATACAAGGTGGAACAAAATGAATAGAGACCTTAAAGAACACATCGCAAAATTACTTAAAGCAGACACAAGATTAGACGGCAGGAAGCCTCTTGAATTCAGAAAGCCAATAACTGTAGAGTATGGGATATCAAAGACAGCAGAAGGCTCTGCTCGCGTAAAGATAGGCGGGACAGAGGTTATTGTTGGCATTAAATTAGAGGTCATGGAGCCTTATCCTGACACGCCTGACCAGGGCACAATCATGGTTGGCGCAGAATTACTGCCTTTATCAAATCCAGAGTTTGAGTCAGGCCCTCCAGGGATACAGGCAATTGAGCTTGCCAGGGTTGTTGACCGTGGAATAAGGGAGAGCAAGGCGCTTGACTTTAAGAAACTCTGCATCAAGGAAGGTGAAAAGATTTGGTGTGTTATAATTGATATATGCACAATAAATGATGAGGGGAATTTGTTAGATGCTTCTGCTGTTGCAGCATTAGCAGCTTTGAAGGATGCGCACTTTCCAAAATATGACGGGGAAAAGGTAGATTATGGAGAAAAAACAGATGAAAAGCTTCCATTATCAAGAGAGCCATTGCCTGTTACAGTAATAAAGATTGGAGACAAGTTTATTGTTGACCCGTTAACAGATGAAGAAAGGATTATCGACGCAAGATTAACTGTTGCGTCAACAGAAGAAGGGAACCTTTGCGCAATGCAAAAGGGAGGCGAGATGCCGTTAACTACTGACGATATCTCAAAAATGGTCGATATTGCTCTGGATAAAGCTAAAGAATTAAGGGGTGCATTATAATGGCTGAGGAAGAAACAAAGCACACAAAATATGAGAAATCACGCATCATTGGCAGCAGGGCTTTGCAGATATCAATGGGTGCACCTTTTTTGGTAAAGGTTAATGAGAAGAAGCTTGAAGAACTCAAGTTTAATCCTGTAGAGATCGCGAAGCTTGAGTATGCTGAGGGCGTAGTGCCTATAACCATAAGAAGGCCGCTGCCTCATGAGATTTAATCTCTTTTTTCTTTTTTAAGATGGACAGGATAAGTGACGAGAAACTAATGAAGTATTTTGAAATAACTGAGAAGGCATTAGAGAAGGCAGAGGCTAGTTCTAATAAAACTTCTTTGGATAAGGAAAGGGAAGATATGCTAGATATGATTAAGCGCTATATCTCTGATGCAAAACATTTCTATTCAAAGAAAGACCTTGTGAATGCCTTTGCAGCCCTTAATTATGCGCATGGCTGGCTGGATGCTGGTGCTAGGTTGGGAATATTTGATGTGCACGATTCTGAATTGTTTACAGTGGATTGAACATAACATTTATATACTCCTTATTTTTCTAGGAATATAGTAAAATGGCTAAGAAAGAGATTGACATAAACGAAATAAGGAAGCACATAGACAGGATAGATAATGTTATAATCAATGCCTTAGCTGAAAGGATGTCAGTTATGCCGGATGTTGCAGACTATAAGAAAGAAAAGAGCATCCCTATCTTTGATGAGAACAGGGAAATTGCTATAATGGGCAAGCTGAAGAAAGTAGCAGCTGAGCATGGTTTAGAGGAGAGTTTTGTTGAAGAGGTTTTCCTGAGTGTTTTTAACGAGTCTAAGAGAATACAGGACCAGATAATAAACAAAAAGTAATAATTCTATTTTTTATATGCGCCTGGCTTCATAAACACCTTATCAATCCTTACAGCAACACCTTTATCTTTTTCCAGGATTTTATTATAAACCATCTGTGCCCTTCCAACTGCAATCAGCTCATTCTTTAAAGTCATTACAGCAACAGTTTGGTCTTTCTCAACATTCTCAAGCTTGCTTATTCCAGGAATCTTTAAGTCAGAACCATGGCATAAACTGTCGACAGCATTATCGAGAATCCATACCTTGGGCAAATGGGCAACAGCAGCTTCCATTGGCTGTATGCAGTGCCTTAGGTATTTTTCATTCTTTTCATTCTTCCAATGCCAATATGCATCCTTCAAATCCTGCAGCGTGACAATTGTGGCTTCATCAAGAGGACCTGCTTTTGTTCTTCGTAAAGAAGCCATATGAGCTCCGCATCCAAGTTTCTTGCCTATGTCGTCGCATAATTTTCTTATGTAGGTTCCTGCTTCACAGCCAACCTTAAACAGAACATCCTTTCCATCTATTTCCATTATATCTATGTAATAAATCTGCCTTATGCGTTCAACTCTCTTGACAGCAGACTTTATTGGCGGCAGTTGTTTTATCTTTCCAACAAATTGCCTGATAACCTTTTTCAGCTTTTCTTCTTTAACATCACTATGGATATGCATAATGCAAATATACTCTTTGCCAGCCTTTAACAATGATTGAACAATCCTTGTTCCGCTTCCTAAAGCAACAGGCAGGACACCAGTTACATTCGGGTCTAAGGTTCCTGAATGGCCTGATTTATTTATGTTTAGGATTTCCTGCACAAACGCGCTTATCTGGTGGCTTGTAGGCCCTTCTGGCTTGTCAATGTTTACAACACCATAATCTATCAGTTCATTGATAGGTCTTTTATCTGGCTCAGAGCCTAGTTTAGGGTCTGTCTCAGCTTCTTTCTTAACCAAGACTTCTCTCTTTACTTTTTCAAATGGTAATTGGCTCATAAAGACTAGAAAACGCTATTTAGTAAAAAAAGCTTTCTAAAATTGCTACGCAATTTTCGAACCTTAGAAAATCTTCGATTTTCATAAGTTACTGTTTTTTCTCTTCCTTCTCAGCTGGTTTTTCTTCTTTAGGTGCTTCTGGTTTAGCTTCTTCTTTCTTTTCTTTTGCTTCTTCTGTTTTCTCTTTAAGTTTATTCAGTTCTTTCTTTATCTCTTCTTCACTCTTCTTTGTCTCAGTCTTAGCAACCTTTTTGGCTTTCTTCTCTTCCTTTTTCTCAACAGGAGCTCCAACCAGTTCAACAGCAACTACACCCTTATCATCCTTAGAACAATTAACCTTAACCTTATAAGGAGGATTCTTTATCCCATGCTTCCATAATTCCTTATTGACGTATTTGCCAAGCATAACAGTTTCTGCTTTCATATGTTTGGCAGCAAACTCTTTCAAAGCCTTAACTGCCTTTTTTGCTCTTTTCCATCTAGGCACTTTAAGCCATTCTTTTCTAAGCGGGACTACATAGATTCTTTCCAAAACAATCTTTTTCTTCTCTTCTTTCTTCTTCTCTGCCATTTTATATTTAGTATTTTTTGAGCGTGATTCTTAGCCCCTGGGTGGGCAAATCAGTGTTTGTGCAGTAATGGGGAGGCCTATGTTGGCGAAGCCAACTAAGCCTTTGACTTAGTTCTTCGCCAGCTTCTTTTCATGGTTGTATGCCTTCCAGGATGAACCCTTCTGCCTTTACCATATTTCTTGAATACAGTCCAGAAAGGAGCCCATCTTGTATGGCTGTGAACCTTTGTTAAACGCTTTTTCCTGCTTGGATGTTTGTAACGTGCCATATTACTTCCTTTTTATTGTGAATTCCTTTTTCTTTGGCTCAATTTGCTTTAATAAAGCCTTTAATTGGTCATCAGTTATTTTTTGGGTTATCTTGCCTGATTGGACTAATTGCCCGAGCCCAACCAAAACCTGGATTGCCTTTTCAGGGTGAGCTGCTTTCAGGTTTCCATAACGCTGTAAAGCCTCTTTTGTAAAATACTGCTTCACTGCTGCCTCAAGCTGCTCTATCTGCTGCTGGAGTTGAGCTTCCTCCTGCGCTTGTTGCTGCAATGATTCCTGCTGTTTTTGTTGTAGTTCCTGTAGTCTTTTCTTTTTTAACTCTTCAAGCTCATCCATTTTTTATTCTGTTTTCTGCTCTTTAGGTTCCTGCTTTGCTTGCTCTTCTGTTTTCACTTTCTCAGCCTTAGGCTTAGCTTCTGCCTTTGGCTCACTCTCTTCTTTTTGAGGAGACTCCATTTTCTCTAAACCTTTTTCAGTATCCTTCGAAGGTTTCTTTGGAGCTTGCTTAGGTTTCTCAGAAATCTTAGATTTCTGAGGCTTAGAAGAGCTTTGCTCTTCTTTTGTCTCTGCCTTTTTCTCTTCTACTGGCTTTGCTTCCTTAGGTTTAGCTTCAGTTTCCTTTGCTTTAGGTTTAACTTCTGCCTTAGGCTTTGCTTCAGGCTTCTCTTCAACCTTAACCTCTTTCTTTGTACTTTTTAATTTAGTAGCAATATCATCTAAAAATTTCCTGCCTTTTGGCGTGATTATGCGGCCTTTGTGAAGGCCTATCTTGCCCTGCCTTACAAATTCAGCTTTTTCAAGCTGCTGCAGGACTTTCCTTATTACATTGCCAGAGCCTTTGTAGGAGTGTTCTGCTGCTGATCCTTTATTCTTTTTAGCGCCGTACATGCCTCTAATCTTAGAAACACCAATTGGTCCGAACCTGTAGACTTTCCTAAGAACAGCTGCAGTTCTAACATGCCACCAATCCTTCCTTGCAGGGGGCCTTTCCTTAGAATGACCAGTCTTAACAAATATAGCCCATACTGGCGGTTTTATAGCTTCAACACTCTTAAGCTCTTTAGCAGCCTCTTCTATAAGTTCAGTTGCATCAATATCATATATTGTTGACATTTATTCACCTTTCATGCCTTGCGGCATTAGAGCGGTTAATTTGCTTAACCGGGATAGTAGGAACTATAATTGATTTAAAAAACTTTCTAAAATAAGTCAAATTTATAAAGTAACTATCATTCTAATTCTCGAGATAAAACAACAAAATTCCATTTACCTAAGATTACTATTGGGATTTTGTGTGTTCAAAAATCCATTGGTTGTGGAATTTTGAGTGTCAAAAACCACTAAATGTAAGACACTCACAAAACTATAAACCTTGGGAAAGGTGATTTTTGACATGATAGAATTCATGGAAAAGCCTTACAAGGCAGAGCAAGTAAAGAAGATACTGAATCCAATTGTGGATAAGTGGTTTTTCGGTAGATTCAAGTCTTTTTCTTTGCCTCAGCTGTATGGTGTTATGGAGATTCACTCAAGGAACAATATTCTTGTTTCAGCTCCAACAGGAGCAACAAAAACATTAACCGCATTCTTATCCATCCTAAATGAGTTAATAGATTCATCAGAAAAAGGAATCCTGGAAGACAAGATATATGCAGTTTATGTAAGTCCGTTAAGGGCATTAAGCAATGATATTCACTTTAACCTTACTGAGCCATTGAAGCAAATGGAGGAAATAGCTGGGAAGAAGTTTGGAATAAGAGTTGCAGTCAGAACAGGAGATACATCAACAAAAGAAAGGACTGCAATGCTAAAGAAACCTCCGCATATATTGATAACAACACCTGAATCACTGGCAATACTCCTTACATCAATAAAATTCAGAGACCACTTAAGAAATGTTGATTGGTTTATTGTTGATGAAATCCATGCTTTAGCAGAGAATAAACGAGGTGTTTATTTATCACTATCAATGGAAAGATTGTCATATTTAACGCCCCATACAACAAGGGTTGGCTTGTCAGCTACAATTGCACCCATAGACGAGATAGCTAAATTCCTGGTTGGCTACAAAAACGGAAAGATAAACTCCTGCAAGGTTGTCGATGTCCAATTCTTAAAAAATATGGATTTAAAGGTGTTAAGCCCTGTTCCTGATTTAATTGATACAGAGCATGGCCAAATGCATCAAAGGATGTATGAATTAATGGATGATTTAATACAGAACCATAAAACAACATTAATCTTCACAAATACAAGAGCAGCAACCGAACGTGTTGTCGACCATCTGAAAGACAAGTTCCCAAAGAATTATTCTGAGAATATTGGAGCTCACCATGGCTCCTTGTCAAAATCATCAAGGCAGAAGATAGAAGAAAGACTAAGAAAAGGGGAGCTAAAGGTAATTGTGAGCAGCACATCCCTGGAATTAGGCATAGATATAGGATTCATTGACTTAGTTATCTGCCTGGGCTCTCCAAAATCAGTTGCAAGATTCCTGCAGCGTGCAGGAAGGTCTGGACATAGGCTGCATAGCACAGTTAAGGCAAGAATTATAGTTCTTGATAGAGATGATTTAGTCGAGTGCGCAATATTACTAAAGTCAGCTATTGAGAAGAAGATAGACAGGATACATATTCCAACTAATTGCCTGGATGTTCTGGCACAGCAGCTGGATGGAATGGCTATTGAGCAAAATTGGGATGTAAATGAGCTATTCAAGGTAATAAAGCAAAGTTATTGCTATCATAAGTTAGAGAGAAAGGACTTTAATGATGTAATTGATTATTTAGCTGGAAAATACATAAGCCTGGAAGACAGGTACATATACGCAAAGATATGGCATAACGAGGAAACAAACAGGATTGGCCGCAAGGGCAGGATGAGCCGTGTAATCTACATGACTAATGTCGGCACAATACCAGACGAAGCGCGCATAATGGTTAAGGTCGGCACCCAGGTTGTTGGAACAATTGATGAAGCCTTCTTAGAAAGATTGCGCAGGGGAGATGTCTTTGTTTTAGGCGGTGATAAATATGAGTTCATGTATGCAAGAGGGACAGTTGCTTTTGTAAGGGCGTCAGTTGTCAGACCGCCCACAATTCCATCCTGGTTTTCTGAGATGCTTCCTTTAAGCTTTGATTTAGCCGTAGATATAGGGAAATTCAGAAGACTGTTAGGCCAAAAGTTTTGCTCCAGCAAGAATAAGGACGAAATAATGAAATTCATCAATGATTATCTCTATGTTGATAAGAATGCAGCCAATTCAGTCTATAATTACTTCTATGAGCAGTACAATTATGCTGAAATACCGTCTAATACTAGGATTGTAGTAGAGCATTACAAGGATGACAAAGCAAACTACGCAATATTCCATACATTATTTGGCAGAAGGGTCAATGACTGCTTAAGCAGAGCTGTTGCCTTTGCTGTTTCCAGGACACAGCATAAAGACGTTGATATAAGCATTAATGACAGGGGCTTTTACATTGCCTCTGACAAGAAGATAAATGTAATGCCTGCCTTTAAATTATTGAAATCAAAAGAGCTGGGTAAGGTAATGAACATGGCTATTGACAAGACAGAGGTATTAACAAGGAGATTTAGGCACTGCGCAGCAAGAGCATTAATGATTCTAAGGAATTACAAAGGCCGTGCAAAACATGTTGGCAGACAGCAGGTTGCATCAATGATATTAATCAATGCAGTAAAACGGATTGACCAGAACTTTAGTATCTTAAAAGAAGCCAGGAGAGAGGTTTTAGAGGATTTGATGGATATCGAAAACACCGAGAAAGTTCTCGAAGGAATCGAGAAAAAGAAGATAAAAATAGAGGAGATTCATACAACTGTACCCTCACCGTTTGCGTTTAACCTTATTATTCAGGGCTATACAGATGTTTTCAAGATAGAAGATAAGATTGAATTCTTAAGACGCATGCATCAGAATGTTTTGGCAAAGATTAGCCTGAAAAAGAAATAGATTTAAACTTAACTTGCTTTGCCGTATTTAAAAAATTCATAGTTACTTATTGCTTTATGAACCTGTTCTGGAGTTGGTTTTTTTAGTTGCGAAGTGTCCCCATTGACTGCAGCCAGAACAGGATTTATAAGAGCAGTCGCGATTAAGTTTCCCTTGTCAGTAATCCTTGCTCGTCCATCCATTCCTTTGCCAATCCTGTCAACAATCCCAACACTGTATAATCCAGCTAATGCATCCTGCATTTGCCTTAAAGTATATTTCCTTGTTTTGTTGCCATCTACAGATACCCATTCAATATTGCCTCTTAGTTCTTCTACAGAAACTGCCCCCTTATGTTCTTTTAAATAATCAATTATTCTGAGACTGCATGTTGGGTTGCTTGTCAATCTTTTTTCGAATGTTGAACCACCTCTGTGATGGACACGGAATCCACCAAGCATTAACTCATCACTATTCCTCTCAATAATTGCGTCAAGATCAGAGATTCCCTCGGCTAGCCAGTATAGCCTTTCTTCTGTGCGATAAAGTCTCAGATAATCAGCTATATCCAGCTGCATAAGGTGATTGGTTGTTGCCTCTGCATCCAGGCCTATTAATCTTGATAAGTAGCCAACATTTAATTCTGTGCATTCACTAAGCGAGGATAGAACAGCAGCTACCTGTGCTGGTGAACCAGTTTCACTCTGGTCTTTCCAGGGAGCCCCATATAAAATCTGGTTTAGGGAAACATCTTCCCTCAGTTGCTCACTAATCTCAGCAGAAGCCCATAATGCATGAGCAGCAATCACTTCTAGGTGCTTATAATCAGCTTTCCCTTTGGTGGCTAATTTATATGTCCCAACTAACCTTTTTCCAGGTCTCATGTTTCTAGCCTGCGACCTGCTAGTCATTCCTCTTAGGGAACCTTTTAGATAGCCCCAAAGCATTAGTGGCTCCAAACTATGAAAATCAGCTAATCCACCCCCAAAATCTCTCTGAATACCTTCAGCTATATCTCTGTACGGAAGCGATTTTCCTGATTGAAGCATCCAATAGATTAGTAAGGCTTTTGGTTCTGTTGTTATTTTCCTAAATATGCCATTGACTGCTCTTTTATTTTTTACTAGCATAGGCAAAAAGAGTTTTCTCATCTTTATAAATCTTTCCATTAGTACTGCCTAATTAGTGGTAACATGATAATTTAGGAAGACCATAATCGCAATAGATATATTTATATAAAAGAGTAATACAGATTCTAATATGAAACTCGGCATTACAGGCATATTCGGCTCTGGAAAAACTGAAGTAGCTAATATGTTCGCCAGATGCGGCTATAAAGTCGTTAGCGTCGACAAGGTTGGCCATAAACTATTGGATAAGAAGGAGATAAAAAAGAAGATAATAAGGGAATTTGGTGATGTTTTAACTAAAAACAAGGTCGACAGAAGAAAACTAAAGGATATTGTTTTCTATGATTCTAAAAAACTAAAGAAATTGAACAAGATAATACATCCTTATCTGATAAAGGAGGTTAAAAAATTAATAAAAGGTAAAGCCGTTGTTGATGCTGCCCTGCTTATTGAATTAGGCCTGCATAAGCATCTTGATAAGGTTATTGTTGTTAAGATAAACAAAAACAATGCAGTAAAAAGAATACTGAAAAAGAAGAAATACACAAAAAAAGAGATAGAAAACATAATCAAGTCACAATTAACCCAAAATAAAAAACTAAGGTATGCTGACTTTATCATCAATAACAATAAGTCATTAGATAACACAAAAAAACAGGTAATTGATATCAATAAAAGCCTCTAAAACACAAGGTTTTTATATACCAGCCCACCAAGCCAGATAATATGAAAAAGAAAAAATCAATGCAAAAAGAGATGCATATGCAAAATAAACCAATGCCAATGCATCCTCATAAGAAAAAGCTTCTATTTGAGGGAACAATGGTATCCCTTCCATTAGCAGCTACCTTTGTCTGGTACAGCTTTGTGATATTCTCTTCTACACCAATTGCAGGGCCTGAGGCAAGGTTCGCGCCTAGCAAGATAGAGGCCTTAGTTCTGTTCCTGCTTTTGTTCATAGTTGCCTATTCCATCTTCCTTATATTCGAATTTAGGCACCTAAAGAGAAAGTGGGATAAGATTAAGTAAAATGAAGGTTGCTGTTTATCCTGGTTCTTTTGACCCAGTTACAAATGGTCATCTTGATGTTCTAAAGAGGGGATTAAAGATATTTGATAAGGTTATAGTAGCAGTAGGTGAAAATCCCAGCAAAAAAACCTTATTCACTGTTGAAGAGAGGGTAGCTATGATGAGGGAAGCTACCAAGAAATTCAAGAATGTAGTGGTAGAGCATTTTAGCGGTTTATTGGTGAACTATGCTGCCAAGAAAGAGGCCTCAGCAGTTATACGCGGTTTAAGGGCTGTTTCTGATTTTGAGAATGAGCTTCAATTAGCATTAATGAACAGGAAGATAAACCCAAAGATAGAGACTGTTTTCATAATGACGAGGGGTATGTACTGCTACCTTAGCGCTTCAATAGTAAAAGAAGCAGCTTGTATGGGCGGAAACCTAAGGGGCATGGTGCCTCCAGTAGTGCAGAAAAAATTAAAACAGAAATTTAAGGCTTAATAATCAATCAGCTTGGTCTGCTTCTCATTCCTTGGCTCAGGATACCAGAATATCTTGCCTTCGTAATTCTTCAGCTTAACCCCGCCTTTCTTATGGTCACCATACTTTGGAAGTAATGGTAGTTTACCCCCTCCGCCAGGGCTGTCTATTATAAAATGAGGCACGCACATGCCTGATGTAAATCCTACAAGGCTTTTTATGATATCAAGCCCAGCCTTAACCTTTGTTCTGAAATGATTGGTTCCTTTGGTCAAATCCGCTTGATATATATAATATGGCTTGACCCTCATTATCAGCAGTTTCTGGACAAGGTCCTTCATTACCTTTGGGCTGTCATTAACCCCTTTTAACAGGACACTCTGGTTTCCCATAGGGATTCCTGCATCAGCCAGCATTTCACATGCTTTCTTAGCCTCTTTGGTGATTTCCCTGGGATGATTAAAATGTGTATTTATATACAATGGCTGGTATCTCTTCAGCAGCTCGCAAAGCTCTGGTGTGATTCTTTGAGGCAGAGTACAGGGGCTTCTTGTGCCAATCCTTATTATTTGGACATGCCTTATCTTCCTGAGCTCGCTTAAAATGAATCCAAGATAGTTGTCTGACAATAATAATGGGTCTCCTCCAGAGAGGATGACATCCCTTATCTCCTTATGCTCTTTTATATAATCTATTCCAGCCAACAGCAGCTTCTTATTCATTGCCTTGTATGGAACACCAACTTTACGCTTGCGCGTGCAAAACCTGCAGTACATCGGACATTGGTTGCTTACCAAAAGCAGGACCCTGTCAGGATATCTATGGGTCAGGCCTGGAACAGGGCTGTCGATCTCTTCATGCAGAGGGTCTTCCAAACCTGTAGGATCCATCAATTCCATCTTATCAGGTATGCTCTGCTTCCATATTGGGTCATCCTTTTTCCTTATCAGGCTTAGATAGTAAGGATTAATCTTCATTGGATACTTTTTGATTACAGCTTTAATCTCCTCAACCTCTATATCACACCTGCATATTGAATTAAGCTGTTCGATAGTTACAATGCTTTTCTCTAACAGTTCCTTCCATATGAAATTCTTATCTGTTGTTTCAATTGTAATATGGTCTTTTTCTATTAACATCACTATGCCTCCTCTACCTTGATGTCAATCTTGGTTTTGGGCTTTAACCCATTCTTTTCTAATGCAGATTTCAGTATTGCATCCATTAAATCAGCATAAGACATTCCAGCTGCCTTGGCCATTCTAGCCAGACCAGCATCAGGAGAGATATCTGGGTTTGGATTAACCTCAAGCACAAATGGGTTGCCATCTTTGTCTATCCTGAAATCAACCCTGCCATAGTCCTGGCAGCCCATCAAGGTGTATGCCTTTAGTGCAATCTTCCTTAGCCTGTTTGCAAGCCTTTCATCAATCTCAGCAGGGCACCTTGGCGGTGTGCTCTTGTAATAATCACTATCTTCAACCCATTTCGCAGAATAGGTGCATATATTTGGCAGCCCATCAGATAGATTGTCAAATAATATCTCTGATATTGGCAAGGCACTGGGATTCTTTGCGCCAATAACACCTACATTAGCCTCTCTTCCGTCAATAAATTCCTCAGCTAGTGCAGGCTGTTTGTAGGCATCTAATACCAAAAATACCCTTCTCATCAATTCCTCTTCAGAATTAACAATAGATTCTTTTTTGATCCCAATGCTTGCATCCTCACTTACTGGCTTTACAATCAAAGGAAACCTAAGTTTATTGTCAAGTCTTACTTTAAGGGAATCAAAAACCTGGAATCTTGGCGTCGGTATCTTGTGGAAAGAAAGAATCTCTTTTGTCCTCGCTTTATTGAGGCATGTTGCCAATGTCCTGTAGTCAGAGCCTGTGTAAGGCACCTTCAATATGTCAAGCACTGCAGGAACATGAGGCTCTAATTCACTTGCATTATGGAATCCATCGTCGCATAGATTAAAAGCAATATCAATCTCATCTTTCAGTCTTTTCAGGTTTTCAAACATATCAAGGTTAACATAAATCTTATTGGTTTCGTGCCCAAGAGACCTTAATGCTTCATCCACAGCAATAACATTATCATTCTTGTCGCGGCCCTCAAAATCAACTGCTAATCCGCTTCCTTCCTGTTTCAAGCTAGTGTAAAGTAAGGCTATATTCATTTTGCGAGATTATACCTCTTGACAGCAAGGTTCAGCACTTCATTAACCACGTCATTATAACTCATGCCTGCTGTAAAAGCTGCTCTGGGAAACCTTGAATTCTCTTTTGGGTCAGGTATCATTCCCGGCAAAGCATTCAATTCGAGAATGTAGGGAATGCCGTTCCTTACCCTCAAATCAACCCTGCACCAATCCTTGCAGTCTAATGTTCTGTAAGCATCCAGGCAGACCTTCTTTATCTTTGATTCAAGCTTTTCTGAAAGTTTTGCAGGGCAAATCAATGGGTCATGATTGCTGCCAGGATTGTCATAAATCCATTTTGCCTCATAAGAATCAAACTTGTGTATATGTCCGGGCAGATGGTCAAATTTTATCTCAACAATAGGCAGTATCTTAGGATTTTCATTCCCCAGAATTGCGATGGTAAATTCCCTGCATGCAATGAACTCTTCCACAATAGCAGGCTGCTCATAATCCCTTATTATTTGCTGCACCCTGCTTTTCAGCTCATTCTCATCATTAACAAGGGAGTTGTTCTTTATTCCCTTGCTTGAACCCTCTCGCAATGGTTTAACTATCAGTGGAAATTTTAGTTTATTATTTAACATTTCTGAAGGGGTATAAAACACCTGGAACTTTGGGGTGGGAATTCTGTGATACTTCAGAATCTCTTTTGTGCGCGCTTTGTCCAGGGTTAAAGCAAGCGTTAGAGGGCCAGAACCAGTGTAAGGTATTTGAAGCAGCTCGCAGATTGCAGGAATAAATGACTCGCGGGCTTCCCCCTTCAACCCCTCTGCGATATTGAAAACAACATCTATCTCGTTCTTTAACCCTTTTAGCTTTGCATAGGCGCTTTCATCAGCCTCGACGAGAATTACCTTGTGCCCTGCAGACTTAAGTGCATTAGAAATACCTTGGATTGTTTCATCTGCATCGAATTCTGCATATAAATCCTTTGGTTCCCCACTTTTTGGAGAGACACCCTTTTTTTTGTTAAAAGTTAACGCTACTGTTAAGTTCGACGCTGCAGTCACCAGATGCCACCCCTAGTAAAAAATAAATTTTTTGTAATCATCTCTTTTCATCAAAAATTTATAAAAAACTTTGCGTTTAATTGGTATTTAAATCTTTTTATTTTATTCATTTCCCGACGACAAAGACATCTGAAAATTTCACATTTTTTATTTATTTTTTTTAGAAGAATATTTTTTTTGGATTTTCCGTCGGTAAATGAAATTTATTTTTCAAATTAATTTTTATTTTTTTATTTATTTTTGAAAAAATATTTTTTTCATTTCGAAAGATTTTTTATTTTCAAAATTATTTTTTTAAGTTCTCGTCGAGAAATGTTTTTCAAAATTATTTTAAGAAGTTGCAAAAAATAAAAATCTAGATAATCCTTGCAATTATCAACCCAGCAATTGCTCCTATCAATAAACCCAGCATAAAATCACCAACTGTTAATTTCATTAAGCTTGGGTGCTGCACCAGTGTGTTCTGTATCGCTGTTTCTACTGGTTTTGCAATAGGCCTTTCAGGCAGGATGTTTGTTTTGGGCAGCATCTCTTTTGTTTGAGCCTCTGCAGCTATCTTTCTTTTCCTTCTGTTTTTCTTCCTGGGGTCTTTCTTCACAATCTTTGTTTCAGCTGCCTTTACCTCTTCTTTTACATCCTGTAATTCCTCTACCCTTTTTTTGAGGTGCTCCACCATCTCTTTCCTGTTTTTAGCTGCCAAAAGGTCAGAGGCAAGCCTGTTATCTTTGTGTATATCTCTCACCCAATTATGAAAGTCATTCTTGAAATCATTCACATGATGGTTAAATGTAATATTATCCATGCTTTTTAAAGAAGTATATAGCTCACGCAGATTCTTTATCCTAGTTCCATTCTTTACAATAAAGTGATGTCTTGAGGGGACATCCCCCACTGCCCCTTGCATTTTCTATCTAACCAGCTGTTTTTTTGAGTATTTTAATCCTTTTGTTTAGCGCATCAGCCATGGCTTTCTTGGTCTTAAGCTTGGATATGGCGCTTGCAAGATTGGCATCGCCCAAAACATGGTCTATCCACACGCTAAAATCGTTTTTGCCCTTGCCTACATGGTGCGTGAATGTTTCTGGTTTCATCCTTCTTAATGCACGCGGCAGCTGGCGCAGGTTTTTTATTATTGGTCCTTTGTTTATCCAGAAGCACTGCTCTGGCATAACATCCTTCAAAATCTTTTTTGCATGCTCTTTTTTCATTTTATTTTTTTTCCTCCTTTTTCAGTTCATCAACAAGTTTTCGTAGAAGACATATCTCTGTCCCCACCTGATTATTAATGGCCGAAATCTCCTTTGCCAAATCAGGAACCTTGAAAACATCCTTAATCCAATTGCTAAAGTCATTTTTATCTTTATTTACATGCGCTTTAAAAACATCTTCGCCCATCTTGCCTAAGGAATCTACAAGCTCAAATAGGCTCTTCAATCTTTTACCATCAGAAAGAACAAAGTGATGTTCTTCAGGAGCTTCACCCAGAACCTTGCTTTTTATAGTCACTTCTACCTTAGCTTTTGGCTTTGCAGCCATTTTTTTGGGAGCGCTCCTCTTTTTCTTACCCATAAAACCACCTCTTCCAGTTTTTTTATTCACTCACCCATATATAAATTTTATTGTTTTCCTACCCTAAGTTTGATATCATTCATTATATTCATAAATGCGATAAATGAATCATAAGGGCTGTCGTATGGATTGAAGTATTTATGCACATCGCCGTCATTAAACCATTTGGTGCACATGTAATAGAAGTGATCGCTTGTTTGCAGTCTTCTCCAGTCTTCAATAAGCTTAGTATCTTTCGAGTCCTTTATTGTACTTTCTATTAAATAAAGCTGTTTAATAGCTTCCTGCTGCATTCTGTTTCCAAGCCATGCAGAGGTATCACGCTCAACATCTGCCCAGCTTACTGGACTGTGTATATCAAGCTCTCCAACTGAATCATACCTTTTAATGGATTCTGACAGCGTAAGGAAATCATTATCAGGATGTTTCAATACCTCGCCAGGCAGGTGTTTAAGGAACTCAAATATGCCTTTGTCTTCCCATTGGTGCTCGCCAAATGTCTCATAATCCATAAAGAGGTTTACTACATTGCCGTTTCCATTGACTGAGGAAACCCAATCTGCAAACTTAGGTGCTGTTAGTGGATAGCCTTCCCAGGTTTTCTGGGAGAATCTGAATGCAACATCATCACTAAGTTTATAGTTTTTTAACAGCAGTTTAGTTTTATTTGCTGTTTTTGGCGTGTAAATGAAGTTAGGGCTCCTCCACTCCAGGACACGGTCAGCCCCTTCAGCCAGGATTCCTTTATAGCCCATCTTTTCAACTATATGCGCTACTTCATTGTTGAATATCAGTTCTGTATTCCTAAAGACCTTGGGTTTCAATTTAAACAATTTTTTTATTTTCCTGTTATGCTTCTCAACCTGCGCCTTAAATTCATTCTTTGAATAAAGGAAGGATAATGAGTGGTAATATGTTTCATCAAGCATCTCGACACAGCCTGTTTTTGCTAAATCAATAAAGCTCTGAAGAACCTTGGGATTGTACTCTTCCAGCTGGTCAAGCAGAACCCCGCTTAGGCTGTAGCTTACTCTAAATTTTCCATCAAACCCGTTTATTAGGTCAAGAATAACCTTGTTTGTCGGCAGATAGCATTTATTGGCCACCTTATTCAAGATTTCCTTGTTTTTTTGGTCATCAAAATAATGATGATTATTCCCAACATCAAAAACAGGATATTTCCTCAGCCTGTAAGGCTGATGCACCTGGAAATAAAAGCATACAGATACCATCAGTCAACACCTCTCACTTTATTATAAATATTAACACATTTCCTTGCTGAATCGTCCCAGTTAAACTTTTTAACTTCAAAATGCCCATTCTCTGTCAATGACTCCTGGAGAATGTCATACCTCAATACAGAGACTATCTTATTGGCAATATCATCAATATCCCAGAAATCAACCTTCAGGCAGTTGCTTATAACCTCAGATACGCCGCTTTGTTTTGAAATCAGGACAGGAGTGCCGTTTGACATAGATTCTAAGGGAGTTATCCCAAATGGCTCAGACACAGAAGGCATTACATAAAGGTCTGCCATCCTGTATGCTTTGTCAATATCCGGGCCCCTAAGGAAACCTGCAAACAAAATCTTATCACTAATGCCAAGCTCAGCTGCTTTTTCAATAATAAAAGGACTCATATCCCCCTTGCCGGCAATAACAAACTTTATGTGGGGGTCAGCTTCTAAAGCTCTTTTTGCCGCATACAAGAAATAATCAGGGCCTTTTTGCAGTGTTATTCTGCCAAGGAATAAGACAATCTTATCGCCTTTTCTCTTTAATTCATTGACATCTCTTTGTTCAACAGCATTATGCACCACATGAATCTTGTCTGGAGTAACTCCATAATGTTCAACTATCTTATCTTTTGTAAACTTGCTTACAGCAACTATTGCATCGGCTGCATGCATTCCTTCTTTTTCTACATCATAAACAGCCTGATTTATACCTAGGCCGCCAGTACGGTCATACTCTGTTGCATGGACATGGATAACTAACGGCTTTTTTGAGATCATCTTTGCACGCATTCCTGCTTTATAGGTCATCCAGTCATGAGCATGGATTACATCATAATCCTCGTGTTCAGCAATTAATTCTGCCTTTTTTGCATACCTTTCTACTTCCTGGAACAGGTTCTTTCCATAGATTTTTGGGGCAGACTCTGTGCTTCCAAGGCTTAATGTTTCCTTGGTGTATTCATACTCTTCAGACGTCATATAGCCTTCTATTGGAGATTGGATTCCTTTTATCTTTACTTTTGAGAGCCCGCCTGCAGAAACTAGTTTAACATAGTCAGCCTTTGCGCCTTTTGCGTATGGGACTACAAAGGTCACTTCTACATTATTATTGCTAAGGCCTTTTGTTAAACCATAGCACGCTGTTCCTAAGCCGCCTGAACTGAATGGTGGGAATTCCCACCCGAACATCAACACTTTCATTGCATTCCTCTTTTCTATAATCTTGCTTTTTTGCTGATCATCATCCTATTATTGATCAGTTTGTTATCGAGCACCCTCTTCTGGGGGAATTCACTTAAGACATAATCCTTGCCTTCCTCAGTTAACTCAAATATCCTCACATAATCAGAACTAAAAACCTCGCTTACCAAACCTCTTCCGATTAGATAGATCAAATGATTCTCAACTGTTTTCCAGTTGATGTCAGTCTCGTTAGAAATATGATTGATAGTTTCCTGGCCGTTGGATAAAGACTTCAAGATATCCTTTCTTATCTCTTTGAAGGTTCTCTTTCCATTGCCGTTAAAGTTAATCGACGTAGAACCATTTCTTTTAACACTACCAGTAGCCATATTAGTATATTAATTGACAACTTATATTTAAATGTATCTATTTATACTGAGAACCTCTGAGCAAAATATTGATAGCTTACCCTTAGATTGAGCATAACCTGCTCATAAAATAAATTGTTATTACCCCTCCAAAATGGTACGAAAAAGTATTTATAGTGTACAGAGAAAAATAAACATATGGAGGCAAAAGCTGATTATCTCTTTGAGGCTTCTTGGGAAGTATGCAATAAGGTTGGTGGAATATATACTGTTGTTTCCTCAAAAGCCTCTCAGATGGTTAACATTTACAAGGAGAAATTCTTTACAGTTGGACCTTATTTCCATGAAAAGGCAATATTAGAATTCCAGCCGTCAGTTGTTCCTGAAAAATTCAAAAAGGTATTTAGTGCTCTGAGGAAGGAAGGAATAAATTCCTATTATGGAAAATGGCTTATCAAAGGAAAACCTAATGCAATATTGCTTGATTGCTCAAAATTTGCTGAAAGGTATAAGGACAAGATTAAAGCTGAATTATGGGAGGACCACAAAATAGATTCTATGAATAGCGGCCCCCATTTTGAGGACCCTGCTGTTTGGTCAACAGCTGTTGGCAAGCTGCTTGAGGGTTTATCAACTGTTCTCAAAGGCCGCATTGTAGGGCAGTTTCATGAATGGCTTTGCGGCGGTGCAATACTTCATCTAAAGAAGAACAAGATTAAGATTCCCTCTGTTTTTACAACACATGCCACGACCCTTGGCAGGGCATTATCAGCAGCTAACCAGGATTTATATGGAATGCTTGGAAAGATGAACCCTGATGATGAGGCAAGGAACCATGGGGTCATAGATATATACGGGCTTGAAAAAGCAGCTGCTCAAAACGTTGATGTGTTTACGACTGTAAGCGAGATAACCGGGATGGAGTCAGAGCATATACTGGGCAGGAAACCTGATTTACTGGTTCCTAATGGGCTTGATTTTGATAAGCTCCCTAATCTTGAGGAGATACCTATCAAGCACAAGGACTACAAGGCAAAGATGAAGGAATTTATACGGGCATTTTTCTTTCCATACTATTCTTTTGACGACGAGGAAACACTGTTTTATTATATCTCCGGCAGGTATGAATTCAGGAATAAAGGCCTGGATATAACAATAAGAGCATTAGCTAAATTAAATGAAAGATTAAAGAAAGAAAAAAGCAAAAGAACAATTGTTGTGTTTTTGCTTATCCCCGCGGATGTTAAAACAATTAATTTAGAGGTTCTGGAGAATAAGTCCTTATTTGAGGATGTCCAGGATGCTATTGATGAGGCTCTGCCTGATGTGAGGAAACATATAATTGACAGTTTTGTCCATAGGAAGCTGCCCACACAGACTAAATTATTTGATGAAGATTTTTTGATTGACTTTAGGAAAAGTATGATCAGTTTTAAGAAGAGAGGCACTCCGCCGATATGCACGCATGAATTACGGGATGAAAATGATATTATACTAAAAACTCTGAGAGAGAATAATCTAATCAATAATTCTGATGATAAGGTTAAGGTTGTTTTTTATCCAGGCTATCTAAGTGCGTCTGATAGGCTGCTTGATATGGATTACTATCCAGCTATCTGGGGGTGCCATCTCGGAATATTTCCCTCTTATTATGAACCGTGGGGTTATACTCCCTTGGAGTCAGCTGCTCATGGGGTTCCCGCAATAACCTCTGACCTAGCTGGATTTGGAAGATTTGTACTTAGGAAGCAACAGCCAGAGACAGGACTTTTTGTTATTAAAAGATACAATAATTCAGATGAAAAGGCAGTTAATCAATTAACTGATACATTTTACTGGTATTCTACTCTGCCGAAGAAAGAAAGAATAGCCCAAAAGGTTAAAGCAGAACATTTTGCTCCATTGCTGGATTGGGGTCATTTGGTTGATAATTATATCAAAGCCCATAATCTGGCTGTTGATAAACTGAAAAAGCATAAATAAAATGGAGCTCCGCAAAGACTATATTCTCAACAGATGGGTTTACCTTGCAACTGAGCGAAGGAAAAGGCCCAAGGAATTCAAGCAGAAAGAGGTAAAGGAAAAGAAAGGAACTTGTTTCTTTTGTCCTGGAAATGAAGGTTTGACGCCACCTGAGATTGGAAGGGTTGGTTCTAAGAAAAAATGGAAGCTTAGGTGGTTCCCGAATAAGTTTCCTGCTGTTAAGCTTGAGGGCGAGGCAGAGCCAAGGACTGATAATAAATTTTTTACATTTGCTTCTGGCTATGGCAAGCATGAGGTGATTGTTGAAACACCTGACCACGAAAAACAGTTATGGGACCTGCCTAAGGAAAGGATAAGGAAGGTTTTTGAGATTTACCAGCAAAGAATAGACGAGCTAAGTAAACTGGATAATATAAAGTATGTCATAATCTTCAAGAACCACGGCAGGGCTGCCGGCACCTCTTTAATACATTCCCATACACAGCTTGCAGCAATAGGGCTTATTCCGGAAACGATAAAAGAGAAACTTGAAGCTGTTAAAGAATATGAACACTGCCCTTATTGCGACATTATTAATATCGAGAAAGGAAGTTTTAGGCGCTGCTTTGAAAATGAAACAATGGTTGCGTTTACGCCATATGCATCTAGGTTTAATTTTGAGATTTGGGTTCTTCCTAAGCGGCATGTTAAAGGCTTGGGTGAATTTAACGAGAAGGAATTCAGTGATTTAGCAGAAATAATGAAGAAGATTTTGGTTAAACTAAAAGAACTGAATGTATCTTATAATTATTATTTACAGTATGCTCCTGCTAAGGAGGATTTACATTTCCACATAGAGGTTGCTCCCAGGATTGCTAATTGGGCTGGTTTTGAGTTCAGCTCTGGCGCAATAATTAATTCTGTTACTCCTGAAGATGCTGCTAAGTTCTATCGTGGGGAAGATTGAACTCCAAAACCTTTTTATAACACTAATTAAAACTCTCCCCTTATGGAAGGACTCGACAATTACAAGAAGGCTGGTTCAATAGCTGCAGAAGCATTAGCTTACGGCAAAGACCTGATTAAGAAAGACGCTAAGGTTCTTGAAGTCTGCGACAAGATAGAAGCTAAGATTAAGGAGCTTGGCGCAGATATGGCTTTTCCTGTTCAGGTTTCCCTTAATGAAGCAGCAGCACATTACTGCCCTGAAGCTAGTGATGAAACTGCTCTTACTGACCAACTTTGCTGCTTGGATGTTGGTGTTCATGTTGACGGCTGCATTGGCGACAATGCATGCTCAGTTGATTTAAGCGGAAATAATTCTGATTTGGTCAAGGCCTCGCAGGAGGCATTAAAAGCTGCGACTGAAGTGCTTGCTGTTGACGTTCCTATAAGTAATATTGGAAAGGCTATAGAGGATACAATTGTTGGCATGGGATTTCAGCCTGTTCGTAATTTATCAGGCCATGGCCTGGATTCTTACAATATCCATTCTAGCCCGTCGATACCAAACTTTGACACAAAGGATGAGGCAAAGCTGGAGAAAGGGCAGGTTATTGCAATAGAGCCTTTTGCGACCAACGGCGCAGGAATGATTCACGAAAAGGGTGAGGCCTCTGTCTTTGTTCTTCTAGGAAAGAAATCAGTAAGGGTTGGATTTGTCCGCGATATATTAAAGCAGATTGAAGCTTATAACGGGCTGCCTTTTACAACAAGATGGCTTACAAAGAAATTCTCAGAAGCGCAGGTAAGATTTGCCTTAAACCAGTTAAAGCAATTAGATATCCTGAAATCATACCCGCCCTTAGTTGAAAGAAGTGATGGATTAGTCAGCCAGGCTGAGAATTCTTTTTATATCGACGATGAAGTTATAACATTAACAAAAAAGTAAATTATTTATTCCTCTTCAAAAATTTCCTCATCAGTTTCATCTGCTTCTATGAAACTGTCCATATCAATTTCATATCCCATATTACAGCCCCCTTAATTATCCAACCTTTCTCATTTTGGCTCGGTGTGCCTTTCTCTTTCTCTTGAGTCTGTTATAGATAGCCCTTCCGACTATATCTACAGCATCATAAGACTCCTTTAACAGAGGATTGTCAAAACCTACCTGTGATTCTTCTTTGCCTTTTAGATCCCTTCTAGCCGCTAAAACACCATTGCGGGTTCCGCCATACCAAAGGGATGGGATCTTTTTTTCACCCATTTCCTTCAAAAGCTGAACCGCAGCATCTGTATACTCGAATCTAACTTCAAACATTTCTGAGGGGTCTGTAATAAATTTCCTGTAATAACCGGTTTGGTATTCCTTTTTACCATTAACATGAAGAATTCTGGTGATTACCTGGTCAGCTAATTCCAATGCCCTTGTTCTGTGCTCATCTGTAATCCTATAGCGTGCAGACCTGATGTCTCTTCGCAAATCTGCAACTTGGCCATTGGTAAAGGTATGCTCGTTTTGTAGCATTGCTTCTAATGTTCCTTGAGCAGAAACTAATCTGTCCATTGCTCTGGACATGCTTTCAGTGTTTCTTATTTGGTATGCTGTCATTTTTTTGATAAGAATTTAAGTTAAAAAAATTAAAATCGTAAGGCCTTTGCAATCCTTCTGTCCAAATCTCCAGAGCCATTTCCGCCTTGGAGTATGTTGTCAGCAAGTTCAGCATTTACATCTTCTATCGCTGCTTCTTCTGCTTCTTCAGGTTGCTGGAGGACCTTATCACTTTGTGATGGCCTTAATTCTACATGCAAAGTAGTTCCTTTTGCATCCTTTGTTCTGTACGCTGAGAATGTGTCTGTATCATTTTCTGCTAGCCACAGCAACACTTGAAAATTTGCCTGGTCTGCCATCCCATATAACTGAGGAGCATAACCTGATTCTATAAGGTATGCTTTAGATTTCTCATCAAAGGAGAGTCTGTTAACCTTTGCTCGTCTCAGACCAACCCCAAATTCTTCTACTTGCGTAGCTATAGCATCTCTAGCGTCGCCACCCTCTCTTATCTGCCCTATAAAATCTGCATATCTCCACTCAGGACCACCACGCCTTACTGCTCGTGCTATTAACAAAGGACGCAGCTCTTGTTGACGCTTCTTTGCATTACCATAAAAAGTATTGTTTTCGTATCTCTCTTGAGCCTGAAGTTTTCTCTCAGCTTCTCTCCTTGCAAGAAATCCAATATCCATAGACGAAGCAACTGCAAAATGACCTAGACTTAAAGCAGATTGAGCTTCCATAGCTGAGTCTGCTGCTTTATATCTCGCGCACATAACTAACCACCCATTCCATTTTTATATAATTTATATAAACTATAATAGAAAAGAACAGGAGTCATATATAAAGATTTCGATTTTTCGTGACTACTACTAGCGGGTTAAATATGCTATTCTCTAAACTTTTAAAAAGAAACGTCTATTATCTTAGGCTATGTTCAAAATAACTCATAAGTCAGGAAAAGCAAGAACTGGTATAATATATACTCCTCATGGTAAAATAGAAACACCTGAGTTCATTCCAGTCGCAACCTTGGCAACTGTTAGAGCTTTAAGCCAGGGAGATATGCATTCTCTTAATGCTCAAGCGCTTCTTGCAAATACTTATCATCTGCATTTAAGGCCTGGCGAGGATTTAATCAAAAAATTCAAAGGATTGCATGGTTTTATGAACTGGGACAAGCCAATTGTGACTGATTCTGGCGGCTTCCAGGCTTTTAGCTTGGGTTTTGGGATGGAGCATAATATTGGAAAGATTGCTTATTTTCCTGAAGAACAGAATTACGGAAAGAAAAAACCAAGGTATGATAAATGGGCTAAGGTCGATGCCCAGGGAGTTACTTTCAGGAACCCAATCCTTGGAAACAAGATAAGATTAACCCCGAAGAAATCCATGGAAATACAAAACAAATTAGGGGCTGATATTATATTCGCTTTTGACGAATGCACATCTCCTTTATCTGACAAGAAATACAACAAAGAAGCCTTGGAAAGGACCCATAAGTGGGCAGAGGAATGTTTAAGGTATCATAAGAACAAGAAACAAGCGCTTTTTGGAATAGTTCAGGGAAGCTACTTCAAAGACTTAAGATTGAAAAGTGCAAAGTTTATTGGTAAGCTTGATTTCCCTGGTTTTGGAATAGGCGGCTCTTTAGGCAAGAATAAAGATGATATGCATAAGATCCTGGAATGGGTTATCCCGTTGCTGCCTGAGAACAAGCCAAGGCATTTGCTTGGCATAGGTGCTGTTGAGGATTTATTCAATTCTATTGAAAGGGGAATTGATATGTTTGACTGTGTTGGACCAACCAGGTCAGCCCGTCGAGGGCATGTTTATGTTAAGCCTAAACTGGGAAACATGAAGAACAAATTCAGAATCAACCTGCAAAACAGCAGGTTTGCTGCTGACAAAAAACCAATTGACCCTGAGTGTGATTGTCCTGTTTGTAAGAACTACAGCAGAGCTTATCTAAGACATTTGTTTGTAAACAAAGAGATTGCTTATGCTAGACTAGCTTCTTATCATAATGAATACTTTATTTTGAATCTAGTTAAGGAAATAAGGAATTCTATAAAGCAGGGGAAGTTTAAGGAATTAAAAAAGAAGTGGTTAGGTTAATCGCCTTCAAACATGCGCTGCTAATGCAGCATCTAATGAATAATAAGCTTGCAAGAATGTTGTACCTTCTCTCTTGACAACTGCACTTGCAGGAGAAGTGGTCTCTGAGTGAGGCATAGCGCATAAAACTACCAAGCCTTTAGGTCTGTCATAGTTCGTTGTGACATATCGGTTACCATCAATCCAAAGGTCAAGATTATCTTCAGCCCTTTCTGGATGAGTATACCTGCTTAGGAACTTCTTTTGTTCTTCTATTATTCTTTCAAGACGCTCTCCAGAAAACCTATGGCGCATATTAGTCTGAGCATGAAGCAGAGCACCCATAACATGAAGTCCAACCCCATATGGCGTTAAGTTTGGACGTCCATGAGGCCCATACTCTACAACAAATAATCCATCTGAGCTGCGTAAATCTATTCTTTTTTCTTTAACCCTGTCGTTTATTCTAGCGAGTCCTTGTGCTGCTTTTTGTCTATTAATTGCCATGTTTTACTCAACATCTCCCCTGTTCTTGAACCACTTAGCCAGATAAACAAAAGGAGTGTCAATAGCAGCAACTACCCACTTCATCACATAAGAAAGAATGAATATCTGGAATATTAGTGACCATTCAAAGACCTGCTCCCAGCCAAACAAACCAAAAAAGCCAACAAAGGCAATCAGAGTAAAGATAACATTATCAACTAATTGCGAGCTCATTGTTGACAGATTATTTCTGAACCAAAGGTGTTTTCCTTCAAACTTTTTCTTCCAGAAATTAAAAGCCCAGACATCATGCAGCTGTGATACTAAATAAGCGCAAAGTGAAGCAATTACAATCCTAGGCATAAACCCAAAGATTGTTTCTAATGAAGGTGACGCAAAATCTGATTCATGCGGAATAAAAAATAATGTTAACTGCATTATTGTTGTCATTGCAATCAGAATAAAGAATCCAATAAACACTGCTTTTTTAGCTTCCTTCTTGCCGTAGTTCTCAGATAGGATATCTGTTGACAAGAAGGTTGTTCCATAAATCACATTTCCTAGAGCAGTTACCCATCCAAACATCTCTACTGTTTTCAAAACCTGCAGATTAGCAATAACTAATGCGATTGCCATCCATGCATAAAGCCCAATCTTTCCAAACAATCTATAGGCTATAGTTGTAAATAGAAAAATAACAAACATCAGTATTATCCATAATAGTTCGTTGTACATTTTGATAAACCAAAGAACCTCTTTTTTAATTAGTAATCTGAACGAATTTAAAAACCTTAGCTTTAGAAAAATTTAAATATTAGGAAGAAAAGAAAATCCAAAAAAGGTGGTGAGGGCTAAAAACTTCTATTTAAAATCGAAAGATTTAAATAGTAGTTCTGCTACTACCCGCTAGTTATTACAGATACAGTGTTACTAAAACACTAAACGTGGGGGAAGATGTATCAAAATCTTCAAAAAGCAAACAGGGAAGGGAACAGTTATTCTATTTATATCTCTCAAGATCCCTCTATAACCCTGGCTGAGAAAACAGGAACTCATTCTACTACAACTAGTACTCTAGGTATTTCTACAAATACTACTATTGTTGTTGGTAGCAATCAAGCTCAAGAGCTACTCTATGATGAAGATGATGAGCTCGAAGAAAAAGAAGAAGCAGTTACACCAGGTGACGCAATCTCAAGACAAATTCACCCTGGAGAAGGGATGTCAGGAGTAACCCATGTTGACGGCAATGAAGAAGATGGAGAAGCAGAGGACCATCTTGGCGTATATGGCGCAGAGACAGAAACTTATAATGCAGATGATTATATTATTATTGGTGATGATTATTTTTCAAAAGCGCAGAAAGTTGAAGATGAGCAAGGAGAAGTAGAACAAGAAGAAGCACCAGGATACAAACCAAGTAAGTTAGAAGAAGTTGAAAGTCCTCTAGCTGCTAAAGATGATGAAGAGTATGATAGCTTGGATAATGAAATAGTAAAGCCATCTGATGCTGAAGAAACTGATAATGATTTAGACTTTGAAGCAGAACAGGCTGGAGAAGAGCCAGCTAAGAAAGTTTCTCTGGAAGATTTAGTTACATTAGTTCTTTTGTAGTGTAGTTAGTTATAATCAGAATAGCAATTCCTAATATTAGTGAGGTCCAAAGACTTAATTGATAATTATTTGGAAACATATATTCATCCATTAAACCCCAGACACCTCTCCAAAAAGAAACAACTGCAAAAGCTATTACAACTGCGAAAAGAATTCTATGTTTATGCTCTCTCTTAATTGGTTTTTTGGACATTTAAAAATTCATTTATTCAGTCTATATTTAAATTTTTCTAGTTACAACTCCTCAATCTTAACCTCTTCTTGCTTGCCAGAACTCATATCCTTAACTTTAACAATTCCTTTAGCTAATTCATCAGGGCCAATGAACATAACCTTCTTTGCTCCAATAGAATTAGCATACTTTAACTGATTTCCGACGTTCCTCCTCATAATATCAATCTCTACCTTGTAATTCTTTCTTAGCTTCCCTACAATCTCATTTGCTTTATCTGCTGCATCGCCAATAACAACAACATAATAATCTGGAGCAATGTCAATTGTTGGAACTAAGTTCTTTTGCTCTAACAACAAGGATAAAGTAGCATAACCAATTGCAAAGCCTGTTGCAGGGCATGGCTGGCCGCCATAGTTCTCAATTAGCTTATCATAACGACCGCCACCTGCTAAAGCTCTTAACTTTTCATCTTTATCAAAGACCTCAAAAACAGTTCCTGTGTAATAAGCCAAGCCTCTAGCTACAGAGATATCAAACTTAACAAATCTGTCATCAAACTTATCAAGAACTAATTTCAGCTCATTATAGCCTTCTTTTGCCAAATCATTTTTAATCAGTCTTTCAGAATTTGCCAAGGTTTCACAGTTCATTATTTCATTTACTTTATCAGGATTAACTCCAATATCTTTTAGTTCTTTATCAAACTCCTCTCTTGATATTTTCTTTGACTTGTCAATAATCCTTAAAACCCCGTCAAGTTTATCCTTGTTAGTAACATTAAGCAGCAAACCCTGCAGCAGTTTCCTATTGTTCACTTTAACAAAGAAATCATTTTCATTTAAGCCTAAATCTGTAAAACAATTTATAGCTAAATTAATTACTTCTGCATCAGCTTCTGGTTTGTCAGAGCCAAAGACTTCTACACTTAATTGATAGAATTCTCTTAAGCGTCCTGCTTGAGGCCTTTCATATCGCCACATCCTGCTTAGACCAAACCATTTAACCGGCTTGGGCATTGCTTTCTGTTTTTCTACAAACATTCTTGCAAAAGAAGCAGTTAACTCAAATCTTAAGCCAAATGATTCTTGAGCTCTCTTTTCCAAAACAAATATTTGGGTGTTAACTTCATCACCAGCTTTTTTTCTTAACAGCCTCATGTCTTCAAAAGCAGGTACTTCAATCTCTTTAAAGCCAAATCTTTCAGAACTATTTCTCAAGCTGTTGAATACTTTGTTTCTAATTGCCATATCTTCTGGAAAGAAATCAACTGTTCCTGTTGGTTTTTTGAACTGCTTTGTAATCTGCTCTTCTACTTCCTTAGCAACCTTTTCCTGTACTTCCTTGACTTCCTTCTCAGGCACCTTCATTTCACTGGTTCCAGTAATCAGCCTTCTTACAGCATCTCTTACAGCTTCAGAAGTACTTGGATAGATGCCTCTAGCTACAAGTTTGCTTATTTCCTCTATTAGGCCTTTTGTAAGCCTTATTTGCATTGTTTGCATTACCATAGTAATGTAGATGTAATGCTTTAGTATATAAATGTTTCGGTTTTAGAACTATTCCAACTCATTTCTCATATACTGCTCAATCTTAGCAGACATCTTCATTCCGCGCTTTTGGCAGTATTTTCTAAAGCGCTTTAACAGGTCAGAATCAATAGTAAAATTAGCTCTTTCTTTATGATCTATTTTTCTAAGCCTGTGGGTTCTGTCGTATTCTTCCAGAGCATCAAACATCTCTGGGTATTTAGCTATAACCCTATCTACAGTTCTCATAAATGAATCATCTGATGACACTTTTTATCATCTCTTTTATTTTGTTTATATCGTCTATCTTCTTCGAGGATATCTCGACCATCATTTCTGCTATTCTTTTGGGATCAAAACCAATCTCAAATTCAGTGTAAGATGCAGCAATTATTGCAGCCGCAGTTCTTTTGTTTCCATCTTCAAAGATATTATCCAGCAATAATGCTTTTACTAAATAAGCAACCTGGTCCATCCACCCTTTTTCAGACTGAGATAAAGCAGACTCTAAGCTTTCCTTGTTTGCTATAATACCGTTTGCAAACTTCTTATTTATATTTACCAGGCTATCTTCAGGAATCATACACACTAGTGTGTATAAATATTATATAAACCTTTCGGTTTTGGTTAAGAATATAGCTAGAATTAAGTACTCTGGTAAACAACAGCATCTCCAAGGTCTAAATGAGGAGTATTAACTTTCTTTGCTTCATCTATGCAAAGCTGTCTTCTTAGAGGACATCTGTTGTCAAATAATTCACAAGCAGAACCATCACCAGTTGTAATAGCATAAAGATAAAGGCAGTTATCCCTGAACATGCTAAGCCCTGCACAGATATCCTTGTTTGTTATCTCTCCTTCTTGCGGAGGCATTGAATAAGAAACATAATCCTTGAAAACATCTCTGTAGCAAGCTTCCTTAGCAGTCATATCAAAGCATTCCCCTTTTGGCTCGCATACATTCACCATATTATTAGAAACATTCTCGCAATAAGTAATCTTTTCATCTACTGGCTCTGCAAGCTCTGAGAAACAAATATCTCTCAATACAGCCATGCCTTGTATCTTAACCTTTGCACTATACTCTTCAGAATCAACCTCATAGTCTGCTTTTATCTTAGTGCAATAGCTGGCCTCGCTTTTGTTTAAAGCCATACCAAAAAGCTCTTCACCAGAAACCTTATTTGATTGGACAAGTATAAATGCAACAGCAATTGTAGCTATAATGAATAATAGATAAACCAAAGTATCCTTTTTCATATCCTGAAAGAAAAATTGATTGTTTTTATAGTTTACCTAAATCTCTATGCCAGAGATGGTAAATGATTTCAGTCTAAGCTGTAATGACATTCCTGAGAAAGTAAATTCCTGTCCTCTTAACTGGTGAGGCTCTCCGCTAATTGTTGATCTTGTTGGCGGTATGAAAAAAACTGAGTTGAACCACATTTTAATTACCAGTGAACATCTCTCTCAAATGTATCGCTATTACCAAAATAAAGGCCTTCATATTTAACAACTGTTTTGAATAGTGTCTCTGGAGCTAGTTTACCTGGATTACCAGGACATAATGTATCTGCATGAGCACCAAGATAATCAGAAATCTCTTTTTGAACATTTTGTAGTGGCATAGCACCAGTATCTGCTCTAATCAATAAAGCTCCTTCTGGAAATTTAGGTTCTTTACAATCTGGATTAAAATAAAGAAGATCCGAATCTTTAAGTTGAAATGGTCTACCAAGCCATCCAAGAGGAATATCACTTACAATTAAATCTGCTAAAGCTTTAGCAACTTCCTCATCTTGAACACTGAATGTGTGTGCAACTGTTCCCATAGTGTTTTTGGGATAGTGTATAAGTATATAAACCTTTCCATTATACTTACTAATTAGTAGTAACAAACAGAAAGATTTAAATAGTAGTATATTATCCTACTCTGTAGCATGAAGCAGAAACTGAGTATTTCTATTGAAGAGGATATTGTAAAGCTGATAGAAGATAAACTAAAAGACAAACTCTTTAGAAATAAATCTCATGTTATTGAGTATGCGTTGTATAAGTTTTTGAAAGGAGAATAAAATGCCAGCGATAATAAAAACCAAACCAATCGAGGGCCACTATAAATCAGTAGTAGACGGCCTGGGCAATCTGTATGAGTTGGGAGACCTGTACTTAAGTCTGGTTGAACATGATGGAGAAAAACCAAGAGGATATACTCTTGTAGTAAGAGATGTTTGTGGTCCTGGTACGCCTAGTGATAATGAAATATATCTTCCTTTATCCTTAGAAGAAAAAGCTGCAAATACTCTCTACAAACACGTAAATTCACTAGATGATTTTGAAAGATTATGTGATGTAGTCAGGAAGAAGACATCCTTAAATTAATGAGATTGTGAAATGGAATCAGAAACAATTGAATCGATAATAACAAACGAACCTTCTTTTAGAGAGAGATTTATGGAAGCTCCAGCATCAACTCTAGTTGAGGAAGTTACTCAAATGGCTACTAATGCAGTTCATGGTGCTGCAGAAAGCATTAACAGCGAGTTTGGCATTCACGGAGAAACTATCTATCACCCATCTTATCATTGGTTTGGTTACGCTGTTCTAGCAGGATTAGCTGTTGCAGCTGCTTACGGGGTAAAGAAAGCCATAGACCATTATAAAAACACTGACAAATATGTTATGAAGTCAATGAAAAGGGCTTATGAAAGATGTTTTCCTAATCATAGAAAAAGAGATAGGCATGTGAAGAAGAAGATTGCAGGGTTTAATTCCCATATAGAATCGCTTTTCTCAGATTTCAATAGAACTGAGTATCAGAACAAAGCTCTAAGGATGGTTATGGAGGGAGTAATGCAGTCAGATAATCCATATGACACTATAAGGAATATTAGAGCTGCTTTAAGACCAGGGATGACTGGAAGTGATATTGTAAATGCAGCTTCAAAAGTTATTCCAAATGGAGCTGAGGTTAAAGCAGCTTATGATACTCGATATCAATCTGTAGAAGCTTTTGACCGTAAAATTGCAAGAAATCCAGCATAACTAAATCTTCTTCAATTCTTCTATTTTCAACTTTCCAGTATAAACAGCCATTCCTAAAGCGCAGTCAATCTTAGCTTTCTTCAATTCTTTAATCTCTTTCAAAGAACTTATCCCGCCAGCTGCAGTTAATTTGTTTTTTGTTGATTTTTTTAGTTTTTTGATGAATTTGATGTTTGTTCCTTTCATTGTTCCTTCTTTATCAACATAGGTATAGAGAAATTCAGAGCAGTAAGGCTCAAGCTTTTTCACGACCTTTAGAGCATCTAAACCAGTTGATTTCTTCCAGCCTTTTACAACGATTTTTCCTTTTTTAGAGTCAACTGCAATTATTATCTTATTTTTTCCTATTGTTTTTTTTAATGATTCTAAAAATTGATTATTGATTTTATCGTCTTTGAAAGCACTGCTTCCAACAATAACCTTAGCAGCTCCTGCTCTTATCATATATTTGGCCATTGTTACAGTTCTAATACCGCCGCCAACACGGCATTTTATTTTTTTTGTTATTTTTTTAATGAGATTGATATTGTTCCCTTTGCCTAAAGCTGCATCTAAATCAATTACATTTATAGCTCCAAAAGGCTTGAATTTCTCTATTAATGAGTCTATATCTTTGACCTCAAGCGCTTTTCGTTTGCCTTGAACAAGCTGTACAGCTTTTCCTTTCATTAAGTCTATGCAGTTGTATATCATTCTCTAACACAAACTCCGAATTTCTTCAGATAATTCTTGATATCCTTAACAGTATAGGTTCCGTAGTGGAAAATAGAGGCAGCTAATGCAGCATCTGCTTTTCCTTTGTTAAAGCCGTCAACAAAGTGGTGCATTGTTCCAACACCGCCAGATGCAATAACAGGAATATTAACTGCAGAGCTGAGTAATTTAGTTAATTCTAACTCAAAGCCAATCTTAGTGCCATCTCTATCCATTGAAGTCAATAAAATCTCACCTGCACCAAGCTTTTCAACCTTTTTAGCCCATGCCAAAGCATCAATTCCAGTTTCCTTGCGGCCGCCATGCGTGAAAACCTCATACTTAGACTTAGTTTTACCTGTTCTTTTAGCATCAATTGCAACTACAATACACTGGCTTCCAAACTTTTTAGCTCCCTGCTTAACTAATTCAGGCTTTTTTACAGCAGCTGTATTGATTGAAATCTTATCAGCTCCAGCATTTAAAATCCTGCGCATATCAGCAACTGTTCTTATACCTCCGCCAACTGTAAATGGGATAAATATCTGCTTTCCAACTGCCCTTACAATATCAATCATAATATTTCTTTTCTCATGTGAAGCAGTTATATCCAAAAACACCAGTTCATCAGCACCTTGCTTATTGTATTCCTTAGCTAATTCAACTGGGTCGCCAGCATCTTTCAAGCCTAGAAATTTAACTCCCTTAACCACGCGGCCTTCCTTAACATCCAAACAAGGTATAATTCTTTTCGCTAACATCTAAACCAGCTCTAGCATCTTTTTTATATCATCAATCCTAATATCATTATCTACTCTGAATCCAACTGTCCTGCAGCCAGCTTTCTTGCCGGCTTTAAGGTCAAAATTAGTGTCGCCAACCAAGATAGTTTCGTAAGGCTTAACACCAAGGCTTTCACAGCCGAAAAATACAATATCAGGCTCTGGTTTTCCCTTCTTGACATCATCACCGCCAACCACAATATCAAAAAGCCCGTCTAAACCAGCACTTTCAAGCATCTTTCTGGCAAGAGCCCTGAATGTATTCGTTACAACACCTAGTTTAATCCCCATCCGCTTCAATATAGTCAGTGTTTCCTTTGTGTTTGGCAGTGTTTTTACATAATCCTTGAAGCGAGGAAAATTTGAAAAATAAAATCCAGCAACATCACTAACAGATTCTTCAGGAATGAACCTGTTTGCAACCACACCTATGTCCTGCGCCCATGCTCTTCTATCAAATTCACTCTTTGTAACCTCTTTCTTGCCGTAATACTTCAATGTAAAGTTGAATAGTCTAAACCAGGCTTCATATGAATCTACCAAAACCCCGTCCATGTCAAAAAGCACAGCCTCAACACTTTTAGCCCCAACAAAATTACTCAAAATCTGCATACCCACTGAGCCGCTTTTCTCAGGGTGGAACTGTGTTGCGCAGATGTTCCCTTTGCATACAGAACTAACAAAATCAACGCCGTAGTCAGTTGTTGCCAGAACAATTGAGCTGTCCCTGGGATTAACATAATAAGAATGCACAAAATAAACATATGAGGCGTCCTTTACATTCCTCAATAACTTTGATTTTTTCTTTATATTGATTGAATTCCAGCCTATCTGGGGTATTTTCAGGTTCTTTGGCTTAAATCGCTTGACCTTGCCCTTAAGAATTCCCAATCCTTTTACACCAGGGCTTTCTTCGCTTTCCTCAAACAAGGCCTGTAAACCCAAGCAGATGCCAAGATAAGGTTTGTTGCTTTTTATTGCCTTTTTTATTGGTTCAATCAGCTTTTTTTTCTTTAGAGACTTCATCATATCCCCAAAATTACCAACACCAGGAAGAATAATCTTGTCAGCCTTTTCAATATCTTTAGCCTTAGAAGTAACCTTATTCTTAACTCCAAGAGCATCTAATGCTTTAGTGACGCTCTTTAGGTTTCCAGCTCCATAGTCAATAACAATTATCATTTTTATCATTAAATCAATTCAATCAAAATTAAAAAATAAAAAATCAAATCTTGCCTTTTGTGCTCGGTATCTGCCCTTTTGCTCTCTTTTCAGTTGAACAAGCCATGCTTAATGCACGGGCAAAGCCCTTAAAGATAGCCTCTGTCCTGTGGTGTGTTGTCTTGCCGTAAGGCAGCCTAACATGCAGATTTACCTTAAGATTATTAGCAAAAGCCTGGAAAAATTCCTCGATAAGCTCAGTTTTTAGATCGCCAACTATCTTATCTTTAAACTCAGCATCAAACTTAAGGAACGGCCTTCCACCTATGTCAATTGCAACTATTGCTAAGCTTTCATCCATTGGCATTACAAAATAACCAGCACGGGCAATCCCTTTTCTTTTAGCTAAAGCCTTGTCAAAAGCCTGGCCAATAGCTATACCTATATCTTCAACAGTGTGGTGCTGGTCTATCTCCAAGTCACCCTTTGCTTTTACACTAAGGTCAAACAATCCATGCTTTGCAAACAGCTCCAGCATATGATTGAGGAATTTTATCCCAGTATCTATCTTTGACTTGCCTTTTCCATCAACATTTAGCTCAATCTTAATTGCAGTTTCCTTTGTTTTTCGTTCAATTTTCGATTTTCTCATCTAAAACACCTTCCAATTGGTTTATATCATCCAGAACAGCAACAGCCCCCTTCTCAAGCAATAACTTCTTTGTGTCACCATCCATATACGCAGGCACTACACCTATAGATTTGACTCTTGCTTTAGCAGCCATCACCATATCATCAACAACATCACCAAAATAAATAGCATCCTCTACTCTTAATTTTCTCATCACTAACCGCAACCCATAAGGGTTTGGCTTCTGCCTGTTTTTCGGAATATCATCCATTGTGATAACCACATCAAAGAACTTCTCCATCTTGAATCTTTTTAATGCATATTCTGCCTCAGGCTTAGGCCTTCCAGTAAGTATCGCCAGCTTATATTTGCCTTTAAGCCTGGTCAAAACCCCAACATCAAGGAGCCATTTTTCATTCCTGATAAACCCCTTAAAATTCTCGCCTAAGTAATAGTTCTGGAATTTGTCAACCACCACTCCTTTCCCAACTTTACCGCCCTTGTTCTTAATCAATGCTTCAGTTAAATCCCAGTCATTGTTATAGCCACCTGTATTCTTTAGTTTCTGTATCTCAGCTGGGTCTATCTTTTTCTTCAGGAAGAATCCTGCAGTTTTCTGGATAGCCAGCCTGTAGGATTTGCTGACATCAACTAATACTCCGTCCATATCAAAGATAAGAGCCTTCATAGAAGTTCCTCCATCACTGTGAGCACTTTTTTCATTTGCTTCTTTGTTCCTATTGTAATCCTTGTGCAGTTCTTTAGCAGGGCTTTTTCGCTCTGGTCTCTTACCAAAATGCCATACCTCCTCAATTTTCGAACAATCTCTTTGTTCCTTTTCCCGAGATTAACCAAAACAAAGTTTGCTTTTGTTGGATAATATTGAATATTATAGTTTTCCAGCCAGCGCAAAAACCATTCCCTTGCTTTTTCGACCTCTCTTACATACTTTTCAACAGCCCTCTGGTTATCAATTGCAGCAGAAGCAGCAATAACAGCCAGGGTATTCACGCTGTAGGGTGAGTTTGCTTTCAGAAGATTCCTTGCATTCTTTTCATTAGTTATTGCATAGCCAAGCCTTAAACCTCCCATGCCAAATGCCTTTGAAAAGGTTTGGATTATTATCAGGTTGTCATATTTTTTAATTAAATCCTTATAACTGGTTTTGAAGAACTGGATATAGGCTTCATCCAGCAAAACAATAGAATTCTTTGCCTTTTTTATTATCTTGATTATATCTTCTTTAGGAATCTCAGTTCCAGTCGGGCTGTTTGGGTTAACCAAAACAACAATTTTGGTGTTTTTATTGATTTTTTTAATGACCTGCTCTGTTGGAAAGGTTAAATCCTTATTATAAGGAACCTCACTTATCTTTGCACCAGCAACCTCAGCATAAAACCTGAACATCGGAAAGGTTGGAACAGGTATTATTATCTCCTCATTAGGCTCCATATAGGTGTCAACAACCAATTTTATAGCTTCATCAGTAGCATTTGTCAAAGCAAGCTCTGTTGGCTTTACTTGGAGATATTTTGCAAGCTTTTTCTTGAACTCAGCATACTCAGGATAAGCGCAAATCTCCTCTTTGCTTGCTTTACTTAGAGCTCTAAGTACCTTTTTGCTTGGGCCGACTGTATTTTCATTAAAATCAAGCCTAAGCAGGCCTCTCCTGCCTTCTAAAGGAGGGTTATATGGCTTCATTTTCTGAACTGATTTTTTTGGCAGTATCATTTTAATCGTTTTTCAACAGATTTTTTGTGTGCATCCAAGCCTTCAACACTAGCTAAATTAACAATAGTATCTTTCAAGCTCTTTAAACCATCTTTAGTGATATTCTGAATAGTAGGCATCTTAACAAAATCCAATACAGATAAACCTGCACGAGCTTTTGCAAACCCTTTTGTGGGCAAAACATGGTTTGGTCCTGAGCAGTAATCTCCTGCAGCTTCTACACTATACTCTCCAACAAACACAGCACCTGCATTCTTTACTTTGCTTAACCATTTCTCATCTTCAATCTCTAAGTGTTCTGGCGCAAAATCATTAACAACCTTAAAAGCATCATCAATATTCTTTGCAATTATTACAGCGCCATATTTACGTAAAGATTCCTGCGCAATATCCTTTGTTTTAAGCTCCTTGAGCTGCCTTTCAAGCTCTTTTTGTACTTTTTTTGCAAGCTTTTCACTTGTTGTTACAAAGATAGCAGAAGCCAGCCTATCATGCTCTGCCTGGCTCAGCATATCAGCAGCAATAAACTCTGCTCTGCCCTCTTCAGCAATAATCATTATCTCAGAAGGGCCAGCTATAAAATCAATTCCAACGTCACCATAAACTAATTTCTTGGCTGCTGTTACATATATATTCCCAGGACCAACAATCTTGTCAACTTTTGGAATTGATTCAGTTCCATAAGCCATTGCAGCCACTGCCTGCGCTCCTCCAACCTTGAAGATTTTCTTAACACCCAGGATATCAGCTGCAACCAAGATTGATTCATTATTTTTTCTAGGCGGCGTGCAGATAATAATCTCTTTTACACCTGCTGCCTTAGCTGGAACAACTGTCATCAAAACAGTAGAAGGCAAAGGGAAATTGCCGCAGGGAATATAACAGCCTACACTCTCAATTGGCCTTACAAGCTGTCCAACAGTGATTCCTTTCTCAACCTCTTTAGACCATTCCTTTGGAAGCTGTAATCTGCAGTATCTCTCAATGTTTGCTGCTGCTTTTTTTATTGCTTTTATTGTTTTTTCATTTACTTTTTTGTAAGCTTCTTTAATCTCTCTCTTGCCCACCTTTACTATCTCTTTATTGAGCTCAACCTCATCATATTTCCTGGTATAATAAAATAAAGCAGCATCCCCCTTCTGCTTTATATCCTTAATTACAGGCCTTACCCTATTAACAACTAGGTCAAAGTCAACAAATGACCTTTTCTTTATTGCTTCTATTTCGTTTTTGTCACTTGATTTTATTATCTGTATCATAGTATTATCTTGTTCAATGGATATTCTACAATTCCCTGCGCTCCTGCCTCCTTTAGTTTAGGGATTATGTCTCTCACAATCTTTTCCTCGACAATTGTGTTCACATCAACCCAGTCCTTAACACTAAGCTCTGATATTGTCGGCTTTTGCAGGGCTGGAAGAACCTTTAACAGCCTGCCAAGGTCTTTCTTCTTCACATTCATCATCAAGCCAACCTTCTGCTGTGCTGCAATTGCACCTAGCAATAGCATTGAGATTGTTTCAATCTTCTTTTTCTTCCAGGAATCCTTGTAAGATGCATTGTTAGCAATTAATTTAGTGTTTGACTCTAAAACAACATCAACAATACGAAGATTATTTGCCTTTAATGAAGAGCCAGTCTCAGTAACCTCAACAATAGCGTCTGCTAATTTAGGCGGCTTAACCTCTGTTGCACCCCATGAAAACTCTACCTCAGCATCAACCTTGTTCTTTTTCAGATACTGTTTAGTTAATCCAACTGCCTCTGTTGCTATTTTCTTGCCCTTAAGGTCCTTAACTGACCTTATTTTGCTGTCATTAGGAACAGCTAAGACCCATTTTACCTTTCCTAAGCCGCTCTTTGAGTAAACCATATCAGCTACTTCAACAACATCAGCTTTGTTTTCCATAACCCAGTCCTTTCCAGTTATTCCTGCATCTAAGACACCATCCTCAACATAACGCGCCATCTCCTGCGCTCTAATTAGCATGCACTCTATCTCCACATCATCAATATCAGGATAATAAGAACGTTCAGAGACCCTGACATTATAGCCTGCTTTCTTGAATAGCTTGATTGTGCTTTCCTGTAAGCTTCCTTTTGGAATACCAAGTTTTAATTTTTTCATTTTTTGTAGACCTCCTTAGGATCAAAAACCTTTTTCCCAATAATTTTTAACTTTCCATTTTTCAATTTTCTGAAAAAGCATGACTCATATCCTTCATGACACGAAGCATTTCCAACCTGTTTAACCTTGAGCAGCACTGTGTCTTCATCACAGTCAACAAAAATCTCTTTTACCAGCTGTACATTCCCAGACTCTTCGCCTTTTGTCCAGAGCTTATTCCTTGTTCTACTGTAATAAGTTGCTTTTCCTGTTTTCAAGGTTTTTTTCCAGGCTGCTTCATTCATAAAACCAAGCATTAACACCTTTCCTGTCTTGAAGTCCTGTGTTATTGCTGGAATCAAACCCTTTAATTTCTTGAAATTTGGCTTCATTTGTATCACATATTGTGGAATATATCTATTATTAATTAATTTTACCCGCATTATTGCGGTTATACTAGATTATATTAATAAAAACCCGTACTATTGCGGTAACTCATCCTTCACATTACGTACGAGGTCTGGCATCACCTTTTTTTCTGCTCTCCTTAAATGCTCCCTAAAGGTTGACAAACTAACCTTCATGAGCTTTGCAAGATCCTTTAATTCTATCTTTCTAGGATAATCATAATAACCATTAGCAAAAGCAAGCTCCAAAGCCTTTCTCTGGCTCTTGGATAAGAAAGGCATAACCTGGGGGAAATAGATGTTGGTTAATTTAGAGTCCTGCATCTTTAGTATCTTTACATCAAACTTCTCTTTCTGCAGGTTCAAGATAAAATCAGTAAGCAATTCTTTCTTCCAGGAACCTATTTCCCAGTATTCATAACCTTCATTGTCAACAACAACAGGCTTTAGGAAGAATGTTTTGGGATTGTAGTGGGTTGTAGGAATCTTGTTCTTTAACGGAATCTCAACTAAAAAGAACAACGAGTTCCCAGAAACCTCAAGCTCTTTGATTTTCTTGTCTTTCTTTAAGTCTTCAATAAACCCCTTGATATCTTCATCCTTCCCTTGCAAGGTTTCAAAGTGCAAGAAATTAGAGTGTGTTTTAGTGTTATAGCTGTCTATAGGAACTCCAACAGAACTGACATTAAACTTCTTGCATCTGGTTCCAACAACACAATCATCGTGCTTAATCCGTAATTTAGCAATCCACATATAGCCGCACTATTGCGGTTATAGTATTTAAGCTTTTTGTTAATTATTTAATGACTAGATAGTGGTAAATAATAGAAAGATTTAAAAAGTCTCGGCAATGACATTCTTATCATGGGAAGGACATGGGCTATTCACTTAAGAAAACAAGAACCAATAGTTACAATAGACGATTTTGTAGATACTTACAGAAAACCCAACACATATCAATGCAGAGATGGCAGAGACCATTTAGTAGCAAGAGGAGATTTACCTCTTCATTATACCAGTCCGCATTTGGAGGATATAAACATATTAGCAGCATGGCTTCTATGGAGCGGTTCTATTTCTAATTACAGCGCAGGAATTTGTTCCCCTCAAGAGCATAAAAAAGGGATTAAAGCTGTGGCAAGAAGGTTGGGTATAAAGATGATTGAGCACGGACCAAGTGAATTGGTTTTTGGTGAGGGTGGCGCACCCTATGTAAGACTAATCGCTTCGCTTGGTGTTCCTAATGGTAGTGGTACTATAGAAGACAGAGACAGCAAAGTTAAGCAGAAAATTGAGCTGCCAGATTATGTGAATTTTTTTATGAGGCATTATAATCACCTAAGGGGTGCAGAAAGAGGACTCGCAACAAAAGTCCTCGCTGATCAGTGCAAGGTGCTGTTATATTCAAGGCTAAGGTATAATGGGACCTATGAGCTGCAAACTATTTCAAGCAGAAGTAAAAAAAGTGCAAGGACTCTTGCAGAACAGATAGTGAACATGTTTAATACAGTATATCCTATGCTAGGGCTGGGAAGACATTCTATCAGGACTTCTTATGCAAAGCATAGGGGGTACTATGATACATCAGTAAGACTTGGATTGCCTGTTATCCTTGAAGGTATCAGAGGTTATGGGCTATTCAATATCACACTTAATCCTGAGTACCATGTAAGGGGAAGAAGGCCAGTTCAAAAAAGAGATTAGTTCTTATGCTTGGCTCGGGTCAACAACCTTTCCTAAGAACAAGATATTTCCAGTTTCTCTTTCCTGGATTATGAATATAAATGGATGGTCTGCTCTGAATACAGTTGGCATAGCTGATTTCAATGTCATAACAACAGCTGTTGCTGCTGCAGCCTCTGTACCTTCCTCATTAACCTCGACAAAAGCCTGATGGATTACCTTGCTGATGAAAAGCATATCAGTTCCATCCATTCCTGAGAAATCTGCAGCCATTGAAAAAGCAGTAGGCATGCCCATCTCTGCAAGCACCTTACTCATGAAATACTTGGTTTCAAACTTAAATTTAGGCATGTAGACATCAATTTTCATTTCTCTAAGGCTGCCTCTCAATTCATTTAGTCTTTCCACTGTAAGCGATTCTTCAAGGGCAGCTAAGCCGCCTTCCTTAGGCAGCAAAACAAGCATAGATAACTCTTCTCCAGCATAAGGCATCTCAAGAACTTGCAATCCTTCTTCTGGAATAAAGGTATAATTGAACCTTGCTTTTTCTCCTGTTAAGCTCATCATCGGAACTTTAACAGTTCTGCCTGGAGATATCCTGAAATCTGCTTCTCCTGTGTGCCTCCTATTAAACTTCAAAACCCATGTTCCTTTAAAGTAAATCGCGTTAGTAAGAACTAAGCGGGTCATTGAGTCAAGAGCCCCTGCTGGAATCAAATCCTTTATCTTATTATTTGTCTGCTCTTCAACCCAATTATTAATTATCTGCCTGGATTCTTCTGTTTTTGTTACAAAATCAAGATTAGTTGTTTTGCCGCCATAATACTGCTCTACCAATCCTAGATATTCGGGCAGGAATGCATAATCTTCTTGAGCCCACAAAGCATTTGCAGTATTAAGCTTATACTTTTTATCTTGTTTGTTTATTTGATTATAAATTCTTGCAAAAGAAGGCCTTCTTATATTATCATCTCCAGGAAAGTGAAATACTGACTGTATCTCGTCTGCTGTCTTGCCACGAGCACCCTCATATGTCATTGCCAAAGCAGCAGAAATACTATAAGGTGAAAAGAAAATGTTTTCATCTCCATTAATCTTAGAATAAAACTCTAGAGCAAACTGGTTATTAGCATCAATAACAGTTTTAGCTCCTTCTGCTGTTGCTTTACTGTCATCTGCAGGTTCTATTGGTTCTATATCTGCAGCACATCCGACTAAAAGTACACTCAAAATGATTGTTGCTGTTAATATTTTCCAGTTCATATTATCATGGTAGGCATATCATATATAAATACATATCGATGACTTTGGTTTCATTTGAAGTGTTAAACAGCTGTTAGAATGAGCTTTATGGCGAACCTGGACTGGCAGGTACAACTGGTGGGGGTGGCTCATTAACAGTTAAATCAGTTTCAGGAGGAGGTGTAATCTGAGTGGCAGAAGCAACTGCACTGATTAATTCCCTGCAGCGTTCTGCAATTGCTGGGTCATCTAATGTGTAAGAAACCTCGCCAGACTGCTCTATCTGGTCAAAGTGCCACATTATTACTGGGTCATCTACTGTTCTTGTTGGAACCGGACCAGTAAACTCTATGCCTTCCGCTTCTAATGATTCAATACATTCCTTATCAATCCACTCTACATAAGAAAGGTCTCTAACCCCAAAGCCTTCCCTAGGTCTTATAGCAACATCAATCCTTGTTTTGCCGTCCTCTACCCTCATTGCCCTAAATAGCTCGATGCTCTCCATTGTTTCAGAGGAACCTGCCAAAAAGTCTTGCCTCTCCTGAGCACTTCCAAATATCTCGTTTGGGAGGGATTCCTCAAAGCTTAATCCAATCTTTATAGGCCCGCAATTAAGTTTGTTGTCCTTATGGATAACCCTCATATCAAAACCTTCTACCTTCATCTCCAGTTTTTTGCGCCTTGTGTCAAAACAAGCGTAGCGAGGGCTGTCTACTGATAGCCTCTCAATATAAAAGGAGCCAACAAATTCCTTGCCAGTGTAGAGAAACACATTCTTCTCAATATTGTCCTCTACGCTGTCCTGCATAAGCGGCCGGTTGAGCAGAGCAAAATCAACTTCTTCATTAAGATCAACAAAGTAGATTGTATCCACATCACAAGGTGTATCCATACTTATGATCTCTATAGCATCCCTTTGAACATACAGATTCTCTAGTTCTGCGCCAAACTTTACTAAGCCTGCAGTGCAGCTCTTTTTACCAAGATTTCGTATGGTTTTGAATCCAAACAGAACTATAACCCCTATCATGACCACCACTATAATGGATTTAATCACCTGTGCTTGTGCTTTTTTCATTGTATATCCTCAGAAACAAGTAGTATTAAAACTTTTCGCATTAAAAATAAATCAACAACGAAAAATAAATCTGATTTTTGCTTAATGTCAAAGTCAAAGCAAAAATCGTTGAAAACCACCTTCGGTGGTTTTTAACGTGTTCAGAAATCATGCCTAATACAATAAATAAGCATGATTTCCGACACATCCACAGCCATTGCTAAATGAAGGTAAGCAGATGAAAAATCCTTTAACATGAGGTAAAAAGGATTTTTCAGATTGATTATTTTTATTATACAATTATCACAAGAACTTTACTTTACAGCATAGAAAAGAATATAAGGGAGTAATAAAATAAAGCAGATATGCATAAACCAGTAATGCACCGTGTTGAAGAAGTATTTCTTGTCATAATTATTGTACTAAGCATTATGGACTTTTTTGAGATGCTGCCAGCTGACCTTGATTTTGCCAAAAAGATTGTTTCCTGGATTGCAATTGGTTATTTATTCCTGAAAGCAAGCCCCACATCCATCTTCTTCGGCAACAAACATGTTGGAATAGACCTGGCAATTATATTGTCTTACCTGTTTTTGATTGTCAAGAATATCTTGGCATTTGCAAGGACAGCAGCTGAGGAAGCACACCTTACAAAAGGCATCCTGGAATTCTTCTTAGAAAAAAGCGGATTATATTTTGAGCTCTATAGCTTCTATATCGGCGGAGTCCTGCTTATTCTGCTAAGCCTGTGGGTCACATGGAAATTAGATATCAAAAAGCCCAGTTTAATGCATGTTATCCATGAAGAAGGGCCTCCTGCAAGGGGATTTAACAAGATAACACAGAGAGCTCTGATTGTGTTCTTTGTTCTTCTTGCTTTCTTTGTGGTTGTGTTTAACCTGGCTATGGAATGGCTTGCAATGGCAATTGATGCACCAATGATTATGATTGCAATATTCCTTTATCTGTTTGTCGTCGTAAGGCATTACGAGAAACTTAAACCAGAAAACCTGATATTCAAGATTGGCAAGTTTGGAGAGGACTTCTACGAAAGATTTATTTCCCTGTTTCATTATAAGAAAACGTTATTTTTGGGTATAACAGGCATCCTGGTATTCCATTTGTTAACTGACCTGGGGATTTTTGTTATTCCGTATGTCTTTGGGGCTGGAGGGGCGCTGTATCTAAGCCAGCTTGGCCCTGGCCATATTCCAATGGTCCAGTTAATGCTGGCTGACACTATTTTGGCAGCAGGCTTTGCAAGATTTGCCATTATATTGGTTTATGTCCTCAATATATTCGCGATTATCTTTCTGCTCCTCATGCCTGCACTGGCTTGGTATAAGATATTTAAGCAAAAGGAGTTCCACTTAGGCAGACAGATTCTGGCTTTTATTGCCAGCTCGCTAACATCATTTGTCTTTATGCCTGCCTTTATCCTCAAGAAGATAGATGTTCCTGGCTTGGCAGGCGTGGATTTAGCCACCCGAAGCATCTACACATCCAGAAACATGATAAATCTCATAATCAAGAATATGGATTTAGCCATTGTTTTTGTAGCTGTCATATCCTTAGCTATAGGCATACTTACCTATCTTTTTTCTTCTAAGAAGGTTGTAAGAAAGGATGTGTTCCTTGCAGAGATAGCATTTGGGCTCCTCTTTTTCGTCATTTATATCTACCATTATTTTACAAGCATCTTTATGCTCAATATCTCCCTTATCAACGCTATAATCGAGATGAGCGGGTTCTTTATCGGAGCTTTTCTGACGATATTTGCAATAATAAATGTCCTATTTTATGTTCTGGGCTTTGTCTTGTTCATGTTTGAGGTTTGGAGCCACAGCCATTACCGCGGTAAGATTAAGCGTTTTCTTTGAGAATATGCCAGAATAATAGAAACCTTTATATATAAGTTATGAATATATATTCATAATATGAGGCCAAGGAGATGTAGAAGAATAGGGCACGGACCAAGATGCAATTCATTCGGACCGCACAGGATTATTACAAAAGATGAAGTAAACCTAACTATAGAAGAATTAGAGGCAATAAGACTAAAGGATGTTGAGGAATTAGATCAAATAAAAGCTGCTGAAAAGATGAATGTTTCACAGCCAACATTTCATAGAATCCTAAATGATGCAAGAAAAAAGATCGCTGATGCATTAGTTAATGCAAAGCAGATAAGAATTTATGGGGGTGCAAACAAAATGAGCGAAAGAAAGTTTAAGTGCTATAAGTGTGAGAATGAGTTTGAAGTTCCATACGGAACACCAAGACCAGATAAATGCGGAAAGTGCGGCTCTACAGATATACATAGAGCAGATAACCAAGGAAGAGGGCTTGGAAAAGGCGCATGTGGCAGAAGAAGAGGGCAAGTCTAGAAAATGAAAGTTGCTATAGCGTCTGACGATAGAAAGACCATAGCTAACCACTTTGGCAGAGCTCTTGGTTTTGTTGTTTTTGAAATAAAAGACAACAAAGCACTAAATGAAGAGTACAGAGAAAATATTGGCAAGAGCTCTGGTGAATGTGGAAGCTGTGACCATGCTGCTATGATCAATAACATCGAGGACTGTGATGTTGTTATCAGTTACGGGATGGGGCAGAAGATATATGTAGACTTAGTTGAAAACAGCATAAAACCAATAGTCACAGAAGAAGTTACAGTTAAGGATGCAATTGACAAGTTCATGAATCAGGAATTAAAGAATAGAACAGATAAGCTGCATTAAAAATGAAAGGCTTCTTTAAGGTGCCAAAGAACTGTAAAATACATGAGATGTTATGGAAGGTAGGCATCCCCTTAATCAAAGTCAAGAATTCTAGAGCAATCCCAACAAAACAACAGAAAGTACACCAGCCATCAAAGAAAAGATAGTGCTGTGGTTTGTCATCTTGCAGCATGAAGTTGGAATTAATTCATCAGTAGAGATATAAATCATCAAGCCTGCAGTAGCTGCCACTAAAATACCAACTAATGTTTGATGTATAACTGGAAATAAAAAGTAAGAAAGCAGGAATCCAGCTATTGTTGGTATTGCTGTTGAAAAAGAAATAAGAAATGACTTAAGCCTCTTCTTTGTGATATAATAGAACGGAGCGCTTGTACAAACTCCCTCAGGAATATCATGAATAGCAATTGCTATTGCAATTATGTATGAAAGCTTAATGGTAGTAACAGAACCAACACCCATAGCTAGTCCTTCCGGGAAGTTATGCAGGAATATGCCCCACAACAAATAAGCAGCTGTCTTTCCTAATCTATGACCATGTTCTTGTTTGCAAAGCCCTGGATGGATATGGGGGATTAATCTGTCAAGACCAAACATAACTAATGAACCAATAATAATCCCAATAACACAAACCCATATGGAAGATAACTCAATTGCCTCTGGAATTAATTCTAAGAATGAAACTGCAAGCATAACACCTGCTGCAAAAGAAAGCAGATTATACATCATTCTTTCAGAAGGCTTTCTCATTATTCCGATAAATGAACCTATCAAAGGACCTGCTATCGATATTAAGATTATTATTAATATTGGGTTCATGTTATTGTTCTTTTTTCAGGCATTTATAAATCTTACTCAGATTTTTTCTGCCTTTTCTTATACCTTCCTCTTTCCTCAACTTCCTTCAATCTATTAAGAGTATGCTCAGCATCTTTTGCCTCTTTCTTATAGCCGTGGAGAACAGCATCAAAGCACTTCTCCCAAATCCTGTAATGCTTTGACTCCAAAGCCTGCTTCAAAAGGTGCAGGTCAACTGCCTTATCCTCCATTTTATGAGAAAAAAAGCTTAACCCAAAATCAATAAAATAAACCTCATCCTTAAACATCATGTTTGATGTTGTTAAATCACCATGTATCATATGATTATTGTGCATTACAGCAACCTTTTTGCCAATCTCCTCGGATATTCTGGTGTAATTGCTTGTATCCAGGATATCCCTTAGCTTAGGGCCATCAATATATTCCATAGAAATTATCTCTTTTTCATCGCAATCAATGAGCCTTGGTCCGGGAAAGTTAATTGCATGGAGTTTTGAAATAACCTTTGCCTCTCTCCTTGTTCTGGATTTCCTTAGTCTGTCGTCAATCTCTTTTATTCTGTAATCTTTCTTTATTCGGTCTTTTATTATCTTTCCATCCTCAAGATAGAGCTTTGCTTCTGCTCCCTGCGCTATAAATTTCCTCATTTTATATAGAATATCCTTACCCATGCGTAAATTAAATACAGCAATATCAGCAGAGCTGCCTCTCTCTTTTCAATCTTTAATTTTCTCCAGAAAAACAGCAATGCTACAACTGAAACAAAGAACCATACAGGCATATCAAAGTGAAGTATCTTGTCGCTGACAGTATATGTTGAGATTAAAGCACCTATGCCAACACCGAATAAAGGATTGGTTATGTTGCTTCCAACCAAAACACCAACAGACATTCCTGTTGACTTTCTTCTTAAAGCTATAATCGCAGCTGCAAGCTCTGGCAAAGCAGTGCCAAAACCAATTATAACAACACCTATTAATGAATGGCTTACATTCCATAAAACAGCTAACTTATGCGCATTTTCAACAACAATATTTGCAGAGAAATACAATATAGCTATTCCAATTGGTATCACAAGCGCATGAAGGAAAAGCCACCTCTTATGTTTATTATGCTCAATCTTTTGTATAAAATGCTCAAGGTTCCCTCTCCTCCATAGATATACTATATAACACGCTGCAAGAAAGAACCCCTCAAAACGATTTATTCTTCCGTTTGTTGCAAAAACAAACAATAAGGCAATTGAAGCCAGCATTATAAGATAATCATTATCCAGGAATTTCTTATTTGAATAAACTGTCATATACAGAGCTACAATTCCAAGTATCACTGTTATCTGGAAGATATTAGAGCCAATATTAGTACCAAGAGCAATGCCTGAAAGGTCTGTGCCCCTTAGTATTGCCATGCTGGACGCGATATGTGTACCTAATTCTGGCAAAGTGGTGCCAACAGAGAGTATTGTAAGTCCTATGAATGTATCAGAGATTCTAAGCCTTTTGGCTATAACCTGCAGTGATCTTATGAGGAGCTCTGCACTTCCCCATAAAACTACAATACCTACAATTAAAAGTCCTAACTCTTTAATCATTTTTGATTGATTAATAATAGCGGTATTTATAGGTTTCTGTTTAGTAAGCTTTATATATCTACATTATCAGGTTAAATAAAATGGGAGTTTGGTTAAACAGCTTGGCAAGTGTTGGTATTGTAAGTTTGATTTCTCTTATAGGCATCTTAACCTTATTGATAAAAAAGAACCAGCTAAACAAGATTTTATTGTGGCTTGTCAGCTTTTCTGCTGGAGCTTTATTTGGAGGCGCTTTTATACATTTATTACCTGAGGTAGTTGAAGAGTATGGCTTTACAGCCATGGTTTCTACATATCTTATCCTGGGGATTTTGCTATTCTTTATTTTAGAGAAGTTCATTCATTGGAGGCACTGCCATATCCCAACCTCTAAGAAGCATCCGCATCCTTTAGCTGTTATGAACTTAGTTGGAGACGGCTTCCATAATCTCATTGATGGGATGATAATTGGCGGTGCTTATCTTGCAAACTTTTCATTAGGTGTCACAACTACTGTAGCGGTAATCCTGCACGAAATACCCCAGGAGATAGGTGATTTTGGTGTTCTGCTGCATGCTGGATTATCAAGGCTCAAGGCTTTGTTTTTTAATTTCTTATCAGCTTTAGTCGCAGTTTTAGGTGTGGTTATATCATTATTAATAGGGACTAGACTTGAGAATTATTTGCTGTTCTTGCTGCCTTTAACAGCCGGCGGATTTATCTATATCGCTGGTTCTGATTTAATACCTGAATTGCAGAAGGAATGCGCTCCTTCGAAGTCATTTGTACAGCTGATATGGCTTGTTCTTGGTATTGTTGTAATGCTATCGCTTACACTTCTTGAATAGAAAAGTTTTATAAAAATAGGATTTTTCTTAACTCTATTATAGCCCCGTAGTGTAGCGGTCAAGCATGTCGGGCTCTGGTAAGCATGTCTAATGCTTGAAGATACCTGGCGACGGCAGTTCGAATCTGCCCGGGGCTATTTTTTTATTCTATGCAGAATTTTTGGGCTTAAAGTGTAAACTCTGCTACCGGAATATCTCCAGTCTTAGTTCTCACGTAAATAAACTCAGGACGAACATGGCTTATTGGTAATGGAGTACCTTCTTGGGTAAATGCGTATTTTCCTTGCCCGATTCTTTGGGCATAGTGTTCTAAGGCCCTATGGAAGAAGCTTAAGAGTGTATTCGTCTCTTCAGTAAGGCGCTTCTTAATTGCAATCCAGTCTGGTAAAGCTTGTGCTTGTGCCTCTGGATGACTAGCAAGAATATCCTTAGGCAGCTTAAGCATTAAAAGTATATGACCTTCCCTTACATATCCTCCTCGAATAGCACAATCACAACGATATAACGCAACAGCTGGGCTTCCACTTACATAGATTTTAGGTTTTTCAGATTTTCCTTCCCATCTCGTCGCTTCAGAAGCATGTATCCCCCTTGTTTTGGTTGTCTCACTATCCTGAGGCAACATTTCACGAAACACCTGATAATGAGTAGAAGCATCATCACATCCAAAGTAAGCTCTTGCCCTCTCAACATCTCTAGAATCAAGCACTGCTCTGTAATCGGCAACTAATTCGTCTAATCCAAGCCTGTGCACTGTATCCAATGCAAATCTATCAAATCCTTCTTCATCTTCAAATCTTAACATGCCTTTAATTATTCCCATTTGTATAGATAAGTAGAATGAAGAATTAGATATAAATGTTATCCTCAGACCTATTTCTTTATCATTTTATGGTGATTACAAAATAGAAACATTTATATAGTACCTATTCGTCCTTTAATATAATACAATTAAACGAGAAAGAAAAAGATATACTTTTCCTTGAAACTGAAATGTATTATACTTTTTCTTAACAAGATTTAATTTATAGAGGTAATAAATATGGAATCATTTAGAAAACTAGGTATAGCAGAAACTATACTAAAAGTAATAGAAGAAGAAAGATTTGAAAAACCAAGTAAGATACAGGAAAAATCAATTCCTTTAGTTCTACAAGGTAAGGATATTATTGCAGGCTCTGCAACAGGTTCTGGAAAGACCTTGGCATTTGGCGCAGGGATTATACAGAATGCTGAGAGGGGAAAAGGGATACAGGCGTTAATCCTGACTCCAACAAGAGAGCTGGCTGAACAGATAAGAAGGGCATTGGATAAGTTCTCAAAGAACAAGCCTTTGGAGATAGTTTCTGTTTATGGTGGCGTTTCAATCAACCCCCAGATAGACAGATTAAGGACTGCAGATGTTGTTGTAGGAACGCCGGGAAGAATGCTTGATCATATTCAAAGGCGCACAATAAACCTGACAAAAGCAAAGATATTGGTTTTAGATGAAGCTGATCGAATGCTTGATATGGGATTTATAGAGGATGTTGAGAAGATAATAAGGCAATGCCCTGAAAAAAGGCAGACGCTTTTGTTTTCAGCTACAATCCCACCTGACCTGGCTGACCTTTCCAGGAAATATATGAAACAGGCTGTTAAGGTTTCTGCAGAAACATATGTTGATCCAAGAAAACTAAGGCAGGTCTACTACGACGTAAAAGATAATCTAAAGTTATCCCTGCTGGTGCACTTACTAAAGCAAGAACATGCAGGGCTTGTCATGGTTTTCTGCAATACAAGAAGGTATGTAGATACTGTTGCGAAAAGCCTAAAGCATGCAGGAATAGAGGCAACAGCTATCCATGGCGGTTTAACACAGGCAAAAAGGGACCGTGTAATAGACCACTTCCACTCAGGAAAGGTCTATGTCCTGGTATGCACTGATGTAGCGGCTCGCGGCCTGGATATAAAAGGGGTTTCACATATCTATAACTATGATATTCCCAAGGAAAGCAAGCAGTACATTCATCGTATTGGAAGAACTGCTCGTGCAGGAAAAGAGGGAAAGGCAATCAATCTTCTTGCTAACCGCGACCATGATAACTTTAGCAGGGTTTTAAGGGATAATGATGTAGAGATTATTAAAGAAGAAACACCTTATGTGGAGAGAATACAGCCAAGATTTGAGCACCAGCATAGAGGTTTTAGAAAAGGCCCTAGAAGGTTTGGTCCAAGAAGGCACAGGCCCCACCATAGATAGCTTATTTACCCTATGAACAATAACCCAGCATTGTTGCTGCTTCGTCATATGCTCCGCGAGCTTCTCTGTCAAGCCAGGTTTCAACCTGAGCATCATACTCTTCCTCATCCAGGTTTGTCCAGAATTTCTCAAGCATCTGAGGCTGGTTGGAATAGAACGCAGCTGCTAAGTCAGGCGCACATCTGATGTAAACCACGCCTTCAATAACAGGCTCATCCAAGCGCAGTGTTTCATAGCTCTCATTATTTATATTACAAATAGCGCAGGAGCGGAATTTCTTGTATATCTTAGCCCACTGGCCGTATACTATCATGTCTCCGCCTAATGTTCCAGTCACTTCAATAGAATAATTTGTAACAAGCTCATAATCCTGCTCAGGATAAAGTTCAGCTATTTTAGCTGTAAACTTGTCAAACCTAGCTTCAGCAATATCCCTTACAAAATCCCCGAAATCCTTAAAAGTCAAAAAGAACTTTTCTTCATTTTTCATCTCTATAACAGTAACATAAGTTGAATCATAAAAGTCATAATCCGGGCTGGTAGCCTCACCAAAACTCTTACCAACTGCTTTATTTGGTGTAAAGAATATCTTCCTGTCATAGAGCTTATTAACATCCTTCTGGAACTTAACCATTGTATAGCACTCACCGCAATCAGGTACACAGGTTAGACATGTCTCCCCTATTTCACATTGATTATTGCCGCAGCATCTGCGGATTGGTATATTGGTGCATGTTTTGTTCTCTCCTGCGCATATATCTGTGGTGCACTTATCACCATCATCACAATCACCGCAGTTGATTACCTGGTCTTCATTTCCTTCTATAAAATCGCCTGTAGGCGTTCTAGCACAGCCAAGAACTAAGAGACAAAGTGCGATTATAAGAGCTTTTTTCATGAGGTTTTAGGAGTAGCTTATTGTTTAAAAAGTTTTTGAATTTGGGTTATTTGGATAATTTATAGAAAATAAACTCAAGAACTAGCCTTCAACAGCTGCTTTAACTTCTTCTTTCTCTACCTTAGCCTCAACTTTAGGCTTCTCGGCCTTTTCTTCAGCCTTTGGAGCTTCTTTGTTCTCTTCAGGTTTCTTAGCTTCAACTTTCACTTCTTTTTTAACTTCCTTCTCTTCCATCTTTTTCCCTGGTTCCTCTTTTTCTTCAGGTACTACTGGTACTTCCTTCAAGCCTCTTTTTGTTCGCTCTATCTTTATTGACCTTATCTCAAAGAACTTTAAAGGATGAACCTTTTTGAATTCGTCGCGCCAATCCAGCTGAAGCCTTTGGTTTATCAGGTTGCTTATTAAGGTCTCAAAGCTTGCTTTCCTTACCTTCTTGGTTAACTCTTCAACTATCTTCTTGGATAAAGAGCGCATCACAGAACTGCTGATCTTTGAATAGGTTATTGCGATTGGCTTTACCCTGATGTGCACGCCATCTGAGGTTCTGCAGACAAAGGATATGTTAATCCTGTTCCTGCCCCTGCGTACAAGCCTCTTTATGGATGAAGGCATGATTTCATATCCGCAAACCTTGGTGTTTATTTTGCCTTCCTTAAACCCGCTGGCTTCAAAAAATACATTTGTGTTTTGTTTCCTTATATCATTCGTGATATTCATAAGATTTACAGCAAATGTTTTCCCAATGAATGGACTTGGCTCTAGAAGCAGGATTTCTCCAATAGTCCTATTTCTAAACATAGCTGGCGCAACTATCTGGTACCATTGCTTCTTTCCTTTAGTTACCTTTGCCATACCGACTCAGAAACCCCAATCAGTTTAAAAAACTTTTGTATTACACACTGAGAAACTACATTTCTCCTGGCTATACATCCAGATTAACAACATCCTTAGCGTGCTCTTCAATAAACTTTCTCCTTGGCTCTACCTGATCACCCATAAGAATAGTGAATATCTTGTCAGCTTCAACAGCATCTTCTACAGTAACCTTAAGCAGGGTTCTATTGCTAGGGTCCATTGTCGTTTCCCATAATTGCTTTGGGTTCATTTCACCAAGGCCCTTATAGCGCTGCAGGTTAATTCCTTCTTTCCCTATCTGGCTTAATAGTTCCTTTAGTTTTTCATCATTGTAAACATAATATTCCTGCTTTTGTTTCTTGACCCTGTATAAGGGAGGCTGTGCTATACAGACATACCCTGCCTCGATTAACTGAGGTGCATACCTGTAGAAGAATGTTAGGAGTAAAGTCCTTATATGCGCACCATCCACATCAGCATCAGTCATAATAATGACTTTATGATATCTTGCTTTCTCGAGCTTGAACTCATCGCCAATGCCAGTGCCTAAAGCAGTTATCATTGTTCTTATTTCCTCGTTCTGGAACATCTTCTCAAGCCTTGCCTTTTCAACATTAAGGATTTTTCCTCTCAACGGCAGTATTGCCTGGAACGCACGATTGCGGCCTTGTTTTGCTGAGCCTCCAGCAGAATCGCCTTCAACAAGGTAAATCTCGCACTTTGCAGGGTCCTTCTCAGAACAGTCAGCAAGCTTACCAGGCAAAGAACCATGGTTTAATGCACCTTTTCGTCTTATCAATTCCTTTGCGCGCCTTGCTGCTTCTCTTGCTTCAGCTGCATTGGCTAGTTTCCCTATTATCTGTTTTGCTGTACTTGGGTCTTCCTCCATAAATGAACTAAGCTCTGAGCTGACTATAGAATCAACAATACCCTTGACCTCGCTGTTGCCTAATTTAGCTTTTGTCTGGCCCTCAAACTGAGGCTCAGGAAGCTTAACAGATATAACTGCAGTCAGACCCTCCCTCACATCATCGCTTGTAAGCTTCATCTTGCTTAGATTGTTCTTCTCAACATAATTATTCATTGTCCTTGTTAATGCTGTTTTAAAGCCAGAAAGATGTGTGCCGCCGTCCTTTGTATTTATATTGTTGGCAAAGGTAAAGATATTCTCTTGATAGCTATCATTATACTGCATTGCTATCTCAATGTCAGCAGTATCCTTCTGTTTCTTAAAGTAAATTGGTTTGTGCAATGGCGTCTTGTTTTTGTTTAGATACTCAACAAAAGAGACTATGCCGCCCTCATAGCGGAATTCATGGTCTTTATCTGTTCTTTCATCCTTTATGCCTATCTTTAATCCCTTATTTAAGAAGGCTAGTTCCCTAAACCTGCTTGATAAGGTATCGAAGTGGAATTCTGTAACAGGGAATATCTCATTATCTGGTATAAAGGTTATCTTTGTTCCTCTTTTTTGTGTTTCACCTGTTACCTGCAAATCATCAATAGGCTTGCCTCGCTCATATTTCTGCTGGTATATCTTGTTATCCCTCATAACCTCTACGATAAGTGATTTTGATAGAGCATTAGTAACAGAAATTCCAACTCCATGTAGCCCCCCACTAACCTTATAGGTTTTCTTATCAAACTTTCCACCTGCATGGAGCTTTGTCATAACTATCTCTAGGGCGGGTTTATTGAACTTTGGATGTATATCAACAGGAATGCCCCTTCCATTATCAATTACAGTTACAGAACCATCTTTATGGATTATGATATGAACCTCTGTGCAGAAGCCAGCCAGAGCCTCATCAATTGCATTATCAACAGCTTCATAGACTAAATGATGCAAGCCATCTAATCCAGTGCCACCTATGTACATCGCTGGTCTTTTTCTTACAGCAGCAAGGCCTTCCATCACCTTGATATGCTCTGCTTTATAGCTTTCTTCTTCCATTTTTTGCTCTATTTTCCTGGCTAACTTATCTCATTTTGTCGACGATAAAATCGAGATTTTTCCACCCTTATAACATAGTTCATAATACCCTTTTCTTTATAAATGTTTCGATTAAATTTTAAGGCTAGAGAGGCTGTAACATAAGAATTTTAAGGAATTAGGCTATTCGGGAAATCGATTAATACCCTTCAAAAAGAATCTTTTTTCCTTGTTTTTCAAGAATTGTTCTTGTTTTGCCTGCTTTTGCTACTCCGCCAACAACTCTTGCCGATTCTTTATGCTTCTCTGCAATTGAAAGAATAGAATCAACATCATCTGGTTTGGCTATAACAAAGAATCCCATGCCCATGTTGAACTTCTTGTACATCTGCTCATCTGTAAACTTAGCTTCTTTTTGCACTAAATCAAAAATAGGCTGCGGTTCAATTGGGTCATTGATGATGAATTCGAAATTTCCCTTGTATCTGTTTAAATTCTTTAATCCATAGCCAGTGTTGTTTGCACCAACAACCTTAAACTTTTTAGCAATAGCTGCCATTGATTTAACATAAATCTTAGTTGGCTCTAAAAGTGTTTTTCCAATTGTTGAGTTCTCAAATTTATCATCCAATTTAAATCTGCCAAGATAATTCTTTTTGAACTCTTTTCTCGTCTCAAAATCACCATTTAATAATCTCAGCCTTAAATCAGTGTAGCCATTTGAGTGTGGTCCAGAGCTTTTCAAGGCAATTATTTTATCACCTGGAGAAATCTTAATGTTAAGTGCATCTTTTCTGATAAAGCCAATCATTGCACCAGCAACATCAAAACCATAGCCAGGTTTTGTAGATGAAATCAGTTCATCAACAGAAGCTGTTTCTCCCTTGCCTAGGTTAACATGGATGGAATTCTGCAGAACATCAGCTGCATCACTCATCTCTAAGCCTTTTAGCATACCCTTGATTATATCTCCAGTAATCGCTTTTTCCTGGATTTTGTGCTGGGTTGCAAGATAATTAATGAATAAGAACGGATTAACCTGGCCAAAAGTAGCCATATCATTTGCGTTCATAGCGACTAAATCAATTCCAACTGTATCATATATTCCCATTGCCTCTGCAAGGATTAGCTTGGTGCCTACACCGTCGCACGCAGTGGCAATATAATGATTAGGGCAGACTTCATCATTTTTGTATAACTCGCAGAATAAGCCTTTGCATTCCTTAATCATATCCTTTTTTAGAGAAACAGGTATAGCTTTCTTTATAGCGTCTACTGCTTTTGCCTCTCTTTTTTGATAATCACCCATTCTAATATTTAAATATACAAGGGGTTTATAAAAGTTATTATTGTTTAAGTCAAAGGTAAGCAGATGAAAATTCCTTTATCTTGGTTACGGAAGGAATTTTCAGATTTATTTTTTATTTAATAATCTTAGATAATAAGATATTACACAAATTATTTATACTTTATTTAATCTGCACTCTATATGCTAGGAATAATATCAGATACGCATGAGAATGTCTTTGCCATAAAGAAGGCAATTGATATATTCGAGGCTATGGGGTGTGATATGGTCATACATTGCGGCGATATAATATCTCCCGGCACAGTGCAGTTCTTCAAAGGATTGAACATCAAGTTTGTCAGAGGCAACTGCGATGGAGATGTTGAGATGTTAAACAAGAAGATCCAAGAGATTAATGGAGAGTTCTTTGACGATACGTATGAATTCATATACGAAGGAAAGAAGTTTATTGTTTACCACGGCAGCGACCAGGTCAAACTAAGAAAATTAGCAGAATCAAGGCAGTATGATTATGTTCTGACAGGCCATACTCATAAAAGGGCTGACCAAAAGGTAAACCAGACAAGGGTGATAAACCCTGGTGCTCTTTATCCGACTGTAGAGGAAAAAACAGTTGCTGTTCTGGATGTTAAGCAGGATAAGCTGCAGTTTATGGGAGTGAACAAGCCATTAGAAAAGTTTTAAGGTGATAAAATGAGTGAAGACTGTATTTTCTGCAAAATCGTTAAGGGGGATATACCCTCTGCCAAGATTTTTGAAGACGATAAAGTTATTTGTTTCCTGGATATTGCTCCAGCCAATAAGGGGCATGCCTTGGTTGTAACCAAACAGCATTATGGGACATTGCTAGATGTTCCAGATGATGTTCTGTGTGATATAATGAACAAAGCCAAGAAGATAGTAAGGGCAATGAGTTCTGCACTGGGAAATGAAGGTTTTAACATTCTAATGAACAACAAGAAAGTAGCAGGACAGCTTGTTGAGCATGCACATATCCACATTATCCCAAGGTTTAATAGGGACGGAATCAAGCTGAACTGGAAGCCAAAGAAATATTCTGGCAAAGAGCTTGATGAGTTTAAAGAGAAGATTATGAAGTTCTTGTGAATACAAAACTTTTATAAGAGAGGGGCGTTTTCTTGCCCTTATGCCGCTGTAGCTCAGCCTGGTTAGAGCGCTACGCTCATAAGATTTGAGCGATGAGAGCTTTGCTCGATGATTAACTCAGCTTTAACTGAGGTACGTAGAGGTCACGGGTTCAGATATCCCAGAGGGAGACCACAAACCCTCTTGGTTTGAGAGTCCCGCCAGCGGCACTATTTTTCAAGGAGGTGAATCCCATGAAAGATGCGCATGCAAGGAGTATTGCAAAAACAATAAGCTGGAGAATTATTGCATCAATGACCACAGCAGTTCTTGTGTTAATCTTCACTGGTAATCTTGCTATTGCTGCTGGAGTTGGTTCTATAGAAGCAACATCCAAGATGGTCTTCTATTACGCACATGAGCGTGCATGGAATAGAATCAGTTGGGGAAAATCTCCTAAATAAAAAAATAAAGATTTACTTAAACTTCCCTTCTTTGGACAGACCAACTATTGCCTGCCTTAGTTTCTCCATGTGTTTTTCAAGGTCTTTCTGGATCTCTCCGCATAATTTATGGCATAACACATGGCCTGATTTCTTGGCATCTTTTTTAGCATGCCTTTCCAGATACCATACAATCCTGCTAAGGTCGTGCAGAAGCCTAATCTTATTATAATTGCAGTCATCTATCAATTTTACCACCTCTTTTAGATTAATAATTCACTTAAATCTATTTATAGTTTTCGATTTTAAACGCCGCGGCTCAGATTTGAACTGAGAAGTCCTTGCGGACAAGAGGGTTCGAGCCTCTCGCAGTACCGGATTGTGCCACCGCGGCTTAAAGAAAATAAAATAAATGCTCCCGCCGGGACTTTCAAGCCATAAGCCCTGCGGACTTAACGGCGTTTGAACCCGGGTCGAAGCCTTTCTGCGAAGCAGAAAGACCAGGAAAACCTGTTTTCCGCTGCCTCGAGAGGGCTTCATGCTTGGCCGGACTACACTACAGGAGCAATTGAGAATACAAAAACACAAGTTGGTTTTTAAATCTTACTTTAATATCTTGCCAGTTTCCAAATACCACAAATACAAATCAAGTTCTGCAAGGGTTATTTTTAGTTTTTTAGAAATCTCTCTTATTTTTTTCTCAATCTCAATATAATGATTTTTATTCAATGTTTTTGGTCTTTTTATCAGTTTATTCTTAACTAATATATCTGCAATATGAAAATCAATGATAGCATAATCATCACAGCCAATGTTCCTCAGAAAATGGCTGGCTTCTTTATAGCCAAGGCCTTTGATGTTTTTAACTAACCAATCTCTTTTTTCATTTTTTTCTAATTTTTGAATGATGTTTTTTAATGATTTTTTGTACTGATTTGATTCAGAGATATATGCGGCTCTTTTTGTATGGAACCTGCAGCCTAATGATTTCAATTTCTTCTGTAAACTGCTTTGATTTAGCGTCAAGAAATCATCTCCAACCCTGCAATGAACCTTGATGCACTGTTCAGCAGTTGAGTTTGCAGTCAAGATGCAGAAACAAAGCTCTTTGAACAGCTCAGAACTTGATTTCTTGCCAAGATTTTTGAATTCTTTTATCCTTTTGTCTACTAGTTTCCTTATTTTGCCTTTTTTCAGTTTTTCAATAGAACTCAGTAATTTTTTCATAAAAAATAAAAATAATCAGCCTTTCCACAAACCATGGACATTGCATAGTTCTCTTGCTCTAATCCCTTCAGTGCTATCAAGGCAGACAGAAACCTCAGGTTTATCGCCAGGATAAAGCCTTTTCCCTGCAACTACCTTATCCCCCTTAAGAATCTGCACAAGAGCAATATAATGGCCTTCCTCCATTGGATGAGGCACAGAGCCGACCTTGACTGTAACATTATTCCCGCTAATCTCTACAACTGGAACATGCTTTTCCTTTCCTTCTTCTGCAGCTGTCTTCTCCTCAAGCAATTCCATCTCCTGTCCGCAGCAGACAAGTGCTCCTTTTCCAGCAACTATTACAGAAACAATATTCCCGCAAACATTGCATTTATAGATTTTATTCAGTTCAGCCATTTTCTCACCTTAATCCTTCTTTTTAGCCAGATATCTTGCTGCCTTAATCAGTGCCATGCATCCCTGGCCGGCAGATATAACATACTGGTATTCATGCCCAGATGCACAGTCACCAGCTGCAAACACACCAGGAATGTTTGTGTTCTGGTGGCAGTCTATCTTTACATGGTTATGCTCGTCGAACTCAACAAGATTTTTGAATATCTCTGTGTTTGGAACGCGGCCAATTTCTATAATAACACCCTGCACCTTTAATTCTTTTTCTTTGCCGTCCTGTTCGTACTTTAGACCATTAACAAACTTATTCCCAAGGACCTCTGTTGTTTTCGCATTAAAAAGAACCTTTACCTTAGGGTTCTTCTTGACCCTCTCTATCAGGTATTCGTGGCCCACAAATTTATCCCCTAAAACAAGCATATATATGTTTGAGACAATATCCTTAAGAAAGTCTACTGCCTCAAGCGCAGCATTTCCTCCGCCCACAACAGCAACATCCTTCTCATAAAATAAAGGACCATCGCATATTGAGCAATAAGTCACCCCTTTCTTAGCAAATTTATCCTCGCCAGGGACATTTAACTTGCGGGGCTTTGAACCAGTTGCTATGATAAGGCTCTTAGTTTCATATTCTTTTTTGCCAGTCACAACTTTAAAGTTTGTTCCTTTTTTCTTCACTGCTTTCACAGTCTCAAGCTTAACATCAACCCCATTGAACTTCATCTGTTTCTCCATTATAGAGCTGAACTCAACACCTGTTGTTTTTGCAATGCCAGGGTAATTCAATACTTCACCGCTGACCATGAATTGACCGCCAAAGTCTGAAGAGATAACCTCATACTTCATTTTCTTACGAGCTGCATACATTGCTGCTGTTAGACCAGCAATCCCTGCTCCGATTATAATTGTGTCATACATCTAGACTCCACCTCCTATTAAAGAGCCAATGAAATATGTGATAATAGCAGCAGCTGTTCCTATAAAAAACATCTCCAAGCCAGACCTCAATGGGTTTCGTCCAGTAGCAACTGTCCTGCCAGCACCTATAAGGAAAAATCCAGACAAGGATAATATGATTGCTGTCCTGAATGCAAGGCTTCCCATAAATACAAATGGAAGCACTGGAAGTGCAGCACCTATCACAAACGAAACACCAGAGCAAAAAGCTGCTTTATATGGTGAGCCAAGCTCCTCTGGGTTTATGCCAAGCTCTTCTCTGGCCATAGTTGCCAGTGCTATATCATGATTAGACATTATCTTCTTAGCAACCCTCTTTGCTGATTTTGGGGTGAGCCCCTTTAATTCGTACATCAAAGCAAGCTCTTCCTCCTCTGCCTCTGGCATTGTCTTTAGCTCTGTTTTTTCCATCTCAATATGCTTCTGCAGGACCTCTTTTTCTGCTTTCACTGAAACAAGAGCTCCAGCTGCCATTGAGATTGCGCCAGCAACTGCTCCAGCCAAGCCTGCTAGAAGAACTATGCTGTTTGAGACAGCTGCACCAGCGACCCCAGCTATCAAGGAAAAAGTGGATAATAAGCCGTCATTCATCCCAAATATTATATCCCTTATAGATTCACCGCCTTTATGCCATTTCTCCCCGCTAACAGGCACCTTTTTTCCTGCAAGCTCTGTCAATATCTTAGAATGGCCTTTTTCATCTGGGATAATCCCTGTTAATTCTTTAGTCAGCTCTGGATCATTTAATTTTTTTATCTGGCCAGTATACCTCTTTATAGCAGAACCCTCTGATTTTTCCAAAACATCCAGGAGAGCATTATGCCCAAGAACCCTTCCAAGAAAACTAAGGAGTTTTGCCTTTGCCTTTGGCTTGAACCTTGGCTTTACACCAAGCTTTTCTAATTCATCTTTCCAAATTCCAGCATGCTCCTGCTCGATTTCAGCCAATTTTCTGTAGATTTTCTTCTTTTTTGAGTCTTTTTCCTGCTTAGCCATCTGCGAATAAAGCATAGCAGCTTCTTTCTCATCCTGCCAATTTGCTAGGAAAATCTTTATTTTCTGCTTTTGGTTTTTCATTCTATTCTGTAGGATAACCTGCATCAACCCATGCTTTGTAATTGCCTTCTAATCTATATACATTGCTAAACCCTGCATCAACGAGCTTCTGAGCCCCACCTATAGATGCGCTGTCAACGTGACAGTAAACAAGGTATTTTGCATCTTTATCCAATGAGGGAATAGCTCTATCAAGAGAGCCGTCTCCTATGTAATGGTTAATAGCTCCTGGAAGATGGCCTCTATCATAAGCAGGAGACACATCTAAGATTATTAGGTCAGGGTTATTATCAATAAGTTCTTTTGCTTCTGCTGGTGTCACATCCATATAACTTGCGATTTCCTCAGCCTCATCCATTGGACTTTCAATTTCAGAAACCTGCTGAGCACACCCAATAAGTGCTATAAATAAAACCGTTAGCAAAACAAAAGATGTTTTCATATCTCCCACCTCATTTTTTCAAGATTAGCCTTCAACAATCCATTTCTCTTCCTCAGCAAAGAACTGCTCTGGATTCTTTATATATTCATATGCATTCTGTATAAGAGCATAATGAGCATTTTCCTGCTCCATTAACCAGCTAAAGAATTTCTTCAATTCCGGCTTGTCTGCTTGCTCATTCTGTTCTTTGTAGAAATCATAAGATTTCTTCTCAAGCTCTAGAGCTGTTTCATGGGCTTTAAGGTCATCATCGCTAAGCTCTGTCTTTTTCTTGAACTGCTCTGTTGTTGTTGAAAAGAACTTCTTTGTGTCTTCGAGCTTGTCTCCCTTTAACTCTATCTCCTGTCCACTATTCAATATTCCAATATACTCTTTGATTTCCTCAATATGAACAAGTTCTTGATCAGCTAAATACCTGAATGTCTTTGCTACAATTGGGTTCTCTGACTTATTTGCTGTTTCCTCATAAATCTGATGACCTTTTTCTTCAAAATCAAGTGCTGTTTGTAAAGCTTCTTTAATGTCCATTTTTATCACCCTGAATTCTTCCTTATCTAAACTTATAAAAACTTTACCTTATATCAGCATCCTGGCTGTAGCCACGCCTTTCCCAATACCCTCGGTAACTGGGGTCATCACTTAGTTCTATATGAGTAATCCATTTTACCCACTTGTAACCAGCTTTATCCTCAGCCACTAACTGGAATGGAAAGCCATTCTCAGGCGGCAGAGTAACATTATTCTGCTTGTATGCAAGCAGGATATTATTATCTAATATATAATCAAGCGGCAGTGAGCTTGAATACCCATCATAGGCATAGAATACAACTGTATTTGCTTCTGGATTAACACCAACCTCATCAAACAAATCCTTTAGCAGAATACCTTCCCAGAGAAGCTTTACATCCCACCCTTCAACACAATATAAAGTAATAACCTTTGAGTATTTTTGATGCTCTAAAACCTCTTCATAAGCGTATTCCTTAGATTCCTCGACCAGCCCTTCAACCGTAAGTTTGTAATCATTGATGTCAATGAATTGAGGGCCTCTTATTGAGTTTTCTCTAAAGTCATTGACAGAATCAAGTCTTTCTCCTTCATACTCACGAATCTCAACAGCTTCAAGCACAATAGGTTCCTCCCTTTCTACAGAACGTTTCTCAGTTCCATTCCATTCAGGGCTTGCTTCTGTTGTAGCTTCTGGCTCAATCTCAGCGCAGCCACTAATAAGAATTATAACCACCAAAACAAAAATAATCCTTTTCATCTAACCTCTTTTTACATGGGCAGATTAGCTCTAAGCCCCCTTATCTCAGCCTTTCTTCTGAAAGCTGCAGATGGTCAGTTTCAACCTCAACAAAAGCCTCAAAAATCTGCTTCACACGTTCGTTCTCAGACTCTGCAGCAGCTTTTTTGTAGAATTCAATAGCTCTTGTCTCACGGGCATGCGAATCCTCTAGGTCTGCTTTATACTCGTCAGAACAAGGGTCATCTCCTTTTGGCAGGCTGTCAAGCTTCAATATCTTTTTCCAAACACTTGCGTGCTCTGCTTCAACTTTACCAAGAGCCTTGAACAGTTTCTGGCCCTCAAGTTCTTTTACTTTATTTGCAGCACAGAAGTAAAATGTCGTATTGCTAACCTCTACTTGCAAAGCATGCTCTGCATTTGCTTTGTCTTTTTCATTCAATTCTACATCAAAGTTTACTTTTGCATCTTTGAATTCTTTGATGAACTTCTTCTTTGCACCGCAGAAAGGGCAGTTTGCAGGAGCCTCATCACCTATGTATGGGTCTCCGCAAATCTCACATCTCCAAAGTTTTACCATAAGCTCACCTCGTTTTTATTACTCTACGTAAACCCATCCAAAGAAGATTGGGTCTACCAGCTTTATAATGGCATGTTTCCCGGTTTTTTCGAAAGTATAGGTATATGATTCTCCGCCATACAGCTTTGTATTGAATGTTCCTTTTGGACCGCTGATCATAATTGGCGCATCATAGTTGTTTGTCCAGGTAACTGTCTCACCTACCCCAACGAATATCTCTTCAGGGTGGAATCTTCCTGAGGATATATTCATTTGAGCTGGTCCTGACTGCTGCTCTTCAGGCTCTTCTTCTGGTGGTTCTTCAGGAGGTGTTTCATCCTCTGGCTCCGGTTCAATTGGGGGTATTTCTTCAGGAGGCTCCTCAACCTGAGGCTCTGGTGGCGCTAGCGATTCTTCCTGCTTAGGCTCTGCAGTTTTCTCTGATTCTTGAGCTTCTGCAGGAGTTCTACTAACATTTACACCAACACAGCCGACTAAGAACATCAGCGTGAATACAATCATAATTATTTTTTTCATATTACCACCTTTCTTGATCTTAAACGCCGCGGCCCGGATTTTCAAGCTATAAGTCCTTGCGCACTTAACTGCGTTTGAACCGGGACATCCGTGAGGAAACAAGATTGCTCTTAACTGATTGCGAGCGTAACCAGTTGTTTCCAGTCTTGCGCAGTACCAGGTTGTGCCACCGCGGCAATAGGAAAAGAGTTTATAATATTTATATTTAAAGGTTTGTTAAATATTAAGGAAGGGAAAGCTCCCGCTATAGTAGAACCCAAAATCTTCAAATCCAAAAAAATTAGAAACAGATTTTGTAATTCAAAGGTTTAGCTACTTTTTGACACATTAACAGCTTTTGGCCCTCTGTCTCCTTCTTCTACGTCAAATTCAACAGGGTCATTTTCATTTAGAGTTACGCCTTCTCCTAATGCAGTTTTATGCACGAAATACTCTTTTCCGTCTTCTCCAGCTATAAATCCAAATCCTTTTCCTACATTAAAGAATTTTACAGTTCCTTTCATTTTCTCACCTCCATATAGTTGTTTTGTCTATCTACTCGATCATCTCAATCTCAATATTAAGACCTTCAGGTATCTGCACCCTCATAACCAGCCTTAAAGCACGCTCATTTAGGCCCAGGTCTATAAGTCTTTTGTGAATCCTCATCTCATAACGTTCCCAATTAGAAGTTCCGCCGCCATCAGGACCTTTCCTTGTGGCTACCTTGAGCTTTTTAGTAGGTAAGGGTATTGGACCGCGCATATCTACGCCAATCTTATCTGCAATATCCTTGATTGCACCGCATACATCGTTTACCTTGGTTATATCAATGCTTGCTAATTTTATTCTTGCCTTTTGCATACCTCACCTACCTCATGATAAGACTCAGTTCACCATGATAAGGAACAAGTCCTCTATAAAAAGATAAAAAAATTAAGTCTTTTTCACGAGTTCAATGCACATCCCAGCTGCAACAGTTGCACCTGAGTCTCTGACTGCAAATCTTGACATCTGAGGGATGTCCTTCTGCTTCTCTATAACTAATGGTGTAGTAGGTTTTATCTTAACAATTGCTGCGTCGCCGTTCTTAACAAAGTCCGGGTTCTCTGCAACAACTTCACCAGTTGCTGGATTAAGCTTTTTCTCAATCGCAGTTATCTGACATGCAACCTGTGCTGTGTGTATATGGAAAACAGGTGTGTAACCCACTGTTACAACACTTGGATGATTTAAGATAACAATCTGAGCAGTAAACTCACTTGCAATTGTTGGTGGATTGTCTTCGCTACCCAATACATCGCCTCTGGCAATATCCTTCTTGCCTATACCTCTGACGTTAAAGCCAACATTGTCACCAGGCTCTGCTTTTTGCAGCTGCTCATGGTGCATCTCTATTGTCTTAACCTCTCCATGAACTCCTTTTCCTTCTCTGCCAGGCACAACAACAACCTTGTCACCAATCTTCATAACTCCAGTTTCAACTCTGCCGACAGGAACTACCCCTATACCTGTAATATTGTAAACATCCTGGATAGCAAGTCTTAATGGCAGGTCTGTTGGTTTCTCAGGCGGACTTATAGTGTCCATTGTTTCGAGCAAAGTACCTCCTTTCCACCATGCCATCTTGTCTGTTTTCTTAGCAACATTGTCGCCAGTCAAAGCGGCTACAGGCACAAAAGGAACCTTTGATGGGTCATAGCCAACTGTCTTCAATAATCCTGAAACAAGCTCTTTTAGTTTGTTGAACTTAGCTTCGTCATACTTGACAGCGTCCATCTTGTTTATTGCAACTATCAGCTGATTTACCCCAAGTGTTCTAGCCAGGAAAACGTGCTCCTTTGTCTGCGGCTGCAGTTCAGGGTCAGTTCCAGATACAACAAGAACACCAGCATCTGCTTGTGATGCGCCTGTAATCATATTCTTGATAAAGTCCTTGTGGCCTGGAGCGTCGATTATTGTGAAGTAATATTTTGATGTCTCGAACTTCTTGTGAGCAAGGTCAATTGTAACTCCTCTTTCTCGCTCTTCTTTTAGGTTGTCCATAACGAAAGCAAACTCGAAGCCAGCCTTTCCAAGCTCTTGAGCCTTCTCCTTTAACTTTCTCATGGTTTGTTCATCGATAGCACCTGTATCGAATAGAAGTCTGCCTACATTAGTTGATTTACCTGCATCAACATGTCCAATGAATACCAAGTTTATGTGTGTTTTTTCAGCCATATTAAACCCTCCTAATTTTTCTTTTTTTAGTGTAATTCCACGAATGGGAATTTAATAAGTATTTATAAATGTTATGCTTATAAGCTCCTCTAAACTCCGACTTGAGCCTCAGTCAATCCCTTCCTGCTGCGAATCTGTTTTATTACCCTTTCCTGGAGCTCATGAGGAAGTCTTTCAAACATCTGGTCAACTAAAAATGAGGAACCTCTGCCGCCAGTAGCTGAGCGCAGGTCTGAACTCCATCCAAACATCTCACCAACCGGCATCTTTGCTTTTACTATAACTAATGCGCCTTCTTGCTGCATATCAAGCAGCTGGCCTCTTTTGTTCTGAATCAGCTTTGAGATATCTCCCATATAGTCGGCAGGCGCCTCTATCTGAAGTATCTGCAGCGGCTCGTATATCAAAGGGCCTGCAGTCATTAGTGCCCCTCTTATTCCCTCTCTTACAGCAGGATAAACCTGCGCAGGACCCCTGTGGATTGCATCTTCATGCAATTTCATGTCTGTAACAGTCACCTTGACTCCAACGCAAGGGTCTCTTGCCAAGGGGCCTGAGTTCATGACATCCCTGAACATATCAAGGACCATTTCCATTACCTCTCCGCCATGAACTAATCCACGAGTTCCGTCAAAAAACATGTTTCCATTGTAAATCTCTTTAAGCTTTAGTGCTTCTTTTGATTCCATTCCCAATTCAACAAGCTTGTCCCTTATCACCAAGTCTTTTTTCTTTATCCTTATTTGAGGAAGGTCTTTTGATTTGATTGCCTTGTATATGCCCTCATTCAAAGGCTCAGCTATAAAATAGAACTTATTGTGCTTGTTTGGTGTTTTTCCTTCTACTTCCTGTGATTTCTTGGTTATGGCTTCCCTGTAAACAACAATTGGAGGACTTGTTTTGACCTCGACTCCTTTTTCTGATTTGATTCTGTTCTCAATAACCTCTAAATGAAGCTCGCCCATGCCATGCATTAGGTGTTCGCCTGTCTCCTCGTCAATCTCTATCTTTATTGTAGGGTCCTCTTTACCAACCATTCTAAGAACCTCAATAAGCTTTGGCAAGTCAGAAGGCTTTTTGGCTTCAATTGCCTTTGTAATAACAGGGTCAAAGATATGTGTTATCTCCTCAAAAGGTTCAGTTTGTGTCAGGGTTACTGTCTCTCCTGCAAATGATTTTATTCCGCTGATGCCTATAATATTCCCGGCTGGAACATTATCAACTATCTCGCGCTTTGCGCCATTATAGATAAAGACCTGCTGCACCCTGGAGGTTTGTTTCCCCCTGTTCAGGTAAACCTCTGTGCCTTTTTTCATGGTTCCTGAAAATAACCTGCCGCCAGAGATTTCCCCTGCCTGAGGGTCAACGACAATCTTTGTAACAATAAAGAACAAAGGCCCATCTTTGTTGCAGCTTGTTAGTGATTTTCCTTCCTCACTATCAATCTCACCATGCCAGATCTTGGGGATTCTATATTTTTGAGCTTCAACAGGATTTGGATGGTGCTTTATTACAATATCAAGAATAACCTTGTGGATTGGTGCTTTCTTCGCAAGCTCCTTTACAGCATCCTCATTACCTCCCTTGTAGGCATCTATTACATCCTTGAATGTGATTCCTGTCTTTTTCATGTAGGGCAGCGACAAAGCCCAGTTATGGAAAGCAGAGCCAAAAGCAACATGACCCTCCTGTACATTAACCTGCCACTTTTCCTTGTACTCTTCAGGGGCTATATCCTTGATAAGCCTGTTAACATGGCCTATTATTTTTATAAACCTCTCCTGCATCTTCTCTGGTGTTAACTCCAGCTCTTTGATTAACCTATCAACCTTATTTATGAAAAGAACCGGCTTTACGTTTTCCCTCAAAGCCTGCCTCACGACAGTCTCTGTTTGCGGCATTACTCCCTCAACAGCGCAGCATAGGATTATTGTGCCGTCAACTGCACGCATTGCCCTGGTAACGTCGCCTCCAAAATCAACGTGGCCTGGTGTGTCCAACAAATTAATAAGATATTCCTTTCCTTCAAAGTCATGCACCATTGAAACAGAAGCAGTATCTATAGTGATGCCTCTTGCTGCCTCATCCTCATGAAAATCAAGCGCTAATTGTTTTCCTGCCAGCTCCTCTGACATCATGCCTGCTCCTGCAAGCAGATTATCGGAGAATGTTGTCTTCCCGTGGTCAATATGCGCAGATGTACAGATATTTCTTATCTGCTCGGGATTTTTCATAATCCTTTGTACCTTATCAGCCATTCGTTCTGCCATTTTAATCACTTATTCTTTTTCCAGAAATATTCCAGTTTTTTACCTTCTCTTGAGTCGATTGGATATATCGTCTCAACAAGCTCGTCCGGCCTGAACCAGAGCTTAATCTCACGCTCAGCCTCTTTTGCATTTTCAGACGCATGAACAACATTCTCAAATACCCCTCTTGTGGTTATTCTTCCATATTTTCCCCTTATTGATATAGGCTCTGCTTTTTCCGGGTTTGTGGCGCCTACCACATCTCTTACCTTTTTACATGCATCCTGGCCATGATAGACTAATGCAAGGACCCTTCTTGTATGATACTCGCCCATTATATACTTGATAAGCTCGCCAAAGAACTTCTCCTCCTTTAAGTGCTGGTAATGTTCTTCTGCAAGCTCCTGGGTAACCTCGACTATCTTTGCCCCCACAATAATCAATTCAGTTTTTGAGAGCATACTCAGGATATCTCCTGTAAGGGATTTCTTCAGCCCATCCGGTTTTATCAGGACAAGGCACTGCTCCTCTTTCATTTCTCATACCTCTTTGTCCACCTTGTTGTGATAGGCTTTCTCTTCAGCTTTAACATATTCTTCTCGCACTTTGATGAACAAAAATAAAGCAGTTTAGCGTCTTTCTGCACGTACATCTTGCCAGTGCCTTTCTTCAGGACTTCCCCGCAAAAGGTGCATTTTACCATTTTATGAGCTACCTCTTCCTGCCTTTGTCAGCTGCCTTGCTTCTATCTCTGTTTCTCTAAGCATTAGTATATCTCCTTTTTGCACAGGGCCTTTGACATTTCTCCTTAATATCTTGTTTTTGTCACGGCCGTCTAGAATCTTGCATCTTACCTGTATGGCTTCTCCCCTTGTTCCAGTCCTGCCAACAACTTCCTCAACTTTGGCAGGAAACGCCATAGAGAATCTTACTGCTCCTTTCTTTTCTTCCTCTTTTTTTCCCCTGCGGGACCTATCCTGCCTTGGCTTCTCTGGCTTCTTTTGCTCTTCTGCCATTTTTATTCCTTCTTCTCAGGCTCGTCCTTGGCTTCCTTTTTTTCTGCTTTTTCTTTCTTAGGCTCTTTCTTCTCTTCTTTTGGTTTCTCTTCCTTCTTTTCCTCAGGCTTTTCTTCCTTCGGAGCTTCTTCTTTCTTAGGCGCTTCTTTTCCAGCTTCTGCTTTAGCAGTCAGTTCCTTTACTATTGACCTTGCCTCCCCTTCCTGGACTATTGCTATGCTGCTTGTGCTAAGGTCTAGGCCAGCAGCTGCACCCAGCTCTTCCCTGCTGGGAACCTCCACACAGACTATACCTTTTTCTTTGCAAAGAATAGGTATATGCATTATAATTTCTGGCGGAGTAACATCCTTGGCAACAATAACCAATTTAGCTGCTCCTGTCTCTATTGCCTTTGTTGTTTCATTAGTACCCTTCCTAAGCTTGCCTGTAGCTTTTGCTACTTCAACAGCTTCATATATCTTATCAATTTCTTTATCAACCATTTTAATCCTCCTCGAGGTTACAAATATAAGATTTTGCTACCTCAATCCCCTCCCTTAACAGGGAAGATCATCAATCATTGGTATAGGTGAGAAACTAGGGTCTATTTTTAAGCTTTTCGATAAAAATAGGGTTGAAATTAATTCTTACTCTGATAGTCCTTTATAGCCTTCATCAGATTATCCTTGTCAAAATCAGGCCAGTTTTTCTCGCTAAAATGCACATGGGAATGGGCAGAGTCCCACAACAATAAGCCGGCAGTTGTTCTTTCCTTGCCGTTCTTTATTATTATATCCGGCGGAAGAAAATAAGAGGAGTACAGGTTTTCCTTAATCAGCTCTGCATTAATTGCTTCAGGGCTTAGCTTATCTGCGCTGATTTGCCTGGCAACAAGCTTGCATGCATCAACTATCTCCTCATTGCCGTCGTAATTTATACAGAAATTCACAAAGAAACTGTCATAATCCCTTGTTTCGTCAAGCGCTCCCTTTATTGCATCAACAAGGCGGCTTGGGAGGTCGTACCATTTCCCGAGAATAGATATCTTTATTTTATTCTCATGTATAAGCTTATTGCCAACAAGACCCTCAAACAAGACAGTAACAGCACTAACAACCTGCGTGAATATCTCAGGCTTTTTTTTGGTTTCTTCAGCCATTAGGTAGAAAGTAATTATAGGTATCTTCTGGTTTATCTGAACCTCCATTGCATTGTTAATGATTGCAAAGCTTTTTTTGAAGGCTTCCTCAAAGGTAACCTCGTGCTTAATAGCCCACGAAGTAGTGCCGTTTGTAGTTATCGCTATATGTTTCGGGGATTTGAGAGCTATCCCAGCTTCTTTCTCCTTTTTAAGAATTCTAAAGCGCTCAAGCATGGTTTTACTATTTAAGAGTAAAGGTTTAGGGCTTTATAAAGATTGTTGTTTCCGGAATAAAAAGTAATATTTATATAAACCAGTCGGTTCTCTAGAAGAATGCTTGACATTATTATATATAGTGTCTGTATTATCGGCTTGATTATAGCAGCTATTACTGACATCAAAACAAGGGAAGTGCCAGACTGGCTAAATTTCAGCCTGATTGCTGCAGGAATTGGATTAAATCTTTTATTTACAGTTATACTTCATGATTATAAATATATAATAAACAGCATTGCAGGATTCCTGGCATTTTTTATTATAGCCCTGATAATGTTCTACACAGGCCAGTGGGGCGGCGGTGACTCAAAGATAATCATGGGGCTCGGAGCATTAGTTGGGCTTGACCTAAGCTTCAAGGGGAGGGTGCTCATAGATTTCCTCATAAACTCACTGATAATTGGAGCAGCCTATGGTTTGGTATGGAGCTCTGTCCTTACAGTCAGGAAATGGAAAGGTGTGCTCAAGGAGGTTAGGAAAATATGCAGGAGCAAAAAGGTAAAGGCATCAAAAAAAGTGCTCTTTTTGATAATCCTCATATTGATTATGTTTATCATATTCCAGAAAGACCCAATAATAAAATTCTTTTTGTTGGGTATGTTAGTGCTGTCAATAATAACTTTCTATCTCTGGATATATATCAAAGCAGTTGAGAAATCAGCAATGCTGAAGTTGGTTGCACCGCATAAATTAACTGAAGGGGACTGGATTGCAAAGGATATTGTGGTGGATAAAAAAAGGATATGCGGGCCAAAAGACCTGGGCATCAGCAAGCCGCAGATAAAAGAGCTGATTGCGCTTTACAGAAAGAAAAAAGTGAAGAACGTCCTGATAAAAGAGGGGCTGCCGTTTGTGCCGAGCTTCTTGATTGCGTTTATTATAACCTTGTTTATCGGCAATATACTGCTTTTACTGCTCGCTTAATCGCTTAATCAAAATGGATAAGCTCTTTGTCTACATCTAGCTTCTTTATCTCTTTCATGGCTTCCTGCCTTGTAATATCCTTAAATAGGAATATATCCTTTGCTCCGGTTGTCCATTTCCAGCCATGCTTCTCCAATATCTTGAGGGCATCGGCAATCTTATGCATCCTTTTTTTTAGTTTATCGCCGAACTTTCTCAGGTCTTCTGTAGTTACATTCTCCAAGCCAAGCTCTTCTTCTATATCCTCCAAAAGGAATATGCATATCTGCGCCATTAAGGTATCCTCCTCAGCTGTTTTATGAGATAATTCTCCTCTCCGCTTATTACCTCTGTTTCCTTCTGTACTTCCTTAGGCTTCTCTCCTGGCTTTTTTTCCTCAAATTCTCTCCTGCCAGAGGCTTCCTCCTTAAGCTTCAGCTCAACAGTAGACATCTCTTCTTCATTGAGCTGCTTTGACTGCCATTGAAGATTAATGCCGTCACCCTCATTCCT
>JAHWIK010000023.1 GCA_019322485.1 Candidatus Woesearchaeota archaeon
CCTGTATCGATCGCTTTCATAATATCCTCCTTAAAAAAGCCTATGCAAAATCTAATGCGTTGCCTCAATTGAGGTGCATTAGAATTAAAATAATATGCGTCGGCCGGGACTTTCGAGTGAGACAAAGTTTAGTTGCGCATAAGCGCTTTTGAAAACAGTTGAGCCACTTTCGAACCCGGATAAACGGCTTGGAAGGCCGTTGTCATTTACGGCAACTGGTTGCGAGTCGTCAGACGAGCTCGTGTGGCTTTATGCCACACCTTGCGTGTCGACCGAGCGTAACCAGTCGTAGCCATTAGACCACCGACGCAATATGCTGTAGAAAGTAATACCTCCTTATAAAATTAACCCATCTCTTTCCTTAAAATTTCTAAGAATTCGTTAAAATCATCTTCTTTAACACAAGCTCCGCAGGCATGCTCATGACCACCACCGTAGCCGCGCACATTAAGCAAAGCCTTTTGCAAAACATCCCTTATAATAACCTTTGATGACCTTAAGCTCATGCGAAGCTCATCATCTTTCTTCCTTCCGATTATAATTATCTTGTTTGGATACCTGTAAAGAAGCTCATTTGACAAGTCTCCTGTAAAGCTCATCTCGTTCGCACTGTACATAAAGACCAGAAACTTGTCCTTGCCTGCATTCTTGATAGCTGATTTCAATAAGTGCTCATACCTTGTGTTTATCTTCTCATACTTTTTGTATATGAACTTCCCTCTTGGAGTTTTCTGCTCAAGTATCTCATAAGGGTCGCTTATGCGTGTCATGGTTTTTACACATCTCATGACCTCTCCAGTCTTTCCTTTAAGCATAAATGACAATATCCTTGACAGCTTGCCAAGCTCAGTCCCAAACAGAATCTCTGGAGCTGTCTTTTTCTTCTTGTCAACCAACTTAGGGTATTGCTTTGCAAATTCCTTGTAGAAATCAGGAACAAACCAGTCTCCAATGCAGCCAACAGTTGCTATCCATAGGTCATTTTTTGTTATCTGGTAGCACAATGCAGTTGCAGGCACATTCTTCTTAGGGTCTTTGACCCTTGGATTAAAGTATTTGACCTTTGCCCTGTCCAAAGGCTCGTGGTGGTCAATCCATATCACAGGCCTTTTTACCTCGTCTATAAAATACTGGTCAACAATCGCAACATCCACAATAAAAATCTTATCGGGGGAGTATTCCTCAACCTTTCTTAGGAACTTCTCATCAATCCTTGGAACACTCTTGACAGCAATCCCATGCCCTTCTCTTATGTACCTATATAACAAAAGAAATGAGCACAATCCATCCGGGTCATCGTGAAATAAGAACAAAGGATTCTTGCATGTAATTAATTCCTCCCTTACCTGTTTTACCTGAGTTGGTGTTAATCCCATCTTAATTTATTGGCTCTTACTTTTTTAATAATCTTTCCATTTCTTTTATATGTCCGTAGGGGTCTTTCCTGTGTACCTCTAGGAAAATATTCTTTCCTGCTTTCTTGTTTATCAAATCAACTGATTCATTCTCAATCTCGACTATATCCTCGGATGCTAGATACCCCACATCATCACAGATTATGGGGCCATTCTGAGCCATACAATCACATAGCTTTGCTATCTCCTTAAGAACATTGATGTAATAAGCTTTCTTTACACTTGATACAACTGCAAATGCCCCCTCTGCAAGCAAAGCATCAAAAGAAGCTACCTTTGGCTTTAATGCCTTTTGAGGACACACATAAACACACACATTGCAGCCCCAGCAATTATCATAATCAACCTCTATCTTTTCTTTGCCCACTGTTATTGTAGCTACAGGACATGCTTTAACGCATGCCTCGCATTTTATACATTCTCCGACAATAATAGGCCATGATAAATGGTGTATGTCTGTTTTAGTTTTCTTTGAAACACCGCCCATCCCAAGGTTTTTTACTGCCCCTCCAACACCAGAGCACATATGCCCCTTTACATGTGTAAGTACAAGCATGCCATCTGCTTCTGTAAGTTGTTTACAGACCTCTGCCTTTAGATGTGGTGTCTTTACAGTCTTAGATTCTTCTGAAATTATTATTGGACAGCTAATGCTTTCTTCTGTAAAGCCGTTCTCAGCCGCAGTTTTCAAATATTTCTTTGCTGTATCTCTTCCGCCTTGATACATTGCAGGGCTGTCAAACAGAAAAGGCATGCAGCCATTCTCTATTAATATAGAAATAACCTGTTTTACAAACTCTGGCTTGAGGTATGTCTTGTTTCCATGCTCCCCCATATGCAGCTTTACAGCTATTTTCTCGCCTGACTTAAACCTTTTAGTGAGCTCAGGCTTAACTTTTTCTATGAATTCTTTCTCTGATTGTGAAAAGAGCATAAACCAGCATTATCCTGCTTCTTTATAAGTTTTTATCTTTAGAAAACTATTTAATTCCCAAAATATTCTATGGCATTATGCAGATTAGATGTCTAAAATGCAAAGGTCGCGGTTTCTGCGGTAGAAGTTTCTGTCCATTAATTGCAAAATCACAGGCAGCAGTTAAGATTAAGAAAGAGCTTGGCAAAGAGGATTTCTACGGCTCAACACCAACACCTTTTGTCGGCAGATACGGGTATCCTAACATAAATGTAGGCATATTGTCTTTACAGGACACAACAGAGGACGCATGGCTTTACGATGCTCCAAGACACTGGTCTAAAGAGAATTTTGATATTATCCGTATTGCAAATTTTAGAAGCGAATTAGTAAATTCAAGATTTAAAGCAGACATAAGGGATAGAAGTAAACTATTGGAGATAAGCCAGGAAGTAGGAATGGCTTCCAAGCCAGTTGATGTTGAGGTTAATCTTGAAGCTAAACCAAGATTTAGGCTGAGCACAGACCCATACACAGCTCCGATGGGGCCAAATGCTAAATTGAAGAAAGCAGAAATCACTTCTAACCCAAAAATTCCCCATAAAGTCGACAAAGTTGTCAGCGATACAGACTTTAAGGCAATGGATGCCATATCATATCTTTATGACAATGAATTTGATGAAGGGTTTTTAACAAAATTATTGAGCATTGGCTCTCTGGGAGTAAACAAGAACCGCAAATTAGTGCCAACAAGGTGGAGTATAACAGCAATTGACGATGCAATCGCAAAAAAACTAATTCCTAAGGTGCATCAATTCCAAGAACTTGATTATACAGCTTTCTTTGGAAGCTACTTAGGCAATTATTATCTTCTTTTGGCATTCCCAGAGCCGTGGAGCTATGAGCTGTTTGAGACATATCTGCCTAAAGCAAGCTGGAATGTTAATGATGAGGTAGTTTACATGACTGATTATGAGGGTTATAATGGCCGCAAGGATTATGCAGAGAACTGTGCAGGCGGTTATTATTCTGTAAGGATGGCAATACTTGAGAAACTGGCTCAATCAAAGAGGCAGGCCTCTGTTTTATCCTTGAGATTCATCACAGGAGAATATGCCATGCCTCTTGGGGTGTGGGTTACCCGCGAGGCAGCGAGAAAGGCTTTGCAAAACTCAATACAGTTTGCGTCGAGGGAACTGATGCTCAAGTACGCAAGAAACCTGATTAAGAAGAAATTCAATTATGATTTAGATAAATTATTAAACAAGAGCATATTACTGAAGAATATTAAAACACAGAGAAAACTAACATCTTTTATTTCATAAAAATGGAGCTTGAAGATTTTAGAAGAAGTGTATCAAACTTTAACAATGCCCTGAATAGGATAAAATCTAGTAAGATAGATTTAAACAAGCCTGTGCGCAAGGATTTGTCAATACACGACTTCAAGGAAAAGCAGAAAGACTATCAAATTTCTAGTTATAGGAAATATTTCTCAGACCTTAAATCAAAGGCAGTTGGGTTAAGTGCCCTGACAAGGCATAACCCCTCAAATTCAAACGCTATTCTGGAAATAAACAAGCTGATTAGCGAGGCTTCTGGTTATTTTAACAGCAATGAATTAGACAAACTAAGCAGTATCCTAAGCAAGATAGCAAGCATGTCACTGAGCATTAAGGCACCAGCGCAAACAGCAAGGAAAGCGCCAGTACAGAAAATAGAAAAACGCCTGTCAATGGAGATAACCGGGATTCCCTTGGACATAAAAACCGATGTTGAGTCCGATTTAGACGAGTTAGATAAATGTTTTAAGGCTGGCTGTTTTAGAAGCGCAGTTATCTTGTGCGGCAGATTGTTGGAAACTGCTTTACACAGGAAATACTATGAGTCAACAGGCATTGATTTGCTCGAAAAAAGTCCTGGAATTGGCCTGGGAAAGATAATTGCAAAGCTTACTGAGAAAAATATACATCTTGACCCTGGCTTGGCACAGCAAATACACCTTATCAATAATGTCAGGGTATTTTCTGTGCATAAAAAACAAGAGCCATTCAAACCCTCTAAAGCGCAGACACAGGCAATAATGCTATATACTGTTGATGTTCTTAGGAAGATTTTTAGAAAATGATAGGAGCATATAAAATAATTACATGGGCTGTTATAATAGTTGTTTGGGTTCTCTTGATATCATTGTACACTGCTTACATGGCAACACACCCGCCAAGACAGCCTATAGATGCAACACCTAAGGACATTAACCTTGATTATGAATCAGTAAGCTTTGATACAGAAGATGGTGTTGAAATAAAGGCATGGTTTATTCCAGCTGAAGCTAAAACCAAGCTTACAGTTATTGCTCTGCACGGCTACCCATTCAACAAGGCAAACATACTTGGATTTGCTAGATTCCTGCATGAAGACTATAATCTGCTGTTCTTTGACTTCAGGGCAATGGGCGAAAGTGCAGGCAGACTGACAACCGGCGGCTTAAATGAGCAAAAAGACCTTGCAGCTGCAATAAAATACCTGAAAGAAAAAAAGAACATAACAAAGGTTGGCACTCTTGGATTCTCTTTAGGAGCAGCAGTCTCAATATTATCTGCTAAGGATAACCCTGAGATAAAGGCAATTGTTTCAGACTCAGGCTATGCAACCCTGGATAGGATTATCAGGTCAATGTACAGGCAGTTCTTCTTCTTTAAAGCACCCTTTGTCAAAGGCTCTGAGTTCTTTGCAAAGGTTTTGTTTGGGATTGATGTAGCTAAGGTCTCGCCTTTGGATGAAATTAAGCAAATGAATGTTCCAATCTTATTCATCCATGGAGAAAAAGACTCCCAGATACCCGTCGAGAACTCTAAGTTGCTGTATGAAGCAGCAAACCAGCCAAAGGAATTATGGATAATCAAAGAAGCAGACCACGGCGAATCACATTACCTAAAAGGAAAAGAATACGAAAGAAGGGTTTTGGAGTTTTTTTATAAGCACCTAGGGTAGTTAATCCCTGACAAATCTCTTCTTCAACTCAGCAGGCATATTAACTATAAGCTCCTGTATCTCTACCTTAGGCTCTTCCACTCTTCCGCAGGCAATCCTCATGTGTATATCATCAAGACTGACTGTTTTCAGGAAATCAGTCTTCATATTCAGCATAGGATGCCCGTTCCCTTCTATCACACCTTTTGGTGACATTTCCAGTTTGTTTTTTTCAATTAATTTCATTATCATCACTTAATCAACTTTTTTCATTCTTCCGAAAATTAAAACACCTAATACAACCAAGGTTACAATTGCTGATAATGTATAGGCTCCAGCGCCAATACCCAGGCCAACAGCTGCCATAACCCATAGGCTTGCAGCAGTTGTCAAGCCGCGCACATTGCCGCGCGAAGCTATAATAGCACCAGCCCCTAAGAAACCAATGCCAGTAACCACACCAGCTGCTATCCTGGCAGGGTCCCCCCCAAAATAATCAATGGAGATAATAGATATCAGGGTTGCACCCAGGCAAACAAGCGCATGGGTCCTTAGACCAGCTGGTTTATGGCCGGTTTTGCGCTCTAAACCAATTATGCTCCCTAAAATTAATGCAAGAATAATTTTTATGATATGTTGAAGCTCAACACCTAAAAAACCTGGAATCGTCATATAACAAGCACCTGGCTATTCATTTAAATAATTTTTCATTCAAGCTTTTTCTTGAACTCTTCAAGCTCTTTCAAAAACCTGGAAATCGTCTTGCCAATAACCTCTGGCTGGGTTCTTAGTATCTCAGCACTCTTGGCAAGGGCATCCCCCTCATACTTTTCCTTAGAGGTTAGCTCCAGTTCCTTAACATCAATCTTCTTTCCTTTCTTGACAGCCTTTCTCGCCTTTTTCCATTTGTCAAATAATTCCTGTGTTCTTCCAGGGAGCTGGTTAACATCAACCCCAAGCAGTTTAGCTGTTTTCTCCAGAATACCTTCTTCCTTTGCTTCCTCTTTTTCAGCAGCTTTCCCTGAAGTAAATGTCAGCCTTACTATGCCGTCCTGTATCTTTGATGACTTTAATATCTTTATCTCCCCTGTTTCCTGTGTGTTCTTTAGATGAGTACCGCCGCATGCCTCTACATCAACCTCAGGGATTTCTACAACCCTGATTTCCTTGCCAGGGACTGCACCGCCCTGGTAAAGGCTCATACCATACTTTTTTTCTGCTGCGCTTCTCGGCATAAATGATGTTCTGACAGGGATAGCCTCTTTTACAATCTTGTTTGCTTCCTTGTTTATCTTTTCAAGCTCCTCCTCGCTTATATTCCTGAAATGAGTAACATCAAGATGAGCTTTCGCTTCTGTTTTCTTTGCACCAGCCTGGTTGATATGGCCCCCTAAAACCTTTCTTGCAGCAGCATTAACAATATGGGTTGCAGTATGATGCTGTGCAAGCTGTTTTCTTCTGTCAGCATCAATCTTTATCTCTACATTATCGCCTTTCTTGAATTTAGGCTTGTCAGCGAGAACATGGATAATCACCCCTCCCTGCTTAAAGACATCAACAATCCTACCCCCTTCAGAGGCGGCACGGGGTGGGCGGGAGGTTCCTATTTCTTTGCGAAGCAAAGAAATCGTACCTAAATCATGCAGCTGCCCTCCAGAAGTAGGGTATGCAACACTCTGGTCAAGCACAACATTCTTGTCAATTATTTTCAGAACCTTTGCTTTATTGCTTAGCTTTGCATAATCATCAAAATAAAGCCCCTTTGTATCAGGCAGACCCTCTAAAGGAAGCTTTTCCTCTCTTTTGGTAGCATGCGCCTGCTCAACCTTCTCGTGCAGTTCAGCAACCTCTGCATAGAAATTCTCAGGAATCTCAACTGTTTTGCCAAGCTTTGCAGCCTCTTCCTTGATTATCTCAGGATTTATGCCCTGGCTGTCATAAAGCTGAAGCAATTTCTTATCATCAATCTCTTCTTTAATGAATTTCCTGATTAATTGGTGTGATTTTTGTTTTGTCTGCTCATACTTTTCCTTTTCAATCTCCAGAATCTCACTTACCTCACCTAGATGCTGCATCAGTTCAGGGAACAATGGCTTCAGGTATTCAGCATGCCACTTGCATACATCAGCTAATTCAATCTTCCAGCCGTATTTGTCAATAAACGATAAAGCTCTTCTTAGAATAACCCTTAGATTATATCCTCCGCCAACATTTGAAGGCAAAGCACCATCGCTTAAAGCAACAAGCAAAGCCCTGGTATGTTCACCAACAGAATATAATGCAGCTAATGGCAGGATATTCTCCTTCAGGGTTTTAACATCCTCACCAACCTTGCTGGCTACATCAACCCATACCTTATCAATGTCATCAACCTCGTCAATATTAAGATAGGATGAGTACGGCAGGAACCTTTTCATTAGGTCAGAATTTACCTTAATACCAGTTGAATGATATAATTTCTTGCATACAGTTGGAAAGACACTCTCATAGCTTGTTGAGGTTGCCTTTGTGAACCATGCATTGCGCTCATGGCCCATTCCCATGTCAAGAACCTTAAGGTTCAATTCCTTGTTGCCTGATGGGGTAACCTCATACATCATGTAAACCTGGTTGCCAAGCTCTAAGCCCCTGCAGAAATATTCCATGCAAGGCCCGAAATTGCCTCCGCCAGCCCATGCATCCTCATGGAAGGTTATCTCCTCATTTGGCAGCCCTAAGCCTTTCTTAAGCCAGCTGTGTATATCTGTAAAGTATTTTTCCTGGTTCCAATCTTTTGGCTTCATGAATGCATGCTGCCCAATCATGACAAAGCCAGTATAATGAGCGCCGGTTATGCCGACATTATCAATATCATTAAACCTTAAGCAGAACTGCGGCACAACCAAGGGGTTTGCAGGCGGTTCAACTGTGCCGGAAACAACCCACGGCTGGAAATCATAGATAGAAGCTTGAACAAAATCAGTATCATCCCTCCATCTGGCTGTCACAGGGTATCTCGGGATTGGTTTGTAGCCCCATTTCTCAAACAATCTTGCAAATTCCTTCCAAACCTCGATATAATCAAGCTCTTTTTTTGCAGGGCTCTTGCCAATAAACCTGAAGCCTCCAGAGCAGGCAGGATCACCGCAGGTATTTGAGTCAGAAGCAGTCCAGAACCAGGTTCCGCATTTGCATTTCTTCCTGACAAAGCCTTCTTTTTTTAGAACCTTTGTAGCATAATATTTATCCGGCTGCTGGGATGCCTTTTTCTTGAAATCTTTTTTCAATTCCTTATCTGTTGGCATAAGAGAAATAGTTAAGGAATTGCTTTAAATAATTTTAGATTTTATGCATCTCTTCTCTCTGCAGAAATTCTCTTGGAACTACAACTTCATTTGCATCAAATCTATTGCCTTCGCCAATAACAGCTGCATAATGCTTTCCAATCTCAGGAACAAACTGCAATCCCTCATCCCTGTAACCTGATTCATCAACTACCCTGCCTGTTTGAGGATTTATCTCAAGAATATATACGCCCAAGTTAGCTCTTTTTGCCTGTTTGAATACCTCTTGGTACATATCCTTTAGTCCTTTTGCATCATATATATAGCTTATATCCCTGCTTTTTCCCTGGCCATCTTCTAATGTCAGTGTTTCCTTTTTATACACAACCTCAGAGCCATTCTCACCAAAAACCTTTCTGCCTGCAATAGCCAGTAGATGGTTTGATGCCAGCTCTACACTTGTTTCTTCAAGATTATGGTCTAATCCATCATAAGCTGCTCTAGAGCCATCTGCTACATCCTCTGCATCAATTCTAAATGGTTTTTCAATAACATAAGCATGCCTTACAGCATTTCCTTTCTCGTCATATAATTCATGCAGCTCTGGTGTAAATATGCCGTCACCCAAATACCTTTTGGATGGTACGCTTGCTTCGCTCTGCTTTTTTTCATAATCCTTAGGTGTAATCCTGACTAAATCAAGCTTATAATTTGGATTTGCCTTTATCTGGTCAGCAGTTAACTCAGAATCACCAGGATTAAATCTTCTGATAACCTTTCCATCTTCATCTGTTTCAACAAACTGGATTACATATTGTATTCCTTCATCATCTGCTAATAATCCGTTAAAGTTAATTCCAACACCTTTTTGAACCTCTGTTCTTCTGTCAATGTTGTATTGAAGCCTTAAATCAGGCATCAATCCTTTATGTTCTACAAGAACATGGTAGATTATTGCAAGAGCATCATTATAATCAAGCTCCATAGAAGCAGCAATATCCCTGCCGTCAGCCCCTCTTAGATTTACAGTATATTTTGCTCCTGATTTTGCCAAAATCTCCTGCATTACTTCCCTAACATCAATTGGTCCATCAAAAACAGAATAAAAATCAAAATCTTCATCAAGTTTAACTGCGCATAACTTCTTAGCTTCATTATTATCAACATATTCCCTGGTTTTTTCTTTAAAATCCAGGATTCTTTCGAGATTTTCAATCTTTGTTTCTGGATTTAGGCATTTCTTCCTCTCTTTCTGCACCTCTAATGGCTCAATCTTTGTTTCCAGTGATTGATAATCCTCGCTTGCCAGGTTTCTGTCCTTAAAATGGCCTGCATCCTTGGCTGCATCCATGTCATCACTGGCTTCTCTTGGCACAGTCAGTGTTTCATAAGTGCTTGATGAATCAAATTCAACCTCAAATTCATCTTCCAAAAGAGTTGATGGCTGTTTTATGCTTTGATAACTTGCATCCTCACTTGTAGTTGTAATTGACTCAACTATGTTCAGCACTTTTACCTGATAATCAAATCCTGAATTAGAATATACCAATGGCTCTTCTGTTGCAGCTGGTTTAGATTCTAATCTTGGCTGTACAGCCTCAAAATATTCAACCTTTGAGTATGATGATTGTATTGGTTCTGTAATTGTTTGGGAAATAACCTGAGGTTCTGTTGTTTGATTGTCTGATGTAATCACATTTTGATTGCTTGTGTAAGTTCTTTCCTCTAACCTGGGTTGAATTGGCTCTGCTTTAGCTGGGATTAGCAACTCAATGCTCCTGGTTTCTGCAGAAATTGGTTTTGGAGAAACATAATCAATGTTATGATACAAAATCTCTGGTCTGATAGGCATTGTTTCCTGCATTACAGCAGGCATAGCTGCTTGATTGCTCTGCAGCTGGTATCTTTCCTGCACAACTGGTCTGGCTTGTTCATACATTCTTGCTTCAACAACAAATAAATTATCTGTTGAGGCACTAGAGGTTTGTTCTTCTTGGATATCCACTCTAGCTGTAGGGTGCGTTATAATCTCTGGTACAACCCTTTCATAATTTACCAAATGAATCTCATTATCTGAGCTTGTTCCTGCACTATAGGTTTCCTGCTGGTAACCTGCTGTTTCTGTTGTATATGGTATCCTTGGGTATTCGCTTGTTTTTGGTTGTGAAATATAATCATCTGCCTTTTGTTCACCCTCATTTGATTCATATGGCTGCTCTGCTGTGTACATAACTCTAACTTGAGCAGAACCAACATAATGAACATAACTAATCTTTCCAGTATAATCCTTAGGTACTGGAGAAGTATTTGTTCCTGCATTATGAAATGTCCCTGCAGGGTCAAAATTCATCGCAACAGAATCCGATGCAGTTGCTGTATATTCTTTGATATAGCTGGGGTCAACAGCTCCCTGGTAAGCCTCTGCTATGACTTCTTTTGCAAGTCCGCTTGGTAAATTGTGTATTAGAACCCTTGCCTCAAGGCTTGGAGCATCTCTTGCAATATTATCAGCAGTTTCTTCTTCTCTTTTCAATTCATCAGCAGACTGCCGTTCAAAATCAGGGCTGTCAAGAGATGTCTCTCTAAAGTCAAGTGTTAATGTGGATACACCACCCCATTTTATCGGAACTATATTCTTGCCTAAGACAGCTAACATAAAAACCCCTAATTGGATATAATATCCAACTTATATATAAACCTTTTGGAATTCTAAAATCTGTCTCAAGAACTATCTGCCAACAGGCACCACATACAAAGGAACCTCATTCTCCAGGCTCAACAGCCTGCTAACAAAGCCATCATCAAAAGCGCCGATAGGAAATGTCTTAAGCCCCAAGCTAATGGCCTGCAGATGCACATTCTGGGCTGAATGCCCAACCTCAATATGCACATATCTCTCTCCTCTGTCGCCATACCTCTGGCTGGTTCGCTCGTAAATGGCTGTAAAGATAACATACGCAGGAGCGCCATACGGCAGCCCTTCACTTATCTCACTAACCTTTGTTGCTGTATGTTTGCTTGGGTCATAACGATAAGCACCAGGCTCTAAACCAGTAACATCTGCTGCAATAAGATAAACCACTAATGGCTGTGTTGCACCAGCTGAGGGAGCAGTCCTTGTTGCTCCAGTAACACCATCAATACCTTGCGAAGCCCAAAGGATTTGCGAGACCTCATCCAGTTTTAATGGCTCAGCTGTAAATGAACGCTCAGCTCTGCGCTCAGCAAGAGCATTTTCCAAAGAAACCCTGCCCTCATATGCAGGCTCTGAGAGTTTTATCTCATCCCCTTCAGTCCTTTCAATGTTCTGAGAAGCACAACCTGCAAGAATAAGGAGTATTGCAAAAATCACTGCTTCGTTCATATAGTTCAATCTGATTCTACTGTATTTAAATCTTATTAAAATGTAAACTTTTATATACTCCTTGGGGCATAGGTAAAAAACATGAAAAAGGGGAGTGGAAAGGAGAAATTGCCTAGATGGAAGAAGACAGTTGACGATTTTAATATAGACCATTTTGAAAAGATTGAGAGGTTTGTAAAAAAAGCAATCCCCTGGCTTGTTCTGCTCTTACTTTTCATCATACTTGGAGAATTCGCCGGCGGCATAAACAGGCAGATTGTGGCAAGAATAACAGGCCACGAATCGCATTTCTTGGAGCAGGTTGTGGAGTTTATGCACCACTATCATACCTGGGTAATAATCCTTGATGAGATCATAATAGCATTCTTTGTATTAGATCTTTACTTTAATTTTTTCAAAAGTGTTACATTTGGCAGGTTTGTAAAGAAATATTTTTTGGATATAATTGCTGTCACGCCAGTTGGCTTGTTTTTCAGGGGTTCTGAAGCAGTTGCTTTGGCTGGAGATATTGGACTAGGCCAGGAAATAACCCATGTTGCAACTGAAACAGAACGAGCTATTGTTGAAGGCGAAAGAATCGCCAAGGAAGGAGAGAAGATAGTCAAGGAAGGGGAAAGAATCGCTAAAGTAGTTGAAGCAGAGAAAGCAGCAAAAGCAACAAGATTATCAAGAACAGCAAGAGCACCAAGATTAGCTAGATTAGCCAGGCTGCCAAGATTAGTCAGGTTGTGGCGTTTGAAAACATTTTTTAAAAAAAAGAAGTAAGTAAGATGGAAGAAAAAAAAGGGGTGATGAGTTTAGTAAGTAGTCTAAGGAATATCAATCCTATGGCTGTTGTGTTTATCCTGCTTCTTGTGTCATTTATTTTCCTCTTTGCTAAGTTCGAGTTTATAGAAAACCCAGAGAAGTATAACCAGTTAGTGCAGGAAGGGAAAAACCCTGCTTTTGAAGCTGTATACTGGCTTATAACAACCTCTACCACAACCGGCTATGGAGACTATGTCCCCACAACACCCAAGGGAAAGATAGTATCTATGTTTGCTATGGCTCTTGGTGTCAGCTTCCTTGGTTTCCTTCTCACAAGAATAACCCAGCGCATCATCTCAACAAATCTTCGTGATGTTTTTGGAATCAACAGAACCAGGAAAAAGGTTGATTATATTATATGCGGCTGGAATGAGTTAAGCGAATCAGTTTATAGGCAGATACAGGACAGCAGGCACCATATCATAATAGTGGACCCTTCAAAAAGCCCAGGCATAATTGAGCGCAATGTGCAGTACATAAAGGGAGACCCAAAGGACGCATTAGTTCTTGAAAAAGCGAATATAAAGAATACAAGAAATGCAATATTATGTATGGACAATGATTCTGATGTGCTTTTAACACTCCACCTGATAAGGCAGCTTAACCCCTGGGTCAATGTTGTTGCCAAGATAGACAATTACGAGCATGTAAAACTTGCAGAGCATGCAGGCGCTGACCAGGTGGTTTCACCGTCAGCTATTGCCGGACGTTTATTGTCAATAGCAACTGAAGAGCCGTATGTGGTTAAATGGGTTCTTAATGCAACAACCTCAGCAGCTGAGGAGGAGTTTATTGAATATCAGGTAACCAAAGAGTCCATGCTGCACCAAAAAACTATTGAAGAGGCATCAAGATTATTGCATAGCGCAAAGATAATTGGTTTTGTCACCCACAAAGGATTTGAGAAGTTTCCATCAAATGAATATGTGCTTAAGTCTGGCGATAGACTTGTGCTTATGACTATCCCAAAAAAGAGGTTATTCGAATAAAATGCCTAGTGCCCTTGAGAACAATATAATAGTGCTGCTGGCTTTCTTAGCTGGCATTGTAAAGGTCATCCTGTCAGTTTATATCTATTCGAGAAATAAGAAAGCAAGAGCAAATATTTTCTTTGCATTGCTGTTCCTAAGCCATGCAGTATGGGACATTGGTAAAGGACTGCTCTGGCTTACATCGACTTACTCAGTTGCATGGTTCCTTGGAAGGCTGTCATACAGCGCATATATTGTCTCGTTATTCTTATTGCCGCATTTCTGCTGGGTCTATCTGAGAAGGAAGAACATTATTACCAAGTCTGATTCAGGCCTAATCTTTTGGTACACGCCAATGATAGCATTAGTCCTGTCCCTATGGTTCGCTACCTTTTTCATGAAGGGGCTGATTCCTGCCCCTGCCGGCAGTGTGAACTTCTGGGCTTATGACTTTGGCCCTCTCTACACCAGGTTCTTTTTTGTCTACCAGATGATACCTCTTGTTTATGCCCTTGGGATTTTTGTTGCCAAGTACGCAAGAACAAAGCTTGCTGACCTTAGGCTCCAGCTTAAATACTTCATAATAGGGAGCGCAATTCCGATAGTCATAGGAATACCTACAGGAATAATACTCCCTCAGTTTGGGATTACTATCCCCCCGCACAACCATATACTTACTCTGCTAATGTCAATATTCCTTGCTGTTGGTATTATTAAATACAAGTTTTTGACCCTAAAACCGCTGCTTGAAGAGCCTGCAAAGATTAAATTCCTAAAGGAAGCAAAAAAATACAAGCTGGAATTTTCAAAGAACTATGTTGTCGATACCTCAAATTCAACTGAGCTTGCTTACGAGATGTTCCTCAGCCATATATACCAGAAGAGGATGGGTCTTATAATAACACAGCAGGATCCAAAGGAGCTGAGAGAAAAGTACAAGCTAAAGCATACCCCCATTGTCTTTATAACTGATACAGAAACAGATGAATTGTCAATTGGCCCCCATGATATTGAGCAGCTTTTGGAAACAATAGCTAATTTTGTGAGGAGCCACAGGAATGCATACATAATCATTGATGGAGTAAGCTATCTTGAATGCTATAACGGCTTTCAAAAGGTTGCCTACTTCTTAAAGAAAGCTGTAGAGGAAATCTCTGCTGAGGCCTCTACCCTGATAATCCCTGTGGGAGATTTAATTATCAACAGAAAACAGAGGTATCTGCTTGAGAAGGATTTCCTGTTCATACCTTCTAAAAGATATCTTTATGAAACAAAGCATATAACAGAGCTTAAAGCAGTCCATCCACGCAAACTCAAATACTTTGTCCTTGATTATAATCCAACAAGCCGCTCTATTCTGCATGAATTTATACTCCGCGGAATAAAAGCAACACTTGTTTCAAATAAGCATATCGACCTTGATATTGAGCGCTCTGTTAAGATTATAAATGCAAATCCATTGAACAAATACGTGTTAAGCAAGCTGGATATCGACCATGATTATTCAGTTGTAGTGCTTGCATTTGATAATGACCCAGATACAATCCTTGCTGTAAATCTTCTCAGGGCAGTAACTGAGCGCGCAAGGATAATAGCCAAGATAAACAAGGAGAAATTCGTAGCTGCTGCCAAGAAGGCCGGTGCAAACGAGGTCATACCTGCCTCAGCAATTGGCGGCAAGCTGATGGCTCTTGCGCTTACTACCCCTGATGTTGTTGAGTGGGTGATGGATTCAATAACCTTCAAGACAACAGAGCTTGAGCTGATGGAGTTTGATGTAGAGCCGGGCTCCAGGTTCATAAACAAGCGCATAAAGTACCTCGACGGCATATTCAAGGATATTGCCAATATACTTGCTGTCAGCAGAGGAATGGACTTTAAACAGATTCCTGACCCTGAATACAGGCTTCAGCTTGGTGACAAGATTATACTTGTTGCTGACCTTGATAAATTGAAGAAAAACAAGCACCTGCATAAGCTTCTTGAGAAGAAGATTGAAAGCCCGCTCCATAAGAGAAAGTCTAGATAAGGTTTTTTTAGCAAAGCTTAAATATTCTGGAATTAATAGTACACTATTCATGAAGAAAAAACATCACTATTTTATTGCCACAGCAATCTTTGCCCTAATAGTCCTTGTGGCATTATTCTTAATCTTAGAAGGAGAGTTTATTTTCCATAAGCTTAACAAAACATTATTGGTTATCCTTATCGTAATGGCATATATGGCTGGATGTTTATGGGTTGTTTTCCATCATAAGGTAAAATATAATTCTAATAAAAAAAGCTGCTTATACTGAAATATAATGCCAAAAAACTGGAAGAAAGAAATTGCTCGTGACGCAATAGCTTTGGGGAGCATCCCATTCTATTTTATCGTTATTGTCAGAGCTGTGATTGGTAAATTTGCGCCATTTGTTATTCAGCTGTTTGTTGCTCTGTTTGTTCTGTTTATCCTGTCTTTTTTAATCAAGAATTCTGACCCTCATGTTGCCAGAAGCCTAATCCTGATTTTCTTTACCTCAATCTTCTATGATGCAGGGCTATATACGCTCTTTGCAGTCTTTTTGTGGGGCATGATAATACTGTCTTCACTTTACCTTAAGGTTAAAGGCAGGGAGGTATCCAAAGGCGTGCTGTTAGGAGCTGTAAGCTCTGCAGCAAGCTACTACATAACTTCCTTGTTTGTCTGAAAATGTCTTTAGAAACTGAATTAAGAGACGAAACATCAGAAACAAAAATTCTTCCAAACCCCCTTCCAATATGCGGACCTATGAGGGCGCAGTTTGAGCTGCAGAAAGGGCAGGACCCCTCAAGACCAAGGCTCGCAGGCGAAATCTGCCCGCGTGCATCACCAGCTCTTGGAGAGAGATGCACTGGCAGGGACAGCTGCTGTCACGTCTATCTGAGGGAACTTGAAGAGCATGCAGATTACAAATAGAAAACTTTAAAAAAAAACAAGCTTAATGTTAATTAAAAAGGGAGGTGGTTTGTAAAATGACAGCAATAGAAGTTCTGGCATTAATCTTTGGATTAGTTGTTTTAGAAAAGATGATAGTAGGTGTGCTCTGGCCAAAAGTATGCCTAAAGCATGCTAGGAGGTTTTTGAAGCACAAGACATTTCCGGTAATACTGTATCTTGTGTTGGCAGTGATTATTGGAATCTATGTTTTCAACAGCATGAGCATAGTGCAGGTAGCTGCTGTGATGCTCCTGTCATGGATTCTGCTTGCTTTGTGCCTGGTCCCTTACTCAGAAACAGCACTTAAGCTTGGCCAGGTAATGCTGGGAAAGGATATGGTTAAGAAAGACTGGCTTGCCCTGGCAATATGGGCTGGCTTGGCAATCTGGGCTATCTTAGCAGTTCTTCTTTAATTTTTTTTATTTTTATTAAGCCTTCTATCCCCTATTTTGTTCCTCCTCGATAGTGCTAAAGAACTAAAGTTTTATAAAGTGCTGAACTTTTCCAGCAACTTATGAAACTGGAGTTTAAGGGGTCAAAGGTATTATTGGAAGAGATAGCTAAAGATACCAAACCAGGATCCACTAATGAGCAAGGCAAGAAAGTCCTGATTGCTGATGTTAACAGATTATTCAAGGGCGGCTTTAAGGTTCCTTTAGAAGGCATAGAGATTCTTGTTAAGTTTTACGAATCAGGCAATATGGCACATTATTCTACATGCAGTAAAGTAAGTGAACCCAGGCTGGAAGGAACTGCCTCAGAAGCTGTAGTGAAAATAGATTCTGATGTTGCCTACACTCCCTCTGAAGGTAACTTTGAGCTTTATAGTTTTGGGGTGCGCGAACTAGGAGAAGCTGTTCTGGAATATCTAAAGCAAAGAGCTGTTGATGCTGGAAGGCAGGATATGTTCCATGAAGTTTTTGGAAAACTGACTGAGAGGGCTGCCTTGAAAAAGATTGTGCGTTTTATGATACTAGACAGTCCAAGGATTTCTACAAATCATTTTATGCTGTATAAGAAAGAAGGTTCTCTTTATGTAGCTGATAAAGGGAGTTTTGTAGGAACCTGGGTTAATGGTGCGAAATTAGGGTATGACTATGGCAGTTGGGCCCATTGGGATAAATTAGTCCCTAAAGAATGGGTTGAGAAGGCTCAATGTACTAACTCTTTTGATATTAAGGTTGATGTGCTTGATGCTCATGGAGAGACAATCCATGGGCAGGGTGCTCTGTACCAGGTGGCAAGAGAATATGTAGCAAGAACAATGAACTGCGGTGTTTCTTCTCCAATAGAGCCTGGAGCAGTGATAGCTGTTGGAGCAGATGTTTTTAAAGAAGAGAGCCTGGCAGGCAGAATATTCAAAAGAAAGGTTGAAAAACCTCATTATGAGTTTGTTTTGAGAGAAGGTTAGTTAGCTCTACATCATTTTTTGTTATATGCCTTATTCAATCTGTTTACCTTTTCTTTTAGTTTTCTTTCATCCTCAGCAAGACTGCGCGAAGAGTATTCCTTAACACCCATAACCTCTCTCAGCTTCTTCTTGCTGTTCTTGTTTTTTATGATTTCTTTTACATTCTTAAGAGGGGGCTCTGGATAGTCAGCCATTATCATGCCATGGTTTGGGCAGAAAAGATGTTTCTTCTTTTCATCCCATATCATGCCCACATAACCGCACTCAGGACATTTGGTTAAGCCATTCTTTTTTAGTATCTCTTTTGCTTCTTTAATGTCTTCATTTGTTATATCCGTGTTGGTCTTTACTTTTTTTATGTAACTGCATGTAAGGCATCTATACTGCTCAACCTTAACTACACTGTCAGCTGTACGGAGATAATCAGTAAAAGGTTCTTTCAACTTTCCGATAATACATCTAGGGCAGCGGCCTTCCCTGGCTTTTTTTATCTTTTTCCATATACTCATGCTTATAGTTATGTTTTTCAACTTTATAAATCTGTGCATATCTTGGATAGACAAAACTTAAATAGATTCTAATCTTAATATTGTTATAATGGCTGATGAAGAACCTAAATGGTCAGAGCAGTTGAACATTCCAGCTGGTGAGCATTGGCTTGATGAGTCTGTCGGTGCAGGATTCTATACAGATATTAAAGAGATAACAGATTTGCTAGATGAAGGCAAGGAATGGTTGGCAGAGAAGGCACTTAGAGATTTTCCCAAACCTAAGAAGAAAAAAGAAATTGCTGAATGGTATTATGTTAATGCTAGAGTCCAATTGTGGCAGGGAGAACATAGGAGCGCACTAGGATATTCAAACAAAGCTCTTAAGCTGTGGCCTGGCAATCCAAGATATGAGAAAGTACACGAGAAAATAAAAGCTTACATCCTAAATATAACAATGACAGGAACAGTAAGTGATTATTACAAGTTTGAGGCTAACTTAGAAGGCAGGCTTTCAGAATCAGGCTCTTTGAGAAAGCGTGCAACAGGAACTAGATTTCCTTCTACATTCAGCAAAACTTAAATACTGCTTATTCCTAAGAATATCTTAACATGCCAAACATTCTAACCTGGATACTTTATGCGATTGAGACAGAGGACAGGGGCCTTAAGCTGTACCAGTACTGCGCTGAGCATGTTAATAATCCTGGTGCAAGGGATTTATTCGGGCTCTTGATTCAGGAGGAAACAGAGCATAAGAAAGCCCTGGCTAAACTGCTCAAAAACACTGCAAAGTCTGATGAAGAGATAAAAAAGGCTGAAGAGGAATTCAAAAAGATGAAGATTGATGTTCCTCTTTTTACAAAGGCTGACCTGAAGAAATTTACTGGCGACGCCCATGTTCCTGACATGTTCAATACTGCCCGCGATTTAGAGGAGAAAGGCAAAAAGTTCTATACTGGCCTTGCAGGCAAAGCAAAAATCAAAGAAGCAAAGGACCTTTTTGCGAAGCTTGCAAAAGACGAGAAAAAACATAAAGAGAAGATAGTGTTCTTAGGGCTTAGCTTGTTTTGAAGTATCAATCAATAGCAATACTTTTATACTATGTTCCATTACTAGTATAGGAGCTAAGATGAAAAAGTTTGCTTTACTGCTATGCTTTGTATTAATTCTTGCTGCTAGTACTTATGCTGCTGATGTCGAGTACACATTTATCGATGCATCCTGTGATAAGGAAGGAAGAGGCGTATTCTACTTTATTATTGAATATGATGAACCATTTAGCAGCAAGGAGGCTCTTATAAGGGGATTTCCTGGAGACTGGTATGATTGTGTTGAAGCGCACTGCAGTTATGATTATTATGACCAGCCGCCAGGCACAGACCCCAAGGTAACCATCAACTCAGGCAGGGAATATATGCTGATTACCCCTCCTATGACCTTAATCGATTCCAGGACCTATGACCTGACTTTTATTTATCCTACAGAAGTGCGCAGGGGAGAAGCATATGAGCATAATACAATTGACATCAAATTAGACTGCCCTGGTCATGATTTCTCCTGCTCATTGTATGATTTTGAATTGGATGATTGTGTAAGCGGGGACGGCAAGTTCAGGATGGAAGTGACTGCAAAAGGGATTGACCAGCCACATAGTATAGACCTTATTGATGATTTCAGGTACGGCATAGTTGGGGAGAAGACCCAGATAATAGACACCCAGCCATTGACTGATGCATCAATCAAGTACAAAAGAGACGCCTCAGTATCACCTGACAAAGCTGAGGTTATTTCCCTTGGAAATGACAGGTATGCTATTGAATTTCCTTATGGCGATAAAGCCAGTTGGCTTACTGTAAAAGGAAAATACTGCAGGCATGATGATGGCAGGTTTGGCAAGTCAAGTAATTATGAATTCCTGGCAACAAAGAGATGCACAGTAAGGGAGTTTATAGTTAAGACTGTTGAGGACGAACCTGCTGAAGAGCCGGAAGCTTCTGCACCAACTAAGTATTATGCAGTGCCTGATCCAGTACCTAGCACTCAGAAAGAAGCTCCTAAAGAGCCTGCTAAAGCTGCAGAACCAGAAACCCCTAAGCAAGAGATAACCTTCTTTTCACTGCTTAAAGCCTTCTTTGGTTTGTTTAAGAGGTAGATTCTTTTTCTTTAAATCATATGTCTTTGCTAATGTTCTCCCCATATACCCGTCTTTAAGGACCGAAAGCTTTATATAGTATTGTATATACAGTATATACTATGGAACAAATAACCAAAACAGTGCAGCAGATTGGGAATGGCGGGCATATTTATTTACCTAAGGAGCTTGTTGGCCAGAAGGTAGTGATTACTTTGGTAGGCAAAAGCCTGGAAGAGATTAAGGAAGAGATACTGATGATTGTCAAGCCTTGGCTTAAGCATGTAATTGGAGTTTATCTGTACGGGTCTTATGCCCGGGGTGAACAAGTTCCTGGGTCAGATATAGATGTTTTGGTTATAACTGACGGCAAGGTTAAGCTTAGGAAAAGAATAAATGAGTATGAGATTGTTTCTATGTCTATTGATAGCTTGGAAAAGACACTTAAACATAATGCAGTCTTGGTTCTGCCTATTCTTAAAGATGCTAAAGCCATCATTAATGGACAGCTTATAGAGAAATATAAAGGCATTAAACTGACTAAGGCCAATACTAAGTGGTATATCGAGACTACTTCAAGCTCTTTGAAGATTGCTCACGAGTGGATAAAGGAAAAGGACATGGGGAGTATGCCAAATCTTGTTTATCCCATTATTATGAGGCTGCGCGGTTTACATATGATTGAATGTTTAGTTTCTGCTAAAAGTTATTCTAATAAGGATGTTGATAAGCTAATTAAACTTCCTCCCGATAAAGTTAGGCAGCTAAATAGGATGTACAGGGAGAATCGTGATGATAAAAGGATTTCAGCACATTCTTTGAATTATTCTGATATTTCCAAGCTTTACGAATCAGTTTATAAGTATTACAAGAAGGTTAAGTCATTATGGGAAAAGCTAAGGTAAGGAAGAAGATAGCTGGCCTTAAGAAGCAGGTGGTGAAGCATATTGGTAAGTTTAATGAGGCTAAGGAAAGAGATACTCCTGAGAGCATGAATTACATGGCCAAGGAGATGGCTAATTATATGAAAAGGATGGATCAGTTAAAGAAAAAGTTGAAGAAGAAATAGTTACTTTATCTCATAATTAGCTTCTATCCATTTACAGTAATCGCAGTCTTTATCTGGCTTAGGCATATCTCCTTCCAAAGTTTGTATTGCTTTTTTGAAGATATTCTCTGCATTCTTTATGTCTGTCTTCATCTTTACTAAGTCAGTGTTGAAAATTACTTTTCCGTTCTCATCTACCTTTTCTGGATGGTAGAATAGTAAGTAGGCATAATCTTCAGTTTCTTTATTGTTTTTTCTTAATAAGAAATTGTAGATATCTAATTGGTTCTGGTAATGTGCTGCTGTATCTTCTTTCAAAGGATACCCTCTTGTTTTGTAGTCCAAAACAATCAGTTTATCTCCTTTCACCAGGATATTATCAACTGCTCCCCTTAGAAGATTTCCTTTCTTGTCAGTCCATTGTATGCCCTTTAGATTGTTTCTCCATTCCTTTAGCAACTCTTTATTGTTGAAGAGCTTTACTCCTTCCAACTCTCTTAATTCCGGAGGCAAAGAGTTATTCTCCATGAAAAAATCAAAGTGCGTTTTTAGAATTCTATCCATACCTCCTGGCAGAGAAGGGAATATTCCTTCTGGTCTTCTTATCTTTTTATTATGATGAAGCCAGAAACATCTTGGGCATTCTTTTAATAGATTTAATGAACTTGGGCTGAGTTTGTATGGCATGGTTTGGTTTTTGATTTGGTTGTTTATAAATTTATTGAAAATCAAAGAAAAAGGGAAAACTATATATAGTGTTTATTACGTGTTTTCTTATATAGTTTAAATTAAAAAAGAGGTTTCAAATGAAAAAACAAATAATTCTTAGTTTAGTAATACTTGCAGTGCTTTCTGTATTATCAATTGGAGTGAGTGCTGGCGCTCCTACCGTTACGCTTACTTCTCCTGGTAATGATACCTGGGCAAGCAGCAATCAGCCTGATTTTGTGTTCACTCCAGTAAGCCAAGTAAATATAACACTTTCCTGCGAGTTATTTATTAATGATAGCACCTATGGAACTAATGCTACATCAGACAACAATACAGCAACAACAATCACTGCAAGCAGTGCCTTGGCTGATGGCTCTTATGGTTGGAATATTAATTGCACAGATTCTAGTAGCACAGTGCAAAGTGAAACAAGGATTTTGAAGGTTGATTTTACACTGCCTGTTATAACACCATCAACTCCGGCAGATAATGCATATACAAATAATGATACAGTTACCTATACACCAAGCGATGCATTTCTCAATACCTGCAAATGGCACACTATAAACACGTCAAATGCTTCTGATACAGACTCAGGTTCAGCATCAGCAAACAATGGCGTCTTGAATTCACAGCAGCTTACACTTACTGACGGCAGCTTTTACTGGTACATAAACTGCACTGATGATGCAGGCAACATAGGAGTGTCTGCAACCAGGACAATCAATTATGATGCAACTGAGCCAGTAATAAGCAGCGTAGCTAGTTCAGCATCATCATCAGGAGCAACAATAACATGGACTACAGATGAAAGCGCCAATTCACAGGTTAATTATGGAACAACAACTGCTCTTGGCTCTACAAGCTCAAGCGCATCTTATACAACAAGCCACAGCGTTGGTGTAAGCGGTTCAGCTTCAACAACCTATTACTATAATGTCACAAGCTGCGACCAGGCAGGAAACTGCCAGTCAGATGCGTTGTATAACTTTACAACCTCTGCAGCACCTGCTCCAAGCACAACAACCACTACAACCACTACATCAAGAAGCAGAAGGACTGCCTCAAGCACTCCACCTCCATCACTTAACTATTATCTTGCACAGCCGACCAAGACAGTTACATTAAGAACAACAGACGATGTCCAGTTTGATGTTGCTGGAGCCAGGCATAGGGCAAAGATAAAGAATATACACGCTGATCATGTAACTGTTACAGTGAGCTCAACACCAATGGATGTTGACTTGTATGTTGACAAGCCCCTTAGCATTGATTTGAATGACGACGGCATGAATGACATCCAGCTCACCCTGATTTCATTTTCATCATCAAATGCAAGGATAAAGTTTGATGCCATATCTGAGCAGGTTGAGCCAATAGGAAAGGCAGAGCAGGTTCCTGTTGAAGAGGCTCCTGTGGAAGAAGAAGTCAAGGAAGAAGTTAAGGTTCCTGAACCAAAGGTTGAGGCTGAAGAAGAAGCCGAGCCTTTCAATGCAGTTCCTTTGATAGGAATTTTAGCTGCAGCAGCAGTTATAGCAGGAATTATCTTTGTGCTTTCGAGAAAAAAGAAATAATTCTTTTATTTTTTTAATTAGTTAAAGAAATAGTGGTATTTGTCTTTAGAACAGCTAAAACTTTAAAAGCCATTCTCAATTTCCCCTCTTAAAGGGGTGAGTATTCACTCTAAGATTCGTTCTTAGGGTTTAGTGAGGGATAATCATGGATGAGATGAGGCTATACTATGAAGCTGCTCCAGCTGAAGAGGGCTTAGCTCAAAAAGTTGACGTTGCTTTTCATGTTGTAAGAACTGGAAGTATGTGGAAAGACCCAGAAGCAAATACAAGGGCAAAACTATGGAAAACTCTAGGCGGGATAATGTTTGAGGATAGAAACTGGACTCGTACACATGATGCTGACCAATATCATTTCTACACAGGAGAATTAACGCCAGCAGACCTTGACAGCCTGCTGATGTACGTTAGTTCGCAGGAGATTCCAATTGAGTACGGCATACCTCAGTTTGATGGAATACAGAATCCTTTTAATGGGGAAATTTCAAAAGAAAGGATTGGATATGGTTTTTTTGATTCCAAAAGGTTTGAAAAGCCGGCTGTGCCTGAGGGCGGCCTTGGACTTGGGTTTGGATATGGTTACATGAGCGCATTCCCTTTCCGGAGCAAACTGTTCGGAGCAAGATGGGATCTTGCTAAAGGTGCAAATGAGTTTTACAGGAAGAGTGATGCCTTTAAAGGCGGCAAGGCTCTTGGGGTGCTGACTGCTCTTGCATTGTATGCCTGTGCAGCTGTTTGTGGTGTTGCCCTTGTCGATGAATTTGTAAAGAAATGAGGTTTATTTGAAAATGATACAAGAGATGGCAAGATTTGGAGACGGCTATGTGGTTGAAGGGCTGTATACTGGCCGTGATATCAGTGCAGTCATAATAAGGTGCCCTGGAGATATGAGTTATGAAACAAATGGGCTATTAAGCAAAGCAATAGAATGTGCTTATAACGGAAAAAACCATGCTGTATTAGATATGGCTAAAGTCGAACGCGTGGACACCCATGCAATTGGAATTATAGCAGCAGGATGTTTTGAAGCTGAAAAACAAGGTCTTGAACTCTTGCTCGCGAATGTTTGCAGCAATGTAGATAGATTATTTGGTTTCATCGGTCTTAGAGATACCCTTGCCACCTACGGTTCAATAGATAGGGAAACAATTCGTGAAGAACCAAATGAGCGCAGGAGAGCAGTTCTTGAAGCAGTTAAGGAAGGTTTTGGTGTTCAATAAAGGCTCCTATTTGTTTTAAAATGGCACCCAGAGAATATAAATCAAGTCTAACTAGGTATGTAATTGAAGGTCCTTATAAGTCTAGTGTAGGCGATGTCTCAGTCCTAAGATGCGAGGGCTTCATGGATCCGCATACCCTTGACAAATTTGAGGAAGAGCTGATGTCTTTGGTTTCACGCAAGGAGCATGCTGTTCTGGACATGGCTAAGGTTCTTTATCTTGCTTCTGCAGTAGCAGGCGCTATGGTTAGTAATGAAACATTTTTTAGAGATGATAGTCTCGAGATACTTCTTATTGGTATGCAGCCGCAAGTAGCTCGTGTCTTTGAAGTACTTAGTCTTGATAAAGTATTTGCAGCCTATGCTACTATTGATGAAGCGCTTAAGGAAGAAGATCCGACTAAAAGAGCAGTTCTTGAAGCAGTTAAGGAACAGTTTGGCGCTTAATCAATAAAAAACATCAATAACGAAAACTCAATAGGGGGAATAGATACCTGACCCTTGAGCTTCTTTTACAGCTGTTCCCCACCCCCTTCTGCATAAATTTATTTAAATAAAGACAGATTTACTCCTTAATATGTTTGACTCATATGACCTTGATGCAGTCCTGGAAGTTTCAGGAATGGTTATAACTCCTGAAGATGCTATTGAATTTTTTGAAGAGCTGGAAATGTCTCCTCTCGAAGTAATGGCAGGCTTTAATCGATCGATTAGCAATGAAATAAGAGCAGACCCTAATTACGATCCTATGAAAGACTTCAGAATGTTCATTCCTTGCCTCGCACAGTGCGGACTTTTTTATGACCCGGACACAAGGAGATTTGAAGAAGTGGATTATTATGTGCTGGAATGTTATTTTGAACCTCCTGAGTATTTGCAGAACTGATTTTCAATAAAAAATCATCAATAGGGGGAATACAGGCTTCTTTTTGTTAATATCTTACTAACGTTCCCCACCCCCTTGTGGTACTGATGACTACAACATTTCTTTTTATTGCCCTGATTCTTACAAATAAGGTATGGAAGATATACAGGAAGTGCTGGAAGCACAGTCATACCTTGCTCCAAGGCAGATTATAGAGTATATGGCAGACCAGTTTACTGACCGCAGGCTTAACTCAGATGACTTTTATGACATACTCACAGGAGTATTTGAAAAGGAACCAACGCCTATGACTTCAGCTGAGTTAGGTGAGCATAGGGATGCATTGTGGGAAAAAGGTGTGCTCCTGGAAACAAGCCCGCAAGGCAATGGATTTCTAAGCAGGGATTTTGACCTTCCCCCTGGAAGGCACCTCAGGTTCTACCTTAATGCGCACGATGCACCTGGCAGCCGTCAAATTCTGGAGTCAATAGTTGAAGAGCTTAGGGGCCATAGGTTTAGGATAAAGACTGTTGGTTTGGCCTCAGATGGATTTTTAAGGAATGACAACACCCTGGTTTATGTTGCACTGGGTGATGCACCAGGGTATTTTGATTACATGAGAAGGCTTTCTGCAAAGCATGCTGATTGTTTTGATGATGAGGTTCCTCTTATGTCCAGGAAGCTTGGAAAAGGCATAGGATACGCAGCAAGCCCTGTAAAAGGCATGATTCACATTTTTGATGAGTTTTTTAACTTAGCAAACGGCTCATTCAATTATGCGCACTGCATGGTTCTTCAGGCAACCTTTAATCGGGTGATTGAAAAGGGCATTGAAGAATTTGACCATATAACTTCGCTGTATCAGGATGCGCTGCTGCATACAAGATTTGACCCGGAAAGGCCTTATCTTGGCCTGGGAATGAAGGATCCTTTAGAAGTATGTTCTTTGTAAGTTCCTTTCTTTAGAGCCCTAGCAAACTATCGTTAATCTCTTTTCTTAGGCTGGACAGCTGTTCTTCAGAAGTTCCATACTCCCTTGCAAGCTCGCTGGCTGTCCTGGGGTGTGCTTCTCCAAGCATGTCCAAGCTGACTGCGTATTGCAGGTTAAGGCCCCTGTCATAGTCTCTCACCATATTTTCTATTTCAGCAGGGTCTATACCAACTATTCCTGAACTATTTCCTGCACTAAGGGATTTTGCTCTCTCCTTTAGGTACATCTTTACAACAGCGCCTGCAGCGCTTACAACACTGCCTACACCCTCTGCAATATCCATTACTAATTCAAATAGTGCGTAGCTCATATCGCAGTGTTAATATATTTAAGTATATAAATCTTACTGTTGTAGCTCCTAGATAGTAGTAAAGATAGAAAGATTTAAATACCATGTACAAATCTTTTACCTAAAATGCCGGAAGATACGCTGGAACAAATCAAGAGAATAAAATTTGAAGTAGGCAGGAAGGAAGCTGATTCTATCAGACTTATAGAAAATCTCAGAAGAGACTTAGCTTCTAAGACTGATGAAAAAGAAAGAAAGCGATATCATGAATCCCTGAGATGGACAGAACAGAGGCATTGGCTTATGGCGGAGAACCCTGTTCTTTGGGTTTATGTTGAAAATGGCGTGCCTGATTCAAAAGCTGCTGAAGCAGCTTTTGGAATGAAAAGGCTGATTGTCCAGCCATACGGATTAAACATGACTTTTGAGGTTGTGAAGGATAGGGGATATATTACAGACAGTTTGGCGTCAATATGCCAAGATCCGGACATTGTAGCCGGCGGACTTACTACAGATTCAGACCCCAGGCGGCTTGCGGGCAAAATTATGAATGATTATAGAACAGGGGATGAGCCGGCCCACGGCAGCGTAGTCATCACAAGAAGAGACTTTAAGGGACCTGAATTAGGCATCACTGATGCTACCAATACCTTGGTGATAGTTTCAAACGCACGTGCACGTAACCTGGAAGTTATATCTGCACATGAGCTGCTGCATTATATTGGTGCTGTTGAAGAAAACTGCGGCAACACATGCTTAATGAACTTTCACTTAACAAGCGAGACCCTATGCCCCAAATGCTATACAAGTTTGGTTGCTTATACAGGCGGTCTGGATTCTGTTATGAGAGAGCATGGAAGGCATTTGCTGGTTAAGTAATTCTTTGGCTTACTACTAAAAAGGTTTTCATTGGAAGAAGCAAAATGGCAAAGGGCATAACAAGAAGGGGATTCCTAAGAAGAATAGCAATAGCAGCTGGAGCTATATCCGCAGGCTGCAGCCTCTTTGGAGAGTCTCCTTATGCTGGAATGGGCCTTTATGAGGTTGTTAATGCAGTGAGCACTCCACGCCAGGCACAAGAATTCATGAACTATACGATAGATTATGCACATGGAGATGTAGGCAGAACAAGACCTTCAGCAGTAAACGGCGCAGAAGTGCAGAGCTTCAGGAGCACATTCGGAAGAGGAAGAGGCGTATGCAGGGATGGCGCAGTTGCTGTTGCAGCAATGCTCCAGGATAATGGATACCCTTCTTTGATATTAGATTTCTCATACATCGATTCAGCTGGAGGACACTCTGTATTCGTATATCAAGGTGAGAATGGACTCTGGGGCTCAGCAGGGATAAATGCATCTGATTACAAGGAGCCGGTATATCCTACATTAGAGGGCCTGGCTTGGGCAGTTGCTATAAACAGAGGAGATTCTTTGCAGAGAGCCAAGCTGCATGATCTCTCATTATTGGATTTGGTCGAAGGAACAAATATCCTGCCTAAAACAGGCAATTCAGTTGTTGCAAAAAGACCTTTTATAATCAGAGACCTGCTTGATGAAGCACCTGTACCTACTGTGGGTATCAGCATGGATGGAGAGAATTATAGGGTTGAGACTACAGAAGAGGAGGGGGATAACACCATATTAACAATGAATATATATGATCCTCAAGTCCTTAGGGATATCTGGAGAAAGGAAACTTACCTTCCTGATAGAAGCGAGCCACAGATCAATGAAATGGTCGTGCTGGACAGATATAATGGATTGCCTTCAGAAGAGACCTCGCTTACAGCATGGTATGATTCTAGAGAAAGGTATAGGCTGTCAACCAGCCATAGTCTTACTTGTTATGATTCTCTTGACCGTTTATCGAGAAGGACAACTGAAAGCTTTGATGAAGGCGAACTGACAACTATAATAGATTCTGAATGGGCCTATAATCCAGATAACTCAGGCCACAGGATAGTCTGGATTGATGATGATGCAGATGGCACATATGACCGCGGCAGAATGACAGTTTTTGATGCGAATCGCAATATAGTTGAAGTGATTGATTTGCCTGCAAGGACTGCTTCTAGTGGTTTAATTGTAGTGTCTGAAAAGGCTGCATGAAATTTAAGCTTCAACAATTGCAGATTTCTATACAAAGAAATAAATTAAAGGCCTAGCATCTGTGCAACATCTACTTCCTGGCCTTTTCCGTTTATTTCAGCTTTCTCGTATTCGCTTAACTTGAGTAGATTCACATTGTCTACCTTGCCTGATGGAACTCTTACGTATCCGCTTAACACAGCAAATACCTGTTCTAGGCACACATCATTCATGTCAATAGGGCTTTCACCTTTGTGTGTAACCCTGATAGCCTGACCGCCTAATTCATCAGTGAATCTGTAATCATCGATTGCTACGACTGAGCTAAGAGGAACTCCTGCTATTTCTGTGTCATTTCCTTTAGCATAACGTTCTCCTATCCTGTATCTTGTCCATTTTGCAGTTCTTCCGTCAACATCGGCCACTCCGCCATATATGGTAACTTCGTTATGAATGTCAATGCCAAGTTTTTTATAAACATTAAACTCTTCATCTTTAGAATGAGTCTCAACACCTAAATCTCCAACGTTTGCATCTCTTACGATTTCTTTTTCAGGCTCGCCGGTCAGAGACCTTCTAAGATTGTCTAACTCAGGCTCCAGCGATTCTGATGTAACTAAACCATCTGCTATTCTTGTGCCGGTGTCATAGCCAACCATCTTCCCTCCTTTTTCATCTTCGAATTCATAAACCAGAACATATCTTGTTCCTTCTGGTATGTTTGAGCCTTCAGGAGCTTTATAATCAGCTGCTAAGGTTATTACAGTCCATGAAAGGTCTCTTGTTTCAACATTTCCAGAACCATCATTCACTCTAAATTTTCCTTCTCCGTGTTCTTCTCTTATAGCCATTTTAACATCACCTTATAGAGGGGAAACAATTAACTAGTATTTAAATCTTTCTATTGTAACTTCTAATAAGTAGTGACAAAACCGAAAGGTTTAAATAGTAGTAATGCATAACTGCCCTATAACACAGGAGGTACTTTAAAATGTCATCTGTATCCGATAAGCTCAAAAAGAGCCCAAAAATTAACAGACGGTTTAAGATACATGGTTCTCAACATGACTCAGCATCAGAAACTGAGTTTATACGCGCATATGATAAGAATACAGCCCAAGGAGTCGCTTTACATTATGACCCTAATCATGGGAGTTATGATGAAGGCAGCCCTTCAGATATACTTGCAAATGAGATTAAGGTATTGACAGCCCTTAATGGGTTGAGGGCTCTGGATGGAGGTGAGAATCCCCATATTCAGGGTCTTGTTGATGTGGTAGAATTTTCTGATACTGTTCTTCCTGTTGTACAGTGGCCAGTACTTAGATTAGAGAGGTCGAATGGAGGAGAAACTTTGGAGCAGATTTCTAGGGAGCGCCTTGAGTTTTTTGATAAATCAAAATTGCCTGAGGGCTATGCAGAGTGGGTTACTTCACTTACTCCTGAGAAAGTAGTTGAAGGTGTGTGTGATGCTCTTGGATATATTCATGAGCATGGAATCTATCATAATTGGCTTAAAAACACAAGTATCGGATTTTTTGAGGATAACACTGTTAAGTTAATGCATTTTGGTTATGCAGGCGGTGCTAATAAGAAAGTACCTTTTGGATTCTCTAGATATTCTCCACCTGAGTTGAAAGAAGGGGGCATATCTACTCCACAATCAGACCTTTATATGCTTGGGTCTACTTTGTTCGTATTCTTTTCTGGAACCTTGCC
>JAHWIK010000024.1 GCA_019322485.1 Candidatus Woesearchaeota archaeon
GCCTAACCAAGAGCCAGCAAACCTGGATGGCATGGTTACTGGTTTCTTTGTCACATCACATGTTCCGCAGGGATTTGAATATTCTGCTCCCAGGGATGTCCTATTATATGGTGTCTGGCAGAATAGGATGGCTGATGCTGATTTCGATGTGCCCAGGCAAAGAATTGTGCTGCAGCATTATTGGGTGGGGCATACACCTTTTGTTCTTTATTATCAGGACAGGCAAGGGGCTATAGTGCCTTATAGGCTTGCTAACGGAAGATTACAGCCTTTACGTAAAGGAGGGTCTCCTAGACAGAAAGGCAATAGGGTGAGGACAGTAGGCAATGCACTAAGAAGATATCTAAAAAGGTTTGAAACACAGTCAGAGGGAATATTCTCTGCTGCCCCTAGATTAGTAGTGATTGATGAAAACATACAAAAACCAGGACAGATTTTTGAAGAAATGAGGGCAACAGGACTGAAATCCATAATGTTAGAGCCCCAGCAGTAAAATGTACAACCACGCAATAATACACTATGCAGAGATTGCATTAAAAGGAGAGAACAGAATCTTCTTTGAGCAAAGACTAGTCAATAATATAAAGCAGGCATTAAAGAATCAGGAGTACAACAATATTGAAAGGCAGTATGGAAGAATCGTAATTGAATTAAACAAGAAATCAAATCTAGATAAAATAAAAGAAATCCTAAAAGACATTCCAGGCATTGAATACTTCTCTTTTGCTTTATACTCAGAACCAGATATAGAGTCAATGAAAGATGCTCTCTTGAAATTAGCAAAAAACCTCAGTAAAACAACTACTTTCAGAATAACAGCAAAGAAATCAACCACAAGAATAAACCTGACTTCCATGCAAATAAATGAAAAGTTAGGGGAACTGATAGTAAAGAAGTTTGGCTCTAAGGTTAAACTAAAAGACCCAGGCCTGGAGTTTATTATTGAAATCACTGATAAAGGAGCCTTCCACTACACAGAGAAGCTCAAGGGAATTGGAGGCCTGCCAGTAGGTGTCTCTGGAAAGCTAATATCCTTGATATCAGGCGGCATAGACAGCCCTGTTGCAGCCTTCAGCATGTTCAAGAGAGGCTGCAGGATTGTATTTGTGCATTTCCACAACAATACTGCAAACAAGAACAGTGTCAGGGATAAGGTGGAAAAGCTGGTCAAAACACTCACAAAATACCAGTTTGCATCAAAGCTCTACCTTGTTCCTTTTGAAAACCTGCAGAAACACATAATAGCAGCCATACCGGCAAAATACCGCATGATTATATACAGAAGATTCATGCTCAGGATAGCAGAGCAGATACTAAAGAAGGAAAAGGCAAAAGGATTCATAACAGGAGATTCTTTGGCGCAGGTTGCATCACAGACTTTGGAAAACCTGAATGCTATCTATGAAGCAACCTCTAAGCCAATCTTTGCCCCATTAATCGGCTTTGACAAGCAGGAGATAATCAACCTTGCAGAAAGGATTGGGACCTATAACACATCAATCCTGCCTTATGGAGATTGCTGCAGTTTCCTTGTTGCAAAGCATCCTGAGACAAAAGCAAAGATAGATGAGATAAAAGAGCTTGAAAAGTCCTTTGAAACAGAAAAACTTGTAAGTGAAGCATTAAGCAAAGCAGAAGTAAAATTAGTCAAACATATATAGCACTGCCTTTAAAAAAACAGAAAAACACCTTTAGCTCTTCTCAAATTTCTTAGCGCACTCTTCAGAGCAGAACCTGTAGTTCTCTCCATCAATGTCCTTCTCAATAAAGTCCTTGTCAACCAATGGTTTCCCGCATTTGCGGCATTTAGCTCCTTGGCCCCCGCCTTCTGCTCCCTGCATAAAGCCTTCTTCCCAGGGCTCTATCTCATCATTTTCAACTAAACCCTCGCGGCCTTCCTCAGAGTAAATGTCTTTCCCTTCCAGGTTTTCTTCATCTGGTTCGTCTGGTACCATAGACTCTAATCGGAAAGCGCTACTTTAAAAACCTTTCGTAAAGATAAGAACAAATGTTAAAATAGTCAATAGAAGAAATTCAATAATAAAAAATCATCAAAAAATAATAAATCTGATTTTTGCCTTAAGTCTACTATAAAGCAAAAATCATCTGAGTCTGTTTCTTAAGAACCATAAGCGGATGAAAAATCCTTTATAGTGGTTATGGAAGGATTTTTCAGATTTAATTTTTCTTAATTATAAAAATCAACCACTCATAACCTCAACAAGCTTCGTTCCAAAAGCCTTTGCTGCTGCTGGTCCAACTGCTGTTACAAGCTTTCCATCAACCACAACATCCTGATTAATGTATACTGCTCCGCCAGCCTTAACATCATCAGCTCCGGATGAAAAAACAGTTGCCTTCCTTCCTTTAAGAATCCCTGCTTTTGCAAGCACTGTTGGCCCCATGCAGATGCTTCCTATAATCTTGCCTTTGCTTTCAGCATCAACAAGAAGATCAAGAACCTCTTTATGGTTGGCAAGCTCAGGGCTTCCTGCTCCGCCAATAACAACTATTGCATCATAATCATCCACATTAGCATCTTTTACAGCCAAATCAGGGGTTACCTCCATCCCAAGCATCCCTTTTGCAGTATTGGTTGTAATGCTTGCAACTTGAACCTCAATACCAGCACCTTCCAAAACAGCCTTTGGTTCAGTAAGTTCTTCATCCCTAAAATTATTTTGCGCAATAATCATTAAAGCCTTCATTCCAATCACCTTTTCTTTTATTTCATCAGATATTTCCGCAGGTTCTTCAGCGCAGCCTGCAATAAGAATTAAAACCAAAAACAGGATTATCTTTTTCATATTACCCTTTATTATTTTTAAATTTGTCGCTCAGTCCCAGCATAGTCCCAATTTTGTATTTTTGTCGTCGATAAACAGTCCCAGACAGTCTCACTCTATCTTCCTGTCAAGCTGCTCTCTGAGCTCATTCGCTTTCTTGTGGGCAAGATGCACTGGCTCAGGAAGCTTGTGAGGATACACCATGCATTCCTTGACAATCCTGACAGAAGAACCAAGCGTAATCTTATGGCCTATGGATACATAGACTGGTTTTGCATGCTCCTTGGTCATTAGCTCAAAACCTCTGACCTCATTCCCAACCATAATCTCCCTGTCAATTACCTCCCCTAAAAGCAGGTTCTTTACAATACCAATTGTGGGTATGTCAAGCACAATACCCACATGAGAAGCCATGCCTATCCTTCTTGGATGCAGGATGCCGTTGCCCTCAACTATCAGCACATCAGGCTTTTTCTCAAGTTTTCCGTAAGCCTCAACAATTGCAGGAGCCTCCCTGTAGGCCATATACCCAGGTATGTAAGGAGCAGTTGCTTTGACAACAGCATGCTTCTCCTCAACCTGTTCCATTGTTTTATAATCACAAACAACAATTGTAGAAATAATCTCATCACCAACAAAGGCCTGGTCAACACCGCCAACAAGCTTAACCTTGTCAAACTCATCCCTGCAGATTACTTTCTTAGCTAAGCTAATCTGCTCAGCCTTTAATTTGGCTATGTCTAATCTCACCATCTTTTTTTAAATTTAGTTAATCACTATCTATCAAATCACTTTGTGTACTTTCAGCAATCACAACTAGTTGTGCAGTTTTTTGTTATTATTTAATTTTTTTATATTATAACGATTAAAACTCAATAAGGTGAAACTTTGTGCTATAGTCAAGCTCTGCTTGGCCATATTGTTTCTGAACTAAGTGATTATTAATAATGTTTTACTTCTTTTTTAACCTTTCTATTTCTTTGCCTAATGCCCTGACCTTTTTGCCGCACTTCTTCCCAATCTCCTTGTTGAACCTGCCAACAGCCTCATTCAGCGTTCCAACTCTTGTATTGAAGATAAGGTTATCAGCATGGCATACAATCTTTTCCTCAACTGTTTTTGGCACATAGTCCTTTAGCGGAAGAGCAAGCTTTTGCTCTTTTATGTCTTCCTTGCTTATGCCGGCACCAAGGTGCCTCTCAGCAATCAGGGCATGCCTTGGCAGCCCTTCTTCCAGCAGTATCTTAGCCCCAGTTATGCCGTGGCCAATAGGCTTTATGCACTGGAACCTTCCAATATCATGCAGCAAACAGGCTGTCTTGACAAGCTTGACATCACATTTAACCTTCTTGCAAATCTTTAAAGCAACCTTTTGTACGCTCATAGAATGGGCAAGCACAGCCTTAAAGTCCTCCTCACTTGCAGCATACTTTTTTAATAATGAGATAGCCTGCTTCTCAGTTACATGTTCCATACCACACCCTTAATTTTTCATTCTTATAAATTTATCTGAAAATTAGAAAAAAAAGCTAGGCCAGGAAGCATTCCCAGCCTGCTTCACCTCTTTATCCCTGCGCGAGATAAGCATGAAAAGGCTCCCCATTCTTCAAGTGGGGGTGGTTTTGGAGAAGAAATAGTCAGGGAGCCTTTTGAACATCATTTCTTTTTTATTTCATGCGGGTTCCTACGCAGCTCTTTCAGCCACATAAGCCCTATTCTTATCATCTCCTTGTTGAACTTGTCGCTCAACTTGTATGTTTTTTTGTAAAGATCGTAATCAATAAGCCCCATGCTTTTCATTGGGGTTAATATGCGGTCATAAAACTGCCTTTTGTTATAGCTGAGCTTTACCTTCTTTCCCTTGTACTCCGGCTCATCAATCTCTGCAATCAAATTGCCTTCATGCAGTGTTGTTGCAAACATTGACATCTCTGTTTTTGTAACCTCTCCATCTGAATCTTTTATGTGCTCAATCAGCAGCTTCCCAACAATCTTTTGCTGGTTTGTTGCGAATATGGTTTCGTAAACATCTTCTGGAAGATTGAATCTGTCAAATAATATTACCATCATAACTATATAGTAGAACTAGTATATAAATGTTTCTATTCTCTACACTAGTATAGTAATTTGTATATTAGTTAGAGAAGAAGTTTTTTATGTCTTTTTCATAAGAATCAGAGATTTTTGCTTCATAATCCGGCGGAAAGCAGTTCATATACCTTGGCCAGACATATCTTTCATCAAGGAAAACAACAACACCCTTATCAGAACCAGACCTTATGCATCTGCCTGCATTCTGAAGTGTCTTTGTTATTGCAGGAAATATGTATCCATAATCCCATCCCTTTCCAAACTTCTTATCATAATATTCTATCAATTGCTTTGTCTCAAGGCTTGGTTTCTCTAATGGCAGGCCAACTACAACAACACCTTTCAGATAATCTCCTGGCAAGTCAATGCCTTCTCCAAAGCTTCCAGATGCAATAGCCAAAAGCATTCCTCCTTTGTCCTTAAGGTCCTTAAAACTGCTTAGCAGGTTTTCTTTCTCTGCCTTGCTTAGCATTGGCTTTTCTAATAAGATATTGTCTCGCGTACCATAGATGTCATGGAAGCGCATATACACATCATCCCTGAGGCTGTAGCTTGGGAAATAAACAGCAATATTCCCAGGAACACTGTTCTTAATCTTAACCAATACATTTGCAATGTTCTTGTACTGCTCATCATTTCTTTTTGTGAACTTTGTTGTTGTTTCAGGAACTATTAAGCTGAGCCTGTTGTTCTTTGGAAAAGGGCTTCCAAACACAACCTCATTCACATCACTAAACCCAAGGATGTCCTTGTACATTGATGTTGGTGTTAAAGTGCCGGACATAAGGATTGTGCAGTAAACATCTGACAGGATGTCCTTTGTTGAGATAGATGGGTCAAGGCACTTGTACATCAGCCTTATTGAGTCATGACTAACTGTAATTATCCTTGCGAAGCCTTCATCTTCTCCAAGCCAGTATTCCAAAAATCCAACTATTCCCCCAATATAGCTCTGCTTTTGCTTTTCTCTTATCTCATCAGCAGCCTTGTTAAACTCTTCAATTATCTCATCATATTCTTCCTCACTTCCTACACCTTCCATAAAATCCTTTTTGCTGACAAGCCCTTCTTTTGTCTGCTCAAGCCCATTTGCAAGGGTCTCTAAAGCAGCCTTTATTGCATTGAGCTGATTCACAATCTCAAGAAAACCAAACTTTGCAGCTTCCTTAATACCTCGTTCAAGCATAAAGCTTGTAAGCTTATGAGTATAAAGCTCCCTGCACCTTTGAGGAAGATTATGGCCTTCATCAACTATCAGTATTGCTTCTCCTAGGTCCTTGCTGCTTTTGGTAAAGAAAGTATTCCTTATGCTTGGATTAAATGCATAATAGTAATCAGCTACAATAACGTGTGCGTCTCTTGCCACATTCATTGTGATTTCATATGGGCACACATTCTCTTGCCTGCACATCTCTATTATCTCTTCATTATTGTAAGGGCTCTTCTTTATTTTCTCAATAACCTTTTTTGCCTTTGCTGTAAGCTTTCCCCCTTTTTTCATATTAAGGTAGAACTCGCATTTCTCATCTTCCCTTTGCTTTTTGCAGTACTCGCTAAAGTCCATGCCGTAAAGGCCATCAACAGTAGGGTCAATGCACATCCACTTCTTTCCAATAACATCTATGCATGCAAAATCAGCCCCATGCTTTTCTTTTACTTTCTTTAAAGTTTCAATAGCAATCTTATGCTGGGTATGCCTTGATGTAAGAAAGAACACAGTAAGCTTGTTATCAATTGCATGGGCCAAGGCAGGAGCAAGTGTTGCAGCAGTCTTCCCAAGCCCAGTGGGCGCATGCACAATCAAATCTCTTTTATCTTCCAAAGAGCCTTCAACTACTTTGATTAGTTTGTTTTGTATCTCTCTTGCTTTCTCATGGGGGAACAAATTGTTTTTTTCTTTGCTCATTTTATCATTAATTTTTTTTATTAATCCTGCTTTGCTTATAATTCTTTACTAAAAAATAATTTCATATTTTTCCTTTATTGAGTAAAAACGAAAACTATATAAAGGAGCTTAGTTTTCAACATATCTATCAAAATTCATATATTAGACAACAATAATGAGTTGGGGGCGTAATTTATGGACGAGAAAATTTTCAATGTTTTTTTCCGCGAAAAACCATCAATGATGCTAGTGAACCTAAAAAACACAAAAAGTCAGGTTTATGCTTCATCCTTGGCAAAAAAGATTGACTGCACATATTCTCATGTTGTTAAGATTCTGCAGGAAATGGAAAAATCAGGCCTTATAAATTTTGAAAAGCAGGGCAGATTAAAACTTCTTACATTAACAAAGAAAGGTTCTGAAGTTGCAGAACATATTGATGGCATTAGGACTGTTCTTTAATCAACTTTTTCTTCAAGAGTCTGGATGTACATTAAGAACCTTAGAATTCATCGAATCAATTTGTAATGAAGCTTTTTCTTAAAAAGTTCCTTACTTGCCAGCAAGCTCTTTTCTTACTTCTTCTGTTTTAGCTTGTAAAGAATCTCTAGAAGAATCATACTCGTGGAAAGGCGAATCAGCCCTCATAGCTGCTTTAATGGCAGACCTTAAATTTAGGTATAAAACACCCTCATCTTCTGGATCATATCTGACTCCTCCAACTGGCTGTCCTGTACACCTAAAAATAGCCCTCCCGACTTCTTCTGCTTTATGTGAATCTCCAGCGACAATTACATCTACAGTACCGTTAACATCCATAGCTCTTCTGGCTTCTGGGATATCTTTGCACATATCCCTGATGGCTGTAGCATCATTCTCCACTCTTTCTATTCCAACAACATAAACTGGTCCCTTACTAACCCTGGCTGTAGCATTTAGTCTCTGTAAAAGCCAGTCATACTGAGTAGGCCCAACCCCCCCAGATTCTGCATATGATGTGTGTTTCATTTTCCTTTCCTAGTGTATATTATATAGTTTACAAGATATATAAATCTTGCTATTAAATTGGAACCACAGAGTTCCTTTCGTCTCTATCTTTGGCATTTACAAGAGCTTCTGAGACTCTTGCCATCAGTAAACTTATTGGTTGTGCCTCCTCCTGTATACCATATCCTATAGTTACAGTTACATGGTCGAATCTACCATCATTCGGCTTTTTGATTCCCCTATGTTCAGGTATATTCGCATTCATCACAGCAACCCTAGTTCCATCAGCAATTGATCTTAACTCTTCCATACCCCCATAATAACCTTCTACTAGTGCACCTAGCTCTTCTCCACCATATTTAGCAACAAGAACTGCGTGATCTGGAAATAAGTTCTGTAAAGTAGAATCCAGCGTCTGACTTACAACGTATAGTGCAGAGTCTCCTTGTGCATGGTCATACGCTTTATTGTAGACACCAAAATGATCAATATCTGCCATTAAATATGCGCATTGTGGTGAGTCTGGCATTGCTTCGAGTTTTCTAACAAACTCATCAAGATATTTTCTTGTCTTAAGTCCTGTTACAGAGTCTGTAGTGCTTTTTCTGTATATCTCTAGTGAAGTTCTTTCTATTTTTCCCAAAGTTGGCCCTAGTAATCCTAAATTGTCTAATAAATCCTGCACAACAGTTTGGTCTCCAGAACAGAGTCTTTTTAGAAGAGTTTGAATATTCTCCACAGCATCATGGCCATGCGAAAGATAATATAGGAGTCTATCCTGCAATTCGTCGAATCCTGTTTCCTTTGGCATGGAAGACTAAAATACTACATTATATTTAAATCTTTCTATTTTTACTACTATACAGTAAATAAATCAATCAACTCTTTCTTCAAGTGCTTCTCTTTCAAGAATCTCTTTTGCAATTTCTATGAAGGCTGCCTCTTTGTCGCTGGGCAGCAGGGCACCAGCAGCCTGCATATGGCCGCCAGCCACAGCCCCTTCAATCCTGGATGTCATGCTTTGCACAATCTTGCTTAAATCAACACCCTGGTTGCGGTAACCTGCAATTCTCAGGGATACCTTTGTTGTTCCATCAACTAATTGGGCCATTGACAGGACAAATGTGCCCTCCTTAAGGTCATTTGATTTTGATATTATAGAGGCTATTGTGCCGATTATTGTAGGCAATACCTGGTCTTTTGCATTTATGATAATGAAGCCATTTCCTTTTATGAAATCATTTGAATCCTGGTTATCCCTGTACCAGTTCATCCCATTGACAATCTCGCGCTTGTAATCTGTAAGGCTTCTTACTGCCCTTTCCTGGGTTTTTCTATCACCCAAGCAGGCTCCTATGCCTAAAGATGCCTTTCCCATGCGGCCGCACGCATTCAATAAGGTAGCAAACTCACGGGCATCCTTCAAAGGGCTTTCTTCTTTCTCCTTTGGCAGCAAATAGACATTCCCCAGCACATCATCAGGCTTGCTTTCCCCAAACCTTTTCATTATAATGCCGCCAACAAGTTTTTTCATCTCCTCTTCATCAAGATGAACTATCTTTTTCCAGTTCTTGCCGTTTTTAGGCTCTATCCCTATCTGATGCAGGAATTGTATTGAGCCTGACTCAGAGCCGGAAACACCAGGTATATAGGGGTCTGTGCTGTATTCCAGCACCTTGTGGATGGGCCTTGTCTGTGAGCCAAACAGCCTAAGCCCTTTCTGGGCATCTATATTGCCTTTATTTACCGCTGTCCTTAGTATCTCATCATTTAATCTAAAAAACCCTCCTTTCTCCTGGATGTCACCTAATGCACCAACAATAGCAATATGTGCTAAGTTTTCAATCCCTTCATTAAGGTTTTTGCAGAAGAAATAGACCACACCTGAACCAGAAATCTCTTTCCCCCCATCAATATCAAACATATGAGGGTTAAGCAGGGTTACATTCTCTGGTATTTCTTTGCAGTCATACTCATGATGGTCCAGGATAAATATCCTTTTGTCTGGAAGTTTCTCCTTGATTGCCTCCAATGAGCCAGCCCCTATATCAGCAAAGATGATATATTTATACGGCTCCTTAGACAGGCTTACAAGAACGTCGTTATTCACCTGCTGGATAGTTGATATTGAATACTTCCTGTTGTCCAGGTTAAGTGTTTTTATCAGGATTGCACAAGCTGAGATGCCATCAGCATCTATGTGGCATATCACCCTTATGGTTTCATTCTTGTCGAGCTGCTTAAATAACTCAACAGCTTTTTTTGCCTCTTTTTTGAACTCCTCATACTTATCCATAGAAAAACACAATAAATCTGGCAGAAAGGTGGTTTATATATTTTATTGTGATGGAAGTTATAGTTTAATATGATGTTTTTCTACTTACCAAATCTTCTTTCGCGGGAGTTATACTCTGCAATGACCTTAACAAGGTCCTTCTTCGTAAACTCCGGCCATAATTTATTGGTAAAAAACCACTCAGAATAAGCGCTCTGCCACATCAGGAAGTTGCTTGTGCGAACCTCGCCGCCAGGCCTTATAACTATCTCAGGATCATTCTTGAGGTAAAGATAGTTCTTAATCATATTTTCATTAATCTTCCTGCTGGAAATCTTCTTTTTCACAAGTTCTTGTACTGCATTAACAATCTCAGCCCTGCCGCCGTAGCCCATTGCAAAGTTTATCACAAGCTTTTTCTTCTTTTTTCCTTTTTTTGCTATCCTATTGAGGGTCTTTTGCACATCCTTTGGAAACCTGCTAAAATTACCAAAAACCCCCAACTCAATATCATCCCTGCTGTCCTTTAACTCCCTGAATTTCTTCCTGAACAGGTTAAAGAGAAAAGCCTTTTCACGCTTAGTGCGGTCAAAGTTCTCTGTGGAGAATGTATAAAGGGTTAACTCCTTTACCCCAAGCTCAATTGCCCAGTCTGCAAGCTTCTTTACATTATCAGCTCCAGCCTCATGGCCTTTCCATGGCTGAAGCCTGCGTTTCTTGGCATATCTTCTGTTGCCGTCAAGGATTATTGCTATATGCCTGGGAATTTTCATTTTCCTAAAGACCTTGCTTTTATTTAAATAGCTTTCCAAACAGCCCTACAAATACCTCTTTCGGGACATCTATGCCTGCCTCAACAAATGCCTTTGCAAACTTATAGCCAATCTCTTCTTCAGTTCCCTCAGAGTAAAAATGCATGACCCTCCTGACTGTTTCCTTGCACATAAACCCCTCATTAAGGCTTAGCACAATCCCTTCCTTTCTTTTGTAGCTCTCCAGAACTGAAAACTCCACCTTATCCAAATCAAAGAAAACACTGCCATTTGATACTAAGCTGCCAACCTCATCAAACCCATGCTTGTGCAGTTCATATTTAACTAAATCAATTACTATCCCCTTCTTGTCTCTGCTTTTGATATAATCATCTACATTATCAATACAGAAATGAGCTAAAAAATCAATATCAGATTTCTTATCAAGCCCATAGACCCTGCCAAGGTAAGCCTTTACCTTTTGCCTTGATTTTTTCTTGCCTATGGCTCTTTTTTTCCATTTATTCTCAACTAGATAAGCATAGGTATATACATTACCACTCTTCTTTTTTATCCTTTTTGTTCGTATAAAAGCCATCCAAACACCAATTTTTACCTATGGTAGGCACTATCAACTATATAAACTTTTTGTTATCCATAAGCTCTATAACCTAAGAATTTTGTACTTTCAGCCCTTACAGAACCTTCACAACATTGCCGCCAGGACTTTGTTCAGCAAAAACAGCACCCTCAAACTTCAGCACATTACAGGCTTCAAAATCTCTCCAGGTATCAGTTGGCAAACCAGCTTTAACACATGCCTGTTCAAGGAATGTTTTTGCATCCCAGCCTTGCTCAACAGCCACCTGCGGCAGCAGCAATCCAGATTGAAACACGCCCCTTATCATAACACCATCTTTGCCAATCTTTATCTTTTTGACATATTCTTCCGGGGTTCTAACTTCCATTACTGTTGGCCTTGAAAGCAATGAAATCTCAATCGTTACGCTTTCAAATTCTTTTTTATCTAATGGAGGAAACCTTGGATCTGAAAACGCAGCTGACAAAGCTGCCTTTACAACCCCATCATAGATTGGATATGTTGCATCAGGAAAACCAATGCAGCCCCTTAGCTGGTTGTCTTTCTTCAGCGTAATAAAAACACCCATACTCTCAGCATATTTTTTCTTAAGTCCGGAGCTTATCTTTACACTTCTCCTCGACAAATGAGCAGAAACAGCATCCCTGGCAAGTTTAATCAATTCTTTTGCTTGCTCAACATTTATCATTTTATTTTACTTCTTTTGAGAATTCGCTTTCAAACTTTTCGCATGTTTTCTTCAATCTCTTTGCTGCATCAGCAATAACCTTTCTCGGTTTTTCTCCGTCGGTTTCCACAATCATTTTGGGAACATTAACCAGGGGGTGTTTTACTGCATAGGTTGCAGTCTTAACATGCTTGTCATTCCATAGTTCGTTCTTAAGAGCATTGCAGATAGTATGGCTTGTGCCCTTAAGCTCGAACACAATCTTGTCCTTTTTCTCCTCGAGAATATCTATATTCATCTGAATCACTCCTAGGAATTACCGCCTTATTTAAATAATTTTGCTTTGATTAATCTGAAACAAGAGACGTTAATTCTATGGATTTTCCGACGGTGAAACGACATTGCCTGCTTGAGCGGAAACCGGAAGTCCCAGCAGTGACTGATTTCAAAGCCAGAATCCTTTGCAAAAGCCTCCACAAAACCCTTTGTCTCACTTTTGTGGAAGCTATATATTGTGTCAGCCAGTTTTACAGCCTTTTTCAGGAACTCCCTATCAGCATGTCTCACTTTTGTCCCAAAGGGTGCGTTCTGCAGTACTAAATCCACTTTTTTGTTAAATTTAGCCATATCTTGGCATAGAAAGACTGCTTCTCCTATATCTGAACTCTCACTTTTTACTCTTGAGACATTGATTTTAGCTATATCTAAGGCTTCTTTGTCAGAATCCACGAAATACACTTTAGAATTTCCGAGGTACAGAGCCCCTATCCCAAGAATTCCAGTACCACAGCCCAGGTCAACACTCACTTTCCCCTCCAGATCCCCTAGTAGATAGGCATTCCAGAGCACCTGAGCAGCTATCTCAGGGTCAGTGGGGTATTGCTCAGCCTTTACCTTTTGCTGCTCAAAGCCCTTTAGCTGGCTTAATTTGATTGCCAGCTTTGATTTAGATCCAATAAATGCCATATTACAAACCCTCACTTTTCATAAACAGACCTTATATTTTGGCATTAATGCCATCCTTTTTGAGGCAGATTTAGGCCTCATTTTTATATAATTTTGGGCTTTTTTTAATGATTTTTGCAGCTTATATAACCCCATCGAATCATTATAATCAGCTGCCATTTATTATGTGTTTTATAGGCCTTAGAGCCCCTTTAAATTAACCCTTTGCTTTATATGATTTCTTTCAGATTATATATCTTTAGGTTTTATTTTAAATTTTACCTTTTAGATATTTATGCATTTTTTTATGTTTTTTCTTTAGCTTACCTTTGCTGCAATTCGCTTTAAGCAATCACTTTTTTGATCAATCACTTTAATTTTGGGTTATCGCTTTTTATTTAATCATTTGGTTTACTTTCAGCAATCACAATCATGCTGAGAAATCGCTTCGCGATTTCTGGCATCTTAAAAATGCTTTGCATTTTAAAGAGTTGTGCGCTTGTTTGTGTTTTTATTTTTTAATTTTAAAATTTAAAACAAACAAAAAATCAATAAGGTTGAACTTTGTAGTTTAGGCAAACTTTGTTTGGCTAATTGTGTTTATGCAGCCATTGATTTTTTATTTTTTAATAATTATTTTTTAATTTGTTTCCATTGATTTTTTTTATTTTTCTTTTCCAAATTTTCTTTCAACAAAAATTATTTTTCAAAAATTCCAAACAAACACCAGCCTTTTACTTATTATTTCAAATCTTTTATTTAAACTTTTCTAAATATTTACTCATTTTCCTCAGTCTCAGTCTCATTCCCACCATAGTCCCAGGACTGTCCCACCATAGTCCCAGAATTAGCCTATTTCACTCATAAAATAGTCCCCAGATAGTCCCACCATAGTCCCAATATAATCCCAAAACAGTCCCAAAAATGCGAAAAATTTAAATAAACCTAGTGTTTTATATGAAATATGTTCAGCAAAAAAATAAAAAATGAATTCAAAAAATTAAATGAAGCGCTTGCAGTTTCATTTGGCCATGTAAGGCAGGACACTCAAAATGCTTTTGAATGGATTAATTATCTTTATCACAGAACCATCCAGCAGGATGAAACTATTAAACAGCTTAACCATCAGCTTTCATCAATGCCGCAATCAAGGGAAGAGCTCAAGCAGCTCATAGACCAACATTATTCTTACGAAAATTTCCAGGAAAGAATTGCAGATGTTGATACGCGGGTAACAGCCCTGGTGGAATTGCAAAAATCAGAGATAGATGCGATAAAAAGAAGCCTGAACCTCATGCCAAACAACGAGGCAATACTTGCCAAGATAAGGGAGATTGATGAGCGCCTAGGCTATGTTGAGAGCAGTAAAAGGCCCTCGATAAAAGAGAAGCTTGTAAAGAAAATAACCAGGAATTCAAAGGACTATGTCAAGGGTGTGATCCTGTCCTTGTTGAGAAAGTACGGCAAGGCAACAGGGCTGCAGCTCAAGGAGATTGTTGTGGATGAGCAGGCCCTCTGTTCAAAGAGCTCATTCTACCGTCTGTTGGAAGAGGTGGAAGCCCTTGACGAGATTTCTGTGGCAAGATCAGGAAAGGAAAAACATTACATGTTCAAGGCCATGAAACATGCATAGCATAAAACCAGAAATTTATTAGAATCGCTTACAACTTTTAGTTCTCGTCGAGAAAGCTAATTATTTTCAATAAAATCAAAATATCCATTTTCAAACATAGATTTTTAACCACATAAATGTATTTAAACCATTTCTTAATTCTAAAATTTGGGGGTGATGTTGATTGAGTGTCTTTCTAAAGACAGACAGTGCTAGCTTCGCAGAGGCTACCAGCGACATTCAGCTAAATTTGACTGCTGCATTCAACCAGGTCAAAGAAGAGTTTGACGAACATCTTGCAGCAATAAACGGAAACACAAACGAGATACAATCAAATTATTCTTACTTGTGCGAGCTTGATTCCAAGATTGAAAAATTAAAAGAGCGCATGGACCAGATTCAGATATTCCTTCAAAAGAGCCAGGGATTTATGGCTGAGGAAAACAAGAAATTTGAGGTTTCTAGGTTAACTAAGAACGAAAAAGAGGTTTTCCTGGTTCTTTATACGCTTGACGAGTCAAAGGGCAATGTCAGCTACAAGGACCTGGCAAGAAATATTGGCCTTACAGAGGAATTAGTCTGCAGCTACATCAACAATATGGTTGCAAAAGGGGTCCCGATAACAAAAAGATACATCAATAACAAGCCTTACCTTAAGCTTAACCAGGATTTCAAAAGACTGCAGACAAAAGAGAACATCCTGAAAATTGAGCAGACAACCATTAGAAACTTATTCTAAACTTTTTATCTTTGATTAAAATTTTTAATCCCAAAAATTCATCAAAATCCAGCTAAAACTTTTAAGCGTTGATAGAATCAATTGCAACAAATTGCAAAAGTTCGTTTAACATCAAAGTACTCGAGGAAAAAAAGTTCGTCTAATTTCACAAAAAAATAGATTTTTTAGGGTTTCACTAGGTCAAATTTTATAAGCCGAGACATTTTCACACTGCTGTAAAAAGCAAATGTCAGACAAATTATCGCCTTTGGAAGATGTCTTGAAAGAAGTCAAATCAAGGAATAAGGCAGCTGCAAATCTGCCCCCTAATGTCCTTGCTGATGATTCCATTTTAAGAATTATTGCCTTGTTTTATCTAAGCCCCTACGAGACTGATCCACAAGAGTTATGGAAATTCATGAGTCAGCAGGTTCCTGACTTATACAAGGAC
>JAHWIK010000025.1 GCA_019322485.1 Candidatus Woesearchaeota archaeon
GTAGTAAAGTATAGTATGAAAGCTATTGAGAAGATTATTGAGAACCTAGCCCAATAATTCAATATCTTATTCTTGTATCCCTCTATTCGCAACAGTTTCATTTTTCACTCGTTAATACAACACAACCTGTTTTAAGGTAAAATTCATTCTCTTATACTGTTGATATGTGGAAACCTAGACTTTACTAATACCAAAAGAAAAGCTTTTTAAATCAAACTTAAATCTCTTGTCTTGATTTTTATGGCTAAAAGGATAGGTACAAAGGTAAGAAAGACAAGGCATAAGATGCGCAAGTCTTTTAGGAGAAAAGGAAAGATATCTCTTTCAAGCTATTTCCAGAAGTTTAATGTAGGCGATAAGGTTTGTTTGTCTGTTGAATCTGCGTACCAAGGCGGAATGTATAATCCAAGATATATGGGCAAGATTGGCGTGGTAAAAAGTAAGAGGGGCAAGTGCTTTGAAATATCTGTAAATGATAAAGGAAAAGAAAAGACTTTAATAGCCCATCCAGTACATCTAAAGAGGGTATAAAAATGAAGAATGAAATCCTGAATGAGATTCCAGTGAGTATGGCTCAGCTAAAGGAAGAGCTTGAGCGCATAAAGAAACGAGACAAAGAACTAAACTTTAGGGCAGCAAAGACAGAAGACTATCTAAATCAGGTTGTCACTCTTAAGAATTCTGAAGAGCTTTTTAAAAAATTAACTGCTTTGAACATACCAAGGCTCAAGGAGCAGCATGTACATAAGATAATTGATGTACTTCCAACTACGGTTGATGATCTTAAGGTAGTTCTACAGGGGTATACCCTAACAGTAAACAATCCGAATCTGAAGAAGATTGTTGAAACAATTGAAGGATTCTTAGCGAAATAATTGTCGGGGTTTAACTAACATCAAATTCAAAATATTTATAAATACAACAGAACATTAACATAAAAATGGCGGTGGGGATTGAGAGTGGTCATCTTAAGATTTGTGATGACCTTGCAAAAGAGGTGAATGTACTTATCAGTAGGTTTAGTCCCAGGACTTATAGGATAAACCCCGGCAAGTATGAAAAGCTGCTGAAGAAAAAGAATCTAACAATTGTGGCAAAAAAGAAGAAACTATTAGCTGCATTGCATGATACAATTTTGCACACCTTAAGTGTTGACCCCCACAAAATAAGCCCGGCTGAGGTTCTTGATGACCTTAGGTTGAACATAAGGGTTATAAGGGCAATCATTTTTAAATTAAGAGATATAAACTATTACCTTGAAGACGTTTTTTTGCATGAGCTTGGTCTTAAGACAAAGCCAAAAACATGGGGAGAAATAGTCAAAAAAGGAGTGAGGAAACTTAAAGAGAAGAGCGGGATTGGCAAGGAAGATTTAGAAAAGCTTGAGCATACCATCCACAGGATGATAAGCAGGGTAATAACCCTTGATGAAAAATTACTTAAGACTTACAAAAAAAGGGAAATAAAGGTTGTCAAAGACGAGCACGTGGAGATAAAGGATTTGGAGAAAGTGCTTGGGAAGGAGTCAGAGCTTTTAATGCATTTAGAAGCCAAGTTCCCTCCGCCAAATAAGGTGAGGGCGGATTTATTGGAAGGGGAGAGATTTAATCATTGGATGATCAGGATATTAACAGCCTTATTAGGTTTGGAGCATGCTTACCAAAAGGAAGCGGGCGTTTTCAAGAGATTAAAACAAAGCAGGAAGCTTAGGAAGAAGGTGGAAGCAAGGATTGATTATGTGCTCAAGGAGAAGCTTGAACTTATGCAGATAAAAGAGCAAAGGGTTTTGTCCTGGGAGCATGTAGGAAAGATTGATGAGGCGCTGCATGAAGCATCGCATAAGTACCTTGCAGCTTCGCAACTATAAGATGGAACGAACAAAAGAAGAAACAGCAATTGTACTGGACTTTTTGCCAAATGGCTATTCATTTGACACAAGGCCGATATACCAGAAGACTGCAATAGCGCAAGCCATAGGGAAGGAACACTTTGTTTTGCTGGAGCTGGTCCCTAAGAAAGAGATTCATCTGCAGCCTTATGAAGAGGTTTATATTGGAGAGGGCAAACGTGATAAAATCCACCACATAGTTGGAAAGCTCCCTATAGAAAAATTAACAGCCACAGCAAAGTCTGAACTGGAGTATGTGGTAAAGGATATTGTCAAGAAGGATGAAAAGCGCTTTATTGACTTCTTTAATAATGCACAGCCTTTAAGTACGAGAATGCACCAGATAGAATTATTGCCTGGAGTTGGAAAAAAGCATATGTGGGAGATACTGGACGCAAGAAAAGAGAAAGCATTTGAGAGCTTTAATGATATAAAGAAAAGGGTCAAGCTTATGCCCGACCCAGAGAAGGCAATAATAAGAAGGATAATCCAGGAACTTGAAGGTGCAGAGAAACATAGGCTGTTTGTTGACATATAATAATAATTATTCTTCAGACATTTCTTCGTCGTCAGATACCCCTTCCTCACCAGCATCTTCGACAAGACTAACTATCTTTCTTGCCTGCTCTTCTATCTTTTGCAGGTAATCTACATCATGGAATTGCTCTACAGCGCATTCTTTACAATAGGATTCAGAACTCCCTTTAATACAATATTCTGCTTCCTTCTCGCACAGTATGCACTTTTTTGGCATTATGGCGCATATATCAAAATGGATTTATAAAGATTGCTAAAGTTAAACAAAAATCTTTAATAATAGAAGGATTTTGGCTTTTCTTAATGTATCACAGACCAGCAAGCAAGAAAAAATTTTTAGGAATAAATACTTCTGAGACCGAGCTTAGAGACCTTTTGAAGGCATGGTTTGTTATTTCTCTTGCTTTTGCGATAGTGCTGACTAAAAGATTTTCTTTACAATTTGCATATGCATTTGTGCTTTCTGCTCTGACAGTTGGTATTGGCTTTGTTTTTCATGAGATGGGGCATAAGCTTGTTGCCCAGCGCTTTGGCTGTTTTGCGGAGTTTAGGGCTTTTAACCATATGCTGATGCTGGCCTTGGTAATGTCCTTTTTTGGTTTTGTCTTTGCTGCGCCTGGCGCAGTAATGATAGCTGGTCCTGTTGGCAGGAGAAGAAATGGAATGATATCTGCAGCAGGGATAGTGGCTAATCTGACAATGGCCTTGCTGTTCCTCGTTGTACTGGTTACAGCTCCAATAAAACTAGTGGCAAATATAGGGCTTTACGGCTTTGTGATTAACAGCTGGCTTGCTTTGTTTAATCTCATTCCTCTTGGAAATTTTGATGGTCTGAAGGTATTGCATTGGAACAGAACAATTTATATAGTTATGATTGCAATGGCATTTATACTGATGTTTTTACAAGGCATATTAGGTGGTTTTTAATGGCTCAGGATGATTTTAGGTGCCCTTACTGCGGGAAATTAACTCATTTGTATGAGCGGCATTGCGCTTTCTGCGAGCATGATTTAACCGAGTATAGGGATAAGCTGGAAAAAAAGGAACGGGGATGTTTTATAGCAACTGCAGCTTATGGAACGCCCTTTGCCCAAGAGATTGATGTTCTTAGGGACTGGAGAGATAATAGTTTGAGCAAGAATTTTCTTGGAGTTTTGTTTGTTAAATTTTATTACAGGATTAGCCCTCCGATTGCGAGGTTTATTTCTAAGAGAGAGAAGTTAAGGAGATTAGTTAGGATTGTTCTAAAACCAGTAATCAAAATCATTAAAAATTAATCACTGACTGCACAAACACCGTAGCCAAACAAAGTTTGGGAGAACTTTTTCTGCACAGGATTGAGTTTTTGTTTTAAATATTAATAATAAATCAAAAATAAAAACAAAAAACTGCACAACTAATTGTGATTCTTTTTCTGTGCCTAATGATAGATTCTTAACCTATAATAAAAATCAAATTTTACCTTTTTTCCAAAACTTTAGCATTACCTTCCACTTCAATAAAAGTCACTTCATCTCCCTCATTAAGTTCAGTTAGCAGTTCTTCATCCACATCAGCGTCAATAGTTTGGTAAGAATGCGTGTCCATGATTTGCACTTTACCAGACAGTTTAGAAATAACCTGTGCTGCTTTTCTTATTATATCTAATTCTTCTATCTGGTCATGGTGGTTTAGGTTTATTGATTTCTCTCCTTTGTTAATTAATCCTTGAACAAACAGCTTTGTCTTTGAGTGAGAATGGGTTCCGTAAGCAACAATCTCTTTTTTTGTAACTCTTAGTACCTCATTGTCAATCTTAACGTAAGCACCTTTTCGTAAATCTTTCGCTTCTGTCATATAAGCACCCCTGGAATAGAATAAACTATATTTTATTTAAACTTTTTCAGAAATTATATAAAAAAGCATAAGGTTTAAATATCTCACTTCTTTACTTCCTCTATAGTGGCAAAATAAAAGGGGGGAATTTGTAGATAGTAAGTTAGATAAAAATAGAATGTAAAATGCGCGATTTAGACGCAATTTTAAAAGAAGCAGGTAAGCTGGTAGATTCTTCTATACCTACGGCTTCGCTTGACAGCTGGACTCTTCTGACATTTGACGACCAGGGCGGATTGGTTGTAAGAGGAACCACAGGCAAGGCTAAGGAACTTGAGGAAGAGCCGGCTGGAGAGGGCACTGTTTCTTATTATGTGGCTACCCAGAGAGCTCAAGAAACTTTAGAGCCTTTGGTAGTTCAAAGCCCTGACAAGTTTTTTTCTGAGTATGATTTAGAGAGAAAAAGACCTTATGATAAATCTCCTTTTTTAGTGGCACCTATTGTAGAGAATGGAGGGGTAGTAGGTGTACTTAGTGTTAATTACAAGCGCGGCAAGAGAATAAAGAAGGAACATATCGAGGCCATCCAGTCATTTGCTATGAGACCATCTGAAGCTGAACAATTGCCCCTGCTTTTGATTGAAAGTGACGGCGAGCTAAGGCAATCAATTGAAAGCCATTTCACAGACAGGGAGCATCTTGTAGAAACTGTAGAGAGTGTAGGCCAAGCGATTGAGTATTTGAAAGAAGGAAGCGCGAGATTGATTATAGCATCACAACAAGAACCAGATGACATTAGAGCATTGTATGACGGCCTGGAATCAATAGGTGAGCCTGGTTTTCCTGTTGTCTTATGTGGGGGAGCATCCACCAAAGAGGGCCGTACAACTGAGGTAATCAATACTATACTCAGTTATGCAGGAGTGAAGCCAATCAGAATGCCGTCGCTTGTTAGTCCTGCAACAACAGACAGCGGGATGATAAGATTATTAGAGGTTGCAGAAGCCATTATAAGCAGGTCTGGTGCTAATAACATTGGTCTCGAGAGGGGTTATTTTGGAGTTCCGACTGTGCTGCCAGATGACGCAAAGGAGCCTATCAGAATTGCTATGAGGTTATTGGCTGAAGAACCTGACAACCAGCAAATGAGGCAGTTCATTAGTGTGTTGCATGCACAGCAGGTTGTTAGAAATGATTTTTCTGATGTTGAGATGTTCAGCCCATCAAGACATACTGTTTATTCAATCATTACTTCAGGAGATGTTGGCAAGGTCTACAGAACAGGCTCCAGAGTAGCCAAGATAGAAGAGATGAATTACATGTTCTTTGAGGATGTTAATGAGAAAAGGAGCAAGTTCTTAAGAGAACAGCTAGACATTAATGAGGATTATCTGACCTTGGCTAAGAGAAGAGGGCCTCCCCAGAGAATAAACGGCCACTATCTTTTGACTTTAGCAAAGGTAGATGGAGACTTGCTTTACCAGAAATGCCTTGATGGGGAAGCTACATTAGATGAGCTGAAGAAAGTGGGAGTAAGGCTTGCAAGGTTTCAGGTAGAGGGAGCTAATGGGTTTAATGCAGGAGACCTAGACCTTATTGATGTTGTGAAAGCTGCTCATTACAGGCCTGTTACGCGTACAAGAAAGGTACCCAATCAGGTTGGCGGCTATTCTATTTATTTCAGGAATAGGTTGAATGATGTTTTCTTTGGACAGCTGGAGAAAGGAGGGATAAATGTACCTCAGGAGCTGAGAGATGCTGTGCTGCATAATTATTTTATTAATCATATGTTGGTTGGGGCGCATGAATCATCTGCAGAGTATTATGTAGATGGAAATCCTAGGGACTGGATTCTAAGCTACCCTGCTGAGGGTGTTGGTAGTGTCACTAAGATTGATTTGGAAAACAACAGATTCTACAGCGGCTTTATGGATATTGCAAGTTTATTGGAGTTTGGGATTAGTGAAGACGGCCATACAGCCAAGATGAGCGAACAAGAGCTGCAAAACATTCTTGATAGAATTATGTTGGAAAAGGTGAGGGCATGGGCTGTTGTAAGGGGGAATGTAGACAAGATTAAGGCTATAGACAGCTTCCTTGAACATGTTGAGAGAGCAGACCGACCATACGCAAGCGATGGTACCTTTTATGAACTTATCTCTGAGGATGGAAGTATTGATGGTGGAAAGACAGTTAGAAACCATTATACTGTTATGTATTATGCTGCAGCATGCCATAAAAATCCTGAGTGGGCTGGCCATAAAACAAAGTTCGCTACAGAAGCAGCATCAATCATTCCTAATCTGGATCCTGATAATCCTTACAAGGAAGAATTAGAGATTTCTCTTAAGAATTACCCTCAAGAAAGAAGCCGCCACATAAGGAGAGTGGGCTCAATCTTAGATATAATGTTAGAGGAGGACAAGGTCCCCTCTGAGCTTTCAGCCCAGGCACACACTCTCAGAGAAAATTGGGCTCGTATGGTTCACATGTATTTCCAATAAAATGGGTTTTGAAAAACTTTTTTGGGATGCGCATGTACACACAACCGCCTCTGATGCATTGGAGTGGTCTTCAACACAAGTAGTTGCGAGGGCAGCAGTGTTAGGGCTAAAGGCCATTATGATTGCTGACCATGATACTGTTTCTGGAAATGAAGAAGCAATGGCTGCTGGGGAAAATGCAGGGGTTATTGTGGTTCCAGGCATAGAGATAACTTCTACCTATACAGATAAGGTTACAGGCCCAGAAGGAATGGAGATACATCTTCTTGGCTGCGGGGTTAAGGATTTTGACAAACTTGAAGGCAGGTTACAGCCAACAAGAGATGGAAGAAGAGAGAGGGCTGACCGCACTATAGCACTAGGCAAAGAATTTTTTGGAACAATCTTCGGGGTAGAACCATCTGAACTAGAGGGTCATGCTACAGTCACCAGAGAGAGCATCAGGCAAAGCCTGCCTGATGATGAAGAGATGAGAAGCAGGTTTATGAGAGAATCTTCATGGGGGCATCTAGCTTATGTTCCTTATCCAGAAGGAGCTTTGATGACAACTGAAAAGGTTTTGGATGAATTAAAGCCATATTGTGAATGCATGATATTAGCCCACCCAGGGAGGGTTATTGAAGCGTATATGCTTAGATTAAGGGACAGGTATATTGGGGCATTAGCAAGGGAAGAAGGGATAGAATATTCTAGAACTAGGCTAGATGAGGTAGAAGGCTTAATGAGGGCTAGAATGGAGAAGGGTGATAAAGATTTTACTAGAAAATATGCCTCTGCATGGAGCACAGTTCTGCATGAACTGACTAGGACAAGTGAAGGAACATTGCACAGTCTTGTTAGGGACCATGGCCTGGATGGCTTGGAGGTATTTTATTCAGACCATAGCCCTAGTACAGTGAGAAGGGTCAATAAATCTCTTAGTAAGCTAAGAAGAAAATTTCCTGATAGAACTCTCCTGAGGACATTGGGTTCTGACTGCGGGCACAAGGGTAAAGACTTGGCCACTGGAAAGGCTGGTAATCTTGTACAGTACCAAAATAAGGAGGATTGTGAAGCTTTCTTAAAAGCAGTTGGTTACAGCCGCTAACAAATGCCTATAACCTAGCTGCTAACAAAGGCCCGTTCATATCAAAGATATGATAAAGCACATTGTGCATATGATATAATATCTTCACTTCTTCTTTTGATGCCTGTTCTGAGATTTCTTCAAACCTTTTGTCAAATTCCTTTCTTTTTTGAACAAAGTCTCTTATCTTTTCTAGCTTAAACTCATAGAATAGATGATGGAATTCATTTAAATATTCATTTAAATCCTTATACAAGCTAAGTATCTTGCTGCTTAGCTTAACCTTCTTCTTTGAGATGTGCTCGCATATTGTTTTGTATTCATCTCCTGTTTTTTCTAATTCTTCGACAATGTAGTAGATTAAGTGGGTGTGTTTGCTTTTTATCCCCCCTTTGTTTAGACTTCTTCTGCAGAAGTCAGTTAGTTTGTTTATGTTCGTATCCCTCAGAGCTATATTCTTAAGGTCATTAGTGTTCACATGTTTTGCTGCTTCCAGGCTGTCCTGGCCCATTGCTATAAGAAACAGCATCAGCCTTCTTAGGATATGGTCAAATTCTCCGTACTCTATCTTTGAGACCTTTTTAGCTAAGAGATGATTCTTTCCTTGTTCAACAACCTCAAATCCTATGAACTCATGTTCAATTGTAGAAATAATTGTTTCAAGCTCTTCTGTGGAGCCAAATAGTATCTCTATCTCATCATATCCGCTTTTATATAAAGCTGAAAGTGCTCTATGGATAATTGTTTTACTGCCCCTAAAATCAATAGTTGCTCTTTCAACAGTTTTTTCCTTGCTTGTGCTAACTAAAATATTACCGCCTTGCTCTTCTACATCAAGTTCGTCTCCCTTCTTAATGCCATACTTCTGAGCCCATTTTCTAGGCAGAGAAATAAGCTGTGTAGAATCTGCAATCTGTATAACTTTTCTTCCCATTGTAACTTCCCCCGCTTTATAATTTAATAATTTATATAATAGAATAAGGTATACTATATAAATATTTTGTTTTTTTAATAAAATAGCCTGATTATATAATTTTTATAAAATCTAAGGCATAACTTTATAAAAAATGGACTACTATATATCTAATGTTCCGTAAACACTTACGGGATGATAAGGGGGGTGTTGGTAGAGTTCGAAAATGGTGATTAAATCTATACCAGATTAATGGTAAAAGATGAGTCATCAAATAATGATTAAAACTATGTTGTGAAAATAACAAAAGATAATCATTAAACAAAAACTCTGCCAAAAACCCTTATTTTGCTTTTAGGGTGGTTTCGTATGCTTAAAAAGGTGAGAAAACAAATGGAAGAAGAAAGCTTGGAAGAACTCGGTGTTTTTTCGTATGATCCCATGGATAAAATGGGCGAGTTTTTAGCTAAATAAAGTGGAGGCAAGGAATTAAAAAATAAATCTGAAAAGCACCAGAATTCCATTATTTGAAAACTAAACACCGGTCTGAAAAGACCAAAAAAATGGAATCTCGAAATGCCTCAAGACTCAATTTTGAGAAAACTCAAGAAAAACTGAGAAGAACTCAAAAAAGAACTTGATAGGATTTGTTTCTCCTTGCCCTCCTATTGTCCTAAAAAAACTAGGTGGGGTGATAAAAATACAAGATCCTGGTGCAGAGCAAATCATTCTAGATCCTCTCGAGCCAGTTTTCTATTGCTGGGCCTGCCAGCATGAAATGGTAAGCAAGGATAAGGCTAAATATGAATGTCCTGTCTGCCATAACCATCACAGCAAGAAATTAGCTTATTAAACATTAGAATTCTTAAGATTTATAAGAGTGACTGATATTCTTTCTTTTTATGCCTCTTTATATTGTTGCAACACCAATTGGTAATCTGGATGATGTTAGTTTTAGGGCTGTTAAAACATTGGAAGAGGTTGATTTAATTCTAGCAGAAGATACTCGTAGAACATCAATATTGTTAAATCATTATAAAGTTAAGAATAAAGTTGATTCTTTTAATGATTTTAATAAAGAGAAGAAAACACCGACGGTAATTGAATTATTAAATAAAAATAAGAAAATTGCGATTGTTTCTGATTCTGGAACACCAGGCATATCAGATCCTGGCTTTTATTTGGTTAGGGAATGTGTTAAGAATGATATTAAGATAGTTCCTGTGCCTGGAGCAAATGCTTTGATTACAGCTCTGGTCAGCTCTGGTTTTGCTACAGATAAATTCATGTTTTTGGGATTTTTATCAAAAAAAGAAAATCAATTAAAAAAATCATTATTGGAAATTAAAAATAATAATATCACGACGATATTCTATGAATCTCCTTACCGTATAGAAAAAACTCTAAAATTAATTAATCAAATAATCCCTGATAAGAAAATATGTGTTGCTCGAGAATTGACTAAGAAATTTGAGGAGTTTATTAGAGGAACAGCTTCTGAGATTCTTGAGAAAAAGCCTAAATTCAAAGGGGAAATAACTGTTGTTATAGGAAAAGACTGAATAGAAAAAATTATATACTTTCATCATTATGGCGATTATTACAACGAAAAAAATAACCTTTTTTAGATGGGGGGCATGGTTTTTGTGCTTGCTTTTACTAGCTTCTGTTGTCTTTGCCAGGCCTTATGATTCCTATACAGCTGATTTTACAATAGTTGAGAGAAAGATTGTTGCGAATATAAGGCTTGTATTTACTAATGAAGAAACAGGTGATTTTTATTTCTCCCTACCAGAGGATGCAAATACAATTGACCTTTATCTTGATACCTCTGCAGCAGAGCCAGTTAGGGAGAATGGCAATCTGAAGATAGGGCTTAGGTCAACAAGGGAGGTAGGGATAACCTATGTTACAAAGGAATTCCTGGATAGAAACAACTTCCTGGTAAACCTTAGGGCAGCTGATGCTATCAAAAACCTTACTGTTCAGGTAACACTTCCTGAGAAGGCAACGCTTAGGAAACCAATAGTAGAAGGGGACATTACCTCTGGCTCTTTGCACCCTAAGCCGGATTTAGCCTTAACTGATGGCAGGAGCATGATCTTTGTCTGGAAGAAGTATGATTTAGGGAAGGATGAAGAACTCTCAGTATTTGTACAGTATAGGCCAGGAGGGCCTACAATATGGGCTGTGATTTGGGTTCTGGTTGCGGCTCTGCTTATTTACTTAGGTTATAATTATCTAAAGGAATGGCGCTTTAAAGAGCTGATACCTACTGGTAAAAAGAGGGTAAAAAAGCCTGAGCCTGAGAAACCAGAAAAGGAATTAGACATCTTAAAACACCTTAAGGAAGACGAACAGCAGATAATAAGGATTTTGGAGCAAAAAGAAGGTAGTTGTGAGCAAGGAACTCTAAGAATAATTACTGATTTTTCAAAAGCTCATCTATCTAGACTTCTTATGGAATTAGAGTCAAGAAAAATCATCCATAAGGAGAAAAAAGGCAAAAAGAACATTGTTTACCTAAAAAAGAGCTAATGGAACATATTGGAACAATTAGAGCCCATTCTGGGCTTTTTTAAGCAATTCTAACCCACTGTTTCTCAAATAGAATATAAGTAGTTTGCCAATATATACTATGACTATGACTGAGCCAAACCCCCCTGATTATAAGCGAGATAAAGGCAATAAAAATGGTGGAACCAGCATGTTATCAAGCATCCTGTCAGGAAAAATGAGTGTGGAAGATTTAAAGAATGAACTAGGTTCTCTACCAGACCCTAAAGCAGATACAGCTACAAACCTCCCTCAAGTTGGGCCAGGGACTCTAGATGATATGACTAGGGAGGCTGAAGAAGGCAAGCAGTTTGATGGCAGTAAAGAGGTTGTTATTGCGGGAAAGGCGCATGAAACCCATGTCTTTAGAAAAAGACGTAATGAAGTACTTATTCTTGATTATAATTGGACAGATTCAATAGAGTATGCTGTGGGCAATGTATCGAGATATACTAACCTGGCAATGAATCCTCCTGAGCGTGTTCAACCAACCGGTGATGAGCAATTTGATGTCAGGATTCAAAAAATACTTGCTACACCAATCCCAAAGTCATCCACTTACCCTATTAAGCATGAGGATATTGTTACACTCTCAATTACAGGATGTGTTTATATTGCTCCAGATACTGAAAACGCATCAGGTGAAAAGACACCAGGTGAAAAGACACCAGTTGCTCTGGCACAAGAATACAATGAGATAAAGGTTCCTTTTTATAGGATAATTGAACCTGATCCTGAATTCTCTAAGAAAAATCCTGAGGAACTGCCTCAGCTGCTTGCAGAGCCATGGGCATATATTGATGCTAATCTTCCCCAATCTCTTGGAGAACTTATTGGTGTAAAAACCGAGGGTGAGGATGGTACTAAATTTAAATTACCTTACTTACAGGTAAAAGATGAGGGACAAGGAACAAGAAATTTCCCCTTATACCCAGGTTCACAATTGAAGGTCTATATCCATATAGGGCAGCATATTGATGGCGCTGATAAGGCAGGCCAGGAAGCTGCTAAGCAGAAAGACGTTTTCCGTAATATTGAGGGCAACGATGGACTTGAAGATGAAGGATTTGACCTGATTTCTGGTATGAAAGAGGAGATTGCTGCAGGAGCAGTTACTTCTCCTACTCCAACCCAACAACCAGCACTCCAACCAGGAAATAATGGAACATACAAAGGTTCTGCTGAACAGACCAAGCCTGCTGAACGTCATAGTACAAGCACAAGGATACTAAAATTCGAATAAAAATGCAATCCGCAATAATCATTTACGAGCCAGCTGAGGAAAAGAACAGTTTTCAAGTTGGTGATTTGAACTTATATGAAAAGAGAGGGGGTGATGCTCAGGTAAAGAACCTTGAGTTTTATGTTAATTTTTTTGAATAGATTAATGCGGAAATAAAAACCAAACAGGAGGGAAAAATGAAAAAAGCAATTTTGTCGTTTTTGGTGTTAATGCTTATGGCTTGGCCCTTGGCATCAGCACAGGAAATGACAACCTATGTAGTAAATGACACCCAACCGGAGTGTGTTGTAGATGACGACTGCGGAGAAGGTGAAGCGTGTACAGAAGGTGCATGCGTAGAAGTAATACCGCCACCTGAGTGTGTCGAAGATGCAGACTGCGAAGAAGAGGAGGTATGTACAGAAGGTGCATGTGAAGCTGTAGTACCACCTGCAGACCCAGCAGAATGTGTTGAAGATGCTGACTGCGAAGAAGGTGAAGCGTGTACAGAAGGTGCATGTGAAGCTGCACCAGCAGATCCACCTGCAGACCCAGCAGAGTGTGTCGAAGATGGTGACTGCGAAGAAGAGGAGGTATGTACAGAAGGTGCATGTGAAGCTGTAGTACCACCTGCAGACCCAGCAGAGTGTGTTGAAGATGCTGACTGCGAGGAAGAGGAGGTATGTACAGAAGGTGCATGTGAAGCTGTAGTACCACCTGCAGACCCAGCAGAATGTGTTGAAGATGCTGACTGCGGAGAAGGTGAAGCGTGTACAGAAGGTGCATGTGAGCTTGATGTGCCACCACCACCAGAAGACCCTGGAATTACACCAGACAGTCCTTTATATGGACTTGACAGAGCAATTGAAAGGATAAGCCTTAAGTTGACTCTTGGCAAATCAGCTAAAGCTAAGAAAGGCTTAGCTCATGCAAGAGAGAGACTTATGGAAGTCCAGGCAATGATTGCTGCTAAGAAGATGGGTGCAGCTGCAGAAGCTCAGGAAGAGCACGACGACATAATGGACGATGTTAACGACCAGGTAGCTGACCTTGGCGATGGTGACATTGGTGAAGAGCTTGCAGATGAGTTGGAATTAGAAGCAGCCCTTGACGAGCACGAAGAGGCTGTGCAGGAACTAAACAGTGTTAGACTAAAGGCAAAAGGCGCATTGACAGCTGAACAGCAAACACAGGTTGATGCTTTGGTTGCATCCCTTGAAGCCTCAGCAGTAGAAGCCAAAATAAACGTTCAGGTTAAGAAAGAGAAGACAAAGATAAAGATAAAGGCTACACAAGGCCTTACTGACGAAGAGCTTGATGCTTTAGAAGCGCAAGCAAGAGAGATTGTTGGCCAGGGTGGTAAGGTTAAAATCCTAGGCAAGAAAGGCAGAGGAAGATCTACCACTGAAACCGGCGAAGAAGAACCTGAAGACGAAGAGCCTGAGGAAGACGAAGAAGAGTCTGAGGAAGGCGAGACTGAAGGCGAAGAAGAACCTGCAAAAGGCAAGGGAAAAGATAAGTCCGACAAAGGAAGAGGAAGAAATAAATAATTTTTTTTTATTTTTTATTTTTTTTCTTTGATTTCTTTTTTGCTTTTTTATCGTAGACAGAACCTTTCATCCATCTTACACCAAGGTATGCAAAAGGCGTGTCAAGCAAAGCAACTAAAATCTTGAATATCCAATAAGGAACAATTAGAGATATTACAAATATTGCATCCCACATTGGAGCTGATTTGTAGAAAGCTATAAACATAAACACTGAGCTGTCAATTAACTGGCTTATTATTGTTGATGCATTGTTTCTCAGCCAGAGGAATCTTCCTTTTGTTTTCCTCTTCCAGAAATCAAATGACCACATATCATGCATTTGCGAGATTGCAAAGGCTATAACACTTGCAATAGCCATTCTTCTGGTAACCTTGAAAATCATTGAATAGCTTTCATTATCTATTGACCTTGCTGCTGCAGGCATGTTTACAGCTATTGTAGTGATAATAATCAGAAGCAGCATTGATACAACACCAACAGATATGAACTCTTTAACCTTCTTTTTTCCATGCACTTCTTCAATTATGTCTGTTATTAAGAACAATAACGGGAATACCAGGATTCCTGCTGATACATGTATTGTATCAAAGAAAGCTAATGGAATAACTCTTGTACTTCCTAATACAAGTAGGAATTTCTTTAGTAAGAAGACTATTGGAAGGAATATCACATTTAAAGGAGCTGCGATATAGATTGGGAGATTAAACTCCATAATCTTTGCTCCAAGAACATTTGACATAATCAATGAAGCTACAAACAACCCTAAGAATAAACTTGTTTTCTTATCTAGTTTCATTTGTGTTCACCCGCGAATAGGAAAAAGAAGTTTAATTTAAAGGTTTCGCTATAACAGCGTAGAAAACTTTTCTTTCAGCAAATCAACCAGCACAGGGTCCATATAGTCATAGATATCATCGATATACAGGCATATTATCTTTTTGCTCTTGTAGACATCTGGATATTTCTTGTGGATAATATTTCTATGCCGCTTTTCCATCACAAATATACAATCTGCCCACTCAAGAAGTTCTTTGGTTAGGGGAGTAGTTGCTTCTTTATCAACTCCAGCAGATTTTACTTCAAACCGGGGATCCTTTTTGAGAAGGTCTTCAGCTGTTTTGCTCCTCAGCCTGTTTACAGTGCATACAAACAAGATCTTTTTTGCCATATATGAACCTTTCACAATTTACTTAACACTAATCTCAATCCATTTAGTGTAGTCATCCCCTTGGTCTGACTTGGCATTTACACTGCACCTATGCCTTCCAGCAGGCACGCCCTGAGCATTTATTTCAAGCTTAAAGGTCTCAACCTGTCCTGCTTCTACTGCCACTGTTTTTGGTGAAATTAGATTAACATCCTCAACACACTTGCCGCTTATCTGAAACGTTGCTTTTGAGCCTTGGTTATTCTTTACCCCTGAAGTAAACTCTCTTTTAGAGTTAGAATCAACTACAGCTCTACTTTCAATAGTAAGATCCTTTGTTCCAGATGTGATTTGATTTGTTATAGTCTCTTCTACCTTATTCCTAACCTCAGTTGAGTCCTGCGCGAGGAATTTCAATTTTCCAATATCTGGAACTATATAGTAGACAGCATAGAACAATAATCCAACTACCAGCAAAAAGATTATGAATCCTCTCATATTATCACCTTCTGTTTAATTAAATGTATTTGTTTTAAACCTTTCGTTGATTTGACCATTACCTTTAAATAATATTCATTATTGGCAGAATCAGCGAGGTGTGATTATGGAATTAGATGAAGCAAAGATTTCAAAGGCAATCATTGATACATACCATAAAAAACTGACAGATATTCTGGATGTAGATGTAGCTATTGCTGGAGCAGGTCCTGCTGGTCTGACAGCAGCTTATTATCTTGCAAAGGCTGGAAAAAAGGTAGTAGTCTTTGAGAAAAAGCTGTCTCCAGGCGGAGGGATGTGGGGCGGCGGAATGCTGTTTAATGAGATTGTAGTGCAGGAAGATGGAAAGAAGATGCTTGATGAGTTTGGAATCAATTACAAAAAGCATTCTGAGCATTATTACACTGCAGATTCAATAGAAACAATATCAACAATCTGTTCAAAAGCAGTTAAGGCAGGTGCACTAGTTTTCAACTGCATCTCTGTAGAGGATGTCATGTTTAAGGAGGGCAAGGTATGCGGCCTTGTTATAAACTGGACTCCTGTGGATATGACTAAGCTGCATGTTGATCCTTTGGCTTTGAAAAGCAAATTTGTTATAGAGGCAACAGGCCATCCATTAGAGGTTCTAAAGGTTATTGAGAAAAAGTGCGATGGAAAGATGTTCACAGAGACAGGACAGATAGTCTGGGAAAGGTCAATGCATGCTACAGAGGGAGAGAAAGACTGTGTAGAGTTTACTAAAGAGGTTTTTCCCAATGTTTTTGTTGCAGGGATGGCAGCAAATGCGGCTTTTGGCCGTCCAAGAATGGGTCCAATCTTTGGCGGAATGCTGCTTTCTGGAAAAAAAGTTGCTGATATGTTAATTGAAAGGCTTAAAGGGAAAGAATGATCAATATCAAATAAATCAATAAAATAAAAAAATCAATATGATTTTTGCTTTCTTCTCTTCATTAAGGCAAAAATCATCTGCTGTCTTAAACCAAGGTAAGCGGATGAAAATTCCTTTATAGTGGTTGTGTAAGGAATTTTCAGATTTAATTTTTATTGATTGCAGTTTAAGTTAATGATAAAATGACAAAAAAGGAATTGCTAAAAGATATCGATTTTTACTTCATAACAGACAGCAGATTAACCAAAAAATCAGTTCTTGATGATGTTAAAGCAGCTATAGCTGGTGGAGTAAAGCTCATCCAATACCGCGAGAAAGAGAAATCAAAACAAGAGATGATTGAAGAAGCTTCAAAGATAAAAGAGCTTTGTGGTGATGATGTAATTCTTATAATCAATGATGATGTTGATGTTGCTCTAGCAGTTAATGCAGATGGAGTTCATCTTGGTTCTGATGATGTTCCTTATGATGTTGCTAGGGAAAAGCTGGGTAAAGATAAGATCATAGGCATCACCACCCGCAATGCTGAGGATGGTGTAAAAGCTGAGAACCTTGGCGCAGATTATGTTAGTATTGGTCCAATCTTTAGTACAACAACAAAGCCTGACTTAAAGCCTGTTGGTATTGAAATGATAGAAAAGGTTAAGAATGCAATAAATATTCCGTTTGTAGCTATTGGCGGGATTAATTTTGATAATCTTGATAGCGTGATAGAAGCAGGTGCAGCAAAGGTTGCTGCAATATCTGCAGTTGTTGCAAAGGATGATGTTGAAAAAGAGGTTAGGAAGTTTATAGGGAGAATAAGAAAATGACCCAGCTAGAGAGTGCCAAGCTTTCAGAAGTAACTCTTGAGATGGAAGCGGTTTCTAAAGGAGAGGCTATTCCTGTTAAGAGGCTGATGAAAGGAATTGCAGAAGGCCGCATAGTTATTCCAGCAAATAAGCTCCATAAAAAGCTGAATCCAATTGGGATAGGTGATGAATTAAGGACAAAGGTCAATGCAAATATTGGCTCTTCGCCGAATAAAGCTGATATTCAGGATGAACTTAAGAAGCTTGATGTTGCTGTGGGTGCAGGTACTGATACAATTATGGACCTGAGCACTGGCGGCGACATAGATAAGATAAGGCAGGAGATAGTAGCTCACTCAACAATTCCAGTTGGGACTGTTCCTATTTACCAGGCAGTTGTTGAAAAAGGGGATGTTCTTGAGCTGAAAGCAGAGGACTTCCTTAAAGCTATAAGGAAACATGCTCGTGATGGTGTTGATTTTCTTACAATACACTCTGGCTTGACAAGGGAGGTATTGCCTTTAGTTAAGAAACGCCTGGCTGGCGTTGTCAGCAGGGGCGGTGCATTCCTGGTTAAGTGGATGCTGCACCACAGGGCAGAGAATCCCCTATTCGAGAATTTTGATAAGATTCTTGATATAGCTATTGATAATGATGTTACCCTGAGCCTTGGCGATGGCCTAAGGCCTGGCTGCATAAAGGATGCTACAGACAAGGCGCAGATACACGAGTTAAAGGTTCTTGGGCAGCTGGCAAAAAGAGCTATGGAGAAGAATGTGCAGGTTATAATTGAGGGTCCTGGCCATGTTCCGTTGAACCAGATAGAGATGAACCTGAAGCTGCAGAAAGAATACTGCAATAATGCACCTTTTTATGTTCTCGGTCCTTTGGTTACAGATATTGCGCCTGGTTATGACCATATAACATCTGCAATAGGCGGTGCTTTGGCTGCTTATCACGGCGCTTCTTTCCTTTGCTATGTGAGCCCTAAAGAGCATCTTGGTCTGCCAAATCCAGACGATGTTAGGGAAGGGGTTATTGCTTCTCGTATAGCTGCGCATGCAGCAGATATAGCAAAAGGGATAAAAGGTGCGCAGTGGTGGGATGATGAGCTTTCAGAGGCAAGGTCAAAGCTTGACTGGGATACTGTTTTGAAACTCTCAATCAATCCTGAAAAGGCAAGGAAAATAAGGGAAGAGTCTGGGCCAGTAGATGATGATGTTTGCTCAATGTGCGGCAAGTTTTGTTCTGTGAAGATTAGTAAAGAGATGAAGAAGAAATGAACATCAAAGACATTGGCGGAGAATTTGCTTTAATAAAGAGAATAACTAAGGATGTTAAAGATAAGAGTGTACACTTGGGCATTGGTGACGATGCTGCTGTTCTTAACTTGGGCAATAAATTATTTGTCATTACAACTGACACTTTAGTTGAGAATGACCATTTTTCTTTGAAATGGTTCAGTCCTAAGCAGGTTGGTATGAAGGCAATTGAGATTAATGCAAGTGATGTTGGTGCGATGGGTGCCTCTCCAAAGTATGCTTTGGTTTCTTTGGTCTTAACAAAAGACACTCCTGTTGAGTTTGTTGATGACTTGTATAAAGGAATGAGGGAATCTGGAAAAAAGCATGGTGTTGAGATTATTGGGGGGAACATAACCCACGGCAAGGAGCTTGTGATTGATATTGACATGATTGGAGAAGTGAAAAAGGAAGAGCTTTGCCTGCGCTCAGCTGCCAAGCCAGGTGACTTTATTCTTGTTAGCGGCGATGTTGGGAAGTCTACTGCTGCTTTACATTTATTTAGGAAGAATAAAATCAATAAAAAAAATAAAAATAATTTTAAAAAAATAATTGAGGCGCATACAGAGCCAAAAGCAAAGTATGGGAAGGTAAAGAAATTCCTGAAATATATCAATGCAATGATTGATGTTTCTGATGGTGTTGCCTCTGATGTGGCAAGGATATGCGAGCAGAGCAAGGTTGGTGCTGTTATCTATGGTGATAATGTTCCTTTGGCAGATGAAACAAAGAGAGCAGCACATCTTTTGGGAAAGAAGGCGCTTGATTATGCTCTTTATGGCGGCGAGGATTTTGAGCTGATATTTACTGTTTCTGAAAAGAACTTAAAGAATGTGAAAGGGTATCTTATTGGGGAGATAACTTCTAAGAAAGGTGTTAGATTGTATAGGAAAGGCAAAGAAACATTAGTCACAAAGCATGGCTATGATCATTTTATTGGCTAGCTTATACTCTAAAACCGAAACCTTTAAATACTTTATATGAATCGTATATCATATGAAATGCAAATCATATAATCTTTTCTTTGAAACTATATCAAACAGAACTAGATTGAGCATTATTGAATTGCTGCAGAAAAAGCCAATGAGTGTAACTGAGATATGTGAAAAGCTTGGTGAAGAGCAAAGCAAGATATCACACAACCTAAAGAAGCTTGCTGACTGTCATTTTTTAGATGTTGAACAGAAGGGAAAGCAAAGGATATATTCGCTAAATAAGGATACAATCGTCCCTTTAATGAATCTTGTTACTAAACATGTTGAGAAATACTGCACTCGCGAGTGCATATGGAAAGGTGAAAAATGAAACGGATATATTTGGACCATGCTGCTACAACTCAAACAGATCCTGAAGTAGTTAAGGCTATGGAGCCTTACTTTACAGAAAAGTTTGGGAACGCTTCCTCACTCCATTCTTTTGGCGTAGAGGCAAAGGAAGCTCTGGAAGAGTCAAGGGAAACAGTTGCTAAATTAATTAATGCAAAGCCGTCTGAGATAATCTTTACTTCCTGCGGTTCAGAATCAAATAATCTTGTGCTTAAGGGGCTGATGTATGCCAATAAAAAGAAAGGAAACCACATCATAACAAGCAGGATAGAGCATCATGCAATAGAAGAGACCTGCAAACACTTAGAGAAAGAAGGCTTTAAGGTTACTTATCTTCCTGTTGATAATTATGGGATGGTCAATCCAGAGGATGTAAGAAAGGCAATAACAAAGGATACTGTTTTGGTTTCAATAATGCATGCTAATAATGAGATTGGAACAATTGAACCAATAGAAGAGATTGGCAAGATTTGCCGTGAGAAAAAGGTTTACTTCCATACAGATGCTGTGCAGACTGTTGGAAAGATACCAGTTGATGTTAAAAAACTGAATGTTGACTTATTGAGCAGCTCAGCCCATAAATTATACGGGCCAAAGGGGGTTGGATTCTTGTATAAGAAAGAAGGAATCAGCCTTGTTCCATTGATACATGGCGGCGGCCATGAGGCAGGGTTTAGGTCAGGAACAGAGAATGTTGCTGGAATAGTTGGTTTTGCAAAGGCATGTGAGCTGGCGCAGAAAAGAATGGATAAAGAGATTAGTCATTTGAAAAAGCTAAGCAAGAAACTAACTGATGGAATCTTGAAGATAGAGAAGTCATACTTAAACGGCCATCCTGACAAGAGATTGCCTGGAACAAACAGCTTCAGGTTCGATTTTATTGAGGGGGAGTCATTGATATTAAGGCTTGATATGAAAGGAATTGCAGCTTCAACTGGCTCAGCTTGCTCAACCAAATCATTAGAGCCAAGCCATGTTTTGACTGCTATTGGCTTAAGGCATGTGCAGGCCCATGGAAGCTTAAGGCTGTCTTTGGGTAAAGATAATACTGAAAAGGAAGTTGATTATCTGTTAGGGGTATTGCCAGATATTGTTAAGGACCTGCGGAAGATGAGTCCTTTGACGAGGAAGTAGAATGCAGTACAGCAAAAAGGTTGTAGAACATTTTTCAAACCCGCATAATATGGGCGAGATAAAGAATGCAGACGGCATCGGTAAGGTAGGTAATCCTGTATGTGGGGATTTGATGTGGATATATATCAAGGTTGGGAAGAATGCAAAAGGCCAGGAATTTATCAAGGATATAAAGTTCAAGACATTTGGCTGTGCAGCAGCAATTGCAACATCTTCTATGACTACTGATTTAGCTAAAGGGAAAACTCTTGATGAAGCGATGAAACTAACCAGGGATAATGTAGCAAAGGCTCTTCAGGGTTTGCCGCCAATTAAAATGCATTGCAGCAACTTAGCAGCAGACGGCCTGCACAAGGCTATTGAAGATTATAGGAAGAAATCAATAAAAAAATAGTCAATAAAAACAAGAAATAAATCTGATTTTTGCTTTATTCTATTCCAGAAGGCAAAAATCATCTGCAGTGTTTCGTAAAGAACTAAACTAAGATGAAAATTCCTTTAACATGCGGTAGAAAGGAATTTTCACATTTAATTTATTCAATAATTGAATTTAAATTAATGATAAAATGACAAGTAATGAACAATTCATAAAATCCTTTGAAAATAAAGTAAAACAAACTATTAAGAAATATAATCTAATCAATAAAAACGATAAAATAATTGTAGCTTGTTCCGGCGGCAAGGACTCGACAACTGTTTTATACCTGTTAAACAAGTTTGGCTATAATGTTGAGGCTGTTGCTATTGATTTATTGATAGGGGAATACTCCAAGATAAACCTGAAAAACATCAAGGAATTCTGCAGGAAACATAACATCAAGCTGAATATTATCTCTTTCAGAGACGAATTTGGGCATTCTTTGTGTTTTATAAGGTCTGCATTGAAACAAAAAGGCTCAAGATTGGAGTCATGCACTATATGCGGCATATTGAAAAGATGGCTGTTAAATAAAAAATCAAGAAAACTAAAAGCAGCGAAGCTTGCAACAGGCCATAACCTTGATGATGAGGCGCAGACAATCTTAATGAATATGCTGAAAGGCAATCCAGGCTTAAACACAAAGCTTGGTCCAAAAACAGGTGTGGTTAAAGACAAGAAATTTGTCCAGCGCATCAAGCCATTATATTTTACTTTAGAAAAGGATGTTGAGAGATACTCCAAACTGATGGGGTTTCCAGTAAAGTATGGCCGCTGTCCATGCGCAGTTGGTGTTTTTAGGGCTTCTGTGAGGGACGAATTAAGCAGGCTGAAGAATGACGGCAAAATAAAGTCAAATATTGTCAATGATTTTTTGAAAAAAAAGCCTGAATTAAGAAAAAAATACAAAACCAGTGAAAAGCTTAATTATTGCAGGAAATGTGGAGAGCCAAGCAAGGGCAATGTCTGCAATGCGTGCAAGATATTGGGGCTTTTGCACGCTTAGATTAAAGCAAAACATTTTTAAATAAAAGCATAACCGATTTATGAAAAGGAGGGTGGTAATATGAGCGAAGAAGAACATGAAAGTTCACACGAACATAAAGAACATACACATAAAAAGAAAATAAAATTAAAGAAAATACAGATGTGGCAGATTGCAACTGGAGTATTAGGTCTTTTATTGATAATTTCAATATTGACTCATGGTTTTGGCCCAGCTTGTGCTGGAGGCGCTGGTGCTCAATTGAGCGGCCAGGAAGCTGGTGATAAGGTGGTCAGTTATATAAACGACCAGGGAGGAGCTGCAACCCTTGAATCAGTTGAGGATAAGGGAAACCTTTACAACCTGAAATTGATGGTATCTGGCAGAGAATTTGATTCTTATGTGACAAAGGATGGAAGCCTTCTATTTCCTCAGGGGATAGACCTAACTGGGACTACTGAAGCGCCTGCTCAGACGTCAAGCGAGGAATTCCCAAAAACAGCAAAACCAAAGGTTGACCTATTTATCATGACATATTGTCCATATGGAATTCAGGCACAGCAGGGATTGTATCCTGTAATGAAATTGCTTGGGGATGATGCTGAGATTAATATCAAATGGGTTCCATATATAATGCACGGCCTGGAAGAGATTGATGAAAACAACAGGCAGTACTGCATACAGAAAGAACAAAAATCAAAGTATGTCGATTATGTGGAATGCTTTGTTGGTTCAAAGGATGCAGAGGCTTGCGGTGAAGAAGCAGGCATTGATGAAGATAAGGTAGAAGCATGCATTGAGGAAGCAGATGAAGAGTTCCAAATAACTGAAGACTATGAAGCCAAGGATACCTGGCTAAGCGGAAGATTCCCTATCTATAGGGTTGACAAGGAAGAAGCTGATAGCTTAGGTGTCAGGGGTTCTCCAACAATGTTCATCAATGGCGTCCAATACGGCGGAGCAAGAACACCAGAAGCATACAAGACTGCTATATGCAATGCTTTTGAAGAGCCTCCAGAGGAATGCGGGGAAGCTCTTTCAGCAACTGGTGCAGCAGCCTCTGGCGGATGCGGGGGCTAAGGATATTGAATGAACTGGAAGATATTTTTAATTTTATTTTTTGCATTTTTTTTAGCTAGTTCTGTTTATGCAGAGACCTGTGAGGTTTATTTTTTCTACTCAACAACGTGCCCTTATTGCGCGCAGGAGAGGCCTTTTCTTGAAACACTTGAACAGATAAACCCAGACCTTAAGGTAAATTATATCCTTGCCAGCGAGGATTACGAGTTATTTAAGGACATGTGCGAGGAATATGATTCAGCTCCAGTGGGTGTGCCAAGGACATTTGTTGGCGATAAGGTTTTTATTGGCTTTGACAAAGAAGACGGCCCTCTTAAATACAGCAAAGGCTACATGGCTTATATAGGCTACAGGAACCAGATAGAATTGGCTGTACTTGATTGTCTTGGGGCTTTCACTGCGAATGCTACAGGCAGAACTGGCGGTTACCAAGAAAAAGAAGGGAGTATATTCACTGTGCCGCTGCTTTTGCTCCTGCTTTATTTCGTCTTCTTTTTTATCTTCAAGAAGAAGATTGATAAGAGATATCTGGTTGGAACCTTTCTTGGTGTTCTCATAATAATCCTATTCTACTTTTCCCAGCGCGTTCCTAAGGAATCAATACTCTCTTTTGCAGGGCAGTTTACATTTCCTGTTTTCACATTTATCATTGCTTTGCTTGACGGCTTTAATCCATGCGCTTTTGCTGTTCTTGCTGTTCTGCTCTCGCTCCTTGTTTACGCAAAGTCAAGGACAAAGATGGCCTTGATTGGCATGATATTTATAATAACATCCGGCGTTATGTACTTCCTGTTCATAATAATCCTTATGATGCTCAGGGCAGAGCTTTTGGGGGCATATAAAGAGCCAATAAGGATAGGTGTTGGGGCTATAGCAATAGCTGCTGGCGCAATTAATCTTAAGGATTTCTTCTTTTTTAAGAAGGGAATATCATTAACAATATCCTCAAAAAGGATGAGCAAGCTTATGGAGAAGATGCGAAAGGTTGTTGATGATGTCAAGAAAGCAACAAGCAAGAAGGCCCTGTTTATAGCCATCCTTGGAACAATAGTTCTGGCAGTCTTTGTTAATATAATAGAGCTTGGATGCACGCTTATACTTCCTGTTGAGTATATCGAGGTTCTGATAACAAACTATGGCACCCAGCTTGGGGCGCTGCATTACAGCTATACTGCATTTTACTGCGGTGTATATGTTATTCCTCTTTTTGCGATATTGGGTGTTTTCTTGTACTCACTAAAATCAATGAGGCTGAGGCAGATACATGGAAAGGTTTTAAAACTAATTGGAGGCTTGGTAATGCTTGGCTTGGGGCTTATATTGATTTTCAGGCCAGAGCTTTTGCTGTTTGTATAAAATGAAAATACAAAAATATCTTAAACAAATGAAGAAAGGAATATTTTTTGATGCTTTTGAACTTATTAAGAAGAATCCAAAGCTGTATCTTCTTATGCTTTTGGTAGATGCTTGTTTTTTGCTGGCTGGTTTTCTTGTTGGCAAAGCTGCAAATTTTCTGGTGCCTAGCCTATTGGGCTCAAAGAACTTCTTTTTGGCTTTAATTGTAGTACTGCTCTATATCCTGCTGTTGATTTTAATCTATTCATTCACAAAATACTATGCATTGCATCTTGTCAAGAGTTTGTTGAATAAGATAAATCTGAGCTTGGCGAGGATAAAGAAATTTTATCTGCTGAATGTAATATCTATTGCTATACTCTTTGTTATTGTTTTCGCAGTTAGCGGCATTTTTAAAGCTGGTGTTAAGGAAGCTTATGTTCTAGGTGTGAGCAGGACTGTTATTTTAATTCTGTTCTTGTTTGTATTCGCATTTATTAGCATTGCGCATTCCCTTTTTGCGCTTGGTTTTAATGTTAAGGCTGTTTTGAGGAATACATTTAGATTGACCTTCACCAGGCTCAATAAGTATTATGGTGTTCTTGTTGTCAATTCTACCATTCTTGTTCTTTATACTCTGATTTATTATGCAGTAGCTAAGCTTCTTGACCTTCCTCTTGACCTGGATGTCGGAAGGTATAATAGCCTGTTTGTGGGGATGGGGTTTGTGCTGCTTTATCTTTTGCAGGCCTATAATAGAATCTATTTTTACCTTATTGTAAAGCGTGTTAAGCAGAAATAAAATGTTTTATCATAACATAAATCCTACCTTGTTCAGGCTGGGTCCTTTTGAGATAAGGTATTACGGCATCATCTATGCATTAGGATTTATAATAACCTATTTCTTCCTTCTTTATTTTGTTAGGGAAAAGAAGCTAAAGCTTAAGAAAGAGGATGTTGTTGATTTTCTGTTTTACGAGATTATAGGCATCATTATCGGTGCCAGATTATTTTATGTTTTTTTCTACAATCTGAGGTTTTTTGTTGGGAATCCTCTTGAGATATTCATGCTGTGGCACGGGGGGCTTAGCTTTCATGGAGGGCTAGTTGGTGCTGCTATTGCTGCCCTTATATTTTGCAGGAAGATGAGGGTAGAATTCTATGACCTTGTTGATGCTTGTGTTTTTCCTGTTGCTCTTGCTTTGATGCTGGGCAGGATTGGCAATTTCCTTAATGGCGAGCTTTACGGCCGTATTACATCAGTTCCATGGTGCGTTAAGTTTAAGGATGCTGCTGGGTGCAGGCACCCATCCCAGATTTATGAGTCTTTCAAGAACCTTTTGATATTCGGTTTTCTTTGGTTTAGCAAGGATAAGAAGTTCAAAGGCAAAAAACTGCCAAAAGGATTCTTTTTCTGGAGCTTTGTTATTCTTTATGCTGTTCTCAGGTTTATTGTTGAGTTCTTTAGAGAGCCAGACCTGCAGCTCGGTTTTATTTTTGGAGCTTTAACAATGGGGCAGGTGCTGTGTGTTGTTATGTTTGGGGTTAGTGTTTGGTTTATGTATGGGATTTTTAGAAGTTAATTATTCCAACCAAGTCGGCTCAAACTCTCCCAGCCATTCCTTAAGTTCGTCATGCGACAGCATATCAGTAAAGCCGAATTTAGAACTTGCGTCAAGCAAATCTATGTTTTTGTTGAAATCCTTTACAGAGTAGAAAGCTATTAACTTGAATTCAGGGCTTTTGCATTCCTTTATAGCCTTTGGGTCATAGTGGACCTCTACCATCTTTTGTTTTTTGTCAAATTCAATGTAGATTGTGTTTGAGCCGCTTTCAGCCTCATAATAGGAAATGTACAGCTTGTTTTTCGCCCTGCTTAATTCCTTTGAGAACTGGTCTGCAGCTGAGACATCAGCTATGCCAAAACCTGTTGCACCTACTGATTTGAGGCCTGCTATCTTAGAGGCTGCATTGTTGAAAACAGTTGTTACATCCTTCTCTGTTACAAAGATACGCAGCTTTAACTCCTCTTCTGTTCTTCTTAGCTTTAGCTTCAGGTTTTTGTATTTCCTGTCAAATGCCTCTATTAGTTTTTTATATTTTGGCAGATAGAAATTAAAGTCTTCCATTGTTTTTCCATAAGCCTTGTCCATTCCAAAGGCTACTCTCATAATTTCCCTGAAGTCCTTTTTGAACAGCTTTAAATCCCGCGCACTTAAAATGTCTAATATATCTGCCATAATTGAATTTAAGAAATATCCCTTTATTTAAACTTTACTATAGCGGCTCTTTTTTCTTTTCATAGCATAACTTGCAGTAGGTATGGATTGTTTTTCCGTCATTTGTCGTTAATCTGCAGTCTTCTGCATTTTCAATACTCTTCTTGCAAGACTCGCATTGATTGTACATATAACTACCCCCAAGGATATATTATCTTCGATGTATATAAAATTTTCCTCTCCCATGCAAAGCTTTAAATATCGATTCTGGTTTTTTGCCTTTAACATGAAGAGAAGTTCAAGACGCTGGAAAAAGAAAAGACAGATGCGCTGGAAGTGGCAGCGTAAGAGAATGAAGAAAGAGAAAAGAAAGAGAGCTAAGAAATAGTTAGATTTTTAATTCTTTTTTCCATTTATCGCAGGCAATTTCAACCTTCTTTGCACACAGCCCAGTATAGTTCTCAGGGTCTTTTAGAATCTCTATCTGTGCTTTTGTGAATTTGCTAATATACTTTTTCAATCCCTTGTCTTTGAAAAATAAATCAGTGAACTTCTTCTTTTGCTGCTGGCTTTTTAGTGTTAATTCTCTCACTATTTCATGAGCATCTGGATGGTTGTGTGCTGCTAACAAAATATAAGCTGGTTCTGCTGCAATCATATCCTTGTTTTGGTCAAAGTTCTTCTGCAGACTTTTCTTGTCAACAACTAGATTACCCATTACTCTATTAAGCCGTGCAACGCTTACATAAAGGCCTGCTAGAATCTCAGTAACAAACCTGGATGAAGCAGAGTTTGTTAAATCTCTTTGATGCTCGCAAATCTGGTCCATATAAACAGTATCCATCCTCGGCATAAACTCCTTCCACATTGATTTAACATTCTCAAAGTTTATTGGATTTCTTTTGTGAGGCATTGTTGAGGAGCCAACTTGTTTCTTGCCAAAGGCTTCTGCAACCTCTGCTATTTCTGAGCGCTGTAAATGCCTCATATCATCTGCTAGGTTAGCTATAACACCAAAAGCAGCTATCATTGAATGCATAAAATCAGCCATGTACTCTCCTTCAACAACCTGAGTTGACATTGGAGATGGTTTTATTCCTAATTCAGCTAAAGCTTCTCTCTCAAACTTTACTGCGTCTTTTATGAACAAGGACGATGCATTATACGCTCCAACAGCGCCTGCAATCTTTCCTCTTAGGTTGTTAGCTGCTTTCTTTATTCTTATTATAGAAGAGCCAATTCTGGAAACATACTGTGCAATTGCAAAGCCAAATGTAATTGGCTCTGCATGCTGTCCATGTGTACGTCCAATCTGTATTGTATTTTTTTCTCTTTTTGCTAAATCAATCAGTGTTTTCTCAAACTGGATTAGTTTTGGGATTATTGCATTATTAGCGCAGTCCTTTAATCTAGCTGCATCTCCTGAGCAGATTATATCATGGGATGTTGTTGTAAAATGCACATATGGCTTTGCTTTATCAGAAACACGTTTTCTTATACTGTTTGCTAAAGCCCTTATGTTATGCTTTATTCTGTCTTCCTCAACATAAACCTCTTGTGCTGTTACTTGTTTTGTTGCTGATTCAACCTCTTTTGCAATCTCTTTTGAACAAACGCCCATCTTTGCCAATGTGTTTGTTAAAGCAGCTTCAACCTTTGCTAGATATCTTATGAAACCTTCTTCTGAAAGGTATGGCTTTAGTGCTTCTTTTATTTTTTCTTTTCTGCCGTAATACCTAAAGTCTAAAGGAGAAATATTCTCAAACAAGCCCATTGTTTCTTCTTTTTGTTCTTCTGACTTTTCTAGGTTGATTAAGGCTTCAATGTTTTTTAGCAAGTCACTTTTTTTATTTAGTTTGATTACAATCCTGTTTTTTTCTTTTTGTTCAATTATCAGATCATTTTTCTTAAATATCTGAATTGTGTTGTGCACCTTAGCTGGTGAACACTTTAATCGTTCAGCAATATCCCTGATATGCAAACTTTCTTTCTCTAACAACCTTAGAATCTCTATGTTCTTTTTTGTAAAAATCTCTGAAATTTCCATTCAATCACCCCTGTTAAGAGTGAAATGTTCAGTATTTATAAACCTTTCTGTTAGATATTTTAGAAGTTATTATTTTTTAGTGAACAAGAATTTAAGCTTCATTCTCCTCTGTCTCTAGCTCTTCTTCACGTCCATGCGGTTCTGCTATATAATAGCCTTGTATTGCGTTTTTTACAACTAGAGGCGCCCACCCATAGGTGTATGTTCCGTTTCTCACTGCACTTTTTAAAAAACTATACATTCCTTTTTCAGCTTCTTCCCTGCTCCAATAGGTGCCAGCATCCATCACAATATCTACAATCCTATCAGTAGAGAATGCTCCAGAAATAGGCCTTCTTCCAAGACGCATTTTCTCTAATCTTTTTAGGCTTCTTATATCTGGCCTTCCTTCTAAGAACCAATCTAGGGTTACGCTTTTTCTAGCCTTGACTGTTACTGGCGTTTTAACTACCTTAGGCTTTCTTAACATATTACAGGCGGTATTAGAATAAAGTATTTAACTTTTTGTCTTGATTATAGAAAACTTATTAAATACCCTTCTAAAGAATGTGTAACATGAAAAAGAACAAACAATTCTGGCTCATTGTTTTGGTAATCATCGTTCTAGACCAATTAACCAAATTCATAATCAAATCAAATATGTCTGTTAGCCAGTCAATCCCTGCAATAAAGAATATCTTCCATATAACCTATATACAGAACACAGGTGCTGGTTTTGGAATACTGCAAAACCAGCAGTCAATGCTTATATGGGTATCTATTTTTGTTATTGGTGTTATCTTGTACAACTATGATAAGATTCCAAAAGGCTGGTTTATCAACAGCTCTGTAGCGTTTATTTTGGGGGGTACTGTTGGAAATCTTATAGATAGGGTAATGTTAAGGTATGTTATTGATTTCCTTGACTTCAGGATATGGCCTGCTTTTAATATAGCAGACAGCGCTTTAACCCTGGGTGTGATTGGTTTTATTATCTATAATATAAAGGAAGAGAGAAAGTCTACTTAATGCATTCGTGCGCCTTTAGCCCTTGTTTCATTGCTTCTTCTTCGCTCTCAAGCCATACCCTGTTCTTTGTCTTTATCTTCTTTGCCCACTCGCATTTAGGTGCATGATAGTAGCTGCCTGTTTTGCTTGCCAGCACTTTTCCAGGGCTGAAGGTTTTTTTAACAGCCTCTTCTTTGTACTCTGGTTCTTCAATCTCTTCAGGCTCTTCAATAAGCTCTTCTTCTGGTTCTTCCCCTAAGTTTACAACAGACAGCACAAAGCCTATTGAGGAAGATACGATTGTTGTAAGGTAGGTAAGCCCGATTGGCTTGGTTTTGAAATATACAAGAAGCAGGTTAAGAAGCATTAAGCCGAACATAAATGAGAGAAACCCAAAGCCAAAGCTTAAGCCGTTGTATATGGCTGCAAGTCCAATTAATGCTACAAATCCAAGGACGAGAAGCACAATAAACTCAGCTATGAAGAAAAATCTGTGGAACTCAAATATTACCAGTATAAATCCAAGTATGGCTATTGAGCTGAATAAACCTGACCATAAGAAAAGTTTAGCGTCTCTTTTTTCCCCCATCTTATCGAGTTAGAAACCAAGCCTTTATTTAAAGATTTCTATTCTAGAGTAGTAATAAAATTTAGAACTCTTCGAAGTCCTCAGCCTTCAAGTAGCCTTTCCTTCTTAAGTATTGTATCTGTGATTTAGTGTACTTATAGAGTATATCTCCCTTAGCATCTCCGCCAAATTCCCATGGTTCAACTATTAAGACATCGCCTGCTCTTACCCAGAGCCTTCTTTTAAGCCTTCCTGGGATTCTGCAGATCCTTGATTTGCCGTCAAGGCATCTCACTCTCATCCTGGAAGCCCCTAGGCGCTGTTCTAGAATTCCGAAAACCTGTCTCTCTCTAGGAAGCTTAATCCTGCTAATCTCCATCTGGATTTTTTCCTGAAACTCTGCTTCTTCTTTCTTTTTACTCATGTAATCTGAGAAAGTAGTAAATGGTTTATAAATGTTGCTAAAAAGAAAAAGCCCATGAAGACTCCTAAACATTTAAATATTAGGGTCACTATTTAGTCTATTTAAGAGAGGTGATACGTTATGGATATTTCAATCTTTTTTGCAAGACTTTGGGGAAGTTTCTTTGTTATTTTTGGGTCATTATTTATTATAACCCGGCAACTAGGAAAGACAATAGAGATGACTGATGATAAGGCATTTGTTATTTCTACTGGCTATATAACTTTTTTGATGGGATTAGTAACAGTAATCCTGCATAATGTATGGGAACTAAGCTGGAAAGTTGCTATCACGATTCTTGCATGGTCAACCTTGCTCAAAGGTATTGGAAAGATTGGCTTCCCAGAACTGATACATAAGCAGGCTCAAAGATTCAAGAAGAACCAATGGGTTAGTGCAGTTATCTTAATTGCATTAGGAGCATGGCTGTTTTGGATGAGTTTTGTTGGATAAAATAAGAAAATCCCGCAGAGAAGCTTAAATTAAAGACTTTATTCCGCAGAAATATTCTCGTAATCAATACCAATCTTTTTTAATGCGCTCTGCCAAGGTTCTTTATCTTTCCACATATAATGAACCCAAACAGAAAAAAACTTAGGGGTGAAAGTCAAAATACCCTTATAATTAGGCTGCTCTTTAAAATTGGCAAAAGTATCTCTATATGTTCTAGATAGATCTTCTAAAGAAGTATTATCATTAACATCTTTAGTAGCTAAAGAATGTCTTACTTCATCTGTAATTATTGGCCGCAATTGTGATTCAACCTTGCGTATTAGTTCTCCAATTTCATTCTTCCTAGAACCTCTAGCAAAAAAAAGTTGCGCATAATTATACATATCTTTAAGTTCGTCCTTATCCATATTTTCAGAATAAGAAGCTATTAATTCTTCTCCTCTTTCGTCATATCCTTCTCTGTCTTTTCTCATTGCTCTACGGAACTTTATTAAAAAATCTACAGTATATACTCCAAAAAGAGTTGGTAGACCATAAGCAATAAGATCAGTTGCATCAATTACTATTTCAGCTAAGTTAGTCATTTTGCTTCACCTGTTCTAAGATAAGCGTCTGGCCTATCTTCGTTACCAGCTTCAAAAAACAATACGTTCAAACCACGCTTTGTAGGAATTAGTGCGGCTTCGGCATGACACCAACGCAATTTAGGCGCATCAGGTCCATTAGCTAAAGGAAAATTTGTATGACTGCCTTTTTGTGATTTAAAAATATCAGACGACGCACCCGCAGCTCTTAAGTAATCTGTGAAGTTCCTGTTCTTTTGTCCAAAAATAAAAACTGGCGTTATATATCTCTTGACATAAGGTTGGTCTCCGTAGGCAAAATAAAGGTTCTTTTTACCGCCAGGTGAACCAAAATACTTCTCACCAGGAGCAGAGGGATAAATTTCTTGAAAATACATCCCTTCCTTTTTGAATTGTTGAATATTTTCTTGATCCGGCTTAGTATCTGCTAAATCCCATCCCTGAATTCTCGCCCCAATTCGCCAATTCACTACATGTACTAATGTGCCAGGAGAAGGGTAGATATTATCAGTAAGAAATCTATAAACATCATCAAATTTTGAATCAAAACTATATGCTGGCGGATAGTCTCGCTCCGCATACTTATATTCCTTTATGCCTTTCCCATTTACAAATCGTTCTGCCACAACTTCTAGACCTCTAAATTTTTCGGCAGGAAAATAGAAACCTGCTGGAAATGGAGGGAGTAATTCACGGCGACGGATACGTTTAATACTAGTTTCTTGCTGACGATATCTGGGTATCTCAATAACTTTTTCGCGGTAAAATATCTCAACTTTTTTACCCTCAACTTCCACTTTGCCGCTTACAGTTTTCCATTCTCCACATTTTCCTTCCAGGTCTTTTGCTATCATCTGTCTTGGTTCTGATCTTTTTTCTTCAGTCATTTTGCTTCACCTTGATACTTTTTCTTCTAAACATTGATTTTTAGGGAAAATTCTTGTATATATTGGATGTCCCCCATCATCTTCTCTAACTGTAAAGAAACGGTATGGAATATCAAACGGTTTTAGATTTTCAGTATAAAATTCCATTTTCTTGTGTATTTCTTTCTCAGAAGAACCTTCTGCAAGTTGAATATTAATTGAAGATATATCTTCGGGTCTTGCTTTTTCAAGATGATAACCCTCGAATCCCTTGGCATAACTACAACCTGTACGCAATCCTCTTTCAGGAAAAACTTCCAAACTAAAAATATCTCCATGAGTAATACCCTTATTCCTTTTTTCCATCCCCACCAATCCGGATGGTTTATAATTAATTCTATGTCTTTTCTCTCTTTTTACATAACAATTTTCTTCACACCCTTCCCAAGACTCTATGCCCGAGAATCCTTCTCTTATAATGGATATTAAATCGTCAAACTGAGTGAGTCCCTTCTCTTCTCTAAGGTCAGAATGTGAAATAAGTTCTCCAGAACTTAGTTGATGACGCATGTGCCCACCAATATTATGAATCACAGGTGTAGGCAAAATAAGAATATTTCTTCCAACTCTCCTAAAAGTCAAATAAGGATCTCTTGCAGTTCCATCAGATTCATAGATTAAGAAGGTCTCCTCTGTTTCACTTGACCAAGCAAAATATTTTAAATAATCAACCATCCCTAAATATTTGCCTTCTTCAAATTCTTGTAACTGTTGGACAACTTCATTTCTAAGAGATTCGTTGTAGTTAGGATTTCTTTTCCAATCTGTAGGGGGGCGTTCTCTCATATTCTTTGCATCTTCAATAGAAATATAGGCAAAAGTTAATTCTGTGCCTTTTCTTGAGTTTCTATGCCTCCTTATTTTTAATGTCATTTTGATTAAACCTCATATCTGTTATTATTAATTAGTAGTGATATTCTTTCAAATATATAAATACTTTCCCCCCCTTAGGGTGGTAAGTTATAGAAAGATTTATATAGCAAAAACCATTACTGATACTAACATGATAGAAAACACACTAAAGTCAGTCGGATTTACAGATTCAGAAGTAAAGGTATTTCTAGCACTATTAGAGCTAGGTTCAAGCTCTATAACTCAAATAATAGAGAAATCAGGCACAACATCAAGCAAGATATACGAACTCCTAGATAAATTAATCAAAAAAGGACTTGTTTCACAAGTAATCAAAGCAGGCAGGAAATTCTATGAGCCTGCACCGCCTAAAAGAATTCTAGAGTACCTTAATGAAAAACAGCAGCAACTGCAAAATCAGGTTAATGAAGTAAAGGAAATACTGCCTCAGCTTGAGATGAAGTATAGCATGGCAAAAGAAGTAGCAGAAGTATCTGTGTATAAGGGAATGAAAGGTATAGAAACTATATTCTCAATGATTAGAGATGCTTGTAATAAAGGAGACGAATATTATGTTTACGGAGCAAGGTCTGGTGTTACTGAAACTCAAAGGATATTTCTTCTAAGGCACCATAATCTAAGAATCAAGAAAGGCATCAAATTAAAGATTCTATTCAGCAAAGACCCTGAAAACATCACTAAGCCATATGAGGAAATGAGCTTAACAGAAGTTAAACATATGGAGCCAGAATTGATGGGACCAACACAGATAATGGTTGTAAAGGATTATGCAATCACTATTCTTTGGAAGAAGAATCCGGTAGGAATCCTTACACAGAATAAAGATATAGCTGAGAGCTATAAGAAATACTTTGATTACCTATGGAGCCAAGACACATATGTTACAAAAGGCTTCAAGGCTTTTGAAGATGCCTGGGACTCTTCATTTGATAAGCTTAAACCCGGAGAAAGCTATAATGTCTTTGGAGCAGCATTTGGAACTGGTGCAAACCAAAAAAGATTTGCAAAATATTTTGAGGGCTTGCATAAAAGAAGAATAAAAGAAGGCATAAAAAGCAAGATCCTCTTCCAGCGAGGTGCAGAAGAGGTAGTAAAGAAGTTTAAGATGGACGAGCTATACAGCAAAGATCTTGAGTTTAAGATGCTTCCTTTCAAAAGAGAATTCCCAGTTGAGATTTATCCTCAAGGAGATACTACCTTATTATTGATTCAGAAAAAAGAACCGACAATAATAACGATAAAGAATAAAGAAGTAACAGAGTCATTCATTAATTTCTTTGAAACATTATGGGAACAAAATAAATAGGGAATCCAACTAAAAGTTGGATCCCGAGTCCCGCGAGAGAGAATCGAACTCCCAACACTACGGTAACAGCTGTCTTATTTTCATCCTAAGCATAAACTGCTATGTCGATAAGTGACTTTTCTACAGCCGTACGCTCTACCGTTGAGCTACCGCGGGATAACTTCTAGAAAACTATAGCTACTTTATAAATATTGCTCTTAAGAATTAACATAAAGCCTGTTGGAATTGCTTTTTACTTCTCTGCCCATATAGCTGAACTTGGCCCACATAGGAGGAAGCACGAATTCTCCCAGAATAGAAAGCTTTGCCCTTACTCTGTAGGTTATGACCCTTTCTTCCTCAGGCTCAAGCTCGCGTATGCTCCATTTCAGCAGCATTCCTTTCTTTTCATGCTTTAGAACCTTATCTGGCTGCAGGGAACCGATTGTTAATTCAGGCTCAACCTCAACAAGGTCAGGAACCTTGTCAGATAGTTCAACATCCTTTACAGGTTTCTTTCCCCTGTTTGTGATGTTTAGAATGACTTTGACCCCAGATATGCCTCCCTCATGCTTATGGACATCTGCGACTGACTTCCTGATAATCAGGGGGCTTCTGAACTGAAAGTAGAGTGCTATTGTAATTGCAAGCAGGATTGCGATAAGAAGCAAAGGCCTGTAGTTAATTACAACCCTGACCTGATATGATTCACCTGGTTCAAGAGAGACCGGCCAGCTTAGGTATCTCCTGCCTTCCTCTTTTAGGGAAGTGGCAGCTGGGTCTGTTGAGGTGAACATATTCTGCAGGAATGATGTTCCTACTTTAACATTCCCCTCATGCTTAACGTTTCCATCATTGGTGAATATGATTATATTATCTGTTTTCAACAATCCCTTTGTTGGTTTGATATCAGGCGTAATATCTGAATATTCAATAATCTCAATGTTCTTTTTTACAGGGCCAGTGATTGTTTCATTCCCTCTTAACAAACTAAAGTAAAGAATATCTGGCTGCGGCGGTGTTGTAGGGTCAAGCTGTTCAGTTATCTCTACTGTTTTCTTCTCTTTAGGCTGTATGCCTGGATTGACGATTTTTTGTATAAGCCCGCTCTCGCTTACTATCTTAATCTCCAGCTCAGGGATATTAAGAGGGTTTTGGTTAATAAGGTCTATCTTTAATGGTATGGGCTCTTTAGGATTGATGTCTTTGGATACTGTAACATCCATCAGGACTGTAGGTATGTACTCTTTTGTTCCTGAAGGGTGCCTTAATGTGACTGTGGCAGGCACATTAATTACCTTGTCTGTCCTTTGCGACCTTATCTTTATATTGACATCGTATATGCCTGGTGTGGCAGAGATAGGCTCAACAAAGACCATTATTGTATCATCTGTTTTCTTGCCAACAGTGGCAGAGATAGAATACTCACCAGGCGCAGAATAAATGCTCCACATAGGGTAATCCAGGGTATATATCCTGTAGGTGTCCTGGACTTCAAGGTTGTTTATTATCCTAAGGTAAAAGCTGGCTGCTTCATCTTCGTAAATCTTCTCATTTATTGGCTTTATCTCAGCATAGAACTGCTCTGCACCATATACAATAGGAACTAGTAGAAATATAGCAATGAATAAAGATAATAACTTTTTATTCCAAAACATAACACACCTCTTCTATTTTTTGTGGTGCACTAATATATAAATGTTACGCTAAAATGGTAAAATTTATGTTCAGTGAACAGAATCAGATGGTGTGTCCTGCCAATAAGCTCTTTTTAAGGCATAAACCAGGGTTCCTTCTGCGCAATCATCAACAGAGCCTATGCTGTTTGGTTCTATTATATGAAACCTGGCCATTAACATCAATACCCTGTCATGCAGCTGCCTGTTTTTTCCTTCTGCATCGCGAATAACCACCTTAAACACATCTTTTCCAGCAAGCTTGCAGCTGCCGTCATCTATTAGTATTGGCTCTTCTCTAAATGGAGTTGTGTCTTTGTATGCAGAATGTACATAAGCTACTGCTCCAAAAGCATCAGGTCCAACATCATCCCTATAAGCTAAAGGCGTGTAGCCCATAAGCCGCAATGTTCTTTCAAGCTCTCCTCTAAAGTCCTTAACTGTCTTGGGGTCAACATAATTCCCCCAGACCCTTCCGTCTGTCCTGTCATGCTCAAATGTTCTTGGTGTTACTCTTACCTTCCTGTCTCCATCCATTTAACCCACCTTTTGTTGGACATTAATTCACTTCTTTTTAAATTTTCTTGTTTTCTTACTGTCCCTTTAGGCAAATACCTTTTTGATATCTTGCTCTGTTAGAAATCTGTATTTTCCTTCTTTTAGGTCTTTAAGCTCTAGCTTTCCAACCCTTATTCTCTTTAGGAACCTTACCTTTAAATCAAGCTTCTTAAGAATCCGCCTTATAATCTTGTTCTTTCCTTCATGGATTGTTATTTCTATTAGGTTTGGACCATGTTTCTTAACATTTGCAGGGCTTGTCTTCCCATCCTCAAGCATAACTCCGGTCTCGATTTTCTTGATTTGTTTATCGTCAATCTTATTCCTAAGCCCTGCTAAGTAGGTTTTCCTTATCTCATACCTTGGATGCATTATCCTATTTGCGAAATCACCGTCATTTGTAAACAATAATAATCCGCTGGTATTGTAGTCTAGCCTTCCAATTGGAAAGATGCGCTCTTTTGTTTTGACATAATCCATAACTGTATCAAATACAGGGTCTTTTACTGCAGTAACACAGCCTAAAGGCTTGTTAAGCATCAAGTAAACCTTTTTTTGTTTGCTTACCAGCTCATTATCAACATATATTTTATCAGTTTCCTTTGCTTTGTCTCCAATAGAAATAACCTCGCTATTGACTTTAACTCTGCCTTCTTTAATCAATTCTTCAGCCTTTCTCCTAGAGCAATAGCCGTAATTGCTTAATAATTTTTGAACCCTGTGCATGAAAGCAGATGATAAATTAACTAATATAAACTTAACTAATTTTGAAGAAAATGGGGCCGCGGAGACCCTAAATCTTGTTTCTTGAGATTAAGGCATCGATATTGCTCTTTTTATCCTTAAACCATTCACAGATTCCATTCAAAACTTGATTTTTATGCAATCCCTTATAATTCCCATTTTGAACTTTTATCGGTCTTGGATAGAATCCGCCTATTTCTTGCAATCTCATTATGCTTCTCTTTTTGCTACTTATTAGTCCATGTATATTGCTCCAGTTTGCTCTGTCTTTATCAAGACAAGTATTGATCCCCACATCACTAAATAACTTCTTCCATTCATAAACTAAAATAGGGTGTGCACAAGCAAATTTTAGTGAAGCTTGAATTTTTCCAGATTTCAAGTGCGCAACTGATACACAGCCATCACAACTCATTGCAAACCTAACTGCAAGTTCTTTTACTTCATCCTTTTGGGAAAGCAGGAACCTAATGCTTGGTTGCGGGTTACTATTTTCCTTTGTTTTATAAGTAGGTGATAATTCTTTTAACACTTTTACTATATTATCCTTCTTAGATAGTTCGTAACCAGTTATGATTAGGCTACCATTGCTTCTATATCTGTTTTTGTCTCTATGGAAATAACTTGTATTATCTCTTCCAAATCCTTTTCTCATGCATTCTTGGAATGTTAGGTGTAGCAAAGAGTCATTGCTATAGAATTCTATTAGCTGAGTATTCCTACATTTCTTAATCCTAAATGACCCATCAGTCAATATTCCAACAGCAACTAGCTTTTGATAATCCTCTTTTTCCATTAAAAGGATATAAGATGTTCTCCTTTATATATCTCACGCGGGGTTGACCAGTGGTATTTTTGACCAGTGGTCATAGAATATGGTGGGGCCGCCGTGATTTGAACACGGGTTGGAAGCTATCCGGAGATAAAGGGAAGACATTAGTCGACCCCGAGCTCCAATCATAGCCAAACTAGATCACGGCCCCAATAAAATTTGTTAGAAAGCTTCTACTTAAAAAATTTTGTTCTTTTAAGACTTCTCTTTTATCTTTAAAATCAAATGCGCATTAAACAACCATCATCCAGGCAGCATATAAACTAATTTA
>JAHWIK010000026.1 GCA_019322485.1 Candidatus Woesearchaeota archaeon
AATGCAAATTTTGCAGGCTGTATAGCTCCTTCAAAAGGGCCTTCTATTGTCAATAAATAGAATATTGCAGTTGTGATGACTGGAAAAATCAATGTTGAAAGAAGTCCTTTGTCCTTGAATTTAGGATTAATCAATCTGTCGGCCATAAAAGGTAAAAAGTAAAGGACAGCCAAAAGAGAACTTCTTATCAGATTAAAAAGCAATGAAGAAATATCTCCCCCCATATCAAATAATCCCCAAAGACCGATGTTTATGCTTAAAATAAAACCTAAAAGAGTTAGCCAGATTCCTCTCTTGGCAGGTTGGGTTCTGCAGAATCTTAATATAAAAACAAATGAAATTACAATTGCAATAGGAATAGTTGGCACTAATTTACTTAATCGTGTGAAAATAAATATTCCAAAACCTAGAATGAATAAGATTAGCGGATAATATTTTTTTGGTATCATAGTACTAAACTACAGTTAAGGTTATTTAAATATTTTGGAAAACTGCCCAATTAATTCCTGCGAAGCGGTCTATATGTCCGAAGGACCGGAACCCCCTAGTCTAAAAAAGGAACTCAAATTTTATTGAACTTAACGATGTTAGGTTCTCCGACCTCGTGAGTGACCTCAAAGCGACTGGAAAGGAGCTTGGAGTGGAACGAGCAGAGATGGAGGAAAAAACCCAAAGGGTTTTGAGTAAATCTGGAGTCCGTAATTAGTAAGCGAATGCGATGAATAAAGATAAGGAAACAAGGGGCAATTTCTAAAGACTACACTAATTTTAAATACTCCGGACCATTTACAATTAGTATGGCAGGAACATTCGTAGAAGCAAAATCCTTTGTAGAGAATCCTCATTATCAGAAGAAAAAAGATGAAGCACTACATAAATTAGATTATGATGAGATTGACCCACCAATAACTGATATCATAAAGGGCTTCACCACAATTCCTTATTGTTTTTTGCTACAAAGTTGTTATGGTCATTTTGTTCATGAAGGTCAAAAAGACCCAAAGAATGTTAGCCCATTATCAAATTACAATGAGGATTCTAAAATTGAATATAGGATAGCTTATATCGCCATTGTTATTGAAAATAATGATAAAGGAAAAAAACTATATCAGGACCTTGAGGCCATCGTAAAGATAGATCCAGAAAATATACAATTTGGCAGTGTTGATTGGTTTTGGAACAAAGGTGATATCAATTCTTATGTTTTACAGGTTGAGCCAGATAGATATAAGGCGGAAGACGGTGCTATTATTAGTGTGGATGAGGCATTACATTTACAGAATGTGAGAGATAAAATGTTCGAAGCACTAAGAAAGGTATTACGAAAACATAAACAAATGGTAGAATAGGAATTGCCCCCTTATTTTTAGGACTCCAGATTTATTGAACCTAACGCATGTTATATTCCCTTGCCTCGGGAGGAGCCTCGAATTTGCGGAAGCAAATTTAGAGTGCGACGACCAGAGATGCAAGGCGCGAGGGACGAAGTCCCGAGACGAGTTCAGAAAAAACTTTTCTTAAAATGCGAAGCATGCTTTTTACTTGGTTTTAAATATAGTCCTAAACAAAGATCAAAACTAATTGATGCAATGCCTTTGTGCTGACTTGCGCAACTGCCATAAACTATTTAAACTGCATAAATAGAGAATATTGTTTATGGCAAGATATTTTTTAATAATTCTATTCATTATCATACTTTGTCCTGTGTCCTATGCAAAGGATTATGTTTTACACAGCAGCAGCGACTATAGCTATGGTTCTAGCCACGACTATATTGCTTTATCTCCTAAAGACGAGGTCAGTGTATACAAAAATTCATTCCATCCAAAAAGCAAGAACTCTAATTATGGCGGTGGTAAGCAATTGACAGCTGGCTGGTGGACCAGCGATACTTTAGGGGGTTTTTGCCCAGGATGCGAAATTAAAAGGGGCAGAGCATTTCTCAAGTTTGACTTATCAAGCATTCCGGATAATGCTATAATAAGTGAGGTGCGCCTGGATTTGCACCATTTTCTTGGCTGGAATTATGACAGGGTTGATGTTGGTGATGAAATAGGGGTGTATGTTGTATCAGACCTGGATACTGATTTAAAAGATTGGACAAGATACAGCCTTACATGGAACAATGCACCTACAGAATGGGGCCCTGGGACAACAAAAATAGTCAAGTCGAACACGAGGGATGTTAGTTTTACAATTCCAAAGGAGAATGTCCAGGGCGTGCTCAAAAAAGACGTGATAAGCCTGGCTGTAAAGCTTGTAAATGAAAAGACCGATAGGCTACATTATTTCTGCGGCACAGGACGGGATGACAAAGGGATTTACGCATGGGACTGCCACTATGACGGGCCTGAACTATGGGTGGATTATACTCTCCCATGCGCTGAGTACAGAAACGAAAAGGACTGCAGCCCTAAGCCCGCATGCGTGTGGTGCGATTCCTGCAAATCAGGCCAGATGGTCAGGGCAAGCTGCGTAGAAAAGAAAAAATGCGTCCATGTATGCACCGAAGGCATATGCAATGCAGCGTGCGACAGCTCAAGCACATGGAACAATGTATGTGAGGGCAGCATAAGGAAATACTCCGGCTCATGCGGAGACAACTGCAACTGGAACTACGAATCAGAGGATTGCGATGCAAAAGACGGATGGTACAAGTTAAACAATATCCGGACCGTCAAGGGAAAGAAATGCAGCTCAAGAGAGCAGCAGGAGAGCGAATACAGGGATTATAGCTGCACCCCCTCAAAATGTGCTTATACAGTTACCGAGACAAAATGGGTTAATACAAGAGAACTTGAAGATAAGTATGACATCATAGAGTGCAATGTTGTAAACGATTCTGCTTCCCTTTTCTTCAGCACATTTGGCTGGGAGCAGTCTGAACTGGATGACTTTATAGGCACTTATAACCTTAACCTCGATAAAGTCCCAAAGATTATAAAATCAATTATAGGCAACGGAAGGATTAACCTGTATATTATTCTAAGCAATGGTGGGGTGATAAGGTACGGAGCTGTAACTGAAAAAGCCAGAATAATTAAGCTAAAGGCAGGCGGCCTTGAAAAACCCACGATTAACATGTACACGACAGAAGAGGTTATGCAGAAGATTCTGGATTCTGATAACCCCGGACAAGCAGTCAAGTATGCTTTGGATTCAGGCGGGATAGAATATAAAGGCGTTGGTATTGTGAACAAGATGAAGACCAGGTTAATGAGTTTTGGTCTTAAGATTTTTTCCTGGTTTTCTTGATTAAAAGTTTTTCTGAATTAAATCTAACGATGTTAGACTCCATTACCTCCAACTTTTCCTCGAAAATGCGGAAGCATTTTCAGAGCTGAAAAGTTGAGAGATGTAATGCCGAGCGTGAGCGAGGAGTTTTACTCAGAACACACTTAATCTAGCGAAGCTATTAATTAACACAGTCAAGGGACACACTCAAACAATAATTTAATATATAACTAAGCTAATCTAAGGTATAATGAAGAAAACTTGGAAATTGATAATTTCTATTTTAATCCCTTTTTTAGCTAGTGCCATTGGCGGATTTTTTACAGCAAATTCTGTTTCAACTTGGTATGTTTCTTTGAATAAACCATCATTCAATCCTCCTAATTGGGTTTTTGGGCCTGTTTGGACAATTCTATATCTCATGATGGGGATTTCTCTTTACTTAGTCTGGATAAAAAAAGCAGATAAGAAAGCTTTTATTGCATTTGGAGTTCAAATGTTTCTTAATGCATTATGGTCTGTTTTATTCTTCGGTATGCAAATGCCTTTTTACGCATTGATTGAAATTGTTTTTTTATGGGTCGCTATATTAACAACAATATTCTATTTCTATAGAATAAATAAGACTTCTGCTTATTTACTAATTCCTTATATACTATGGGTTAGTTTTGCAGCTGTGCTTAATTTTTTCCTGCATGTTTTAAATTAAAATGGTAAGAGTAAACTTAATTAATCCAAGAAAGCTAACTGATCAGCACTTGATAGCAGAATATGATGAAATATTGATGCTTTTAGGTTATGTTAAAAAATATCCTAAATTGGGGGAAACTCCCTCTAATTATCTACTGGGAAAAGGGCATATATTGTTTTTTAAGAATAAATTGAAATATCTTAAAAAAAGGCACGAGTTGATTAAGAAAGAGATGAAGAAACGAGGCTTTAATGCAAATAAAACTATAAAACTTAGTCAGTTTGATAAAAGATTAATCCATGACTGGAAACCCAATAATCAAGACATTGAAATTATTAAAAAGAGACTGATTGCTAGGATAAAATTAAAACCAGGGTTCTATAGGTATTATGGCAGACACAAATCTAAGAAGTTTTTGGTTGATTTGGTAAAATAAAAAATAAAAAAGTTATTTTTTAACTAATTTAACAATCTCTATTATAGCAGCAATTGCCACTAAAGCATAAACTATGTTTGCTACTATTGCTACTCCAAAGCTTATTATTTCCACCAGGTTTACCCCAAAGATGAATAAACCCCAGTTTAGGCCGCCAACAATCAATAAGATTTTGGCAATCAAGTCTATTGTGTCAGCCATAAGATATCACCTCTGCAGGTATTTTGAGTTTTACAATATATAAATTTTGTGTTAATTTGAGTGTGTCCCAGTCTCTTGTGTGTTCTGAGTGAAATTGAGTCTAACGATGTTAGATTTCCTTGCGAGGAGTTTTGAACGACATGAGTGGAAGCGAATGACGATCTCAAAACTCACTCTTGCAAGGCAAAATCTCGAAGAGATTTTGAGTATGACGCAGGGCGATTTGTTAAAAGATTAAGGGCGGGGCGTTGTTGGTGTAATACCTTCATAGTAGTAAATAATAGATAGATTTATAAATAAGCAATAATAACAAAATGACATGCAACTATCAAATGAAGATATTGAAAATATATTTCGGGAACATCAAGCATTATATGAAAAAGCTAGAGATAGGGGTTCAATTGGAAGATATACTAGCGATGAATACGATTTAGAATATGCTATTGTATCTCCAGATGAGGTTTGCGAAAAACAACCCTATAAAGGAAGAGCTTTTGGAACTCTTGTAGTGGATATTCCAAGTTATTATAGAGATTCTGAGGGGACATTGGAAAAAGCAATTAATGATGGGAATTTTATGTTTTTTATTGTAAAAGACCATGTACCTGAAGATTATTATGGATTTTTAGTAGTCCATGAATATGTAGAAATGATCAATAGGGGTGATCACGGAATAGCTACTAGAGAAGAATTTAGAGAAGTAGCTAAAAAAGGAGATGAACTATTGAGGCAATATTCTGCATGGTGGATAAAAGATAATAAAAAAATTCTAGAAGGGTTGGATGAAGCAAACAGAAATGCATTAAGAGAGTTAGTTCCAGAAATTACAAAAGAAATGTTGCATGAAGAAGGTTATATCTAACGCCCCGCCCTCAAATTGATTATTCTTAATTTATTATAAAACAAATCGCCCGAGTAATATTAAATCTAATGATGTTAGGTTCTCTGACCTCAAACTTCTCCCCGAACGAAACGAAAGTGGAGTTCAGGGCTGAGAAGTTTAGAGTTGGAGGAAAAAATTCGAATGAAGTGAGAATTTTTAGTTTTCGGGCTCGCGAGCATTATCTTTATATATTTCTGCACAATACCTATTACTATGGATGAATCAAGATTAAAACAAATATTGGATGTCACGTTAATGAGTGATGCGCCACTGATGGCTTTAGGAGGTGCAAGGTTAGAATCTATTAGAGAAGGCCTTAAACCTACAGTTCCACACTATATTGGTGCTAAAGATCCAGAATTAAATGAATGGTTGAGTTCATTAAGACGAGAAGAAGAATCAATGCGAGATACGTATGCAAGAATAGATGTTTCTAGATTAGATGAGGAAACAGGCAAATCAATTGTTTCTGAGTGTCAACCATTAGTGCAAGAATTTTATGACCAATATTTTGTTTTACTAGATAAATATGTTGCAAGTGGTTTCCAAGCACAAGAAGTTCCACAGAGACTGTTTGAAATAAGGGATAGAGTAATGGGATTATCTGATGAATTTCAAAAATTGAAGGCTTATAAGTTATATCGTGAAACTGCTTGGAAAGTAGGTTATTTTAGTCATGAATGTGAATCAAGAACGGCGTGGTTTATTGCTGGAAAACCAACTGAGATTCATCCAGAGAAACTTGCAGAAGTTCTAGCGAGCGAGCCTGAAAATTGAACCTAACGATGTTATATTCCCTTGCCTCGGGAGGAGCCTCGAATTTGCGAAAGCAAATTCAGAGTGCGACGACCAGAGATGCAAGGTCGAGCGATAGCGAGAAGTCGAAAGAAAGACCGATTAATCAAGGACGAAGTCCAATAAAAATAAAGAATCAAAGGGCGGAATTTTTAAAATTGTTCAACTTGGTATATCTCCACTGCTTCACTTGGCATACTTGCATTCATCTTATAATCTACTGCCCCCTCTTGAAAATACTTTGGGTCTGAGACACTTCGCAAGAAATCTACTAATCCACTTGAATCTGCGTCTTCAGCAACTCTAATTGCAAAAGGCAAGTGGACGCTCCGTTTAAGTGTTAAGCTGGTATCTGAGCTTACAGCCTGTAAATAGCCAAAAGTAGAACAGCCAGGAGATGGTTGAAGCCCTTTACGAATAACTAATAATTCAGTATCTAATTCTAATTCCTTTAATTCGTCTAATGTGTCAATTTTTTTTAAATCTGCAACCATGAAATCATTAGTTACTATAAAGTAGTATATAAACCTTTCGGTTAAAATTCCGCCCCCTCTATTTTTAGGTCTTTCTTTCGATTGAATATAACGATGTTAGGTTCTCCGACCTCAAATTTGAACGACAAAATGCGAAAGCATTTTGACGATCTCAAATTTCTAGAGATGGAGGAAAAAATTGCGAAGCAATTTTTAGTTTTGGAGTCAGCAATTAATGGACAAAGTCCAATAAAGAAAAAGAATCAAAGGGCTTTGGCTAAAATAAGAAAATTTATATAATTGATTTAATCAGATTATTTAAAATGGACTCAAATGAAAGAACAATTGGAGGGGTTGGGACCCTTGATGGAAGTTCTATAGATTCAATGATTGCATTTTATGATACACTCGCTGCAAATCACTTACTGGTTGGAAGAGAATGCAAGAGAAGGTATAATGGCGGATTGCCAGTATCTGCTACATTAATTAAAGAACGTGATGAGTATGCAGGAAGACCCGAATCATTATGGAGCAGGGCAGTTAACAAACTCTATAATCTCATGGACTATTTTCTTTAAAGCCAAAGCCCTATTTTTCTAATTAGCTGACTCCAAAATTGAACCTAACGTCGTTAGACTCCCTTCTCCTCGAAATTTTCCTCAAGCGACCGAAAGGGAGCTCAGAGCTGAAAATTTCAGAGTGAGAAGGTCGAATGAAATGAGAAGTTAAGGGGCCCGCTTTAGAAAAATTATTTATACCTGACTACCTAATTAAATGGTATGGGAATAAGATTTGCTAAAAGAAGAGATGCGGCAAGCATAATCAAGATTGCCAAGCTATGTGGATTTTCAGACTTTCCCATCAATATTAGGGCTGTAAGATCAGGAATATCTAATAAACAGTATATAGTTTACTATAAGCTCTGTTTTTTTGGAGAAGATTGTAATTTGTTTCAAAGAGTGTTTGGTTTCGCATGGGGTGGATTAGTTGACCATCTGAAGAATTTGTATCCCCATCTTAATAACTTGAATAAGGACTACTTCTATCTGAAATTAGTGGCAGTTCACCCAGATTCTCAGAAAAAAAGTATTGGAAGTATGTTGGTAAAACATGCATTAGGGATGATGAGGCAACTAGGTTATGAGGGATTATATGCAGATACCCTTAATACTAACAGACCAGCTGTTTCTATTCTTCAAAAAAACGGGTTTAAACAAATACAAGAATTTACAGATATGCAGCAAAAGAAAAGGATTCTTTTCTGTAAAGAATTTTCAAGCGGGCCCCTTAATTGAGTCTAACGATGTTAGGTTCTCCGACCTCAAACTTCTCCCCGAACGAAACGAAAGTGAAGTTCAGGGCTGAGAAGTTTAGAGATGGAGGAAAAAATTTACGGAGTAAATTTTTAGTTTTGGGACGAAGGCGACCCCTTAACGTTCAATTTATAGCTAAAATTATTATTTGATTAATAAAAAATGGCAGAAAAATAGTAAAGTTTATATAGTCATTGTATATACAATAGCTATATGGTAACAGAAATGATAACAGTCAAGCTGGATGATAGATTTTTGGGAGATATAGACTCTGTTGTACAGAAAGAAGGCTATCAGAATAGAACCGAGTTTATTAGAAACGCCCTAAGAGAGAAAGTTGAAGAATCTAAACTAAAAGAAGCAATGACTAGTATTGCGCACTTGAAGGGTGCAGCCAAAAAGAAGACCACTCCAGAAGAATTTGAGAAAATTAGAGAAAGAGCTTTTGATGAAATATCGAAGAAGCTCAAGTAATATCTTCTGGTTTGTGATGCTTTGAGATATCTTCCAATTCTTTGAAGTGATTATCTCTAGCTATAAGGATCAACTTATGATTTCTAGCAAGTATTGCATGTAAAGCGTCACCTTTTGGGATGTGCCTTTCTTCGGCTAGTTTTTCAGCTTCGTCTCTTTCTTCTGGTGTAATTGAGATTCTTTCCAATAAATCTTCGAAGGGCTTCATCATACCATTTATCGCAGGAACTGAATAATTCATTTCTAATTCCCTAATTATGAGGTCAGAGATTACTATTTTGAATTTATTTGCTTTGATGAAACCAAACAATTTCCAAGCAAAATCTCCTAATGGTTCTCCTTTGTAGCCTTTTCTATCTTCATAAAGATCCATCCAGATTGACGAATCTAAATAATATTTTTCTGCCATTTTAATCACTAAGGTTTTAACACTTATATAATTTGCTAATAAATTTAACAGTTAAAGAATCAAGGGTCGCCGAAGTCCCAAAATTGAAACTAACGATGTTAGGTTCCTTTTCCACCAATGAGCCGAGGACGTAGCGGAAGCGAAGTCGCTCTGGCGAATTGAGTGCTGAAAAGTTCTACGAACGAAGTGAGGAGAAAGTAAATCTGGAGTCCATAATTAGTGAGCGAATGTGATACAAAACTAAAAGAATTAAAGGGGTAATTTCCAATACCCTAACTTTTTCAATTATAAAAATAAAAAAACAAAAATTTAAAATTATTTGCCCATCTCAATTACAGCTTTAACTGCTACAACTAATGCTGAAGCTCCTGCAAATGCTATTAAACTTGCCAAAATTGTATTCAATGCAGTACCAACAGTTGTCCCTAAAATTGACAGGCTTTGTATGCTTGCCACACCTAACAATATAAGGGCAATAGCTGCAATCAAGAATTTTTCAGTCTCTTTCGCTGCAATATTCAGAAACCCTACAATCAATCCAAGAACGAACAATACCAATGCAGCCGCTGGAACAGCAATAATGCCTGTTAAAAGAACTAATACCAAACCAGCTATAAAAGCCCTTTGGACACCTTGTAGACTAATTTCTCTCAAATATTAGCAAAATTTATATAAGGGAAGTAGTAAAGAAAAACTTATGCCAGAACAGCCGCAAGGAAGACAGCCAAGTCCAGAGGAAGTTGCAGCTCTGCAGGAAAAGCTGAAGAATATGTCTCCTGAAGAGTTGAAGGAATTTCAGAAGAAACAATGCATATTCTGCCAGATTATTTCAGGAAAGATTCAGGCAAAGAAAATCTATGAAGACGATAAAAGTATTGGAATTCTTGATATAAACCCTGCTAACCCAGGCCATATCCTGCTGCTGCCAAAGGAGCATTATTCTGTTATGCCTCAGATACCTGAGGAAGAGGTTATTCATTTATTCATGGTTGCTAAGTTCCTCTCAAATGCAGTTCTAAAATCACTTGAAGCAACTGGCACTAATATAATAGTTGCAAACGGCCCTGCAGCTGGCCAAAGAGCACAGCATTTCATGATTCATGTTATCCCAAGGAAAGAAGGCGATGGAATAGAGTTTTCCTTGCCGCAAAAAAAGCATTCTGAACCTGACCTGGACAAGGTTGCTGATAAAATCAGGGAAAAATTAGCTGTGCTGCTCAAGCTCAAAAAAGAAGAGATGGTGAAAAAAGAAGCCAAGCCTGCGCCAATAGCATTGCCTGCAAAAGAGGCTAAGAAAGAGGCGCCTAAGCTAGAGCCGGCTAAGCCAAAGCTTGTTGAGGCTGTTGTTAAGGAGGAAAAGCCTCCTGAAGAAGAGAAGAAAGAGCCTGAAAAGGCTGCTGAGAAGAAAAAGCCAAAGCGCAAAAAAAGAAAGAAAAAAGAAGCAGCTCCAGCAGCAGAGGTAAAGGTTATTGTTGAGCCCGGTGTCACGGTTGTTGAGAAGAAACCAAAGAAGAAAAAGAAAAAAGCAAAGCCGAAAAAGAAGAAGACAGAAAAGAAACAGGAAGAGGAAGAAGAGGAAAAGCCAAAAGAGGAAGAACCAAAAGAAAAACCGAAGAAAGAGGGAGAGGACCTTGCTGTTGACCTTGATGATATAGCCAGAGTCCTTGGAATCTAAAATGGGAGAAGAAAGCTGCATATTATGCCAAATAGTGAAGGGCAAGATACCCGCAAAGAAGGTTTATGAAGATGATGATATACTCGCAATCCTCGATATAAACGGCGCTAATATCGGCCATTGCTTTGTCATGCCGAAAAAGCATTATCCTATCTTTGAGCAGGTTCCTGATTACGAGATTGGGAAGCTGTTTAAGGTTGCAAATGCTGTTTCAAGCGCTATCTTTGACACCCTTAAGATAGAGGGAACCAATATATTTGTCTCGAATGGCGTTGTTGCCGGCCAGACAGTGGCCCACTTTATGATAAATGTGATACCAAGGAATGAGGGTGACGGCATTAATCTTCAATGGCAGTCAAAGCAGCTCAATGAAGAAGAGATGTCTACTGTTGAGCTGAAGCTTAAGGAGGAAGCCTCTGGCAGGAGAGAATTTGAGGAAAAAAAGC
>JAHWIK010000027.1 GCA_019322485.1 Candidatus Woesearchaeota archaeon
CTTGAGAAGATAATGAATTCTGCTCCTGAAGATTTGGTTTCAGAGCAGGATAAAAATGCGGCAGACTTTGTCAAAAGAGCTATGGACTTAAGGTTAGTAGAAGGGAATAAGTATGTTAGCAGAAGCGCAGCAGAAGCAGAAGCACTAAAAGCAGAGGCAGCACGCGCAGCAGGGGTCCAGCCTATAGGAGGACCTGGAGAGGGACAGCCTGAGGCTGAAGCAACAAAAGAACCAATTATGCTCGAGGACCATGTCTATGCTGTATTCGCAGGATTTGATAAAGATGGTGATGGTCAATTAAAAGGAGCGGAATACGAACGATTACAGGAATATCTAAAGGCAGAAGCTGCACATATTAAGAGTATTGACACAGATGGTGATGGTAAATTCTCAGAAGAAGAGCTTAGAAAAGTACTTGGTCCTGGTTCTACAGTAGAAAGGGGAAACGCAGAGAACAGAGCATTATATGTATATAAATCAGTTGTAGCTCAGGGTATAAAGGCTGACACACCATACACCGGTTCTGAAGGAGCAGTTCGTGCGGCAAAAGGGAGGCGTGAGTATGAAAGGAAGCAGCTTGAAAAGCAAGCTGGAGCAGAACCTATAGAAGCGCCAGAAGAAGAGCCTGAAGCAGCAGAAACACCTGCAGATGAAGGAAAAGGGTTAGCAAGAATTGTAGCTGAGATTGTTTTAGACGAAGTTGAGGGTAAGAAGGTTATTAGTGAGGATGATTATGCAACACTTATAAAAATTAACGATGACGGAGACGGCAAGCTAACAGGAGAGGAGTATAGGAATTTACAAGAGGAATTCATAGCAACTCGATCAATTTATTTCTTGAATCGGTATGGTATTGATATCCTCAATGTTTCAGAAGCAGATATTCAAAAAATAAAAGATGTAAGTCCTAATGAAGATGGAGCAAAGGTTGAGATTGATAATCTCTATAAGACCCTAAGAGCCTTGAACATCGAAGAGGGTGTAGAGTACATCAGCTACCCAACAGTGGCTATTGGTGATATTGCAGGACCTGGAGAGGCACAGCCTGAGGTTGCAGGACCTGGAATGCCACAACCTGAAGAAGCGCAACCTACACAACCAGATAAAGCACCTCTTATACTTGATGATGATATACATGCATTCCTAAGCCAAGAGTTTGATGATGGAGATGGAAAATTAGTCGGAGCAGAGTATAGTGCATGGCAAAAATACAGGAACTCTAATCTGGAATATTTTCTTAAAAAATATGATATTAATAAGGATGGAAAGATTATGGGTAAAGAAATTACTGGAGACCCTGTTAGGGATATAAAAGGAATGACCAAAGAGGACACCCATAAATGGTTGAATTTAGCTAAATATCTTGAGGTTGAAATAGAGGAAGGGCAGGAATTTATTAGTAGGAGTGAAGCAAGTAGACGTGCAGAGGCGAAGAGAGCACAAGAAGCTGAGAGACTACGCATACAAAGAGAGCTAAACACCCCTAAGGAACTTGCTGATGTTTTTTATGATATATTCAAGGGCATTGATAGTGATGGTAATGGAAAACTAGCAGAAGAGGGAATCCAAAAATTCTATGAAACATTAAAAGCTAAAAAAGCTGAGCTTATCGATAAGTATGATAGTGATGGTGATGGCAAACTTTCAAAAGATGAGAAGACAAATATGTCAGAGTCAGAGTTTGAAGCCTTCCATAGTCCAGTAAGCCTAGTCGCAGGGCAAAAATATGAAAGTGCTTCTATGGCAGAAGAAAAAAGGCAAAGAGCAGAAGAGGTACGGGAAGCAGACCTGAACAAACCTGAAATAACACAGTCTGCTGGTGCTGGCGGTGAATTTACTGCTGGAGAGGGCTTTAACTCAGTTCATGCTCATGTTGGCTATAACCTAACTTCAACTGTTGCAGGAAATAGCAAAGAATTCAATTTTGGTTATGACTTTTATAAAACAACAGAGGAAACATCTAGCGATTCTTCCCAGATGGGGGTTCCCCAAGGCGGCGGACTTGTATCTGATATATCAGAAGAGACAGAAACAGAAGACACAGACATGCAGAGCAGATTAAAGCTTGATGCTGATTTCCCGCATGGAATTGAAGCAACTGTAACAGCCTGGTCAAGAGAGGTAACTAATCATTTAGAAACTTCAAATTATGAACATACTACAGGACCATTTACTGATGTCAGTGTTACTGTAGATACCAACCAGGATACAACTGAAAATGGGTCTGGCTATGGGGTTGCTGTTACTGGCACTGTTGAAAAGGGAGGCAACAAATACAAATTTGGAGGAATTGCAAAGCATGCAGAGGTTGATATAGAAACGATAGATTCTGCAGTTATAACAACAATCATTGGCGGAGTGCCAAACGTTACTACAACTGGGGGTTCATTCACAAGCAATGTGGATTATTCTTCTTTCGGCCCAAGATTTAGTGTTTCTGGCACTTATGGAAATAATCTTAGGTTTAATGTAGGGGTTGATGCAGTCTGGAATACTGGCAAAGATGTACCTTCAGGAGAAGGATTTGAGTTAACTGCTTATGATTTCACTGAGTTTGATAAGGTCCTATTATCAGTACTTTATAGGCTTCAAGGAGGCAAGTCCTCAGGCCAGGCAACTGTTCTGTGGAATACAGGCAACAATTTCCAAGGCGAGGCTGTAGAAAATGCAGCTTCTTCATTAGAAAAAACAGCTGATGACTTTACTTTCTTTGGCAGCCAGCCATTAACCTTGAAGAGGAACAGGGATGCTCAAACTGCAGCAGGCTCTAATTCGTGGCTCTTCCAGATTGGCGGGGGAGAACAGGGAGAAGGTCTTTTAGAAGTAAAGGTTGGCAAAGACTTTACAGGAAGTTATGCAGACAAATCATTTTTCTTAGCTCTTGGTTCAGAGAGCAGTTCACTAGGTGACATTATAGACTTTATGGCCTGTTATAATCTTCAGAAAGAGATAAATAGTAAGGACTTTTCATTTTCAGTGGGGGGGCATATTGTACGGGTAGATGGCGAGGACCAAGACCCTGAAGTTGCTGGAGGCTTAAGCGGCTCAGTAACAGTCAAATTTTAAAAATGAATAAAGCAATACTATACATATTTGCATTTTTGTTGATGTTTAATGTAGCTTACGCTATTCAGCTTCCTCCACAGATAACCTCTTTTAGTGCTACACCTGAGGATGCACTAACATTTTCTTCAATAGTTGCTACTGCAAGCGATTTTATGGATAATGCTGGGTTAAGGTGGATAAAGTTGTATGAGAATGGCACTATTTTTGAAACAAAGGATTGTGAGATTAGAAGTGGCTGTACACTGATTAAAAATGTATTCCATAGGAATGGCACTTATGAATATTATGTAGTTACTGAAGACATTGACAATAATAAAGCAACTTCATCCACTATAACTGTAAACTTCAGGGGCAACCAGCCGCCTGTATTGCAGATAAGCCAGCCTAGTGTAGATATGAATGAAGGAGATTTCATAAATTTTAGCGATTATATCACTGCAACAGATGCTGACCATAATTTTGATGAATTGATTTTCCAGGTTTTTACTGAGCCTTTTGCTGGCTCATTGACTTACCAGTCAGACTATGATGATGCGGGAACATATGATGTAGCAATAAGGGTTTCAGACCCAGCAGGAGATTTTGATGAAGGTATTATTGTGGTTAATGTAAACAATGTTATTAATTTTGATGTGACTCTTGATTCTCCTTTAGATGGAGCTGTTTCAACAACCGGTGATGTAGAATTCAATTGCTCAGCTGTTTCCTACAATTTTGATTTAGATAATGCAGTGCTATATATATACGAAAGCGGTGCTCTTTATGCCAACAGCCAACCAGCTACTGTCTCAGGAAGTTCTGACAATGCTTCGTTCCAGGTTGCTGGTATTAATGATGGCAATTATGAATGGAACTGTCTTTTTTCTGATATGAACGGAGACTCAGCCTTTGCTCCAGCTAATTATACTCTTGATGTAAGCCTTCCAGTTTATGATATTGTGTGGAACCAGACTATTCTTGATTTAGGTTCTGCTGAGCAAGGAGCTGGTGCATTGACTGGCAATGCTGATATAACTGCAATTGGAGATAATACCAACGTTACTGTTAGATGTATGTATGGAAATTGTACTGAGATAACAGATGACTGGGTTGATGGAACCGATATGATTGACGCTGAGGTGCAAACTATTACTTTTACATGCTCTGACACGACTATTGGTACTCACTGGGCTCAGTTTGATGTAACTTCTGATGAGGATAATCTAGCATCACCAGATATAGATGTGGGGTGTAATATTACTGTTCCTGATGTAACTGCGCCAAGTGTGACCCTAGAATTACCAGCTGATGGAAGCACTGATACTGATGGGGATGTTACGATTCAATATAGTGTTACTGATGATATGGCTGCTAGTCTTACATGTGATGTTTATTCTAATACAAGTGGAACATGGCAGATTGATACTACGCAGACTGTTGCTAACGGAGGTTCAAGCACTTTTGATTATATTGGTTTGTCAGATGGAGACTATTTATGGAATGTAGAATGTTCTGATGGACCTAATAATGTTTTTGCTGCTGCTGATTTTACATTTACAGTAAGTGTTCCTGATGTAACAGCACCTGTTGTAGAACTTGAAGCACCTGCTGATGGAAGCATTGACACAGATGGAGATGTCACAATACAATATAATGTTACTGATGATATGGCTGCTAGTCTTACATGTGATGTTTATTCTAATACAAGCGGAACTTGGCAGATTGATACTACGCAGACTGTTGCTAACGGAGGTTGGAGCACATATAATTATCTTAGCTTAGCAGATGGAACTTATACATGGAATGTAGAATGCTCTGATGGAAGCAATACAGCTTTTGCTGCTGATTTTACATTTACTGTAAGTATTCCTCAGGTTTTTGTTGCATGGAACCAACCTACACTTGACCTTGGTTCAGGACAGCAAGGAGCTGGTGATTTAACTGGTTCTGAGAATATCACATCAACAGGAGCTAATAATAATATTCTTCTTACATGTGATTCAGGAAGCTGTTTAGAAATAACCCATGGACCATACTTAACAAACATGGCTGATGGAGAGAGCCAAATTATTTATTTCAATTGCAATGATTCAACTGTTGGAACTTATTCAGCTGTGTTTAATGTAACATCTGATGAAGATTTAATTGGTGACCAGATTACTGTTGGTTGCGATATAACTGCTGTTCCTGATGTGACTCCTCCTGTTGTTGAGCTTGAATCACCCCTTGATGGAAGCACAGATACTGATGGAGATGTTACAATTCAATATAATGTTACTGATGATATGGCTGCTACTTTAACATGTGATGTTTATTCTGACACAAGCGGTAGCTGGCAGGCTGATGCAACTGGACAATCTGTTGCTAATGGAGGTTGGAGCACATATAATTATCTTAGCTTAGCAGATGGAACTTATACATGGAATGTAGAATGTAATGACGGAAGCAATACAGCTTTTGCTGCTGCTAACTGGAGTTTTAGTGTTAGTATTCCTCCTCCAACAGGTTCCATTACCTTGATGAATCCTGTTGATGGAAGCACTGATACAGATGGAGATGTTACTGTCGAGTATAGTGTCGCTACTGCTATAGCTCCTCAGATGTTGTGTGATGTTTACTCTAATACTTCTGGAACTTGGCAGGCTGATGTTCTTGGCCAGGTTGTTCTGAATCAAACTTCAAGCACTTATGATTATACCACCTTAGCAGATGCAGATTATGAATGGGGTGTAACCTGTTCTGATGGTCCTGCACTTTTGACATCAGTCAACTGGAGTTTTAGTGTTGATACTAGTGTAGTTGATATTACTGCACCAACAGTAACCTTAGAGCTTCCAGCTAGCGGAAGTATTGATGCAGATGGAAATGTTACTGTAATGTTTAACGCTGTTGATGATGTTGATCTTAATCTAGATTGTGACCTTTATTCCAATACAAGCGGCAGCTGGCAGATTGATAACAGCTGGAGCGGTGTTCCTGGATTGCCTAACGGAACTTCAACATTATGGTATTATAATTATCTAGCAGATGGAGATTATGAATGGAACCTAGAGTGTTCTGACGGAACAAACTCAGCTTTTGCTCCTGCAAACTATACATTTACAGTTGATACAACAGTTGTGGATTCAATTGCACCAACAGTCACACTAGAACTGCCAGCAGATGCAAGCACAGATACAGATGGAGATATAACTTTCCAATTCACTGCTGTTGATGATATTGCATCAAATATGTTTTGCCAGCTTTATTCAAATACAACTGGCACATGGCAAGTTGACATTACCTGGCCAAGTGCTGCTAACGGGACCTCAACAAATGTAGATTGGAATGGTTTATCAGATGGAACCTACGAATGGAATGTTCAATGTTCAGATGGAACAAATTCAGCTTTTGCTGCTGCTAATTATACATTTACTGTAAGTCTTCCAGACACAACAGCACCAGTAATCTCAAATATCCAGAGCACAAGCATAACAGAGCAATCAGCTGTTATAACATGGGGTACTGATGAACCTGCAGACAGCCAGGTTGCATATGGCATACCGGGGGATGTTTTTATGGTTGTTGATGACCTGACATTAGTACTAAACCATAATATTGCCTTGGCCGGATTACAACCGAACACGACTTACCATTATACTGTAAGCAGTAGAGATGCGTCTGGTAATATAAACCAAAGCATAGAGTATAACTTTACAACATCAGAACTAATAAAGGTCCTTATAAACGAATTTGAACAAAATCCTGCAGGAACTGATACAGGAAATGAATGGGTTGAATTATATAATCCAAATGCATTTGCAGTAAATATAAGCGGATGGGAGATATGGGAAGGACTTGCTTCACCTAGTGTCATCATTACTGTTCCCGCTGACACAACACTCAATGCAGGCAGTTATTATATTGTTACTGGTGTCAGCAACCTGAATAACGGCGGTGAATATCTAACTCTTTATGATGACAGTGCGCTCCCAATAGATAATAGTTCAACATTAATTGATAATGATGATAATGACCTATGCCAGGCAAGAGTGCCAAATGGGGTTGACACAGATACCGGTGCAGACTGGACATTCCAGAGATGCACACAGGGAATAACAAATGATGATAATGAAAACCCAACTGTGATAGATGTTCAGGCTAATCCAGCCCTTGCAAACCAAACTGACCCAATAACAATAAGCGCAAATGTTTCTGATTATTTTGGAATAAGCAGTGTTGATGCTTTTGTTGTATGGGATTCAACATCAGCTACAATAAGTTTAACTGATGGAGACAGTGATGGTGTTTATGATAATGTATTTACACAAACTTCATTCACTGGAACATACACTGCAACAATAATTGCAACTGATGTGAATGGAAATATCAACAATACTGAAACAGCAACCTTTGACATAACAACTCCTCCAGGTGTTGGGAGCTCAAGTACATTGATAACAGCTCCAGCAAGTGGTTCTGCATATAATATTTCAGATGCCTTCACAGTTTCTGCTAATGTCAGTGCTTCAGGCGGTGATTTAACAGACTGTAATGCAACAATTAGTTTTACAGATGGCAGTGTATTATCAACTGCAACTGCAACAAATATACTTGGAGATATATTAGATGGGGTTATAGTTACAAGCTCATGGAATATTGATGCAATTGGAACTGGAAGCTCTGATATAACTGTTACAACAACATGCACTTCTGGAACAAGCTCAAGTGATACAATAACAAATATAATTGTTAGTGATGTAACTGCTCCAACTGTAACTTTAGCATCACCTGCAGACGCAAGCACTGACCCAGATGGAGACGTAACTGTTCAATACAGTGTTACTGATGATGTTGCAGTTAGCTTGACATGTGATGTTTATTCAAATACAAGCGGAACTTGGCAGATTGATGCTGCTGGACAGACTGTTGCCAGCGGAAGTTCAAGCACTTTTGGTTATGTTGGTTTGAGTGATGGAACTTACAGATGGAATGTGGAATGTTCTGATGGAACAAATGCAGCTTTTGCTGCTGCTGATTTCACATTTACAGTAAGTATTCCTGATGTAACAGCACCAGTGGTAAGTTTAGTAAGCCCAGGAGATGGAAGCACTGACACAGATGGAGATGTTACAATACAATATAGTGTTAGTGATGACATGGCTGCTAGTTTAACATGCGATGTTTATTCTGATACAAGCGGTAGCTGGCAGGCTGATGCAACTGGACAATCTGTTGCTAATGGAGGATCAAGCACTTATAATTATCCTAGTTTAGCAGATGGAACCTATACATGGAATGTTGAATGTAATGACGGAAGTAATACAGCTTTTGCTGCTGCTGACTTTACATTTACAGTTGATACAACTGTTCCGGATACAACTGCGCCTGTAGTGACACTTGAATCACCAGCAGACGGAACCACTGACACCGATGGAGATGTTACAATTCAATACAGTGTTAGTGATGATATGGCTCTTAGCCTGACATGTAATGTTTATTCTAACACAGGTGTAATCTGGCAGATTGATGCTACACAGATTGTTGCTAATGGAAGCTCAAGCACCCATACCTATAATGGGCTTTCAAATGGAAATTATGCATGGAATGTAGAATGCTCTGATGGAAGCAATGCAGCTTTTGCTGCTGCTAATTGGGGCTTTAGTGTAAATGTTCCAGGTATATTAAATGGTTATATACTTGATGATTCAGGAACTGGAATCTCAGGAGCAACAGTTGAAGTAAAACAAGGTGTCTCTGTTATAGATTCAACAACATCTGCAGGAGACGGCTCATACTCATTTACTCTTGATGAAGGAACATATACTGTTCTAGCTTATACTTCAGGTTATTATGATAATGAAACAGCTGGTGTTGTTGTAAGCGCAGGCAGCACAACACAACACGATGCAACTTTGCAGACAATAATCACAACTGGAGACTTATCTGGAACTGTAAGTGATGCTGACAACAATATATACTTGGCAACTGTTGAGGTAAAACAGAATGGCGCTTTGATAGATTCAACAACCACAGATGAGAATGGTACATATTCATTCAGCAGTCTAAATGTTGGTAATTATAATGTAACTGTTTGGAAGAGTGGATTTATTGATAACACAGCCTTGGGATTTGCTGTTAATGTTGGCCCAAACACCCATGATGTTACTTTAATACAGAATGATGCATTAGCAGGTGGAATTTCAGGAACAATATATGACATAAGTGACTTTAGCACAATTGAAGGTGCAGAGATAACTGCTTACAAAACAGGCACAACAGATATTGTTCAGATAGTATATTCAATCACTGATGGGTCATATATAGTAAATGGTCTGCCTACTACTGACACCTATGATTTAGAAGCGAGTGCAGCTGGCTTCACAACACAGAAATTCGCAACCAATATTGGTGTTGGGGCTGGAAGTGTAAATACAGGCAATGATGCCTTTATGTCATAATAAAATGAATGCAAAACTATTAGTTTCAATGATTGTAATGATGTTTTTTGTAGCTGGAGCTGTATCCGCTTATACAGTTACAGGAACAGTCACTGGCTCTGGTGTAGGCCCTATTCAGAATGCTGATGTAACTGCATATAATTTTACAAGCGGCGCAGTAATGGACACAAATACAACAGATGCAAGCGGCGCATATAGCTTGACCCTGCCAAATGTTACTGCTGCGTATATATTTAATGTAACAGCAGCTGGTTATAACACAGCAAGCAAGACCAGTTTGGTTAATGGAGATGAGGTCATAGATTTCATCTTAGGCCCACAGCCATCAGTTGATATAACTGGCATTGTATACAATGCAGCTGGCGGTATTATATCTGGTGCTACTGTTAAAGCTGAATATGGCGGCTCAACAGTAGACAGCACAACTACCGATGGAACAGGGGCATATACATTAAGTGTAGTTGATAGCCAGACTTATGATGTAATTGCTTCAGAAACCGGATTTATCTCTGAAACCAAGCAGATTACAATGAGTGGAAATGGTGTGCTTGATTTTAACCTGACATCTGCACCAACAGACGGAATTGTTGAAGGATATGTCTTGAATTCAACCAGTGGTGCTGTTTTACCTGGCGCTACTATCAGGCTTATGTTTGGCGGCGGAACAGTTGACTCAGATACATCTGATGGGACTGGATATTATTCAATAACTGCAGTTGGTGGAACATATGATATGGAAGCCTCATTAACTGGCTATAATTCTGATACTGAGAATGGCGTTGTAATCACAAATGGAGATACAACAGCTGTTAACTTTAGCTTAATAGAATCACCATCCTGCACAGATAGTGATGGAGACGGCTATTCAGTTGAGGGAGGCTTATGCGGAGCAATAGACTGTGATGACAGCAACCCTTCTGCTTATCCTGGAGCAGCTGAGACGTGCAACGGAGTAAATGATGATTGTGATGGTTATGTTGATGAAGGATGCAGCACTGGCGGCAATGGAGGTGATAGTGGCGATGATGACGATGATGATGGAAGCAACTATAGAAGAAGAACATCCAGCAGCCGTAATGGTTTCTACCAGGTTCCAGTAGACTATACTGCAGAATTCGATGAAAACGGAGAGATAGAGTATTTACTTCATAGGATAAGTAGATTAATATTTGAAATTGAGGATGAAGAGCATGTTTTAGAAGTAGGCAATGTATATGTTGACAAGGTTACTTTGATGATTAGTTCAACTCCAATCTCATTTACCCTTGCTGCAGGAGAGACAAAGGAATTTGACTTGACTGGTGACGGGGTGGAAGATGTAGCAGTTACTCTTATAGAGCGTATTTATTCAAGGATTAAGGTTAGACTAAAGCTTCTTGAACAACCAGTCCAGCAACAGCAGTTTACAATAATAACACCTGCAGGGCAAGGAGAAACAGAGGGGCAAGGGGTCAACGTAGGGGTAATAACAACAGCTGCTGCAACAATAGTTAGAGGAAACTTTGCTTCAGATTTAATCAAAGCAGCAAAGGGCGGCTTATTCCTGACCTTTGGTATTGTTTTAAGCGGCTTGGCTGTCTATTTTGCTTTCTTCAGGTCTAAGGTGCTTGCGGGATATTAATCTTAATATCCACATTTAAATTTTTGATTTCTTTTTCAAGGCTTGACTTTAATTTGCTGATGTCTATCTTTTCAAGCTCCTGTTTTGAGTAGGCTATATCTTTATTTTTTGTTTCTATATCTGACTTTATTTTCTCTATCTTTTTGTTTGACTCCATTAATTTTTCTTCAGCCTTGTTGTTGTGCAGCTGGTTATTTATTTCATCAAATTTATTTTTTAGCTCAGCATATTTATCCAAGAAACTAATGAAGAAATCTTTGCTGAGTTCTCTTATTTCAGCAATTGTTTTATCTTTCTTTTTATCCTTGAGATCAAGTTTATCATTCCTGGCATTGTGTTCGAGTTTGTTTAGAATGCCAATAATCCTCAATTCATTATCCTGTTCCAAGGCTGCTACTGGATTTTGTATGTAGCTCTCAATAAGCTTTTCATCTTCAAAAGCAATGCGCTGGAATTTTTTTAATGCTCTCTCTAAAACAGCAAATGAATGAAGGAGTTGTTTTTTATGTTCTTCCAGATTTGCGGCTGCTTTCTCCTTTTCATTTTTTAATTTTTCGTAATCCAGAAATTCATTACTTTCTTTGAATTTTTTTATTTCTGCCTCACTTTCATCCTTTGAGTTTTTTAGGTCTTCAATATTCTTTTGAGCTTGTTTTACTTCAGAGTCATATTGTTTTTTTTGAGCAATTGTTCTCACTAAATGCTCGATGGCTTCTTTTATCTTTTCAACCCGGTCCAAACCAGCAGTTTTTATTGTTTCCCTAAGCTCTTTCATATGCTTGTCAAGGTTCTTGATGTTAAGCGCTACTTCTCTTGATTCGTTCCCGAAGAATTCCTGCAGGATATGATACGGCCTTGCAGTTGATTTTCCAAAGCTCTGCAGTTCTTTATCAAAACTTGTGCAGTGGGAAAGAATCTCTTTGGGGCTGTTTGGCAATACTATCCTATCAACAAAGATATTAACCCTCCTGGTATAAGCCTCGCGGTTGCCTTGCATAAATTGTTTCTCCCTTAAGGTTATGTTTGGATTTCTTAATTCTGCTGAAGCCAATTTTTTTAGGTTGTCTTTTGTTGATTCTATTTCCTGTTTTATCTTATTTTTTATCAGATTGAGCTTATCGTTCAATTCGCTGGAGATAGATTCAGATTTATTATAGACCCAGTTTGGAAGTTCATTTATTGATACTGTTTCTGGTTTTATTTCTTCTTTTGTTTCTTCCTTGAATATGCTTTTAATAAAGTCTAAAAATCCCATTTTAATTGGAAATTAGAAAAAGACATAGTTTTAATACTTTTGTATGCTGTTTTCAATCTAGTAGCAGAATAATGCATTATTACTAATGTCTGCTACTAGAAATTGAAAAGGTTATTAAAGATTTGTAATTTAAGTATATTATAATTAAAATGAAGAAGAAATATATTAAACAATTAAAATCGCAGAAAAAAATAGCTAAAGAAAGGATTGCTATATTATTTGAGCAAGCTGAGAAGGCTTTCAAGAAAGAACCAAAGCTGTCAAACAGGTATATTAAGCTAGCAAGAACAATAGGGATGAAGTGCAAGGTTAGGATTCCTACTAAGCTAAAAAGAAGATTCTGCAAACATTGTTATTGTTACCTTGTTCCTGGAAAAAACTGCAGGGTTAGGACTCATGAAGGCAAGGTTGTTTATTACTGCTCTAATTGCAAGAAATATATGAGATTTCCCTATGTTGAAAAAAAGAGGGGATAAATGTCAATATACTAATTTGTATATTAGTATCCTAAAACGAAAGATTTAAATAGGGGTTATACAAGAGACTATTAAGAGGTTCGGAATGAAAAAAGAGATGTTTATAGTGTTGATAGTCAGCTTTTCCTTATTAATCCCTCTTATTTTTGCTGAGGTGGAAACACCAATAGGGCAATTTGTGGTTGGTAATGACCCGCCGCCAACACCATATGCTTGGACTCCAACAACTACTCATGATAAAAACCAGAATTTCTCATGGACACAAGATCCTGATGGTAACGGTGATCCAATCCAAACCTATGTTTGTGTTACAAATGATACTGACACAGATGATTGTTCTGTTGTGGATACCCTCAACAGCAATGATGTGTTTTGGTATGCTTTTGACCAAAGCGAGCAAAACTGGGATTATGCATGGGGGTCAGCCTCAAGGAATTATTATGTTAAATTAACTCCATACGATGGAAATGGTAATGGAACAGCAAATGATACAATCTCATTCACACTAACAGATGCTATTCCAACAATATCCGGCCAGACATCTGATGCAAGCAATGATGGTGACAAGGATGTTGGAGAAACAATTTCATTCTCAATGACTTCACATTCTGACACAGATGCAACTGATAATCATTCAGTAAGGGTTTGCCAAACAGACTCAATCAACACAAGCGGCGAGTGCCCTGGCGGGGAGTATTGTAACGAGTATGGGGGCATATATAGTGATGATGCAAGTTTAGGTTGTAATTATGTTGCGCAGCAGTCAGATGGAACCAGCAATACAGCATATTTCTTTGTATGCGACTGTCCTCCAAATGATAATGACTGCCCAGGACAGTGTTCCTCAAGCTACAGCCATACATTCTATGTGAACCATGCTCCTTCAGCAAGCTCAGTTGATATAACTCCGAATAATCCAACATCTGCACAAACATTAACCTGCGGTTATAGTTTCTCTGATGCAACAGATGGCGACTCAGAAGGAACATCAACATTCAAATGGTATAACTGGAGTGGAAGTGTATGGATAGAAACTGCATATACAGCTTCAACTTTGGCAGATTCTAATATCCACAAAGGAGAGACCTGGATGTGTGAGGTAACCCCTGTTGATGAACACAGCTTTGCCGGTGCACCAGTTAATTCAACAAATGAAACCATAGGAAATACAGCTCCTGACCAACCAACCACATTCAGGGCACAAGACGGAGCAGCAAGCTATGACAATACAGACCCATGGGATACGCATGATGTAACCCCTTACATAGACTGGTCAACATCTGATAATGATGGGGATACTGTTACCACATATGTATGCATTGCAACAAGTGCTGCAAACAGAGATGCTGAAAATTGTGATGCAAGTTATACTGAGACTGTAACTGATTCTGTTGCTTCTGTTTCTGGTTTAGCTTATTCAGGAACAAGCAGAGTTTATCACATCAGATTAACTCCAGGTGATGGAACTGAGAATGGAACTGCTTTGGATACTAATATTACTCTAATCAATAACATTCCAAGCGCACCATCTGGTTTAAGCCCTATATCAACCCATGACCAAACACCAACACTAAGCTGGACTGCAACTGATGCAGATGACGGCAGTGTAGATGGCTGGCCAGCAGATAGCTTGACTTATTATATAAGGGTTGGAACCAGTTATGGAGACGGCAGTTATGAAAATAACAATAATGCAAATAAGGATGGAGAGGTTGTTGACAGTGCAATTCCATGGGGTGCTCCTGGAGAGGTATGGGCAAATAATACTGTTTATGTGATGACCTGGACCTCAGACGGCAATGGGCCTAATTCAACTTCTTATAATACAACATTCGTATTATATGATTATCTTCCAAATATAACAAATGTTGAAATGACTGATGCTGGTTCATCGTATTCAAGCTGTACATCTGCAAGCTGTGCTTTAAATCCTATTGAGCATTCTAATGCGAGTGTTGCTGCAAGGGTCACCACAATAGATACTGATAATGATTGTGATGTGGCTGGCAGTAATACCTATCTCTACCTATGCCTTGACACTGGTTCTTGCAGCCCTTCAACAGGCGATTACAGCTGGGAGGTTGATTCTGTATCAAGGTCTGGTTCAACCTGCACATATATATTTACTTCAAACAAAACAGCTGCAGACAACACACCAGAGTTTTTCAGACTTCCAGATTCAGGCTATAAGCTGTATGTAAATGCAACAAGCCAGGGAGGACAAAGAACAACTGACGCAGAAAGAACTGCAGATTGGACCTATGGAACTGTTAAAGCAGTAGATTATCCATCATTAGTCACTCTTGGAGACGGCACCCCCACTTTAGGGCAGTGGAATGATGGCACCAGCTTAGCAACAATGACTAACTGGGGAAATGATATTCTAAACCTAGTCTGGAATGCAACAGACCCGATCTCTGGTTCAGATGACTGGCCTTTGAACGGCACAGACTTCCAGATTGATGATGATAACTCATATTCAAGTGAAGCAGGAGGAGAGATTGCCCCTGTATTCCTAAACGGCACCCAAAGGACCTTTGAGCCTGCATCAGGACTGCAGGTTTGCAGTGCATATGACTGCAATGATGCAGCATTAAACGAAACTTTAAGTACTTATTATCATATATTCCCTCCATTAGGGCTGACAGCAGGAACCTATAACACTACAATACTAATAACAATTTCATAAAATGAGAAAAATAATATTATTAATGCTTGGAATGTTGATTATATCACAAATAGCTTATGCAGGAGTTACAAATCCTCTGCCAACTGAATTAAATCTCTTTAAAGGAGAAAGCGGGAGATTTAAGTTTCAAATCCAGACAGTAGCAAGCAACAGGGAAGTGGAATGCAATTACAGGTTAGCTAAAGAATCTCCTTTGGTAGTAGAATTTGACCCAGCTGGAATAACTGTGCCGGCAGGCACTGTGAGAGAGGTTCGCGGTACTGTTAGTGTTCCTGAAGAAGTAGATTTTGGAACTTATGAGGAGAAATTCTGTATTTCCTGCAGACCAACTGCAGGCCAAACAGGCACATCAGTTGCAATAGATACCTGCGACCTGCCAATAAAGGTTAATGTTGTTTCTGAAAGAGCAAGAGATAATATGTTCGTTGCTCCAAAACCAAGTGTATTTCCTTGGCAAGCAGCAGTAATGGTATTATTAGTGCTAGCGGTTATTATAGCGCTAGTCGTTGTTTACGTGTTTGGAAAAAGACGTCTATTAAGAAAGCTTGAAAAGAAACGCTAAGATTTTTCTTTGGATTAATTATTCTTAAAATTAAGAACAACAATAGAAATAAAAAAATAAACAGGGATCAAAGATTCCTTAGTTGCGCTCGTTCCACTCGGCAACAATCTGAAAATTCCTCTTTACCTTATGCTAAAGGAATTTTCATCCGCTTACCTTCCTTTAAGCTAGGGAAAAAAAGGAACTAAAGCGGATGATTTTTGCTTTAAGGGATGGAAGAAGGCAAAAATCAGATTTTTTATTTTTGATATTGATTATCTTCTAATGATTTTTCTTAATACTGATTTCTTTTTATTGATCCTTAATTTTGATTTTGACAAATTGATTTCTAATATTTTAGACTCTAGATTTCCGAAAGCTTTATATAGTAATTTGTATACTGATGTACATATCTGTAACAAATCATATTATATTTGTTACAAATTTGTAACAAATGGCTAAGAGAGTATCAATTTCACTTGATAGAGAACAGATTGAGTTACTTAGTTCTGTGAAGGGTTTTGGCAGCAAAGATGCTGAGAAAGTAAAGAACATACTTATGGCATATCTATCTGAGAAGGGCTACTTAGAGGAATTCAATAAGAAAAAGGTGCGTAGATGAAGAAGAAGGTAATGATTGGACTGCTTTGTATCATCTTTATAGCACTAATTGTACCTACCAAAGGTTTCAATATAATAACAGGTTCGCTTGTCCGCACATCAGGCGGTTCCTTTGATGTAGCTAATTTCCCGCCTGTAATTGAGGCTGATGAATTTATTGGAGATGCTGGTGACTTAGTAACAATAAATGTTAATGCATATGATCCAAATGGAGGGAGCGTGACAGTTAATTTCACTTCTCCTTTGAACAGTTCTGGCCAATGGCAGTCTACAGTTAATGACAGCGGTACCTCTTATACTGATATCTTTGCTTCAGATGGAACATTAGAATCAAACCTCACTGTGGCTATTAAATTAAGGCCGTATTGCGGGGACGGCAACTGCAGCAGTGGAGAAACATGCTCAACATGCGTCGTAGATTGTGGAACCTGCAATACCCCATCGGGTGGCGGAGGAGGCGGCAGGAGGCCTCAAATTATGTGCATAGAAGATTGGGTATGCACTGACTGGTTTGGGTGTGCTTTAAATGAAAGCCAAACAAGAAGGTGCACAGATAGAAGCGCATGTGGAACAACTGAATACAAACCAGTGGAAATAAAGTCTTGTATATATGTATACCCAAAACTTAAGGAAGAGGTTACAGAAGAAGAAATTCCATTGGAAGAAGAGCCGAAGAAACTTATTTCTGCTATAACAGAAAAGATTACTGGAGGGGCAGTAAGAAAGATTTCATTCAAGTCACCGCATTACTTGGTTCTAATAGCCTTATTATCAATGATACTCTGGGTGGTATTATTCCTCTCAAGAGAAGAACAAAGAAAAAAGAAGATGAAGGAAGTCATTATTATACTCCTAATAATATCCATCCTATTTGCAGGGATTTATTTCTTAGGCTCAGGATTGGTTGGCTTGTTTATTGCCAAAGAAGGGCTGATAATGTACGAGCAGGACGTAAGCTGGAAAATTAATGCTGACCAAGAGTTTGATTTTGTGATAACAGAGCATCCTGAGGTATTTAATTTGAGAACATTAAGGCTAAGCGGAAGTTATGTCGGAAATGGAATGTTCAGGGCTTATCTTAAAACCAAAGATGGAACAAAATATCTGATATTGGATGATGAAGCAGTAACAAAGCCAGGATTAGCTAAAATAACAGGATTGTTTGTGGAGGAATGTGATGAAGATGGATGTTCTATCAAAGAATCTAAAGAGAAAAAGCCTAAAGAGGCGAAAGTAAAAGTAGATGAGAAAGAGGAAGAGAAGGAAGAGAAGAAAGAAGAGAAAGAGGAGGAAAAAGAGGAAAAGAAAGAAGAGAAGAAAGCCAAGAGAAAGAAGGAAAATAAAGTTGAAGAAAAGATAATGAGGATTAAGTTGTTCGAAGATGAATGTAAAGAGAATTGCTTGTTGCCTCCTGGATTAGATGATACTGAGTATAAGATTGCTTTTGAGGTTGAGTCGGGATTGTTAAGGATAGACGAGATTAACTATGTGTTAAAGGACTTAACAACAGCTGCAAATATGACTAATACCATGAGGATCTATACAAAGATAAATGATGATCCAAGCTTTGATGCAGTAATTGATTCTGTTGTTTTGGAAGATGGTACTTTAACTGTTATACTACATCATGATTCTAGCCAAGAACAAGAGATTAATGTTGAGGGGCACATTAGCTATGAGCTAAGCCATGAAGAAGCTAAGGCCGGAGAAAAGGTTAGCTTGGTTGTTTATGGCTGGGACAATGATTACTTCAGGATAAAGATTGGCAGGGAAGAGATATTTGCATTTGGAATGCAGGAAGAATTTGGATTTAATCCTGAGATTAAGAATGCGAATAATGACCTTGTTGAATATGATATTGAATTTGAGGATGTTGATACCAGGGATATTGAGAAAACCAGGAAAATAAGAAAACCAACTGGCCTGGTGATTGCCTCTGCGCCAGGATTTAAGATTAAACAAGGGAAATATGACATTAAGGTCAAACCAAGAGAACATCCAATCAAATCAGTTGTTATTCATAAGGTTGATATTAGCTCGAACATAACTGAGTTTATTGGTGTTGATGATGCTCCTGAGACTGGCGAGTTTATTGAGGTCTATGCAATTGACCCAACCAGATTTAATTTCACCAAAGCAACTGTTACTGTAGTTGCTAAGGGAGATACCTTGTATAAATGCAAGGACTGGAACTTTGGAGCTCAGAGTTGCGGGGGAAGCTGGGAATTGTTCAAAACCGGATTAATTCCAGGAGAAGAATATACATTTGTGTTGACACCTGATGACCCAGGTTTTGCTGAGATTAATGTGAGTGCTGTTGAAGATAGTTTTGTTAATGAAGGTTCTCCTACCACAAATTATGACGAAGACACCAATAGCCTGTCAGTCGGACGTTTAGGCGCAGCTGGAAATCGTCTTTGGACCTTTATCAAGTTCAGTACATCTGGCATTAATGGAGATTTTGTTGCCAATGCAACCCTTAGGCTGTATGCTGAGTCTATGGAAGGCTCATCATTTGCTGTTGAAGTCTATGAAGTGGGTGATGACAGCTGGAATGAGACTACCCTGATTGGGAATAACATGCCTTCTTGCGGTAGTTTAGTAGCTAGCGCAACACCAACAGCAGGAAATTGGGCAGATTTTGATGTTTCTTCTTTTGTAAGCGAAACACTTGAAAACGAATCTGATGACACAGTCAGCTTCTGCATAAAAGGAAATGCAGCAACAATAGGCTCAAGCAATTACTATAGATTCGAGGACCATGAAAACACAAGAGGAAGCGGCAATACTCCTGAACTAAACATTGTGACCGGAGCCATTGATATAAAGACTATCTGGCCAGCAAACAACAGCCAGCATGGAGATGGAAGTATAATAATTTCCTATAATGTAACTTCTGATAATGAGATTGACAGCTGCTCTTTGATTAATGCCAAGAACGGCGGCAATATTATAGATACAGATGATACCATCACTAGAAATATTCTCCAAACATTTGTGAATGAAATACAAAATGAAGGCAACTATAGCTTCTATATAAATTGCACAGACATATTTGGGAATTTAGAGACAAGTGAAACAACTAGTTTCTATGTAAATGAATCTAAGGTTGATGTTTATGCAAAGATTAAGGACTCTAATTCTTCTGCTATAGATGTCAATATATCATTTTCACAAAGTGGCGAGGTAAAATATTCAAGCAGTGGAATCTTGCATATGCTAGTCATGGATGATGGACTTTATGATATCTCTGTTCTTTTATCAAGTCATCTTGTCCAAAGCATTGATTTTATGGATGTAAATCTCACAACAAGCAGGATAAAGGTAGTGGATATTGATAATTTTGTAGATAATGATGGTTATGATGAACTTTATTCAATAGACCCAACTGCAATCAGTTTCACAAATGCAACTGTCACAATTACTGCTGCTACTAATGATTGGCTGTATAAATGCAAGGATTGGAACTTTACAACCCAGACATGCTATGGCAACTGGAGTATTCTTAAAACAGACCTTGTTCCTGGACAGCCATATAACTTTACCATAACAGCTGATGACCCGGGATTTGCAGAACAGCCTGGCTCTGAGGGCAAGGATACACATATAAGGGGTGGCTACCCAAATAGGAATTACGGAGCTGAAGGAGAGATTCAAGTAAAAGGGGACCAAAGCCAAAGGAGCTTAATAGAATTCAATTTATCAGATATTCCTTCTTCATCACTAATAGAAAATGCTACTTTGGAATTGTATGTAACAGGTAAAGGTACTGGAAGTCCGGTAATTAACATTTATAGAATTAACAACAGCTGGACAGAAGGAACAGGAACTGGTGAGGTTACAGATGATGGAGCAACATGGAACAGCAGGAATGGAAGTGTGGATTGGGACGACCAAGGAGGAGATTATGATGAAACCATATGGGCTAATTACACACTCGTTGATAGATATATATGGGTCTCATTTAATATAACAGAACTTGTGCAAAAGTGGGTTAATGGCAGTTATCCAAACCAGGGACTTATGTTAAAAAGTGTTACATCAGGCACTAATATTTGGAAATTTGCATCAAGCGATAACATAAACTCAACAATACGCCCAAAAATAGATATAAACTATATTGCGTCTATACCTCCAAATGTAACCTCTATTCAAATAACTCCTGCAACAGCTTACACTAATGATAACCTAAACTGCTCATTTGTAGTTGTAGATGAAGATGCAGGGGATAATCTTAGTGTAAATTATACGTGGTATAATGGAACCTCTGCAATAATAACAGGAACATTAAATGTTACAAATGGAACTCAGGAATCAATAGTTCTCGGCAGCGGGAATACATCAAAGAATGATGTATGGAACTGCTCTGTGCTTCCTTATGATGAAACAGTTTATGGAACTGAAAGAAAGGCAGCTAAAACAATACAAAACTCGCTGCCTACTGCGCCTGGGGTTGATGTACTGCCCAATTCGCCGGAAGATGATGATGACTTGGTTGCAAGCATAACAACACCAAGCTCAGATGCTGATGATGATGCTATAACCTATTCCTATCAGTGGTATAAAGATGAGGTGCTGCAGCCAGGACAAACCACAAGCACATTGTCTAATTTATTAACATCTCCTGGAGAGGTATGGAAATGTGTCATTACTCCAAATGATGGTGAAGGGGAGGGTACAGCAGGAGAGGATAATGTAACAATCAATGGAGGTATTCCAGAACAAACATCATCTGTAAAATTAATCTCTCCCTCAAATGCTTCTACATGGACAACCTCAAATACTGTAACCTTCCAGTATAATGTATCTAATAATGTAACAAACTGTTCTTTGGTAATTAACAATGCTGTAGACCAGACAGACATAGATGTCACTCCAAATGCAACACAATCGTTTACAAAAACATTAAGCAATGGTGGTTATGGCTGGTCTGTGAACTGCACTAATCTCGATAATTCAACAAACAGCTCGGTAACATGGCAATTAACAGTAGATTATGACAGCAGTGGAGGCACTCCAAGCAGCGGCGGTGGAGGAGGCGGAGGTGCTAGAAGACAATGCTATGACCGCTTAGACAATGATGGTGATGGATTGATAGATTGGCCTGATGACCCTGGCTGTGTGAGCAGTTATGATGATGACGAAATAAACATTATTGAGGGATGTAGCGAGTATTGGATTTGCTCTGGATGGGGAGAGTGTGTAGACAGCGCACAGCTAAGAGTCTGCACAGATGTAAACAATTGCGGAACAATAGATAACAAACCATCAGAAACTAGAGGCTGTACTGTTGAAGAGATTCCTGAAACAGAGAATGTTACACAAATTCCCGAAGTCATTCCAAAGGTCACTGGAAAAACAATAGAGGTCCTTCCATATCAGCCTCCAAACCCAGTTTATTTTGTTCCAACAATACTGTTATTGGTAACCTTGATTGCAATAATAGCATTAAGGAAGACCAAGCTTCCTGACAAAATAAAGAATTCAATTGCACTGCTCCATATCCTGCTTATTATTACGATTGTGATGCTTCTTTTAGTATCATTCCTAGGCACAACAATAACAGGGCTTGTTCCTCTGGAAGGCATAAACGCGACAAATGTAGGCGACATCACCATAGGCGACCCAATAAATACGTTTGTTGTGTTAGCAGCAGTAATTATTATTGTGATATCACTTATCTTATTTTCAAACAAAGTAATCAAAGGGTTTAAACCCAGCGAGTATAAATTATATGCTGGCTTAATTTTATATAAAATAACTAAAATGTTCAAGCATCGCGGGCATAAAATATCCTTTGCCCGGTTCTTAGATAAGATAATCAATAAGGTTGAGCATAACTTGTGCAAAATAGTTGAAAAATTTAAACAAGGCATATGTAAAAAAGGAAAAATAACCAAAAAAATTAAAAATCGGAGGAGTAAAAAATGAAGGAAGTTAGTGCACATACATTTGCAAAAATCAAGATTGGTGTAGCTGTAACCGCAGTTTTGGCTTTAAGTTTCTATCTATTCAGCAATCCAAATATCACTGGATACGTATCTATAGACTTTATTATGCAGGATTTGGATATTACCCTAACCCAAAGCCAGGTCTTTACAATGGGTGCAACTAACCCCCAACCGTTTACCCTGACATCATTTAAGCTGTCAGGAGAGGTTATTGGAGACGGAAGAGTAGAAATCTATCTGGAAAACCGTCAGGGCCAGCAGCTTCTGATTTACAGGAATATAAAATCAAAGGACAGGGGCATAAGTGCTATAACAGGGCTTGCTGTTGAAGGGGGAGAACCAACTGGGAAAGCAGAGGAAGGAACTTATTTTGTAATCACACCCGGCCAAGTAATACAAAATCCTGGATTAATGGAATTATCCGGAAAAGAGGAAACAATCAGCGGCCCTTTCAGCGATGAATGTGTCGATACATGCTTCATAAGGATGGAATTGTCCAGCAGCACAACATACGGCCTGGTCTTTAAGGTAGAGCCAGGCACAACGCTGAAGATTGACAGGATATTTTACACAATTGATACAGATGAATGATAAAAATGGATAGCAAATGTTTATATACGCTGAAAACATAAATAGATGTGTGTTTAAATGGTATTAGAGCTGTTAATCAACCCGAAAAAGGTCCAGGGAAAGCCTTGGGAGATGTTTTTCATAGGTTTTGTATACTCATTCATAGCTGTATTCCTAAGCATGTGGATATTCAAGGGGTATGCAAGCATAGTGATGGTAACCTTAACAGTTGTTGCCTCTGTGCCTTTTGTCCACAGGGTGATTGAGCTAGAGGAGAAGAAGGATATTGCCATAAAAAAGGAGCGCAACTTATTGAAAGAGCACGGCAAGGCTATATCAATATTCATGTTTCTGTTCTTAGGGTTTGTTGCTTCCTTCTGCCTGTTGTATCTAATCCTTCCTGGGGAGACAATCCAGAATGTGTTTAGCGCTCAGATTGAGACAATAATCAGTGTTAATCCAAATTCACCTGTTGGGAATTTCATCGCCAGCTTTAATGCATTAAGCGCAATATTCTTCAATAACCTCAAGATATTGTTTTTCTGCATCGCGTTTTCCTTCTTTTATGGTGCAGGGGCGATATTTATCCTGACATGGAATGCTTCTGTGATGGCAACAGCAATTGGTTCATTTATAAAGAATAATCTGCTGGGTGTTGCAGGTGCAGCAGGCTATCTGCACGTAACTTCTTTAGGTTTGCTGCAGTACTTGATTCATGGCATCCCAGAGATAGTTGCTTATTTTATTGGCGGCTTAGCAAGCGGGATAATATCGTTTGCTGTCATAAATCATGATTTTATGGGCAAGAAGTTTAAGCATATCCTGCTTGATGCAAGCGACCTGATTTTGATTGCAATAGTTATCTTGGTTATCGCAGCACTGCTGGAGGTATTTTTGGTTCCAATCATTGTATGATTAATAATATTATAGTTGGTAGATTTCTTTTCTCAAGTTAAGTTTCTAACATCCTAAAAATCAATCTGATTTTTGCTCAAAAAATCAATTTCAGAAAAATAATAAATATGATTTTTGCCTTATTCCTATCTATAAAGCAAAAATCATCATCTGTTCTCCTTTATATCCTAGCTTAAAGGAAGGTATGCGGATACTTACAATTAGGCAAAAATTTGTGCTTGAATACTTACATTAGAGTATAAATTAACTTACAAAATACGACATTTACTCATAAAAATTAGAATATTACTTACATTATTGTTCCTATTTACTTACATTAAATGACGAATATACTTAAAAAATAGTAATATTTATATATGATTACTTACATTTATGTATAGTATTACTTAATTTTAAGAAGATTTATGGAAAATAGGGATTTGAGAGTTAAAAAACCGCAGAAATCAAGAGAATTAACTAGTTCTAAATTTGTTCAAAAGGTAAAAGCTCCTCTTATTAATGTATTAATCTTGTTGGTTTTATTTGGGGGAATCTACTTCCTAGGGCCAGGCTTATCTGGTTTTTTTATCGCAGAGCCTGGTATAGTGAGCTATGAACAGGACATCAGTATAAGCGCTGTTGAAGACAAAACAGAGATATGGAGCTTAGAACAGTATCCTGAACAGTTTGAACTAAGAACAGTACAGCTTAGCGGAAATTATACTGGGGATGGAACATTTAAGGTTTATTTAGAGGGTGAAGAAGGAACTAGATATTTGATTTTGGATAATTCTGCAATTGAAACAGAAACATTAGCTGGTGTTACTGGCTATGTGGTAGCAGTTAATGCTTCTGAAGAGGAAATTGAGGAGGAATTAGTTATAACTTTTGAAGCTGAAGAAGAAAATGAGACTGAGGAGCAGGGAGATGTAATATTTGGGGAGCCTGAGGAAGAAATAATTGAAGAGGTTAATGAAAGTGAAGAAGTTCTTGAAGAAGTAAACGTAACTGAAGAGATTAATGTTACAGAAGAAGAGGCTGAAGAGGAAGTAGAAGAGATTATTGAAGAGGAAATTGAGGAAGAGATAACAATTGATTTAGCTTATAATTCTGATACAAACTTTGACTCAAATAATGATGGTATTGAGGATGTTGACGGTGCTGTTGACTTTAGTGTTGCTGGTTCTGGGTTTAACTGGGGTGTCGATAGTTCAAAGCTTTGCACAAGATGGCAGGTTTATCCTGTTGGAAGCGAAGAAGCAACCATAGTTTGTTATGGCAATGAAGCCTGCTGCAATTTTGTTGGACTGCAGCCTTATATGGATGATTGGGATGACAGCTTTGTGTTGACTTATGCTGCTCATGGTTCTGATTATGATAACATCGTTTCTGCGCAGGTTATCTATGCTGATATCGATACTGCAGAGATTTATTATTCAAGTTGGGATGAATTGAGCGCCAGATTCATATCTGAATTTGTTGCGTTTGAGGATGTTTGTGCTGAAACATGCTTATTGCCTTCTGGTTTGGATTCAACGAGTTATAAGCTTGTGTTTGAGGTTGATTCTGGTGTATTGAATATTGATAAGATTAGCTATGTTGCTAGAAACTTAACACAGGTCATTGAAGCAGAAGAGTTTGAATTTAATTCTGATATCAAGAATGCAGGGAATGAGTTAGTTGAGTATGATATTGAATTTGAAGATGTTGACACCAAACAGATTAAGAAAAGTGAACAAATAAGACAAGCAAAAGGCCTGGTAATTGCTTCTGCACCAGGATTAAGCATTAAAGAAGGAAAATACAACATCAGGATTAAACCAAGAGAACATCCAATCAAATCCATTGTTGTTCACGACGTTAACATTAGCTCAAACATAACTGAGTTTATTGATATTGATGATGTTCCTGAATTTGGCGATTATGTTGAAGTCTATGCCATTGACCCAACCAGGTTTAATTTCACAAATGCAACTGTTACTGTAACAGCAACTGGAAATGAGTTGTACAAATGCAAAGACTGGGATTTCGAAGCACAAAACTGCCAAGGAAGCTGGGAATTGTTCAAAACAGATTTAGTCCCGGGACAGAATTATACATTTACATTAACTCCAGAGGATCCAGGATTTGCTGAGATTCTAATAACAAAAGCTATACACCTTGATGAAAATCAAAACTTGATTTCTGATATTTATGACGAAGTTTACCAACTTGATAATGTATGGTCAGAGCCAATCTATGAAAATGAATATGTAAGAGTTACTTTTGAAGAAGAGCTTGATTCTTCAAAAGATATAACCCTTTATGCAAGAAATAACCAGGGTTTGAATACTAATGTCGAGGTTTATTACTTTAACAGCACAGAGAAAATAACAGAATTCCCAGTAATAACAGATGAAGATTATTACAAGATTTATTTAACTGATATGCAAGGAAGCCAGGATACATTTGATTTAAAGATTGTCAATACTGATTCTGAAACAGCTTATCTTGAATTTGAGCATATAATTGATCCAACAATTGTACAAAGATATTATCTTAGAGGAGCAGGTGGTTCTGGAGCTGGCCTTAAAGATAAATTAGAAACAACAATAGGGGGTGCGTCAGCTAGCTGGTCACCAACAGCTGATTTACAGACAGCCCTATTTGTTTTTGACACTGCTTATGCTCAAAATACAATTATAGAGAACCAATCATTTTATCTCTCTGTATGGTGTGATAAAACTGCAAGCCTTGGTGGGGATAATCCTGATATTAGTGCTTATACTTTGTATGATTGTGATACAGATAATACCTGCACTTCCCCTGCTCCTGTTCAAATTTGTACAGCTACTGGACTAAGTCTAGATTGTGATTCTACTACAATTATAGAGGCAACTTCATCTGCATGCATTAGGGCTACAAATTACACAATGCATCAAGGAGATTATTTAGCATTAGAACTTACAGTTGATTCTAACAAAGCATCTTGGCCAAGAATATGGTATAATAGTTCATTATATCCCTCTTATATTAATATTACAGAATTTACAGAAGAAGCACCAGACACAGCAGCTCCTGCAACAGTAACAAACTTAGCTAATCAGTCTGCTGGCTACACATGGATTTACTGGAACTGGACAAATCCAAGCGATACTGACTTCAACCACACAGAGGTCTGGATAAATGGAACATTCTATGCAAATGTCAGTGCCCCTGACAATTTCTATAATGCAACTGGTTTGACAACAGATACTTGGTATGAAATACAAACAAGAACTGTTGACAATAATGGAAATATCAACACAACTTGGGTGAATGATAGTGCCAAGACATTAGCTGATACAACAGCTCCTACAACCACACAATTATACCCTCCAGCTGGTTACTGGAATGGTAGTTCTGACCCTTATTCTATCACATTTAATTGTTCTGCAACTGACAATTACAACCTGACAAATATCAGCTTTTACATAACCAATAATCAAAACATTTCCTTTGCTCTAAACCAAACAACAGATGTTTCAGGAACATCAGCTTATGCAAACTGGACTTTAAGCTTAGCTAATGGAAATTATACCTGGAACTGTCTGGCTTATGATGCTAGTGGGTTATATGATTGGGGTGATAACAGAACTGTGTTGATTAATTACACAACACCTCCAATAACATTGAATATCACCTCAATCCAAATAACCCCAGATGATGATGGAGTAACACCTGGAGCACAGATTAATCCATTAGAAGCGAGCAATGTAAGTGTAAACCTGATTGCTAATATAACAAATTCTTCTGCAATGGATGCATGCAAAATAAGGATATGGAACGGCTCTGGAAGCTATACTGTTCCTACTCTTGCCATTGTTACAGGCGAGATACAGGAATTAGCAGGAGTTACAATATGTAATGCAACCTGGAACATGAGCTACTGGAGAAATCCAGGTGATTGGAATCTAAGTGTTGATGTTAATCAAACTGATGGAGCTAAGGACCAGGAGAATTCAAGCTATTATTACAATGTATTGACTTCGCATTCGATTAATGTCAGCTACATCAACTTCACTGGTGTGCCTGGGCAGACCATAAACAGTTCTACTGCTTATCCATTATCAATCAAGAACACTGGAAACAAGGTCATCAACATCAGCATTAATGGAACAGACTTCATTGGTGTTCAATTCCCTTCCTATAACTTCAGCGTTACTAACGCAAGCTATTCTGATACCGAACTTGGTGCTTACACTTCTATCACAACAGTTTATGTGCAAATTACTGACCTGGACAATCTAGCTCCTACTTCAACTGCCTACCTGTACTTTAGAGGCACGATTCCTGCTGGAACAAAATCACAAACCTATCAGAACACTATTAACATAAAAAGTGATTAAATGAAAATAAAAAAGCGAACAAGGACAGAGAAAAAGGATCTGATTAGGTCCAAGTTTGCTAGAGATGAAGATGTACAGTTATTCAAGATAATCCTAAATAGATTAAAGAAGAAGTATGATGTTTCCTCAACAGAGGTTCTAAGTATAATCAGAGAGGAGATTATGATTCCAAGCACTATCTTTACAAAGATACTAAGTCCATTAGAAACTGATGTCAAGTACCTAAAAGAGAACCTGGACCTTGATTATTCAACAATTGCAAAGCTGTTGAAGAGAAACAGAAGAGCAGTCTGGCAGGCTTATAAGAATGCTGTTAAGAAGTACTCAGAAAAGCTCAAGCCAGAAGAAACAGAATTCAATATCCCTGTCTCTGCACTTAAAGCTGAGTTAAGCATCCTTGAAGCAACTGTTGCTTATCTGAAAGATGAATACAGGCTTTCCTATCATGAGATTGGCGAGTTACTGCAGAGAGATGAGAGAACTATATGGACTGTTTACAGCAGGGCTATGAAGAAGTTAAGGAGGTGAGCCGCGTTTATTCGTTTTCTTAAATAATATGTATAAAATACTTACATAATGTGTTGAAATATCAATTCTAGTTTGTTTTATTCTTATATAATCTGTATAAATACTTACATAATGTGATTAGGATATTAATTCCAGTCTTTATCTGAGCTACATAATATGTATAAATACTTAAATAGTGAGTATAAAATACTTACATAATATGTATAAATACTTATATTTATACTGAGATTTATTACATAATATGTATATTTACCTACATATCATGTCTATAGGTATACTAATCTGTATACTAGTTTCCAAATAAAGCGAAAGATTTATATAAATGCTACTTACTTAGTATGTAATTAGTCTCACAAAATGGGAAAAAGAGGCAAAAAAGAGGTTTCAGCAACAGATTTGACTACAGCACATACTGAATTCCTAAAGAGTTTTTTTGCTGGCAAAGGCAAATCAGAACTTCTTGATCTCTTTGTCAAACACCTCCGAGAAGAACATAAACTAAGTATCGAAGATGTAAATAGGTTGGTGGGGGGGAAGGAGAAGGACATCCTTCTGCCAATCTCTATCTTCGATAACAAAAAGCTTAGTGCTTTGGAAGCCATTACAAAATATCTAAAGGAAAACAAAGAACTTAGTTTTCATCAAATTGGTGTTATTCTCAATAGAAACGAGAGATGCATCTGGACAACTAATAATAATTCTAAGAAAAAAATGAAAGAGGGTTTTGTGCTTAAGCCCTCAAGGTTCCTTATTCCTGCTGACATCTTCACTAACCGCAAGCTGAGTGTGCTTGAGAACCTTGTAAAGTATATGAAAGAAAGTTTGGAGCTTAGCCTGCATGAGATTGCTGAACTGCTGCATAGGGATGATAGAACTATCTGGACTGTTTACAGCAGAGCCACGAGAAAGCAAAAGCTTTCTGGGGTTTCAAACAAGTCTGAAACAAAGAAAAAATGACTAAAGGGTATTGGCTTAGGAGAACTGTATTTGTTTTGATAGCTTTGCTTATGTTTGCCGGCCTGGTTAAGCTAGGTTTGTCAACGATTGTAAAGTCCTCCAGGCCTGATGTTGACTTTAACTTAGTTGTTGATAAAGATTCAAGCCTGATGCTGAAGTTTGAAAGAGAAGTCAGGCTAAAATCACTAAGGGTGAGCGGCTCTATTGCCGGGAATGGAACAGCCAGGATTTATGTTGAAAATGATGGAAAGAAGTATTTGGTTCTTGACAGCGAAAGACTGGATGAAGCGAATAGCTTAGACATCAGTGATTTAGAATTTAATGATGGCGAGAATATTGTTGGAGCTGCAGTTAATGAGCTGCCAAAGAAAGATGAGGATAGTAAAGAATCTTTTGACTTATATGCCAGCCCTACAATAAACGAAGCCTTGGACAGCTCTGATTTGAATTCTGCCTATGACAGAAGCGGTCATATTATAGAAGAGATGGATTCCAAGTCAAAAGGTTTTGCTGAGGATGCTGAGGCATCAATGCAGCCTAGTTGCAGTATTGAAGAATCAGCAGGAGATGTCTCCAAGAGTGTAGATAGCTCGGAAAGCGCAGTCTTGTTCAAGGAGGCGTGTATTGAAACATGCAGTTTGCAAGGATTTGGCAAGCATTCTTACAGGATGGTATTTGAAGTTGATAATGCTGTTATTAATATAGACAAAATAGAGTATGCTTTCAGAAGGATATGGGAAAAGGAAGAGATAAGACCAGAGCTTGATGTCAGAGACAGTGATGGAAAGACCATTACTTCTTCCATAAAAATCAAAGATAAAGATGGCATGGTTGTTTCAGAAGAATCTATAGAAAAAGGATTGTATGATGTTGATGTGGAACTATATGCTGGGCCTGTAAAGAGCATTAAGATTGAGAATATTGATTTGGATGAGAGTGTTACAGATTTTGTAAATGTAGATGATGTGCCTAAAGAAAAAGAAGGAAGATTTGTTGAGGTTTATGCGATTGACCCCACAGATGTTGAGTTTACACAGGCAACTGTAACTGTAACTGCAAAAGGAAGCTCGCTGTACAAGTGCAAAGGATGGAACTTTACTGAACAAAGATGCTATGGTGAATGGGAACTTTTCAAAGCAGACCTTATTCCTGGAAAGGAATACAGCTTTATCCTAACCCCGGAAGACCCTGGTTTTGCTGAGATAAACATAATTGATGCTGAACATCTTGATAAGAATAGGGACTTCATTTCCAATATATTTAATGAAACAAATGAACAAGATAATATCTGGTCAGAACAGATTAATCACAGAGAATATATAAGGGCAACATTTGAAGAACCGCTGACAAATGGAAATGTAATCAATCTTTATTTAAGGAATACCCAGGGTTTGAATACATTTGTTGAGATATATGAGCAAGATGGTTCTGTTGTTGTTGGTTCAACACCTGTAATAGGCTCAACTGGCATGTATAATATTGAATTGGCCGGGTTAAGCGGCTATAATGACATATTTGACTTGAATGTAGTCAACCAACAAAACACGCCAAGTGCTTACTTAGAGTTTGATTATATACATGATGCTGCAGATAATGTCTCTCCAGTTATATCAGGACTAAATATTAATCCTTCGTTAGAAATAAGCTTCTTTGGAAGCTATAACTTCACTGTAAATGTTACTGATAATAATACTATAGACTTAGTAAACTTAAGTTACAAAGGAATTAATGCTGAAGGAGGCTCTTGCTTCCAGTATTATGTAAATGGAAGCTGCGAAAATGATGAATATTATACAACAAATATGACTTTAGGGGATGCGCCAGAGTATTATAAGAGGGATGTAAGGCCCGATATGATATACCCCCAAATAGAGTTTGCAGATGATGAAATTTATTGGTATAATAGCAGGAAAGGACTTGACATATACAAAGACAAATATCACATATTCAAGTTTGTAAATAATTATACAATAAATGCAAACACAAGCTTCTGGATAGAGGTTGATGCTCTTGTCAAAAGCCAAACCACAAGGGGGCTTAGGGTTTATTTGTTTGACAGAACAACTACAATAACTGATTTCCAAAGCGACTGGACAAACAGCGCTAAAGGAGAATTAGTTGCAGAGATAGACAACAATGCTGCAAAAAACCATGCACATACAGATGATAACTCAAGCCATCATTTAATTGCTCTTACAGCTAATTCTGATGGGACAATTGGAACCAAGAATCTCAATTTGACTGACTCATTCTTTATTGCATTGTATAACTTAGAGGGCAATGTAAACAAAGCATGGAATATGAGTTATAGAAATACAAGCTTATGCAATACATCTAACTGGTGGCTTGGAGAGGATTCTGGATGGACTACCACACAACAAGAGGGATGTCCTGATACGCATGTACATCTAGCAAGGTATAATTTAAGCGGTTCAAGTGATGGTGTAAGTGCAACAAGCTGTGCAGAAGACAACTCAAGCAACAGCAACTGTACAACAATAAGCTCCTTCTTTGGAGCAATATCTAACTTAGCGCCTGTTTCAAATGCTATAAATGTTCCTGAGCCAAGTGGAGTTTATAAGTGCCCTATAAACATATCATGGAATGAGTTTAGTGATCCAAATGGGGATACAGTAACTTATAATGTTAGTTTGTTAAATGCTGACGAAACATTTAACCAAATAATAAATGATTCTGAATCAAGCACATATTATGTCTGGAGTTGCGGTTCTATCCCTGATGGAGAATACAGCTTAAAGGTAGAAGGAAGAGACCCTGACAACTTAAGCTCATATTCCACTTTAGGCGGGAACTTTAGCATAGACAACACACCACCAGCATGGTCAAATAACAACACCTACCCTGCATCAGGAATTCAATACGCTTCTGGGGTGGATTACCAGTTTAATATTACCTGGATTGATGCCAGGGCTGGTGTTGATGCAGTATTGTTTGAACATAACTTCACAGGAACATTGAATAATTATTCTTCTAGTGGAAACATAAGCAATGAACATTATTATAATTCCACTAACCTAAGTGCTGGAACTTATGTATGGAGAAGTTACGCAAACGACACACTTGGGTTCACTAATTACACAGAGCAATGGACATACATTGTCCAGCCAGATTCAACAGCACCTTCAGTGATAAATGTTACAGCAACACCTTCTTCTATAAACCAGACGCAAACAACAAATATAACAGCAAACATAACTGATAGTGGTGGATTAAGCGAGAACGATATTCTTGCGAGGATTGTAAACTCAAATAGCGATATTAATGAATACAATATGAATCAGGATGGAGATATATGGTACTATGAGTTTACAACAACCAGCTCACACCCAGGCGGAGTTTATAATATAACCATAAGAGCCAGGGATACTAATAATAACTGGAATGAATCTGAGGGAACTACACTTACTGTTAATGATATAACGACTCCAAGTGTAACTAATGTACAGCCTGATAATGCTGTCCGTGACTTTGGGAGCGTTGTTGAGATAACTGCTAATGTAACAGATGAAACTGCTATCAGTGCTGTCAGGGCAAATGTAAGCTGGAGTGGTGTTTATAGCTTTGTTGATATGCATCTGCAGGAAGATAATGTAACATATTCTGGGAACTTTTCTCTTACAAATTATATCGATACCTTCACTGTGCAGATACTCGCCAATGATACAAGCAATAACCTAAATAATTCAGAAACATCTACATTTAATGTTACTGACGAATCTGCGCCGGGATATTATAATATAACTGCCTGGCCTAGCTCTGCAGCATACAGCCCAGGGGCTGCGTACCAATTCAATGTAACCTGGACAGATAATTATGCTGTTGATGTTGTTCTGATTGAGCACAATTTTACAGGAAGCTTGCAGAACTACAGCATGAACAACATAAGTTCCGAGTATTATTATAATTACACTAACCTGGCTGTTGGCAGTTATGTGTGGAGAAGTTATGCTAATGATACCTCTGACAATAGAAACAAAACCACACAGCAGAGTTATACTGTAGATAAGGTTAACTCAACATGCAGCCTTGTGTTCTCGCAAACATCACCGCAGGATTATGGAACAGCAATTAATGCAAGCTGCAGCTGCACAAACCTGGAAGTAAGCGCTGTGCTGTACAGAAATGGAACAGATGCAAGTTCTGAGAACAACCAGCTTGTTATTTTAGCTGTTGGAGACCACCTGTATAACTGCACAACCTCTGCTACGCAGAATTACACCTCTGCTCAGAATTCTTCAACATATACAATAAACAAGGTAACATCTACAGTAAACCTAACCTTGAATGGCTATGACAGCAACATCACAATAAACCAGACTCAGTCAGTGACTATTAATGCAACCTTGGTGACCCCAAGCAGCGGATATATTGAGCTTTACCAGGACAGCGGGCTTATCAACAGCGGCCAGTCACCATTAACAAACACAACAACCTATAATGATTACGGCACATTCAACATTACTGTTACTTATTCGGAAACTCAAAACTACAGCTCAAGCTTTGAAACGCATTTCATAAGTGTGCAGGATGTTATTTCTCCTGGTTCTGTAACAAACCTGGAGGAGACTGCAGTTGGTTATACATGGATATACTGGAACTGGACAAACCCAGGCGATACTGACTTTGATGAAGCTATCGTATATATAGATGGAGTCAATGAAGTGAACACATCAAACAGTTATTACAATGCAACTGGATTAACATCAAACACAAACCACACAATCTCTATAAGAACCAAAGATACCTCGGGGAATATAAACACCACATGGGTTAATGACACAGCAGCAACACTGGCTGATACTACAGTTCCACAGATAACGTCCTATGCAGTAACGCCGAGGGTAGTGATAATTGATAGGGATGTCTCAATAACAGCTAATGCAACTGATGATGTTGATACTCCTTCAACATACGCAAATATAACGCTGCCTAACAGCACAGTTCTTACTTTGGCATTGCAGTCAAATTACACTGCGCAGATATCAGGAAGGCATAATGTAACAATAATAGCAAATGACTCGTCAGGAAATACAGCAACTGAAACTGATTACTTTATTGCTGCAGGACCTGTTAATTTCACAGTCTTTAGCGAAGGGCCTAACTCCAGCAGCCTGGAAATGAACCTAACCTTATTCTTCCCTGGAACAGATGAAGAGCTTAATGAGCATGTGATTACAGGCAACATGTCCAATGAATACGCTGGCTATCTTTATGATTTGGAATTTGCAGCATTAAACAGAACAATTGTTGTAGAGTTGGGAAGCTCAAACCTGACAACAAACAACAATAAAACAATGGGCTTTGACAAACTGCCAAGCCCTGTCAGCGGGTACTTGATATCTTATGGAATCTATTCAACATTTAGCTTTGGCAGCGCAGTTGTAACATTATCCTATGAGGGTATAAACTATACTACTGAAAGTAATCTAAGGGTATTTAGATGTGATAATTGGGACTTCGATAACAGGGCATGCTCCAGTTCATTTGAGAGTATTAGCGGTGTACAGAGCACCTCTGCAAACAAATTTACATTAACTGTATCCAGCTTCTCAGGATTTTCAATCAGAGAGGTTACGCCTGCAGCTGCAGCTGAGGAAGAAGAGGAGGGGGAAGAGGTGTGGAGAAGGTCAAGAGGTTGCTTCTTCAGCTGGGAATGCGGCAATTGGAGCGAGTGCTCTATAAACGAAACAGAGAGGAGGGACTGCACAAATGCAGGAACCTGCCCAGATACTTTCAAGGCTCCTGAAACAGAGAGGCCATGCAATTACACGCCTTCATGTGATGATGGTGTAAAGAATGGCGATGAAGAAGGCATTGACTGCGGTGGTTCTTGTGCAGAGTGTGTTGAGTGTATTAATGATACTGATTGTGAGGAAGATTATCAATGCATGGAAAATGTCTGTGTAGCTCCACAGCCAGCACCTGAAGAACCGATGCCTGAACCAGATGTCACGCAGATAGATGGTTATGTCCTTCTTTTAGCGCTCTTAGTTTTTATCCTGACTGTTTATCTAATATTCAGCTCTATAAAGTGGTATGCGACTAAATATATGATGGAGGAAGAGAAAGGAGAGGGGGCAGAGAAAGCAGCGAAACCAAAGAAGAGAATGAGAATACTAAGGCACAGAAAAAAGATTGAACCAAAGGAAACTATCAAGAAGGAAATAAAAGAAAAAACTGAAGAAAGCAAAAAAGAGAGGCCGAAAACAGAAGAAAAGAAGGAAGAGGAGAAGAAAAAAGAAGAACAGCCGAAAACAGAGGAGAAGAAAGAAACAGCTCCTGCTCCAGAAAAAGAAAAAACCCCAAAAACCCCTGCTAAAAAGAAAAAAGAAAAAGTAATTGGAGGGTTAAAAGAGACCTACACCAATAGTGGAGATATATATGTTAACGCCTTCAGAAAAAGGCAGGAAGAAAATGAGTTGGCTAAGGAAGATGAAGAGACAGAGCCAATCAAAGGCATTAGGACCAATAAAGAAGATGTTCTCAATCAATTAAAGGATGCTTACAAATTAGACAGCTTAGGCCCAAAATCCAGTATCAGGATAGAGCCAAGGCAAAGTCTGCAAGATATTATTAAGGAAAAAACAGATGAAGATGAATCAAAAAACAATGAGGTGTTCAAATGAGCGGTAAAATTGTTGGTATAATAGCTATAAAAGGCGGTGTTGGCAAGACAACTACTGTATCAAACCTTGGAGCTGTTTTAGCTAAAGAATTTGGCAAAAAGGTTTTGCTTGTTGATGCGAATTACACTGCACCAAACCTGGGGCTGCATTTAGGGATTGTAAAGCCAGAGGTTACTCTGCACGATGTTATGCGCAATAAAGTGCCTGTCAGCCAGGCAATACATGAGCATGAGCTTGGTTTTCATATAATTCCCTCTGCACTTGCCGGAAGAAAGGTCAATGCGTTTAAGCTTAAGGAGAAGATATCACACTTAAAGGAACTCTATGATGTTATCCTGATAGATTCCTCTCCTGCGCTTAATGAGGAGATACTTTCCACAATGATAGCCTCTGATGAACTGTTTGTTGTAAGCAGCCCAGACTATCCTACACTAAGCTGTACAATGCATGCTGTAAGAATTGCCAAGCGCAAAAGAACACCAATAACAGGAATTATACTCAACAAAAGCAGGAACAAAAAATTTGAATTAAATGTTGGTGAAATAGAGGATGCTACTGGGGTTCCTGTGCTGGCTACACTGCCTGATGATGTCAAGGTTTTGGAGGCCCTGTCAGAGATGAAACCTGCCTCGATAAGAAGCCCAAAGCGTGATGTCTCTGTCGAATACAAGAAACTAGCTGCTTCACTGATTGGAGAGAAATACATTGACAAAAGGCTTAAAGCAAGAATCAAGAGATTCATCTTTGTGGAAGAGCCTGATAAGATGGATATCAACCGGTTATTAGCACCAAAGGACAAGTAGCCCCCTAAAATAACAATCTTTTTAATATTGTTTCATTAATTCTTTTGTATGAAGGACAGAATAATTGATTTACTCAGAAAACTCAGCAGCCACTCATCTATTGAGCTGACTTCCAGAGGGAATACTGCGATATTTGCTGCTTTGTACTGCGCCCGCAAACTGCAGCTTGATAAGAAAAACGTTCTGATTCCTGAGCAGGGAGGCTGGTTTACCTACAAGAAATACCCTAAAATGCTTGGGTTGAATCCGATTGAAATTAAAACTGATTATGGTGTTATTGATGTTAGTGATTTGAAGAAGCAGTCCAAGAATGCAAATTGTCTGCTTTACTCGAGTCCAGCTGGTTATTTTGCTGAGCAGCCTGTTAAGGAGATTTATTCAGTCTGCAAGAGGAACAAGTGCATGGTTATTCTTGATATAACCGGCTCAATTGGCGCTAAAGATCATGGAAGGTTCTGTGATTTTATTGTCTGCAGTTTTGGGGAATGGAAACCAATCAACCTTGGCTATGGCGGCTTTGTTTCTAGCCGCGAGAAAGAATTTTTTGAAAAACCAAAAGAGATATTCAATACGACCAGTTTTGACGAGAAGTATAGTAAGGATTTAATCAATAAATTAGAATCATTAAAAAAAAGATACCAATTATTTGAAAAAATAAATAAAAAAATTAAAAAAGACTTGAAGGATTTTGAGATTTTGCATCCAGATAAAGATGGAATTAATGTTGTTGTAAGATTTGGTAATGATACAGAAAAGGAAAGAATTATAAAGTATTGTAAGGAGAATAATTTAGAATTTACCTTATGCCCTCGGTACATAAGAGTTAATGAGAGGGCAGTTAGTATTGAGGTTAAGAGATTAGAGTGAAACTATTGAAAGGAAGGTGATTAATAATGGCTTTACAAGAACCGCAATCAATGGATGAAATAATCTATTTCACAAGACGTGCTATCGGCAGCGGCAAGGTTATGGCCTGGGTTTACAGGAAAGAGTGCCCTAAATGCCACAAAGCCAAGATGGGCAAGCCTGTTGAAAAGGGCCATGTTAAGATTCGCGCTAAAGAGTTTAAATGTCCTGGATGCGGCTATACCGAAGAAAAGGCAGAGCATGAGGAAAGCCTTACACTTGAAGCAAAATATACCTGCCCTCATTGCGGCAAGGAAGGTGAATCAACTACACTCTACAAAAGAAAAACCTTTGAAGGCGTTCCCTCTTATGTTGTTGAATGCCAGCATTGCGGCCAAAAGATTGGCATAACAAAGAAGATGAAGGAAGGTAAGAAATAGTTATTTTTTTGTTTTTTCTGATTAGTTGTCAGGCTTAATTCTACAGCAACTTATATAAATACCAACTTCTGACTATGCCTTATGACAAAAATACTAGTTACATCAGCACTGCCATATGCAAACGGCCCTATACATATTGGGCATTTGGTGGAGTATATACAGACTGACATATTTGTAAGATTCTTAAGGTCGATTGGTGAGGATGTTATATATTGCTGTGCTGATGACACCCACGGAACTCCAATCGAGATAGCTAGCCAGAAAGAAGGGATAATTCCTGAGGAACTTATTGGAAAGTACCACAAAGAACATCTGCGTGACTTTACAAACTTTCACATTAAATTTGATTCTTATTATTCTACCAACAGCTCTGAGAACAAGCAGTTTAGTGATTTGATTTTTACAAAAGCCAAGGAGAAAGGTTTAATCTACCAGAAGGATGTTGAACTGACTTTTTGCGAGAAATGCAAGAGGTTTTTGCCAGACAGGTACATAAAGGGCAAATGTCCTAATCCTCAATGCGGCGCTGAAGACCAATATGGTGATGTCTGCGAGTTCTGCAATACAGCTTATAAGACAACAGATTTGATTAATCCTTACTGCACAATATGCGGCAAACCGCCAGTTAGAAAGATTTCAAAGCATTATTTCTTCAAGCTTAGCTCAGTCTCTGATAAGCTGAAGAAGTGGCTTAATGGAAACAAGAGATTGCAGCCAGAGATTAAGAATTACGTCTTGAACTGGATAAAAGGGGGTCTGCAGGACTGGGATATCTCGCGTGATGGACCTTATTTCGGGTTTAAGATTCCTGGCGAAGAAAATCTGTATTACTATGTTTGGTTAGATGCTCCTATCGGGTATATTGCTTCTAACCAGAATTACTGCAAAGAGAATAAATGCGATGCTCTTAAGGATTACTGGCAGAGTGATAAGTCTGAGATAATCCACTTTATTGGCAAGGACATTACCTATTTTCACTTTCTCTTCTGGCCTGCAATGCTGATGGCAGCCGACCTTAAGGTTCCTGACAATATTGTTGTGCATGGCTTCTTGACTGTAAACGGCGCAAAGATGAGCAAAAGCCGCGGAACATTCTTTACAGCAGAGGAGTTTGCAAGCAAGTATAATCCAGAGTATCTTCGTTTCTATTACAGCAAGGTCCTTAGCAAGAAAATGGCTGATATTGACCTTGACTTTAATGATTTCAAGGATACTGCAAATAATGAAATAGTTGGAAATCTAGGTAATTTTTGCTATAGGGTGCTTAGCTTCCTGAATAAGTTCTTTGATTCCAAGGTTGGTGGTGTGGAAGAGGATAATGAATTAATTGGCAAGATAAACAAGAAGATTGAGAAAGTAAGGGACGCTTACCTTAACTGCAACTCTAATGAGGCTGTTAAGGAGATAATGGCTATAAGTGATTTAGGAAATAGATATTTCCAGAACAATGAGCCATGGAAGCTTGTTAAAACTGATAAGGAAAAAGCCCACAAAGTCTTAGGTCTTTGTGCTAATATTGTTAAGAATTTGAGCATATTAATAGAGCCGGTTTTGCCTAAGTTTTCTGCTGGGATACAGAAGCAGCTTGGTGTGAATGAATTAGGATGGAAATATCTTGGTTATGGGTTTGCTAATAGCAAGATAAAACCAGCAAAGATAATAATTAATAAGCTTGAGGAAGTTGAAAAGAAAACATTTCCTCTTGACCTTAGGGTTGGCAAAGTAGTTTCAGTTAAAGAACATCCTGAAGCTGACAAGCTATATATACTTGAGGTTGACCTTGACAGAGAAAAAAGACAGCTTGTTGCTGGGCTGCGTGAGTATTATAAAAAGGAAGAGTTAACTGGTAAGAAGGTAGTTGTTGTCTGCAATCTAAAGCAGGCAAAACTGCGCGGAGTAGTCAGCCAGGGGATGCTGCTTGCTGCTGAAAAAGGCAAGGAAGTAAAGATTCTGGAGGCTGATAAGTCAGCCCTTGGCAGCGCTGCTGTCTTTGAAGGTTTGGAAAGCTCCAGCACTGAGATAACAATTGACCAATTTAGTAAAATAAAGCTTAAGATTAAGGATAAAAAAGTGGTTTATGATAAGCTAGTTCTCAGAACAGACAAGGAAGAGATTAAGGCAGATATAGGCAATGGTGCCGTAGTGGGATGATTAATAAGCCAAAATAGAAAAGTATTTAAATCAAAGTTATAAAAAAGAGTGTATACATAGTTATTAGTATAAAACAGTATAAAAAATGGTGATTTTGATTAAATTTAAACACCTTCAGATGATTGCTATTTTCCTTTGTACCTTAATAATAACTATACCTTTCTACACCAGCTCTGTTTATGCTGCAGTGAGCGGGCATATCAAAAGGTATCCAGTTGCTTATGGAAACAGTGACGGATTCCCAGGTGCTGCAAGACAATATGATACTATCACTGTCGAAGCACTAGCCAGGATTGATGTAGATGGGGAGTCCCAGCCAGTAAGTGCAAACCAGGTAAAGCTCTATAATGAAGGCATGGATTTTGATTACTGCGACCCAGACGCAGGCGGGTATTATTTATGTTCGCTTGAGAACTATCCTTACCCTACTGGGGGTTTCCAAGGTATAAAAAAATTTGATATAGGCCTTTACCATGAGGGCACCAGGATTGCCGTGGGCCGTGCAAGTGTTGTTCCTGATTTCAAGCCGCCAAGAATTGAGAGTTTAGCTATAACGCTGCCTAGCGAGGACGCTGTGAAAGGTATTTCAACAACAGGTACAGTCAGCGTGGATTATATTGTCAAAGATTATGGCTATCTAAATAGCTGGAGAGACAAGGAATGTTCTGGGATATCTAAGGTTGAATTTTATCTTAACGGATTTACTGGCGGTCCTTTCAAGACTGAAAATATAGATACTGGAGATTGTGACTATTCTGACAGTTTCAGTTTTAATGTTCCATCTAATATCATGGTGGGCACAGTAAAGGTCTGTGCAAAAGTCTATGACAGGTTTAACCAAGCGTCTTCTGAAGAGGAAGCAAGCCCAAACTGCGTATCCTTTGGTATAGACAGGGAAGGCCCTGGCATCCAGGGAGGCAGCTTTAGGGTTGTTGATGAAGATGACAGAGATGTCTATTTCTACCACCCTAGAGGAAAGGATGTTGATGTCGTTTTTGTGATAGATGCTGAGGATTTAAACCTAGGCCAGGGATTAGGTTCAATTAGAATTGATTTAACTACCCTTGATTCTAGTAAGTTAACCAGCAGTAACCTTAACAGCGGCCAGTGCCTAAGGGCCCCAAATTCAAACCTAACTAATTGTGTAGTATCCATTAATCTTGATTCAGAGGGTGGACTTGTTACCATAACATCTACAGACAGGTATGATAATGTTGATGAGGAGTTTCTAACAGCAATCTTCACCCTTGATGAAACCGGACCGATTGTTGCGCAGTTTGTCTCTGATAGTATTTTTATGGATGGACTCTATGCCAAGCAATATGGAAATAATTTTAGCGCCTTGATTAGCGACGGCGGCGGGATTGGTGTTGATTCTGATGATGTAAAACTGGTTTTCTATGATGGATTTTCTTATGACAGCTCACAAGACCTCAATGTAGTAACTAATTGTACTGGCACGCCTGGAGCTACAGCATGCCTTTGGGAGGGGGTTGATTTGAGTCCTGGTTCAGATATGGCTGTCAAAGCGCGAATTGAAGGAAATGACATGCTTGAGAATGCTATTGCTGCTAATGAATTTAATGTAACTGTTGATATAACACCCCCTTTGGTCACTGAGGCTGATATCTCAATTGAAGCGCTAGGAAGTCTTACTGGAGACTTAACTAGCGGAGGCGGGATAAATATCACAGCCAGGATAAAAGATTTCACCCAGATATTTGCTCATGCTGATCTTTCCAGGTTTATTACAGGTGGGGAGAGGGTTCCTGCTGACAGCTGCATTAAAGTTAGTGATGAATGGGCTGATGAAACTGAATGGGTATGTTCATGGCTCCGTATGATAGAAGCCCCTGGGCCTGATTCTGGCATAGATATGGATATTGAGTTTGAGGATGTTCCTGGCAATATAGTAACAGTGACAAAAACAGGATTAGAGCTTTATGAGCGGGTTGTGGAGGAGGTTCCTGACTATTATGACCTAGATATCAGAGAGGATTTACTTGAGCTCATTCCCATTGATATGGAGGTTATTGAAAGCCTGACTACACAATTCTATTACCAACTTGTACCTTTTGAGTTATTATATAATGGCCGATGTTCTGGAGATGAGATTGAAATTACGAATATCAGGCTTTTTGGGTGCGAGGGGTATGCTTATCATGCTCCACGTTCCGATGACCCCAGGAGTTATACTGGCTTTATCCAGTTTGCATTAGACACAAATGAAATTATTAATTATGATGACTATGTAGAGATAGGGGTTGATTCAACCTGCCAGATAGAATTTAATGTGAAATGCCATCAAAAATCTTACTTGCAGCCTGAGCCAGAAGAGATAAGGCTCAACATACCTATAGTGGTTGGCGATGATGTTGGAGATGACCTAACAGACGATATAGAAGATTTGAAAGACTGGGCTGAAACAGATTTCTGGGCAATGTGGGAATTCATGGACCAAGTGGTGACTATACTGAAGAATATATGCAAGATAAGGCAGCATATATACCTGATAGCAACGACAATAGCGCTTATTGGAGCTATTTTCGCTAATTGTTGTGAAAAAGGTGCTGCAGCATCTGCATACTGCTGCCCAGCTGAGATTACTTCAAGCGGGATACATATAACATTTACTGAACCTCAGGAGGCTGGAGCACCAGGAACTACTTTTGAAGATAAGATGAAAAAACTTTGTGCCTTTGTTGGCTGCCAGAAAAAAGACGAGCCAGGCCTTAGAGCAGAAGACCTCCCTAGCGATACTGCTGGTGCCGGTGATGATGCTCCTGACCCAACACCTAGGGAACTACTTTGCAACAAGCTTGCAAAGCTAGGCAAAAATTGGATTACTGAATATGACTTTGGTAGTTCCGGCGCTGCACAAGGTGCGGAAACTTATGTAGATGCTGCATGGTCAACATCTGTCTTACAATTATCAATGAAAAGCCTTATTTTTGCATCAATCTGCTTATGTCTTCCAGGGATAGTATATAATGTAAGGAAATATAGAGAGCTTGTATGCTGGAAAGCTATCTGTTACAGAGACCTTGTTACACTTGGTCTGCCAAAAGATGAATGCGATAAACAGTATGAATACCATATGTGTGTTTATGTCCTAGGTGATGCTATTGGATGGCTGTTGTTTAATTTTATTGGAGCTGCGATACAGGCAATAGTACAAATGTTGATTAATCCTGTTGCAGCCCTGTGGGCATGGACTCGTACTGGGCTGCTTAGGAAGTGCCATACATCTCTTTCAAAAACAGTAAAATGGAGTACATGGTGCGCTGCGTATGCAGTCTGGCAATTGCTCACAAACATCGCAGAAATTGCAGAGCTTGAAGAGACCTATGAGAATATGAAGTGGGACCATGAAACAAACATGTGCGAAGAGCTTTTAGATGATTGAGGTGAATATTAAATATCAATAAAAACAAATCATTAAAAAAATATGATTTTTGCTTGATGCAAACGTTAAAGCAAAAATCATCCGCAGTGTTCCTTTATGCCTCAGCCTAAAGGAAAGCAAGCGGATGAAAATTCCTTTATACTAAGGAAGAAGGGAATTTTCAGATTTGATTGTCATAATTAACAATAAATCAAGAACAAAAATGTCAGAACAATCAGCCATATCAAAAGTAACCTTTATCCTAGTGTTTGTTGTAATTGCTATGCTGACTGCCAGCTGGTCTGGCTTGAAGAATATGGGCAGTGCAGCAAGTATTACTGGTGCAGTAACTTATTCTGATGGAGATATAATGGTTGTAGGTTATGATGATGGTACTACCTTCACATATCAGTATGATGATGGAAATTGGTACGGCACTCATTCCGGGCCGGATGCCCCCCCAGCTAATATGGACGCAATAATAGACCGTGCTAGTGGACGTGATGACTTTGATGTTACATTGAATTCTGGTGGAGAAATAACAAAAATGGACGATGATAGTGGAGCAGGAGATGATGGCGGCGCTGGAGGAGGAGATGACGGTGGTGGTGACGCAACAGCTGGAGCAGGAGATGCTGGAGGAGATAGTAGTGGCGCTGGAGGAGATACACCTGCTACACCAGACCCCTATGAAGTAGACACCGATGGGGATGGGTTTAGTGATGGACAGGAAGCTGAGCATCAGACTGACCCTAATAACCCGGATTCCCATGGTGAAGGTATGGGCGATATAGAAGCTATGAGTGATGATGACGAGGATGCAGAGGAGCAAGACGACGCAGCATCCGATGCAGCTGACAGGGGATGGGGTGCAGCAGAACAAGCTTACGCAACAATGCATCCTGGTGCTGGTGACCTGGCATGGCAGGGATATTGGGAAGATATAGTTGGACAGGATTTGTCCTTTGTTAATGCTGAAGACCTGCCTGACTGGGCAGCTTATTCCTTAGAAGGGTATGAAGGCTATATATGCGAGCGGATGCTTGGTTTTGAAACATCAGATTATTTCGTACAGGATTATCCTGGGCATTACCAGGGGGGTGATTTCCCTTCTATTACTAATATTATCTATGCTACTGGTGAAAGGACGCATTATCCCGTACAACAATTTACAGAATGTACTGGGAATAGTGATTATTATGATGGAGAATGGTTCCCTAAGATTACTGCAACTGGTGCAACTGCCCCTACTGCTGCGGATGCACTAGGTTACTTGTATAAGTTTTCATGGTATGTTGGCCATCCTTTCAGCGAAGACCAGATTGATGAGATGCAGGGGTGGGAGATTGATGATGAAGGTCTTGACCACAATGGGAATCTGTCATATAAGATATACTTGTTTACTTATCAGTGTGATGACCCAGATGCGTTGGATGTAGACGTCCCTACACTATCTGATGGGGCAAAAGCTTATATCCTGCCTAGTGAGGCAACATCCTTTAAGGTGAACCCAGGAGCATATCATTCATATACTCATTCATTTTATGACAAAGCATATATTTATAAGATTTGCATTAGATTTGACAATGACTATGGATGGTCACATGATGGAGATATTGAGGGTTCATGGCCTCCAGAATGTAAACCAAGCGATATAGATGGTGATGGTGGGTTGGTAGTTGAGTCAACTTCAACTCTTAGCATGCCTCCTGGATTTAATTTCTTCCCGCCAGATACAACCAGCGCGGGAAGCACTGATGACGGGGTGACATCTACAACAACAAGCGGCAGTGATGGTGACCCTCAGGACTGCACTAGTTGTCCTGCCGGGTTGCAGGGCGGCGGCGATGTTTGGGAAACTGGATAATTATCAATTAGAAAAAAAATGAAAAAAAGAGGTGTAGCCTTTAAAAAAGGCCAGATAACTGTATTTATAATAATTGGGATTCTCTTATTAGTTTCTATTTCTACAGTGGTATATTTTAGAGGGAGGGCAGTCAAGGATATACCTATAGAAGAATTTGTTGAGGTGCCAGAGGTTGCAGCAGAGCTTGTGCCTATTGATTTGTTTGTGAAATCATGCATTAGAAGAAAGATTGAGGGGCCTGATGGTCCTCTTAAAGGCGCCCTTAGGATAGCTGAAGAGCATGGCGGCTATATCTACCAGGAAGAATTACAGCCCGATTATATGTCCCCAACAGAAGGCAATGCTATTGAGTATCTGCCTAACTCTGGTATACTAATACCCTACTGGTATTATATGAAAAGCCCGAATTATTGCCAAAGTAACTGCAAATTTGACACAATGATGCCGCCATTATGCAAGCCTTCACCAAGAGAGTGTGTCAATGAAGGCCAGGGCTCAATTGAAGAGCAGCTGGAGCGGTATTTATTAGAAAATATTGATGAATGCTTGGCTGGTTTTGCGGAAACAGAGAAACAGGGCTTTGAGGTGACTGAGCTTGGTGAGCCCCAGGCTAATGTGATAATAAGGGACAGGGATGTGCTAGTCAGGCTTTACTATCCCTTAAGCATAGAAAAGGAAGGAGCTACTGGCGGGATAGATGATTTTGTAGTGACAATAAGAAGCGACATAAAAGAGCTGTATACAATGGCTTATGAGATGGCTAAATATGACATGAATAACTGCTTTATTGGCAAACATATACAAAACCATATTTCATACTCTGCAGGGCTAGGGGCTGGTAAACTGCCTCCAATCTATGAGCTTACTATAGGAGAGCCTTCCATGCAAATATGGTCTTTAGAGAATGTCAAGCAGCTTTTGAAATATAGAATAGTTGGAGCTGTTCAGTTAATTGGCGTGTTTTACACAAAAGGGTTTACCTGGCCAACATACCATGACCCAAATGACCCATATTACTCAACAAGACAGGGAATCCTTGACAATCAGGTTTTCAGGCCATTTGATACCTTCCATGATGCTACTGTGATTTTTAATTACCTTCCGTGGTGGGATATCTATCTTGACATAAAACCAAGCAGTGGCGGTGTACTAATGCCTTCTGACTTTGGCATGGATGCAGGAAGTTTCGCTACATTAATAGGTACAATATCACAGACAAAGACCTACAAATTCTCTTATCAATACTCATTCCCTACAGTGGTTGATATAAGAAAACTGGATTATAGGAATGATGAGCATGTTTTCAGGTTTGCGCTTGAGGCAAATGTCAGGGCTAACAGATGCTTCAGTCCAAACATTACCATGACTTACACCAGGGATGCCTTTGCCACAGGATTATGCGATTATGTACAGGCTAGAAGGAATGCCACTATTAATGTAAAGGAGATTACGCGCGAATTTGGAAATTATGTCCAACATCCAGTGGATGAGGTTAAGGTTACTTTCTTTGCAGGCACTACCTGCTTGCTAGGATTCACTGATGAAAATGGTATTATTGAAGCCAAATATCCAGCTGCTTATGGCGCGCAAATGAAATTTGCTAAAAGAGGCTATGCTGAAAAGATTGTAGATGTCTCTGATATTAGTGATGGTGCAACAGTCATCATAAATAAACTAAGAACATACAATGCAACAGTAAAGCACTTTAAGATGAACCGCGACAGAAGCTTGCCTCAATCAGGGGTAGACCTTGAGCCAGGGGAAACTGTGGTAATCATGCTAAAGAAAGCTGACTACCCAGAAATACCGAGCCAAGTAGTGTCATTTGATGGCAGCTCTGAAACAAATATGACCTTAGATCTGATTGAGGGTAATTATGAGATTAGCGCGCAGTATTTTAAGCGCAGCCCCTTTAGTTTACCTCCAATGTGCATCCATATATGTAATCATGGAACATTTTCACAGCCAAGCACTGATTCATGGGATGCTGTAAACAACGTGCCAACAAGCAAGTGCTTTGATGATGATTGTACTCCCGGAGGGGATTGTTATGGATATAGCACTGAACTTATTGATTTAGGTGCTTATGTCGAATGTTGCAATCAGGCCAATGAATGGATTCCTGAAGATCCAGTTAATATTTCACTCATGGGCGGGGCTAAATTTGACCAAGATTTAGGTTACTGGACACTAACTGAAGGGCATTATTATGACCCAAGGGGCACAATAGAATTTAATGTGCTAAGCCAACCAGACCCTGACTGCGTTTCGGCTGATGATTGTGTTGTACCTGACTGCATAGGCTATAGTGATGACCTTAGTGCTTTGGGTACCTATTATGAAACACACTGGAGTACACTTAGGCCAAGTTTAGTTTTTGGATAAAGAGATGACATTGTTAAACAAAAAAAGGCTAATGGAAGTAAAGAAATCCTTGTTCTTTAAGAGCTTTAAAGATATTGACTTAAAGTTATTGTATGCAATTCTAATAGATGCAGGGTATTATCTCCTGGTATTTGGCATTATAATGTTAACCTATTCCATGCTGCAATACAACTTTACAGCATTAGATAATGTAATGCCTGTGTTAGAGAAGATTCAAACCCTTTCTATTGATGGCCCTGGCTTCAAGGCAGAGGCAGAAGAGGCTGTTGGGATGCTGCGCATGATGTTTATGAAAGGGGTATTGATAGCAGTTGGAGCAGTTATTGTTTTGGTTCTTGTATCAGCGGTTTTAAGAAGCCTGGTTTGGAGCCAAATCCTGAGGATAAAGGTAGATAAACACTATCTAAAAAGGTTTTTCCTGCTCAAGGTTTTGTGGAGCCTTGCATGGCTGCTAGTAATTGCGCTGGGTTTTTTGTTGTTTAAGCCTAAAGTCAGTGTATGGATTTTGATAGTAACGTCTGTGATTTATGTTCATTTTACAGTAATCCTGCACTCCTTGTTTGATAAAAGAAAAGCAAATTTGGGGCTAATAAAGAGCGCATTCTTAATAGGACTAAAAAAGATTTATTTGCTCATTGTGCCATATATCGTGGCTGGGGCTGTTTTTTATTTCCTTGGCTCATCCTGCTATCTGGCATACCTGCTGAAAAAAAAGGTTGTTTTAATGAGCATTTATGCTATCTTGTTCATAGTATTTTCAGGATGGGTAAGGCTGTACATATCAATGATACTTAAAAAGGCAGAAAAAGCTTAATTATCCTCTAGGGCCAAGCTGCTGTAGTTCGTACAATTTTTCAAGCTGGTAGCAGTTCTGCTTAAGGAATGGCTGGGTTAGCTTATCACAAAGTTCGAATCTGCCAGCTGTTGCAAAGACCATATAACAATTATCGCGTATAGTGTCCTTTATAATCTTGGCGCACATGCCTGCGTCATTAAGTTCCTTGGCAATACTCCTAATGCAGTTGTCTTCTGCTCGCTGATCCATAATGTCATCACAATATTGCTCATCAGTTGATGCCTGAGCAACCCTGCCATAACAGTCATCCCTGAATACCCTGTCTGTGATATCAGCGCATTGCTGGCCAGCTTTTGATGGGTTTGTGAATGCAGTTTGTTCTATATTGCTTAGCTTTTCCCATGTAGTCATAGTAGGGGTAATCGGTGCTGGTGGCGGCGGTGGAGGTGGTTTTGGGCAGTCATCTGAACATGTTGTATAAGTCTCTCCTGTCTCACACTTCCCGTTACCGCAGCAGGGGATTATTGGCCTGGAAACACACTCATTTAACGCAAGAAAATCTGTAGTGCAAGGGTCGCCATCCTCACAAATAAGGTCTCCCTCCCTTTCTTCCTCTGTTGGAACCACAAATTCTTCCTCTCTAGGAATCTCTTCTTCCTCCTCAGGCAAGGTTGGCGGTGGGGTTGGTGCCTCAGCAACACTAAATGTTTCTACTGCAGTTGCAAGCTTTCCATTGTATCTTGCCAAAACCTTTAACTGGTAGTTTGCTGGCGCTAGGCTAGAAGGAATCCTTATCTTGGCTTTTGTTGGAACCCCTGTTTCAATTGCTGCTGTTTCTTCCTTGTGTTGGACTACATTTTCATTTGCATCCATTATTAAATATCTCAGTGAAACATCCTGCCTGCCAGCAGCTCCCAGGTCAAGCAGCTCTACATCAAATTCTAAATCATCACCCTGCATAGCTTCTGTTGTGGTTATGGTTGTCTCAAGGCCAAGAAGTTCTGCTGGTTCTCCTTTCATAAAGTTAAACGCCAGAATGCCTCCAAGGACAACAACAATAAAAACAGCAGTTAGCGCAATAATTGTTGTTGGAGATATATGGACTGCAGGCTTGGCTGCCTGCGGCTGTGCATAAGCCTGCCTGATGGCTGCGTCAATTGCAGGCTGCTGATAGCCGTATTTAAGCAGCGCTGCTCGTATAGAATTGACATTATAGCCTGCTTTAAGCTGCTGCCTAATATAAGAAGCTAAATCCTGAGCCATTGGATTTATTTTAATTTGATATTATTTAAATGTTATTGTTTGCTGGATAGTCAATAAGAAAAAAATAATCACTAACTGCACAAACACTGTAGCCAACCAAAGGTTGGTTACTGTACAGAGTTTCACCTTATTTATTTTTAATTTGTTTTAATAATCTAAAATTAAAAAATATCAACACAACCATATGTACAACTAGTTCTGCATCTTTTTCTGCACCCAATGATAGATTCTTAGGGTGATAATTAAAATCAAGGTGCGCAAACAATTCTAATAAATTTTTTAGAAAGATTTAAATATATGCAAAGTTTAGTATAAATATAGTATATATAAAGTATAAAGTAGTCGACAAAAAAAGAGAAAGGTTTATATATTTATACATTATTTAGTATAAATATAGGCTTAATTAAGCATAAAAATGAGTGTACAGATACGAATTACAGTCTCTAAAGAGATAAACGAACTTCTCGAAAAGGTAGCTAAGAAACTCGGCAAAAAGAAGTCAATGCTAGCTAGAGAGCTGATGGAGCAGAAGCTATACGACTTAGAATTGATTCAAAAAAAATTTGGTGAGCTAAAATAATGAATAAGAGAATGAACAAAAAATCCCAGATTACTTTGTTTATTATAATCGGAATAGTTATGCTAACCTCAGTTGGCACGTATATATACTTTAGAGCCTCTATCAGGAGGGCAGAGATAATGCCTGAACTTGTAGCTGCTGAGGAAGTGCCAAGGGCATTCAACCCAATACAGGTGTTCATAGAAAGCTGTGTGAGCAAGGTAGGTAAGGATGGGATGGAACTGCTTGGCAGCCAAGGGGGCTACATAAACATTGAAAGAGCCGGTATTGGACCAGGCATAACACCTACTGAAGGAAATGCTGTAGCCTTTTCAAGAGGTTCTGGGTTAAATGTTCCCTACTGGTTCTATTTGGAGAGCGACAATAAATGCATTGGCAATTGTGTGTTTAGTACGCAAAAACCAGAACTGTACAAAGGCAGGCTGCTGTCAATCGAGGGGCAGCTTGAGGAGTATGTTAATGCCAATCTAAAGGAATGCTTTAATGAATTTAAGGTATTGAAAACAAGGGGCTACATAATTGAGGAGCTTGGAGATATTAATACAAAGGTTAGTGTAACAGAAGAAGAGGTTGTTGTTTTGGTAGAATACCCAATCAAGGCTAGGGCTCTTGATGCAGTGCTTGAGCTTGAAAGGTTTCCAGTGGTAATACAAGTTAATTTAAAGGACATTTATGAATTGGCTATGCTGATAACAAACCTCGAGGCTGAATACAGATATCTTGAAAAGGACGCGCTAAACCTCATAACCGGGTTTTCTGGCAAGGATATGGAAAAGCTGGCGCCAATGTCAGATGTTGGCCTGGAGTTTGGCAACAGACTTTACTGGAGAAGAGGCGCAATTATAGACAATCTAAAGGGCATGCTTTCAGCCTATATCCCTTTGCTGCAGGTAGAGGGTACGCGCAATTACAGGCCATTGAGCTTTCCTGGTGAAAGCCTGAAGGAATCATTATACAATCAACAGATGCTGATTCCAAACAGTGAGCTGTATAACCTTGATGTTTACTTCACTTATCTTGGATGGGAGCCATGGTTTGACCTTAATTGCAGGGGGGAGATATGCCAGCCAGAATCTATTTCAAGCAGCATAATAACCCTGATGGGCTTGCAGCGATACAACTTTGTCTATGACCTTAGTTTCCCTGTGATGGTAGAGATACATGACCCAGACGCATTTAAGGGCCTAGGTTATGACTTTAGGTTTATGCTTGAGGCAAATATCCGAAATAACGAGCCTATGCCAGAGGTATTCAGCCCACTACAGGTTATTGAGCCACAGGTTTCTTTGCTGTGTGATTTAGAAAAGAGAAACAGCGGCTATATGGATATAGATATAACTGATATGATGACTGCTGAGCCAGTTGATGATGTGAGGGTTTCTTTCAGCTGCGCTGAGGAGAGCTGTTTTATGGGTATTGCGGAGGGAGGCAGCTTAGTAGAAAGATTCCCTGTTTGCCTTGGAGGGATTGTTTCCTTCCTTAAAGAAGGCTACCTGGGTTATTCTCAATTCCTGAACACAAAGCTTGACGAAAAAGCTGAGGTTAAGGTCACCCTTAAACCATTGGTTGAGAAGCAGTTTATGATTAAGAAAAAGAGGGTTGTTAAAAATCCAGAAGGGTGGGTTTTCATTGATACTCCGTTTACACTTGGAAGAAAGGAAAGCGCATTCATAAGTCTTGTAAGAAAACCCGGCCCAGGCGAGGATGCATACCAGGCTGCTGCTGAATACAGCGGCGGTGTTGGAGAGATAACCCTGGCGGATGGAGACTATGAGATTGATATACAGCTTTACACAAATGAAACAATTATTATTCCAGAAGAGGAGCGCTGCGAAGAGGTTGCGTTTATTGAGCAGTGCTATACAATTGAAGAGCTTAAGTTTAATGAAACCTTTCCAAATGGCGGCTTGAAGCTGAATCATACATTTACAGCTGATGACCTTAAGAGTGATATGATAACGTTTTATGTTGTAAATACCTACATAACAGGCATTCCTGAAGCTAACAGGGTTGTTGAAGACCTTGAGCAAATAGAAAAGGTAGAGGAATACTCTACAGCCCATGCTAATAGATTAAAACCAACAGTTGAATAAGATGTCAATCAAGCAATTAAAGTTAATCGCATTGTTCATGAGCAGCTTAATGATAATGATACCTATGTATTCTGCTTCTATTCTTGCATATACCGGCATTAAGAGGATTGAGGCTAGCGGCCAGGATGGCATCGAGGGCTATATTAGAAATGAGGATGCTATTGACTTCAGGGTAATTGCTAATATTGATGATGATCTTGATGGGGTAACATCAGACCAGGTTAAGATTCCTGAGGCTGCTGTGGAGTTTAGCAGCTGCATGCCTGGTTTGGAAGGCTATGAATGCGAACTCAGGCTTCCTGATACAGGAACCTGGACATACAGAGACCTAAACAGGATTCCAGTTCTATTATATGACGAAGGTGACAACCAGGTTGGCGGGCGCACTGCCACACTTGTTGTGGACAATAATGCCCCTGATGTCAGGTTTTTTAGTATCCTGCCTAAGCTGACTTCTTCGGGAGATATGACATTTACTTACTCTGTCGAGGATTATGCTTATAGAAAAGGTGATTCAAGCAGATGTGTCGGGCTTGACAGGATTGTATTTTATACCTTTGATTCATCCTTTGTCGAGCAGGTCAACATTGATACTGATGATTGCGATGTTTCAGGCAGTGTTTCAGTTGACAACAGTATCCTGCCTGAGGGAGGCAATGTGATTTATGTCAAGGCTGTTGACAAATTTGAGCAGGAATCAGAGCCTGAAGAGGATTCAATTGTTATTGACAGGACAGCGCCAGTAATAGGCAGCTTGAAGATTGTTGATACCAATGGAAACAGCATTGATTATATCGGCAGTGATACAATAAAAGGCGAGGTTATTGTTAACATAAGCGGGCCTGGCCTGGATACCAACAGCGTGGCAGGTGATTTCTCTGAGCTGAACTATGAAAGGGGGAATTACAAAAACCTCAGAGCAGTTATATGCAATGTATTGCATGACACAGCCCTATGCAGCTGGTCTGTTGAGCTTAAGCTTGACAGCGGCGGTATGAAGTATATGACTATAAATGCATCTGATAATGTTGGGAATAAAGCAACAGTAAGCTTGTCCAAGGGATTTGTGTTTGATGATGCAGGGCCGGTTATAAACGGTATAACCACAGATAAAATACATGGCGGGATTAGCTATGCCTCTTCGCAGGACAATACATTTGTGGCTTCTATATCTGAGCCAGGTGTTGGAGTTGATGCAAGCAACGTATTCCTGCACATAGGATCTTTGTTCCTGCCAGCTGACAGCTGCGAGGCTGATGCCTGCTATTGGTATGAGGTTGGTATTGGCCAAGAGGGTAGTGTAAGAGTCTGGATTGGTGATGACACAACTGACAGGCTTGGAAATGCTGCAGAGGAATTTTCCACTGATATAATTGTTGATGCAACTAAGCCTGCATTAACTTCCCTGAATGTGAAAACAATCGGTGGTGTGCTGCCTGCTTACAGGTATGTAAAGACCTTTGACAGCCTGGAGATAACAGCTGAGATTGTTGAAGCAAATGTCATCACAGAAGCTTATGGTGATTTCTCATCAATAATTGACGGTGCTGATAAGGTTCTTGCTGATGAATGCACTAAAACAGACGGCACCTATACCTGCAAATGGACAACTGATCCAATAGATGTTGAGGGCTATATTGATAGTTCCATTGACTTTAGCTTTATTGATATATCAGGTAATGTCCTTACAGCAAGTGCTCCTGTTGAGGTTTACGAGCTAATCGATACTGAACTTGATTATTGGAAACATGATGTGAGTTGCTCGCCAGAGCTGATTGACAGGCAGACAACAGCACTTGTAAACCACAGGATTTACTGCCATATCGGCCTTTCAGGAAATGCTGAAACAATTGACATAAATCTTGAGGGATGCGACGGACCTACTGAATATTTAGAAGAGGCGCCTGTGCTGTTTAATGATGAGATTGGCAGTACTGACCCTTACCTTAAGTTTACGCTCAGGGCTGAAGAGCTGACTATTAGTGAGCTGGAGTTTGACTGCAAGCTGAGGATTGTTTCAAAGATAAGTGAGCGCATAACAAGGTATCCAGAGGTGGAGAATGTTTCCATCCAAATCGGATTCTACAACCTGCCTCTTGGGGAGTATGGCGCTGGTGTTGACAAAAAGATCGAAGATGCCAAAGAGTTTGCGTGGTATATTGGTGACTGGGTTGAGGATGTCAATGAGATACTGCACTATGGCCAGGCTATCTGCAATATGGCTAATTCGCTTATAAAGCTCTTTGGTGGTTTATCAGCAATTGGAAGTGCACTTTCCCTGCTTGGGACAACATCCAAAACAGCAGATGAGGTCAGGAAAGAGGTGCAGCGTGCACAACAAGGTGTGAGTGGACTGACTAAGGAGCAATGGGCTAAGAGCGAGGGTTTCAATAAATTCTGCAAATTCTTCTCATGCAGGCTTTACTATGATGATGCCTTCGAAGGTCCAACTGCCGAAGCAATAGGCAAGTGGCAGCGTACGGTTCTTGAGCGAGCTAACTGGGTATCTACTGGCGGCGGAAAGATTCGTGCAATAGAGGCATGGTCCAATAAAGAGAACCGCAACAAGATGAACATCTACACTGGCAAGCTTAACCCCAAGGAAAGCATTGTGATTAGCACCCTGACATTATGCCTGCCTGGAATTGTTTACAATCTCAATAAGCTAAGGCAGATTCAATGCATGTATGTTGACTGCATGCAGACTTATGCTACACAAGGGCTTCCTTTGAAAGCCTGCGAAGACCAGAAGGAATACGCAACCTGCAAGTATTGGTGGGGGGAGATATTCCAGTTACTTCCATTTACTGGCTTGTGGAATGAGATGATTGGTATGGTTAAAAAAGCATTGTCAAGTCCATTTGGTTTCATTGACATAGTTTTAGGCTATGTGTGCAGACCTCTGTATGAAAAAGACAAAATGGGAGGGCCAGCTGCTATATGCCTGATAAATGATATCGCTGGTCTGATTGCAGATGTTGCATCAGACCTTGAAGGTATTGGTGACCAGTGGGAAATAAAGGACGATTATTGTGATAATATTTGAAAATGGATAAAGCAAGACTATTGAAGATTGGAATTTTGTTCGTGATAATTTTGGTAATCTGCAGTGGGATTGTTTATGCTGCTGATTCTACCACAAAGAAGGTCACTATAAAAGGTGTAGATTATTACTATTCTGAAGAAGACCGTGCGGCAAATAAGGGAACGAAATCAACTAGTGTATACCTTGACCCTAAGTTAGAGAATAAAGCAAAAAGCTGGATAAAAACAGATGGGTCATTTGAAAGGCAACCTGAAACTCCTGAAGAAAGTGCAGAGTGGGCCCAAGGCCAATATTATGTTAATCAATTCGGTAAAGCTGCAGAAAGCTTTGACCCGACCAAAGCAGAAACAGTTGTGACAGCAGCGCCTGCTGCGCCAGCAGCAGCTGAGCCGGCGGCGGCAGAACCTGCTGAAGAAGGTTTCAAGCGTGAGGGGCAGGTTGGTACAGGCAAGCCCAGCGGTACAGGAGCCACACCTTCTGGAAAGAAATATTATTTTGACACGAGTGGTGATGGCAGTGCATTCTATCTCTCAAAAGAAGCAGACCAAAACAAGGCTGATGGATTAGACCATTTAGAATCAGTCACGAAAGAACAATACGATGCAATCAGAGGAGCGCCCAAAGGCTCAACCTTTACTTATGATGACAGTAAACCAGATGATAAGATAGTTTCTATAACGCATGAATCAAAAGGTACTACAACAACAACCAGAGTAAGTGGAAGCGGAAGCAAAACCAAAGAGACCAAAATAACAAGAGAAGGGAAGTCTTTCACAACTACTACAGATGTAAAAGGAAAGACTGTAGCAGTAAAATATGAAGGGATGGAACTAAGCCCATCAACAGAATGGAAAGTAAACAAAGATGGCCAACTAACCTATGATGGCCAGGTTGCAGAAAGCAAGGGTGGCACCCTAGGAGAAACATTTGTGCTTAAGGATGGAAGGATGATTATAGCTTACTCAGCAGACCCTGGAAAGGACGAGCCAGGTGCAACAGTCGAGATATCTGCTGATAAATCGAGTATAAATGTTGCAGTCCCAGGAAGGAAGGACCAGCCGATAACCACAGCGGACTGCAAAAGGGTATTAGGATTTAGCATGGAAACAATTCTCAAGATGGCAGATGCTGAACTGATTGCTGATGAACTCCATAGGGCAGGTATACTTACCAACATAGGCTCTGTTTTCGAAATCCTTGAAAATGAAGGAATAGGCTTAAGTGATATCATCAGTGGAAACGTGAAAGATGGAGTTTATACTTCGGGGAATGTAAAGATTGAATTTAAACCAGACGGCACAGTAGAAATCCAAAGAGTAACCAGCCCTGGAGCAAGATTTGATGAGAAAGGAAAACTGCCAGAAGGAACCGAATATGAAAGGGTTATAAAAAATGATGATAAGAGGGTAACTGAGATAGTCACTGTAACTGCAGGCAAAGAAGGAGCAACTGAAGAAGATGAAGAAACAAGGGCTAAATGGAATTATGTAGAGGGAAAGACTACTGGAACTGCCACGATTCCTGGTGTGGGGGAGGATGTTGAATTTGAATATAATGAAAATACTGGAAACATCATCTGGTACAAAGTCGATGATAAATATTACAGAGTAGAAGATGGAAGATGGTTTGAGGATGACAAGTTCACAAAACCGTGCACAGAGGGCTGCCCAAGTGCAGAGGCAACAGGCGCTCTAAGAACTACAGATGATAAAAAAGCATCTGCAGAGAACAGGATTACATCAACTGGGAGGTACATCCAAAGGTTCTGGGGTGCCTTAGAAACAGCTGCCAGGGGCGGTATTGGGAGGTTCTTAAGCCTTTTCATGGACGATGAAGATCTTAGAGAATGGAGAGAGGGAGTTGACGATTTCCTCTGCTCAACAGTTATTGCTGGCGGCACTGAATGCTGGACTTCTGGGATATGCGGCAAATGGATTGATGACAGGTTTGGCGGCGGGATAGCATATGTGGAAATACCGGGTGGAATGCTCAATATTGCAGCTCATATTGAAGGAGAACGAACAGTGGTAGAGTCCCCAGAAAAAACACAATACCTGTATAAATTCACTTATGTTATAAACAACCCTCTCAAGGAAGGGCTTGGCTTTAATGTCTATTTTTATGGTGATAGAACAACTAGTTTATACAGCGAAGATATGAAATTAGAAAAAGGAGCATCTACCTCAAGGATAGGAAACTCTGCTGTTGTCCAATATTCTGATTATTATTACACCAGGGCATGCATTGTATTTAACAGACCAATAAAGGTTGCTGGCGACACAATAACACAGTTATGCAACAAGATAACAGAGTACCACGGCCCAGCACTTAGTATCAAATCAATTGGGGAGCGACAAGATAAACTGGAAGAGGAAGGAATAGTAGAAAACCAGATATAAAATGTTAATAAAAAAAGGGGTGAAAGTTAGAAAGAGAGGGCAGGTTACCTTATTTATAATACTGGGAATAGTTCTGCTCTCAGCCCTTGGGATGTATGTTTATTTTACGGTTGCTGCTCAAGAAGAAGCAGAGGTGATATCTGCAGAAGCTTCACCAGTTATAGTATTTGTAGAAAGCTGTATGATGGATATTGCAAGAGAGGGTATAACAACCTTGGGCTTTAATGGAGGGTATATAACCTTTCCTGCAAAGATAGAAAGGAATCCTATGACCTATCTAGCTGGTTCGCCGATAAAAGACCTAATGAATCCATACTGGTGGTATGACGGCATAGAAGCTATACCAACAGAGGGGTTCATAAAAATCCAGCTAGGAGACTATGTGTCAAGAGAGCTAAGAACATGCCTGAACAATTTTGAGGATTTAAAGGATTATGAGATAAGAGAGCTTGGTCCTGTAAGCACTGTTGTCGAGCTTACTGTAGAGGATGTTGTGGTCAAGGTGGACTATCCATTGGTTATCAAGAAGGGCGAGGATTTGATGAGGAAGGAGGACTTTAGGGTTGAGGTCCCAGTAAGACTGAAAAAAACCTATGAGCTTGCCAAAAGAATAATGGAGCGCGAGAATAGAGATACATTCCTGGAAAAGAAAACAATTGACCTTATCTCAATGGACCCTGAAATACCAATCTCTGACATTGCATTTACATGCGAGCCAAGGAAATGGCTGCTAGAAGATGTCAAAGCCAAGATTCAGAGGCTGCTTAGGGTAAATCTTCCGTACATAAGGATTGAAGGGACAAGGTACGGCAACACATATGTCCCGAACCCGTATGGTGACAGATACAACACCTCCTACTATAACTACCATTATATCTGGGATGTTGAGGTTGAAGAGCTTGAAGACTTCAGGGTAAGCTTTACCTATGATGATAAATGGCCTATGGCTGTTTTTGCAAGACCAAGCAGAAATGGCATATTATCCAGCAATGCTGAGAAAGGCCAGGAGATGCTAGCATTTTTCTGCATGCATATCTGGCATTTTACTTATGATATTATCTACCCAGTTATGGTGGATATTGTTGATGAAAGAACAAGGGAGCATGACAGATTCAGGTTTAGGTTTCCTTTCAAGGTTTCTGTAAACCACAACCAGCCTTACAGGAAAAGATTCGGGCATATGCTTCTTGAAGGCAGTGAAAAGGCAGAGTCAGAGGAATACTGCACAGAAGCGCGCAATGAGGTAACGATTTACACCTCTGATAAAGCCACACAAGAGCCGGTTGCTGATGTGGACATAACATTGGTTTGCGGCAGGTTTAGATGTGACATTGGCAAAAGTGAATGGGTTGGTTATGGTGCAGGGGCTGGCCTTACAAAAAGGATGCCTTACTGCACACAAGCTCTTTTGATTGGAAGCAAGGAAGGTTATGCTGAAAGCAAGACATTCATACAGACTGACCTGCAGGGTAAAACCTATAATCTTGATATGGTTCCTATAAAAGAGATTGATGAGTATTATATAGAAAAACATCCATCATCGGTTCCTGCATTAGGAGATATTTTCAGAGAAGGTGAGAAAGCAGTGATTACAATAAGCGTGCCTGAGAAAAATTTTGAAAGCTATGGTGTTTATCCAATAACAGGAAATGTTCCATTGAAATTCCTATCAAAGGAAGACAATACCTATAAGGTCTCTATCTATGTCACAAAAGGGGAGGACCTCCTTGGCGGTTATATAGGTGATTGGACTGTAACCAAAGAGCAGCTAGCTGGTGCTGAAAGGGCAGTATTCCATACAATTATAAGTGATGCAAAAACAGAGGATGAGAGATTCCTCTTCCTTAGCGGCTTAGAATCATATTCAGAACAAGTTCCAGGGCCTGAGTTAAGATGAACCACAATAAATTTATTGCTATGTTGTTGATTAAGCTAATCCTAGTTATGCCTCTATACACTGCTTTGGTATTTGCACAGCCCCAGCAGCAGGGGCCTTCTATAAGTGTGACTATACCTAGGTATTACAATAAAAGGGTGATTGATATTACTGGCGGGGTAAGCCCTTATTCGATTGTTCGGCTTTATGTTGACAACAACCTCCTAATGAGCTTACCCCGCCCAGAAACTGAAGACAGCGTATTCGAGTTCAACAATATTAACCTTGGCAGCCACGGCACTACAAGGACAATAAAGATTGTTGCAGAAGACCAGGCAGGAAATACAAACGAAGAGGAATTTCTTATAACAGTTGATGAGGAAAAACCAGAGATTAGTGTCAGAGGCATACCGGAATATGCTTTCGAATCCAGGATAAGGCTCAATGGCTCTGTAAACAAGGAGGTAACAATAAATGCCTATGTTGTCCCAGCTGTAATTGACACAGTGGAACCAGCAAAGATTTATGGACTTGAGAATAAGTCTGTGCGGCCAAACCTTGTAGAGCTTGGATGGCACCAGGCAAATGAAACAGATTTTGATAAGTATATTATTTACAGGAGTGATGTCGGGGTTATAGCAGCAGTATCTCCTGTTGATTATAATGCATACAATGATGTCTTGGTTAATTCAAATGAAACATACACTTATAGGGTTGCTGCTATGGACCTTGCAGGCAACGTTGGCGGGCAGTCAGACCCATTAACAGTCACAGTTCCTCAGGGAGGCAGGACAGGCATCAAGAAACCAGAGGCAATAGACCCAAGCAAGGACAGAGGCCTGCAAAAAACCATCACTGCAACAGAAGATTTCAACTTTGAGATTGAGCTTGGTGAAGACGGACCTTATAATATAAGATTAGAGGCAACCGACGCTGCTGGAAACACACTAATAATTGAAAACCACACTATCCTTGATACAAAACCACCAGAATTTGAGGAGATACTGCCAAGAACAAGCACAAGGATATATGAAACCTATGCAAAAGAGGTTGATATTGAGGGAAGGACAAAACCATTCACAAAGGTAAAAATCTATTTGAATGAGATTAGTGGTGTAGAAGATTTCTCAACAATCTCTGACTCAACTGGATTTTTTAGGTTAAATGATGTTGATATTACCTCTTACTTTAGAGGAAGCCTTATGCCAGAGCATGTTGGGGTTGGAGAGCTGGAAAGCAGGTATGGTGTTGTTGAAGAGGAATCAGGAAGGCATGCAAGAAAGGTAACGATTTACTTTGTTGCTGAGGACAGGTTTGGAAGAACAGCAGAGGCGACAGTCATATACAACATTGTAACATGCTGGGAAGGGAAGTTTGAGTGGAATGCAAGGCCACTGCTTGAATACCAAAGCCCATCGTGGTTAAGTGTTGAACGATTGGGGGAGGGAACTGAATCAATATACTTCTTCTTTAATTTCACTTATCTGGGAGAGGGCAGAGATGCAAGGATTGAAGGTATAAATTTCCAGAGAGCCTGTGATGACTACATCATGAAAGACCCAAGATACAATATAAGCTGCCAGATTATGCCAAGCTCCTGCACTGCAAAAGGAAATGATGACAATACAATGCAGTATGTTGCCTGTGACCTGGGGCAGTATGATGGATTTAATGATTTTGGCGAGGATGACTGGGTGGATTTCTTTGGAGCAATAAACAATGAGATGATATTCCCGTTCAGGGTAACGATAAGATACAGCCATATCATAGGCAATAACAGGACACGGGGGCATCAGACCTTTTGTGAGCCCGTAACCTTTGTTGTTGATTCAAGCAAAGTTGATTTTAGGGATGTCCTGCCTGACTGGCTGCTTTATGATGCAGTTGATTCAATAAATGAAACAATAACAACCCTAAATGAATGGCAGGAGCAGATAAAGAATGTGTTGGAATACCTGGGCATTGGCTGTGTGATTGCTTTTGGCCTCAAAACTGTTGCAACTATCTACCGAAGGTTTGTGTGCTATTGGGAAGGCTTCCAGGAAGAAACAAAGAAAATGTTTGACAAAGGGGTAGAGTCAGGAGAATATGAGGCAAAAGAGGGTGAGGAAGCGTGCAAGGCTAAACAGGATGAAAGAAACAAGCTTTCTGATGCGGACTTAGAGACAGACTGCACTCAATGTCATGGTGCATGGGACTTTGAGGAAAACCTTTACATTGCTTACAGGACTTTATGTGACAGAGTTTTTTGCCATGATTCACCAGCAAGATGGACTGAGAATAAGCCGGATGCTGAGCTTTATGAAGCAGCTATTAAAGAGGTAAACCAATGCGGAGGTGATGACCGTGGCGTAAAGGGGCAGCCTTTAACACAAATATCATGCGCTCCATTAAGAAAGGCAGGTGCTCTTGACACACCTACAATAGACAAGAATAATGCCGGAGATGAGTGCTACCAGGCCAGGGTGATGCTTCGTGATAAAATACCCGATATTGTGGTGTTTGTAAAAGAAAAAGATTCTGAAGAAGGTAAAACAGGAATTCATCATTTTACAAGCGTTTCTCTCCAGGCGCCCAGGGCTGGGTTCAAGCCAGACATCAATTTTTATGCTAAAGAGGTAGAAGGCTCTCTAAAGAATTCTTATTATACTGCAAATGTAAAAACCTGTGAAGAGGTTTGCGGCAAGGAGTCAAAGCACCTGCGATGCATTCCATCAGAGCAGTGTCTTGCACTAAATGCTCCTGAAAGTGAAGATAAAAAGAAAAAGATTAGGGAGATGAATATAGGCTTAGACCCTGATAAAGCGAAATACAGCAGCAAGCGTGCTGGCTATACAAGGGATTGTGTTTTTGGCAATCCAAGCGGATATTTACCTGACAAGATAAACTATATGAATGTTGAACCTGATACCGAATTCCCAGGAGATACTCTAAAAAATACAAAAGAGTGCTGCTGTGTTTATGAAAGCGAGAAAGCGCCATCAAAGTTTTATATGGACGGGGACTATGGAATCAAAGCACATAAAGAAACAGGCTATCCGGAATGGAGCTATAGGTATGACCAGATTAAGTTCAAAACAGGCCCTGACTCAGATGAGGCTAGAAAGCCTACGCACAGGGACCATACTGGATACAATCCAGACAGATACATAGCAGAGCGTGATTTTGCTGGCTGCTTTGGGCAGAATTATGTGCTTGACTTGAAAGGCACCAGTAAAATGAAGCTTGATCCTTTCAAGGATCACATTGCGACATTCCAATGCTTATGTGTGAGTGGGGTATACAACAGGCTGCAGTTAATCAAGAACATACTTACTGCTATGCAGAACTGCCTTGTTACTGTAAGAACAACAGGTACTGCTGATACTGGTGTCTGTAAGGAATTGTTTTCGCAGTATGTTTGCTCATTAGTGTGGTACCTTATTTCTTTCCTGGAAACTGGCTGCCTGCCATGGGGCGGAAAAGGAATTGACTTATCAAAATCAAACGATAATATATTAAATGCTGTCAAGGGCGGCACAAGTGCCATATTTGGAGGAATTGCAGAATCAGCAGCTGACTTAGCCTCAGATTATGGGAATGCACAGCTAAACAATTTGATTGGAGCTGGCGAAGGAGCAATTGTAAGGAAGATTTGCATGGCTGCTTTTGGTTTTGACTGGGATTTTGATATTGAGGATTTGATGGATGTTGCTTACTCAACTCCTTATGCAACGTTGGTGCAGGCTGTAGCGCCAAGAAGGGAATATCTAACCTATGACCCAGTCAGTGGCCAGTCAAAATATGAGTACAGGGGCTCATGGATAATCAATCCTGGCTGTGATTTAGACAACTATAATGTTTACCTAAGCTGTGTTTCAAGGAATGAGATGGACAAATACCCTGGAATTAACTGCGATGCTGTTAATGACCCTGAGGGAGTTAACTGCGACTGCTTAAATCTTAACAAAGAAGAAGTAAAGCTGTTCTATGACGGCAGGGGCTTAAAACAAAGTATTCTTGAAGATACTGACAAACATGACATCATAACATCAAGGAACAGGTTTGACCATCTTAAGTTTGAACTAAAGCCAGCGCATGATATACCCCAGCGTACAAGGGAAAGGTGCTTCCCTGAGGGGCATGAAAATGGTGTATTCTATTTCCCAATAATGGATAAGACTGCAACTGATGTAGCCGCATGTTATGTTGATATTGCTACTGGCACATTTAACTGCCTTGTAGGGCTGCCTTTCTTCAAAGCCAAGGGAACTGGCTACTTTGTTGACTTAAAGCTAAACGAACAAAAAGCAGAAGACCTTAAACAGCTTCAGGTTGGTCAGCAGCTGGTCTTAACCCCAAGTGTATGGAAAGCTGCTGGGCCTGACCTTTGCCTTTATGTTGAATATCTAAGTTCAGGCAAATATAATGAGGAAGGCTCGCCATTTATTGTTCCTGTAGAGCAGCTTGGAACCAGAGAATACCCTCCAATTATAATTAGTGATGGTGTTTCTATGCGTGGTGTCCGGAGGTTCAACTTAAAGACCAGCAATCCTCCAGGAGGGGATATCATCCCAAGAACTCCTGAAATGGGGGCAAGGTTTGTTGCCGGAGAAACAATGGTCGTTCATTTCTATGACAAAGGCAAACAAGGAGGCGGGCAAGGAGCTGATGGTATAATAACAATAAACAGGAATAGCCTTGATGAGGTAATGGTTGAGAGGGTAGACGGAAGCCCAATTGCAATAAAAGACTCTGGTTACTTGGATAAGGATAAGAATAAGTTCGTACTCAAGAAAGGAGGGATTGTGTTCTTGGTTGATACTGTTACATTGCCGACTGTTGATGGGAAGAAGGTTGAGCAGGTTGCCTTCACAATAGCCTCAGAAGAAAGGACTGTTGCTGCAGAGCAGGAAACAAAAACATTAAAGGTTTCCCTGGTTTATCTAAAGGGGGATAATTCAACAAAGTATATCGGTGCTCAAAACTGCAATACTGCTGATAAAGTAAAGTACCAAGGAAAAACGCAGGAAAGGGAATACAGGATTACTGTAAAAACAGAGGTTGAGAGCGGGGTATGTCATTTTAACAGCACTGCTCCTGTTCCAAGGGCCTGTAAATGCGACGCCAGCACAAATAACTGCGGTTTAGATGCTGACTATAGATACTGCTATGCTAAAGAGGGAGAAGATAAAAGAAGCTGCCGTGCGTATCCAAAATGCCCGGATGAAGTAAAAGGACTGAGTATTGCCTGTGACTGTGATGGAGACGGCGCAATAAACAATATCACTGCCCTGGCAGAGATAAAGAAGATGAACAACACCTGCGAAGGGGGGCCTGCGGAAAATAAATATTGTTGGAGTAAAGGTGGCGGGAAAAAGGGATGTCATGCAGATGCTAGTGGAGCTGCTCCTCCTGCGCCAGCTGCTGTGGGAGCTGCTGCTGGACCTGGTGCTGAGCCTCCTCCTGAACCTCCTGTTGTGGAAGTGTATACTTTCAGAAATGAACTTGTAGACAAAAATCTGCGTTGGCGCAGGGACGGAAGCAATGAGTATGTAGGAACTTTTAGTAAAAAGGATGATTCAGTTAATATTGAACTTTATGAGGGATTTATGCAAAGAGTTAAACCCAGAACCCAGGAAATAAATGAGGATAATGCAAGGTCAATAATCTGCGATAGTGTGATACAGCTTCAGCATGAAGTGCATGGACTTACTAGTTATTATCCTGTTGTTTTATATGATAAGGGAGCTATTACTTATCCCACTCCAGGCCAACAAAAAGAGGCCTATAAGCATTTATGCGAACCAGGGGCAAGCGGTGGAGCAGATTAAGTAATTACTAAAATCCAAAATGTCAAACCTAATAACAACTTCTCTAAAACAATCCTTTAAACTGGTAAAAAAACACAAAAGGATAGTTTTAGGATTATTAATCCTGCAGATAATATTTCTCAGCCTGATGATTGGCTTGCAGATGCATTATCAGATGAAGGCATTTGAGGTTGCTGAAGTGGTGATGGAATATCTCGACCAGCAGGACCTGAGTGATATTGAGGTTGCAAAAAACATTGTTACTGGCAGCAATATACTGGGGGATGACCCCTTGATGATTTACAGAAACTACAGAAAGATAGCTGGCTTTATGGTTAGATTAAGTATTTACAGCCTTGTTGTTTATCTCGTTTTTGGAAGCCTGAACTGGGCCCTAACAGACCAGTTGATTTATGGGAAGAACAAAAAGAGATTCCTGGCTTATATTGGGAAGTTCTGTTTGCTTGCCATGGGTTTTTTGGCATTAATTTTCCTGCTTGCATATTCCAGCCTTAAAGGGGTGATTGGAGGGCTTATTTTAGAAACATTAACTTCTGGGAATTTTGTTTATCTGATTTTGGGGTTAGCATTGCTCTATTTCATGTTTATCTCATTTGCATTGATATCAAGGATTAAATTCAAGGAGATATTAAGAAAGGCATTAATGCTCGGAGCAAAGAAAGCGCATATAATTCTGCTTGTGTATTTGATTAATTTAGTAATTATAGTTTTACTTGTTAGGCTGGTGCATTTCCTGAGCACAAAAAGTATTTTCCTGTTATCACTAGCTTTATTATTGCTGCTCTTTAGTATTGTATGGACAAGAATATTCCTGGTTTTGGTCGTTGACAAGTTAAAGATTTAGTTTTGTTATTTTACAGGTTCTCCATAAGGAAACTCTGGTTCTTTACCATAGTTACTCCATCCACTGCGTTCATATTGCTTAAGGGATGTTTCAAGCTCTTCTTTAGAAAATTCTCCTCTAAAAGTGTCAGTGTCCATGTGCACCCAAACACCATCAGCAGAAGACTCACTTATTGTGGGATCTGGAAAAGCTTTTTTGAACCCTTCTGAGGAGAATGAATCTATTGTAGGGTAAAGTGACCAAACACGATAATTTGTTGTATTTACGAGAGCATCCCTGTGCGATTGCCCACTTCTCCACCAATACATCAATACTTGTCCGCAAGCGTCCTCTAATGAAACATCGTTTGCTTCTGCAATATTCTTTACATATTCAACTGCTCCTTTTTCAACCTTATATTTTCCAATCTGTGAGTAATCTGAGTTAATTGGTCTAACTAGATTTGAATCATCTTCTGCTCCACGAAAACATCCACCTAGAAAGCGAAGTACTAGATATCCAGCTCCAGCTCTTGCAGAACTTCTTAAGAAATCTCTTCTTGATTCATCTATCAATTTAAAGTACCTCTTCTACTCCTCGTCATTGCTCTCCATCAGCTTCTTCGCTGCCTGCATCAGGTTCAGCGCTTTCATCGTCAGCATCTGGTTCTTCTTCTGAGTTAGGTTCTCCTTCAGCATCAGCTTCGTCAGCATCTGGCTCCCCATCATCAGTTTCATTTGTTTTAGCATAATCAGCTTCTTTTTCTGACTCTTCTTTAAGCTCTTCTTCTACCATTGCTTTTGCATAATCAACAGCATCCTCATAATCAAGGCCTTCTTCCTCAATTGCTTGTCTGATATAGGCTTCTAATCTAGCACCCAAACTTTTAATAAAACCATAATTTTCTCTAACCTCTCCAAGCCTTGTTTCAGCTATCCTAGCTAAATCAAGGTATAACTGGCGCTTAGATGACTCTGTTCTTGGAACAGTTAATGCGTGCCCCCTAGGCTCTTTCTCAGCAAGTTTTTTGAAGAATTCATGAATATGAGCCTCTAGCTCAGATTCGCTGTGAATCTTAAGCGCACCATGAGCAGCCATCTCATGCGCCATAATAAAATACATATCAAGAGTCTCAGGGTCCATATCATAGTAATCTGCTAATGCTTTAATCATTGCAGTGTAATCTTTGTTAACAGCCAGGGTTTTTCCATCAGTGGTTATTGCAGCAATATCTTGACCTGGCATAACCTCTCCAGCGATTATATTGATTGCAATCTGCTCAATATTCAATTCTTTTCCTTTAGATAATGCCTTATACTCTTCTGTAGCCATATAATTCTTAATTTTTTGCCTTACAGTTTCAAGCATTGAGACTGCTTTTCCCACATCCTTAAGAGGAACAAGCATCAGCTCGTCATGGACATATTTGTTTAAGTAAGCAACAGCCAATCTCTGGTGCATAGTCTGGACAGCTCCAATAAAAGGCATTCGGTTATCAGTTTCAATTGCATGAGAGCCTTCAAGCCAGCCTTCAAGGCTGCGTTCAATCATAACTGTACGGTCAGCAAATAAGGCGTTATATCGGTCTAAATCAATACGCTGCTCTTGGTTATGCCTCTGCAAAGGGCTGGAAAGAACTGAAACTGATTTGCCATCAGCAATCCTGAAACTTCCCTGGTATACCCCTACTAAAGGAACGCTTACTGGTTTTGGCATTTCATAGCCTGCTCTAGCTAAACCTTCAACAGTAGGATACACCTCTATATTGCATAACATAGTCATTTGTAACTATTAAAGAGTGGTAAAACTAGTATATAAAGGTTTCGGTTTTTAAAGAGGAAATGCTAAGAACTTGCTAAATAAAATTATGAGAAAAAGCTATTCTTTGCTGTACTCTGTTTGCATATCTTTAAAGTTTTTAAAGTGCTTTTTGTTTAGAGTTACGTGTTCAGCTGTTTTTGCTGCGCCAGTCCAATTTGCTTCAACATGAGTTAAATAATCATCGTTCTCTAGTCCTTTTGCCCACTCTGCTTTTGGATGAATAGCCTGGGCTTTCTTTTCTAAAGCACTCAGGTGCTCTTTATTATGGGTTATAGCTGAGCGATATTCACTCCTTATGTCTGTTGCTACGATCTCTCCACTTTTTTCTATTAAATCTTTCAGAGGTTTACTCTTATAGATATCCTCATAAGCATCCTCAGCAAGATGTTTTATTAATCCAAGACTATCTGCGCCAAGCGGTCTAAGATATTTGTCCAGGTAACTAAGAAGTACGTCTTCTGGCATACCTTCAACAGCCTTTTTTGTATGCCTCTTACCCACCACTGATTTTGCAATCTGTAAAACAATAGCTCTTGCATGATTGTAATTGCCTTTAAGGTCCTGTTTTCCGATAGAGAATTCAGCTGGCATGCCAGTATCTTCATCCTTGGCGTGGCCAAGGCCTTTCTTGCTTGTTAAATACTTATTAATGCCCGCTTTGATTTCATCTCCAAGGGTACTCCTTATACGATCCAGTTTCTTAGTCCCAGCCTGACCTGGAACTGAATAATTTCTTAATGATTTGAGAAGTGAAGTAAGATCTCTTTCATGCAATGATTTTTCGCCCTCGCCAGTCATTTTTAATCAAAGACATTCCATGTAGCTCTCAAATATAAACCTTTCGGTTTTCACTATGAAAGAATGGATATAAGTTTCAGCAAAAACTTTATATACTACGCAGATAACTTTTTGACTTAAGATGGCTAATAAAGAAAAACAACCTAAAAAAGAGGAAAAACCTAAAGCTCCTGAAGGTGCAAAGGCAAAAGAACAGGAGATTCTTTCTAAGCTTCCAAAAGAAGCGCAGGAAAAGCTTAAAGAGATAAAGTCAAAGCTGGATAAATTCCAGAAAAGGGTAATTGAGAAGTTTGATAAGTATATTATGGGTATTGCTCTGCTGCCTCCACCAAAGCCAAAAAAGGAAGGTGAAAAGGTAGACAAGGACAAGATAAATGTTCTGGTGCTTGTTGATGATTCTGACAGTAAAAAGATGGGTAAGGGTGAGCTGAAGAAGAAGCTCCTTACAATTATAGACGGCATTGCAGTTGACATCGACAAAAACATCTTTCCTGATGTTGTTCTATTATCTGATTTATGGCAGTCATGCTATGACGGTAAATATGATTTACTGCAGTTAATTGCCTTATCAGCCCCTATATTTGACAAGGGAATGCTTTCAGCAGTTAAGATAGCTGAAGTCCATAAGACTATGGTTCTAAAGAAGTTTGAGAAGTATATTGTGAGCTATGTTTTGGCAGGGAGCCTTGTACAAGGAAGGGCAACAAAAGAAAGTGACATTGATGTCTGGATTGTGATTGATGATACTGATGTCAAAAAGATGACAAGGGCTGAGCTAAAGGATAAGCTAAGGGCAATTATCATAGGAATGGGCATTGAGGCTGGTGATATTACAGGAATAAGAAACAAGATAAACATACAAGTGTATATCCTAACTGACTTCTGGGACAGCCTGAAAGAAGCAAATCCAATTATCTTCACCTTGTTAAGGGATGGTGTTCCATTCTATGACAGGGGCGTATTTATGCCATGGAAACTGCTGCTAAAGATGGGAAAGATAAAGCCGTCTGCAGAGGCAATTGATATGTTCATGAGTTCTGGGGACCAGATGATGAAGAGGGTAGAGTTCAAATTAAAGGACATAGGGATGGAAGACATCTATTATGCATTATTAACTCCATCACAGGCTGCATTAATGCTTTATGGTGTTGCACCGCCTTCGCCAAGGGAAACAGCAGAGCTTATGAGGGATATCTTTGTTAAAAAGGAGAAATTGATGGAAGATAAATTCATTAAGATACTTGAGAATATTATACAGGTAAGGAAAGACATTGAGCATGGAACCAAAAAAGGACTAACAGGAAAAGAGGTTGATGAGCTATTGGGTGATGCGGATAAATACCTAAAAAGGATAAAGAGGCTTTTCTCACAGATAGAAAAAACAAGGGAAGAAGAAGACATGGTTCATATCTATGACAGTATTGTTACAATAATAAGGGATGTCCTAAGGATGGAAGGTGTTGAACGTGTAAGTGATGTTGAGGTAGTGAAAATTTTTGAGGACGAGCTTATTGCGCAGGGAAAGATACCAGCAAAGTTCTTAAGAAGCCTGAATGAGATAATAAAAGCAAAGAAAGACTATGACGATAAAAAGCTAACAAAACAGGAAGTTGAGAAGGTAAAGCAGGAAGCTGGAGCATTCGTTAAATTCCTGGTTGAGCACATGCAAAGAAAACGAGGCAGGGAATTGGAAAGAGCAAAGATAAGGGTAAAGCATGGCAACAGGTTTGGAGAGGTTCTTTTGCTTGGAGATGTTGCTTTTATCATACATGATATTGACAAGGAAGAAAAGGAAATGAGCAAGGCAAAGATTAATCCTGACGGCAGCTTAGGAACAACACACACCAGCTCATTAGAGGAATTGGAAAAATCTCTTGCAAAGGTTGAGATTCCGCCAAAGGTATTCATCAAGGAACCAATCTTTGAGGACTTGAAGAAGATATTTGGGAAGGATGTTGAAGTTCTGGTTAATTATTAGAAAATATCAATAAAAAATAAATCTGATTTTTGCTTAAGGAGTATGTTAAAGCAAAAATCATCCACTGCAGTCCATTATATTCTAACTTAAAGGGAAGTAAGTGGATGAAAATTCCTTTATAGTGGTTGTGAAGGGAATTTTCAGATTTAATTGTTTTAATTAATAATAAATCAAAACAATAAATTTATATAATGGTTAGAATTAACTTTTTTCTGGGGTGGTTAGATGAAGACTGGTTATAAAGTTCTTGATGCAATGACTACAAAGCCTGTTACTGCGCTGCCAGATACCATGCTGCAGGAATGCGCTAAGATTATGGCAAAGGAGCATGTTGGTGCTTTGATAATAAGAAAGGACGGTATTCTTCTTGGTGTAATAACTGAACAGGATGTTGTAAGAAAGCTTGTTGCAGAAGGTATCAACCCGGTAAATGAAAAGGTAGAGGATTATATGGAGAAAAACATAGAAACAATTGGCCCTGAAGTTGATATCTATGAAGCGTTAATCAAGATGAGGGATTTGAACATAAGGCATCTTCCTGTTGTTGATTCTGGAGAGATGGTTGGTTTATTGACCCTGAAAGATATCCTTAAGATTGAACCGCAGCTTTTTGACTTTTTGGTTGAGAGGTTTGTAATAAAGGAAGAGACAAGAAAGCCAATACATGAGGTAGCTAAAGAAGGAATCTGCCAGGGCTGCGGCACATTTTCAGAAGAATTAATAGAAGTTAGCGATACCTTGCTCTGCAAGGTTTGCGCCAAGGAACAGAAAAAAGTATAGCTTTTTCTAATTCGACTAATTCGAAAACTTTATATAGTGACTTGTCAATAAATTTGAGTAATGAAAGCGAAGGATGTGTATGGAGGTATGGATACCCCTACAGTTTACATCAGATACAAAGGAATCTGGGATATGCAGGATTTGTATCAATCAATGGTTGATTACTTTAGGCGCAAAAAATACAAGTTCTATGAGAGGGTTTACAAGCATAAGCATCCAAGCCCTTTTGGTATTGAGCGCCAGTATATGTGGAGAGCTACAAGAAAGGAATCTGAATACCTGCAGTTCCAGATTGACATTTACTATCATACCTACGATGCTCATGACATTGAGGTTGTAATGGCTGATAGCACAAAGAAGACATTCACAAAAGGCAGGATATGGATGGAGTTTACAGGCAAGGTTATCTATGACTGGGAAAAAAGGTGGCAGGATAATGTGTTTTATGCAGAATTAAAGAATTTCTTCGATAAGTATATAATAAGAAAAAAGATGGAGCACATGTGGTGGGACCAGCTTTGGTACAGGGAAATCCATAAGCTGCATGAGATCGTAAAGGAGAAGCTGAAAATGGAATCGCAGGAATATGAACACAGGTTCTGGACAGGGGTGCATGAATAATGCCAATAACTGTTAAAGATATTTACGATAAACCAGGAACACCTACTGCTTATATAAGGTATAAAGGAATCTGGAATATGCAGGATTTGTATCAGGTTATGGTTGATTTCTTTCGCAGGAGAAAATTTAAGTTCTATGAGAGGATATACAAGCATAAGCATCCAAGCCCTTTTGGTATTGAGCGGCAGTATGTCTGGAGGGCAGAGAGAAAGGAATCAGAGTACAGGCAGTTGATTGTTGATGTCTATTATCATGTATATGACGCGTATAATGTTGATGTTGTTCTGCCAGACGGTAAAAAGAAAACCATGGTTAAGGGCAGGCTTTGGATGGAGTTCAAAGGGAATATACAGTATGACTGGGAAAAGAGATGGCAGGATAATGTTTTTTGGGCAGAACTTAAGAACTTTTTTAATAAATATATAATAAGGAAAAAATGGGAGCAGATATGGTTCCACCAGCTGTGGACCAGAGAGATACACGGAGTTATTGCTGTGGTTAGAGAAAAGCTGAAAATGGAATCAAAGGGCCATGAGTATCGTTATAAGACTGGTGTGCATAAGCAATAATAGGAAAAATAGAAAAGAATATAAGCTTATCATTCGTTAAATAAGATAAAATGTCTGATTTAAGGATAATAGTTGACCATATACAATTTGAGTATTCTGGATTGTTTGACCTAAATAATCTTTTCAAGATGGTGGATGCATGGCTGTTTGAGAGGAATTATGAAAAAAGAACAAACAAGAACTTTGAGGAGAACACCCCCACAGGCAAGTTTATAGAATGGGAGATTGCATCATGGCACAAGGCAACAGACTATGTTAGAAACATAATAAAGATAAGAATGCTGATGTATGACTTAAAGAAGGTAGAAGCTACAAAAGAGAAAGAAAAGGCAAAGGTAACCCAGGGGAGAGTGATAATGTATTTTGACGGGTATATAGAGTTTGACTACCTCCATTATTGGGATGAGCATCCTGTACTGCAATTTTTAAGAACACTTTATGACAAATTTATTTTCAAGGCTTATACAGAAAGATTTGAACAAAGGATTACCTATGATGTGCATCAGATATATGAGATGATTGAGAAATACTTCAATGTTTACAGGCATTATAAGGTTGTAACCAAGATACCTCACTTTGCCCATTAAAAATAATCAATAATAAAAAACCATCATTAAAAAAATAAAATCTGATTTTTGCTTTAATCCATTCCATAAAGCAAAAATCATCTGCAGTATTCCTTTATGCTTTAGCTTAAAGGAAGGAAAGATGATGAAAATTCCTTTACAGCGGTTGTGAAAGGAATTTTCATATTTAATTGTTGTGAACTAATATTGACAAAAAGGGGTTTTGAATGACAGACGAGAATAAGTTAGTTGTGGACGGTCTTAGGCTGAGTTATAACGGGATATTTGATATTATCGACTTCTACAAGACAGTTGAAGACTGGATAAGGGAGAATGGCTATGAAAAAGAGATAAAGAAAAAGCTTGAGCATGTTATTCCTACAGGAAAAAAGCTTGAATGGCATATAGAAATCTGGAAACAGGTCTATGACTGGGCAAGGATTGTAGTGAGCATGAGGGCTTTATTCAATAATGTGAAAGAAGTAGAGCTTGAAAAGGCCGGTGCAAAGAGAAGGCTGAACCACGGAGATGCCCTCATAATATTTGATGCATGGCTTGAGATGGACCTGGAAGGGAGATGGCAGCAAAAACCAGGCTATTTTTTCCTAAGAACCCTGTTTGACAAGTTCGTCTACATGTTCTGGGGAGAAAAGGAAAAAGTGACAACTCCTTTGAAAAATGATACATATAAACTGCATAAACGGCTGACAGCATTTTTTAATCTGTACAGGTATTGAGGTGTTTTAAGATGAAGGTTGTAATTGTAGGTGCTGGTGAATCCGGGAGAACCCTGGCGAATATGCTCTCATCAGAGAATCAGGAAGTTTCTTTAATAGAAAAGGAAGAAAAGATTGCGGAAGACACAGCAAAGGAGATTGATGCATTGGTTATAAAAGGTGATGCAACAGAATATTCTATCTTGAAAGATGCCGGCATTGAAAAGGCAGATGCTGTAATTGCTTTGACTGATGATGATAAGACCAACCTTATGGTTTGTGAGATAGCTAAAAGCTCAAAGATAACCAAGATTCTTTCCAGGGTTAACAGCCCAAAGAATGAGGAGCTTTTCACAAAACTTGGGATTACATCTGTTGTTCCTTTAGTCAGCTTAGAGATTACAAAGATAAAGAACATGCTTGAGCCAGGCAGAGAGCGAGTCATAGCTGAGCTTGGTGAGGGTGATGTCCAGGTCATAGAAGCCACACTAGGTGAGAAAAGCAGGTTAATAGGCAGGGATGAAGCCAGCATAAAGGGAGCAGTTATCGGAGCTATTTACAGGGAAGGGGATATAGTGATTCCTGAAAAAGGAGCTAAGCTAAAAGAGGGAGATGTTCTTGTTATAATTGCAAAATCAAAAGGCATTGACAAGATAACAAAGCTTATTTCAGGAGAATGAAGACTGTCTTAAAGTATCTTGGGTGGATATTATTAATATCTGCCATCTTCAGGATTGTTCCAATAATAGCTGCTCTTTACTATGAAGAGTCAATGAGTTTCTTTGTTATTTCAGCTTTGATATCAATAATCCTGGGCTGGTTTCTTATTAGGCTCTCTTCACGCATTGAGGGGGAGGAAGGCCTTACCCTAACAGGAGCATTGGTGCTTACTGCCCTGTCTTTTCTTATTGTTCCTGTGGTTGGTGCAATTTCCTTTTTAAGAATATTTGACTGGAATATATTGAATGCTCTCTTCGAAGCAGTATCTGGCTTTACAACAACTGGTTTTAGTGTGTTAGAATCGCTTGAAGGCGTTCCGAAAAGTGTTTTGCTTTGGCGTGCAGAAACGCAATGGATTGGTGGGATTGGTATTATCATGGTGTTCTTGTTCATTTTTTCCAGGCTAAGGGTCCATTCGTATGAAGCTGCGATGGCAAAGGGTGAAGCCACGCAGTCACTTTATCAGTCTCAGGGGTTTTCTGAAGAGCTTGAGCCAGGAACCAGGAAAACAACGAGGAATATACTGCTTATCTATAGTTCATACACGGTCTTTGGAATTATCTTACTAAGCCTTGTTGGTTTGCCGTTCTTTGATTCAATAGCCATAACATTTGCATCTCTTTCTACAGGCGGTTTTTCAGTTACTGATGGATTCTATACCAATGGTTTGCAGCTTGCTATTATCTGCGTGTTGATGATACTTGGTTCAATTTCTTTCATGACACATAACAACCTGATAAGAAAACGCTTTAAGGAATTTTTCTTAAATCTTGAACTGGAGGCATTCTTTATTATTCTAGCCATATTTTCTGCATTGGCTTTTCTTATACTAAAAAACCCAAAGGTTATCTTGTTTCAGCTGATATCAGCATTCACAACAACTGGTTTTTCAATCAGTGAGATAACCTTATTGCCCCACTTGATTATTTTCCTAATCATGGCTTGCATGCTGATTGGCGGCTCAATTGGCAGCACAGCAGGCGGCATAAAGATTTTTAGGCTGTATACTGTAATAAAGGCTATTCCTTGGTTTGTAAAAAAGCTTTCAAACCCCCAAACAGCTGTTATTCCATTTAAATTAAAGGGCAAGGTTGTAAAAGAGAATTTTGTTCTTATGGCTGAGGTGTTTATATCCTGCTATATCCTGGTTCTTTTGGCTGGCACGCTAATCTTTATGCTCCTGGGCTATCCTTTCCTGGACTCCGCATTCCAGCTTGTTTCTGGTTTAGGTACAGTTGGCTTGCAGACAATGGAGCTATCATCAGTGCACTGGATTGGCAAGGTTACTTTAATGATTGCTATGTGGTTAGGCAGACTGGAAATCTTTCCGCTTTTAGTCCTGATAAATAAGATGTTTAAGAAGTAGTTACATGCCAGGCACTTTGCCTTGGAATTTCTTCATCAGTTTATTTATATCTCCTTTGCCCTTCATCATCTTTACTAGTTTTTTGCTCTGCCTGTACTGCTTGATTAAGCCGCGGACCTCTTTTACCGGAACTCCAGAGCCTTTTGCAATCCTGTCCATTCTTTCGCTTGTTATGAGCTCAGGGTCCTCAAGCTCTTCTTTTGTCATTGAGTCCATGCAGTGGCGCCATTTCTCAAGCTTTTCTTCCTGAACATGCAGAGCTTCTTTCGGGAGCTTTATCTGGGAAAAACCAGGAATCATCTCCATAAGCTTTCCAACAGAACCCATCTTTTTCATAGCAGACATCTGCTCGTATAAATCAATCAGATTATATTCTCCTTTTAGGAATCTTTTTCCAAGGTCTTCTGCCTCTTCCTCTGTTATTGCTCCCTTTGCTTTTTCAAGCAATGCCTCCAAATCACCCATCCCAAGCAGCCTGCCAACAAAGCCCTGCGGGTTAAAGCTTTCAAGGTCATCAAGCTTTTCACCAACACCAATAAACTTTATAGGAGCTTTTGTGACTGCACATGCTGATAAGGCGCCTCCTGCTTTTGCTGTTCCGTCCATCTTTGTGGCAACAACGCCAGTTATATTGCATGATTTATGGAACTGCTCTGCTTGAGGCTGTGCTGCCTGTCCAATATCTGCTGAGATAACCAATAATCTTTCCTGAGGTTTTATCTCATTGTTAAGTTTTTCAATCTCTTCAATCAAATCCTTGGATAATGCATCACGGCCAGCTGTATCAACTATCAATATATCATATTTCTTTGTTTCTTCTTCAACCTCTTTCCATATCTTAACAGCATCTTTTTCTCCTTTTTTAATAAAAACAGGGACAGTTGCCTGCTTTGCAACCTGTTCTATCTGGTCCATTGCTGCTGGCCGATGAATATCAAGTCCAACCAAGGCAACCTTAAGGCCGCGCTTTGTAAAGAACCTTGCAAGCTTTCCAGCTGTTGTTGTCTTTCCAGAACCGAACAACCCAACAAGGAGGATTTTGAAAGGTTTTTGTGTAGGCTCTATCTTGTGGCCTTCTTTTCCTAAGAAATTCACAAGCTCTTCATAGACAATATTTATCAGGTGCTCTTTTTTTGTAAGCCCGCCAGGAGTTTCTTCCTTTAAAGCACGTTCTTTTATCTTCTTTGTGAGCTCAAAAACAAGCTTAACATTAACATCTGCCTGCAAAAGGGCTCTTTGGATATCCTTTATGAGCTCATTGATTAGTTTTTCATCTACAAAAACCGCACCTGCAATTTTTTTCAGGGTGCCCTTCAATGAACTGCTTAATTTGTCAAGTACCATTCTCGTCTAAAGAACATATTCTGATTTAAAAAGGTTACCTAAGGATAAATTATATAAACAAAAAACAATCAAAAATATAACATGATAATCACCTGGTTCGGTCATGCTAGTTTTCTTATTGAAACTGGAAATAAAACAATATACATCGACCCTTATATGGGTGAGTATAAAAGGAAAGCAGATATAATCCTAGTAAGCCATGGGCATTATGACCACTATTCGTGGGAAAAGATAAATCAGCTCAGGATGGACCATACAGCTATACTATCCACAAGAGAGGTTGCTAACAGGGTTGACGGTGCTAAGGCATTAAATCCAGGAGACAAAGAAGAGGTTGAAGGAATAAAGATAGAGGCTGTTGAAGCTTATAGTGTAACAAGATCAAATCATCCCAAAGGTTCTGTGATTGGGTTTGTGATAGAGGCTGAAAAGAAGAGAGTTTATTTTGCCGGCGATACAGACTTAATACCTGAGATGAAGGAAATAAAAGCAGATATTGCTTTAGTGCCTGTTTCCGGAACATATGTTATGAACTACAAAGAAGCTGTTGAGTGTGTTAAGAGGGTAAAGCCAGCCACAGCAATACCAATGCATTATGGCGCAGGGATTGCAGGCACGATTGAAGATGCTGAACGCTTTAAAGAGCAGATAGAGTTTGAGACTGATACAAAGGTAGAAATACTGGAAGAGGGGAAAAGTTTTGAGATTAAATAATAAACTAATTGGAGGATGATAAAATGCCAACCTTATTGGGCCATAACAGGCTTTTTGTAAAAGAGCAGGTAAGATTTTTCAGAATATCTAATGTCTATGACATTTATGACCAAAACCAGAATAAGCTGGGTCAGGTAAAAGAAAGGACAAACCTCTTAAAAAAAGTGTTAAGAAAATATGAACTAGGGTTTTATGACACAGACGGAAGGCTTTTGTTTTCAGCCAGGAAACCGTTTGCATTCATAAAACAGAAATTCTTTCTTTACGACGAAAATAACCGGCTGATAGGGAATTTCTACAAAAAGATTGTTGCTGTGATGCCCCAGTTCTTTATTTACAACAATCAAGGAGACCAAATCGGTCTGCTTAAGGGAGACTTCTTTGCATGGAACTTCCAGATCATAGACAATAATAAAACAAATCTTGCAGTTATAAACAAGATTTTTTCAGGAGGCTTAAGAGAGATATTCACATCAGCAGATTCATACCAGATAATGATACATCATGACAAGACAGTTGACAGAAGGTTATTGATAGCTGCTCCGTTTATTGTTGATATGATAATGAAAGAACAGAGGGGCAAGAGATCTGTTAGGGTGCATTAATCAGCCCACGAAAACAGGTCTCTTAGAAAGTTCTTTTGGCAGGGGCAGTTTCCCAAATGGCACTTCTTTTGTTTTTTCTTTGATTAGCTTTACTAACTGAGGTGCAGTCATCTTCTCTTCTTTCCCTGTCTCGCGGTTTCTCACAGCAAGCTGTTTTCCCTTTACCTCATTATCGCCGACTACCAGGATAAATGGAATCCATTCTTTTGCTGCATTCCTTATGCGCTTACCAACGCTTTCTTCATTGTCATCTACATCAACCCTGATGTTTTCTTTTTCAATCTCATCAGCAAGTTTTTTTGCAAAGCCCAGATGGTTTGCTGCTGATACTGGGATTACCCTAACCTGTGTTGGGCTTAGCCATAATGGAAGCATTGGTGTTTTTCCAGCTTTCATATCAAATGCTGCTTTCTCCAACAAAGCATACATTACACGCTCAATTGCTCCGCTTGGTGAACAATGCAGTATCAAAGGATGTTTCTGTGTTCCATCCTTGTCCATGAACTGGATATTATATCTTTCTGCATTCTCTATATCAATCTGGTCTGTTGATAATGCAGATGCCTTATCCAGGGTATCGACAAAATTAAGCTCGTACTTCAATGCAAAATAGAATATTCTTTCGTCCCACATCTCAAGCAGGACCGGCTTTCCTAGTTTCTTAACCAAACCAATGATATAATCCTTATTTTCTTTAAAGAATTTCTTTGTTGTCCTTAAAGCCATCTCAACGTCTGCTTTTTTTATGCCTGCTCCATTGAGTGTATCTAAGCAAAGATTAAGCCTTATTTTGTATTCATCCATTGCCTGTTTCATATCTGCAACAATTGCATGGACATCAGGCATTGTAAATGCGCGCAGCCTTCTAAGGCCAGTAAGTTCTCCTGACTGTTCCCTTCTGAATGAATACCTTGTCAATTCGTATATCTTGAATGGAAGATTTTTGTAGCTTAATGTAGCATCGTGCGCCATCAAAAACTGGCCAAAGCATGCTGAAAACCTCAGGAAGAAGTTTCTTTTGTCTGATTCAATATGATACTGCCTTGCCGGGAATCTTGCCAAATATTTAGATAAGGTTGGGTGCTGCAGGTCATACATGATTGGTGTCTCAACCTCTATGCCGCCGTAATCAATTACCTTATTGCCGACATATTCTTCAATTAATTTCTTGATCAGCCTCCCTTTAGGATAATACCTAAGATTTCCGCTGTCAGAAGCAGGCTCATAATCAACTAATGCAAGCTTTTTCATTATCCCAACATGAGCTGGCTCTTCTTTTACTGCGCGGGACTTTTCTTTCTCGTAGAAGGCGAATTTCTTTAATCTGTCATGCCCTTTATAATCAAATTTACCTACATCATAAATCTTGCCGTCACTATCCAGGATATGCCAATATGATGTCAGCTTTCTTTCTTTTTTCAATGACTCTGTTTCCTCTTCTTTAGCAGCCTCATGGCTGAACTCTCTTGAAAGCTCTGCAAGAGGGTGGCCTTTGCATGCAACTGTAAATGATTTATACCATCCAAAAGGGGACCTTATAACATTGAAATTCTTTTTCAGCTCTTTTTCTGCTTTATCTAATACCTCTATTGCAGTTTTCGGGTTAGAAGGGTTGTTTGTCAGATGGACATAAGGGTAAAGAACAACTCTTTCGGATTTAACCTGTTTTGCAATGTCCTTTACTTCAGCAACTAATCTCTTTGCAACTGCGTCAGGATTTTTTTCATCTCTTTTCTCAACTGAAGACAAAACAACAAGGCATTCCTTTACCTGCTTTTCGGCCTTCTCTGCTTCAGGAGCATCCTTTATCGCCTTCTTTGTTGGTGCGAACTTGATATAATCCGAATGTAAAGTTAATATCTTCATAAGCAGGAGTAATTTTTTGGATATTTATAAAGTTTGTTATCAATAAAAAAATATCATTAGAGAGAAATTAATAAAAAAATAAATCTGATTTTTGCTTTATGTCTTCTTTAAAACAAAAATCATCCGCTGTGATTCTTTAAGAACCAAAATAAGATGAAAACTCGATATTTAACCGAAACCTTTAAATACTCAATTATTAAATATAATATTTATAATATAATTATTAATATTAATAATGAGCCAAAAAGTAAAGTTCGTGGGAAAAGCGAAGATCACAAAACAAGGGCAGGTTACTCTTCCTTATGAAGGCAGGAAAGACCTCAACATCAATCTAGAATCAGAGGTGTACTGGTATGAGGTTAACGGCTGCCTTGTCGTCGTAAAAGACCTAGTTAATCAAAAAGACATAATGAAGATGGTAAACAAAAAGAGGTAAAATGCAGCTCGGCAATATATTAATAGGCAACCAGGTTGGCCTGTGGGGAATGCTTGTCCTAGCTCCGTTTATACTGCTATACCTAATAAGACCGAGGCTAAAGGAGAAGGTTATCCCGTCATTAATGTTCCTGATAAAAAACCAGAAGCAGCTAAAGCAGTCCTCCTTCTTAAGAAATCTGATGAGAAACTTCCTGTTTTTCATCCAGCTTTTAATATTAAGCGGGCTTGCTTTTTCATTGGCAATGCCTTATATCACCATCCCCTACAAAGCAGCTTCTGAGCATACTGTAGTGATACTGGATGGAAGCGCAAGTATGCATACAAAGTACGGCGCATCAACAAGATTTGATAAAGCTGTGAGCGAGATTAGGCCGAGGCTGAGCGGCAAGATAAGCATAATATTTGCTGAGAACCAGCCGTTAATTCTATTAAAAGAGGGGAAGAAGGATGAAGCATTAGGTATCTTATCAAAAATAAAGCCAAAAGAAACATCAACAAACATTGGAGATGCTATATCAATTGCTAAGGATATGCTCAAAGGGAAGAAAGGCAAATTGGTAGTTGCAAGTGATTTTATCTCGGATGAAAGCTCAGATATCACTGTCATGAGGCGCGACTTAATGACAAAAGGCAACCTTGTGGAGTTTATCAATGTAGCAGATGAAGCACGCAATGTTGGAATCATTGACATGAATGTGGACAAATATGAAACAAGGGTGAGGGTAAAGAATTACAATGACTGGGAAGAAGCTGTCGTGATAAAGCTCATTAAGGATAATAATGTCTTAGATGAAGAAAGGGTATCTATTGCGCCAAACTCTGTCGAGGCTTTAAGTTTTGAAACGCCGCTCAGCACAAGCAGGATTGAGCTGAACGTCAAAGATGATTTTGAGGTTGACAACGAGGCTTACATAAGCACACCATTAAGCAAGAAAATCAGGGTTTTGTTGGTAACAAATGAGAAAACAAGCTATCTAAGGTATGCATTAGAGGCATCGAATGATATTGATTTGGAGATGAGGCATCCGCCAACAATAAATGCCTTCAATATAAACCATGATGTTGTAATAATAGACAAGGTGGATAGGGGAGAGGTAATACCTTCTGATATTGTAGATATAAAGCGTTATGTAGAAAACAGAGGAAGGCTGATAGTTACAGCCCAGGAGGACTTGGCGCAGATTAATCTGCTGGGTATGCTGCCAATTACTTTAGAGGGCATTAGTGACCAGGCACTTATCTGCATTGATTTGATAAACCAGTTTACACAGCAATTTGATGAGAACAAATGCTTTACAAATTCAAAGTACTTCAAGGGAACTGCCAAGGAAGGCTCTGCTGCAATAGCTTCTGCCGGCGTCAACCCGGTTATGGTTCTTGGTGAGCTTGAAGGGGGGGCTGTGTTTTATTACGGAATATTTGATGATGTAAGTAATTTCAAAACGCAACCTGCATATCCTATATTCTGGAATGAGCTGATTAATTTCCTTGTTGAGACTGGTGATGTGAGGGATTACAACTTTAAAACAGGGGGGCTGCTCTCCATAAAAGAGCAGGCAGTAACAACACCCTCAACAACCCTGACAACCTCAAAGTTAATTTTAGATGAGCTTGGTTTGTACAAACTTGAGGACAAAACAATAGCAGCGAATCTATTGGATGAAAAAGAGTCAGCTATAAGCGGCGAGGGCATCCTTGATGAGAAAGAGGTAGAGCTGATAATAGGGAGCGAAACTGAAATGATTGACTTTAACCTCGAGATAGGTCTGATTATCTTAGCATTGTTTTTGTTATTGATAGAATTAGTTTACATCAAGAAAAGGGGTGACATATGATACCCAACCTTAGCCTAAGGTTGTGTGAGTTTGGCTACTGCTTGATGTATTCTTATGCTATTTTATTTGTTGCCCCCCTTATACCTTTCTTCTTATTCGTGATATACAAGAACTTTATTAAGTTTAAGAGCGACTTAGAAAGGGAGGAATTCATGAGAAACAGAAGGGGCATAAGGCTGTTCCTGTTGTACTCAAGAATGCTTATATTTATCTTCCTCTTAATTGCGCTCGCAACGCCTTTTGCTGAAAGGGTTACAACCCTGCCTGGAAACCCTTCCTTGAAGATACTCATGGATAATTCAAGTTCTTTTGGAATTTTTGAAGCCAATATAGATGAGCTTAAGGCAAAACTAGGTGATAAGATACCTGTAAGCCTTGTTCACATTGCCAGCGGTGAATCATCGAAGATTGGTGATGCCATCATACACAATTCTGTAGGTGATGATAATCTCTTGCTGGTAACTGACGGCAACAACAATGAGGGAAGAAGTCTTGGTGATGTTATATTGTTTGCATCAACGCTCAACACATCAATCAATATGCTGGACGTAAAGCCTGTAAAGAGTGATGTCGGTATTAAGGTTCTTGGCCCTAAGGAAGTTATAGTCGGAACTGAAAATGAATTTATCGTGAGGGTATTTAATGTCGGAGAAGAATTGAATTATCATATTGAAGTCATTGTTGATAACGATATTATTATAGGCCAGGAAGCCCAAGGCCCTAAGGATTTCAGTTTCCCTCAAACATTCTCAAGGGAAGGGCACCATAAAATAACTGCAAAGCTTACTGGGGTTGACGAGCGGGATTATTTTGAACAAAACAATGTATTCTATAAGGCAGTTAAGGTTATACTCAGGCCTCATTTGCTGTATGTAACGCAGAAAGATTCCCCTTTGCTAAGCATACTTGACACAATCTATGATGTAGACATAGAATCAGCTGTACCGAGCAACCTTGACTATGATGCAGTAATAGTGGATGACCTTCCTAATGAATATTTAGCCCACAGAACTGAGCTGTTAAGTGATTATATCTCTGAGAAAGGAAATGGATTCCTGGTTGTTGGAGGCTTAAATGCTTATGACAGGGGTGCTTACAAGGGCTCATTATTTGAGACTTTGCTTCCAGTGAATATTGGCCAGGCAGAAATAGAGGAAAAGGAAAGCGCTAATGTTGTTATTGTAATAGATATTTCAGAAAGCACCGGCCATACTGTTGGCAGAGGGGACATAGATTTTGAGAAATCCCTTGCAGTAGGGATGCTGGATGACTTTAGGCCAGACGACCTTGTAGGTGTAGTTGCATTTAATCATCTTGCATATATGGTTTCTCCATTAACAAGGCTGGGAGAAAAAAGGGATGTTTCATCAAGGATTTTGTCCCTGAGGGACGTTGGAGGTACTGTTGTTTTGGCTGGGCTGCAGAAAGCAGATGTTATGCTCAGCCAGGCGAGAGGAAGCAAATACATTGTCCTGATATCAGATGGGATGACTCAGTTAAAAGAAGAGGCATTAGAATATGCAGACTCGCTGCGCAGGAGAGGGATAAGGATATATTCAGTAGGTGTTGGCGGAAAAATGAACAAGGAATTTATGATGAATTTAGCTGCAGCCGGGAATGGGATTTACTTTGAGCCGGATGAAAGCCAGCATCTAAGATTATTATTTGGCAGTTCAGCAGAGCCTTTGGACGAGGACCTAAGCCTGGTTATCTTTGACTCTGCCCATTTCATAACAAGGGGTGTTGAATTAAGGGGCCAGGTATCTGGACTTAATTTTGTTGTGCCAAAAACCGCAGGAAGAAGGATTGTAACTACAAACGAGGGCTATCCAATAGTATCCATATGGAGGTACGGCCTTGGCAGGGTTGCTTCCTTATCAACAGACAGCGGAGAGAAATGGGGCGGCGAACTGCTAAGCGCAAATAACTTCAAATTAATCGGGAGGCTTGTGAACTGGGTTGTTGGCGACCTCAGCAGAAATAAAAGATATGATGTTACAATAGATGATATATCCCTTGGAGAAAAGATTAATATCGTGGTTGTATCTGATGATTTCCCCCAGGCAGAGGGCTTGTCATTTGCCAAGGTTGATGCAAACCTTTATGTTGCTACAACTGAAACCAATGAAACAGGATTTTATGAATATGATAATGCTGTAGGGGCTGTAAACTACAAAAGCGAATATGAAAAGCTTGGGCTGAACCAAGAGCTTGTTGATGTAGTTACTGCAAGCGGCGGGCATATCTTTGGCCCAAATGATGCTGAGAATATTGCAAACACAATAAAGACTGTTTCAAAGAGAAAAAAACTTGATTTTATTACCTACAGATGGCCGTTCACCTCAGCTGCCATGTTCGTATTTTTACTAGAGGTTTTTGTCAGAAGACTAAGAGAGAATAAATATATGCGCAGGTGATAGCATGCTAATGAAAAAAGATGTTAATTTTGGGCTGTTTATTTTAATAATTGCAACACTTATTTGTTTTGCTGGCTTTACAACATACTACCAGAGTACATTTGAGAATATATCAACAGACTACAAGGAAAAGCTGGATGAATTAAACAAGGTCACTGAGGATATTAAGCAACAAAAGACAAAACTGAATGAAACCAGTTATGAACTGAAAATAAAGGTTGAGCGGGAGGGTGAATTAAGTGAGAGGTATGACGCAGTTAAGGCTGAAAATGAGAATCTTGAACAGGACAAAACAAGACTTAGCAGTGAGCTTGAAAGCACAAAGACTGAGCTGAGCCAGAAGAAAGCAGAATTATCAACAGCTCAAACCAGCCTTGCCCAAACCAGGTCAGACCTTGAGAATGCGCAGCGCGAGGTAAGTATACTTGAGAATGATGTAGAAGACCTGTGCGATAGGATAAGCAGCTTAGGCAGCTCTGACCCAATATGCGATTAAAATGAATCAGTTTAGAAGAGCAATAAAAGAAATGAGTTTCATGCTAGGAAATATATCTATATTCGATGTATTATTAGATGCTATAATCATATTCCTTATTGGTTATCTAGCATTGATTATTGCCAAATTTTATCCAATCCTTGCAGTTATACCCCCTATTGCTTACATCGGAATTTCTATGGGAATAAGGATTGGCATTATAAAGAAAAATAAAGCAAAGATTGTTGAAGAAAAGAACCCCCCATTAAGAGAGAAATTAAGGACTGCTTTAGATAATATTAAACTAAGCAACCCCATTGTTGAGGCTTTGCAAAGAGAAGTGGTTGATGATATGAGGGATGTGAGGATTTCTTCTTTTGTTAAAGGAAAATCAAGCTCTTATAAAATACTAGCAGCTGTATTGTTATGCTTTGTTATCTTATTCGTGGCTGCCCAGGACTTTAGTATTGACTTCAAGCAATTGGCTGGCAGGGGCAGGGAAATCATCGATGCAGCCTATGTAATCGGAGGGGATGAATTAGGCGAGGAATTAGGGGATATAATGGCAGCTACTGGCGGCACTGAGTTGGACGATATTTATGGTGAGGAGTCTGCTGCAAATCTTGGGAATGAAGTGATAGATGTTGAGATAAAGCCAATAAGCTACGAGATAAACGTAAGGGATGTGAAGGATGTGGAAGAGAAAGAATTTGAAGAGAGTATCCTTGATGAGACATGCGCTGATGCAGATGCATGCACTCCGCAGGAGAGCTTTAGAAACGCCTATCCAAAAGAGCAGCAGGAGCTTGTAAAGAATTATTTTTTGAAGATTGCAAAATAAAAAAATTAAAAACACAAAATACGAGGTGGATTAGAAAATGAGGAATTATAAAGAAACATTTGATATCTTATTCAGGGAGATAGACAAGGTTATAGTTGGCCAGCGCGAAATGATGGAGCAGATTGTTACTGCCATGCTCTGTGACAGCAATGCGCTGGTTGAGGGCTATCCTGGCCTGGCAAAGACGCTTGCAATAAGGACCCTTTCAAGGCTTATGGACCTTAAGTTCAGCAGGATACAATCCACGCCAGACCTTATGCCATCAGACATAACAGGGACATACATAATAGAGGAAACCAGCGGGGGGAAAAGAGGCTTTAAATTCCAGCCAGGGCCTGTTTTTTCAAATATTGTTCTTGCTGATGAGATAAACAGGGCTACACCAAAAACACAATCAGCTCTGCTTGAAGCAATGCAGGAAAAGCAGGTTACAGTCGGCAATTCAACCTATAAACTGGACCTGCCATTCTTTGTGCTGGCTACACAAAACCCGATTGAGCAGGAAGGCACATACCCTTTGCCAGAAGCACAGGCAGATAGATTCCTACTGAAGATAAACATGGGCTACCCGACAGAAAGCGAGGAAGAGGAGATAGTCAACAGATATGCATCCGAGAAAAGAGAACATCATCTGAGGACTATTTTTAATAAAAAGCATCTTCTGGCTTTGCAGGAAGTTGTCAGGCAGGTGCCTATTGCAAATGACATAAAGCGTAAAGCAGTAAAAATAGTCACAACAACAAGGGACAGCAAGAATCTTTTGCAGTATGGCGCTTCGCCAAGGGCTTCTATCGGGCTGATACTTGCTTCAAAAGCCCGTGCCTTATTAATGGGAAGGAACCATGTAAGCATGGAGGACATAATAAAAATGGCATATCCTATCTTAAGGCATAGGATTATACTAAACTTTGAGGCAGAAAGAAAAGGACTAAAGGCAGATGATGCAATAAAGGAGATAATAGGAAAGGCAAGATAGTAGAATGAAAATAAGAAGATATACAGTTGTATTTTACTTTGCAGGACTTTATCTATCTTATTTCTTCTATTTTGCAGCCTTTTGCAAAAGCTGTTGGAGCATTAAATACTACAACCCCCATTTGGTTAGCTTTGTGCTGGGGATAGTATCCATGTATATCATATACCTTATACTGCACGCTGATGTATTAAGGATTGAAAGGTACAAAAGAACATGATAGACACAAGCTTTTTGCACGAACTGGACAGGTTCAGCCTGATTATACGGAAGAGGGTTACATCAAAGTATACTGGACCAAGAAAATCAGTTGCAATGGGCAGAGGCATGTTATTCAAGGACCACAGGCTGTATGCACCAGGAGACGACTTTAGGAGTATTGACTGGAAGGTTTATGCAAGAACTGATGACCTGTATATTAAGAACTATGAGGAAGAAAGAAACCTGGTAGTACATATTATTGTTGACTGCAGCAGCAGCATGAATTTTGGCAAGCCCATAACAAAGTTTGAGTACGCATCTATGATAGGCATTGGCTTTGCTTATCTCGCAATGAAGGAAAACGAGAAGTTTCAATTCTCAACCTTCTCTGAGGGCTTAGAGGTTTTCCAATCAAGAAGGGGCATGTCACAGCTTGCAGCTATGATCCACCATCTAAATAATCTAAAGACAAGGGGCATCTCCAAAATAAAGGATGCTATACTCCAGTATAGAAAATTGATAGGAAGCAGGTCCCTGATTATATTAATATCAGATTTCCTTATTGATATGCAGGAGATTAAGGAAGCACTCTATGCATTTGGAAATCACGAGGTAAAGGTCATACAGGTATTAGACCCAATTGAAAAAGAGCTAAAGTTTGAAGGAGACTTTAAACTAAAAGACAGCGAAACCCACCTAAAGATGAAGACCTTTATCAGCCCAAGGCTTAGAACAAAGTACACAGGGTTACTGGAAGAGCACACAGCCAAGATAGGCGCAGAATGTGGTGCTCTTGGTGTTGGTTTTTATCAGTTTACAACAGACACATCCATATTTGATGCTTTTTATAAGATGCTGGAAAGGTTTTGAATTTAATTATCAAATATTAGTGACTAAAATAAATAATAAGAAATAAATAGTTGAAAGAAATTCCCTTAGATACCATGAAAAAATCCATTATATATATAGCGCTTATGATGTTGTTTGTATTAATAGGATGCACTTCCTTTGGTGATTACAAATTTGAAAAGGGGTTGAAAGAGGTTGAAGCAATTGATGCAGAGCATGGGACATCAATGTATAAGGAAAGGCTTGACAAGGTAATGCTGAATATATGGGATGCTGAAGAGATGCTAAGTGAATTAGATGCTATGAAGGCAAAATTGGAAGGCAGAGGGGCAACGAATGACATTAAGGCATTGTTATTGTTGATTGATTTCAGGAAAAATATGCTTGAGGCAGAGCTTGGCATGATAAAGGTAAGGCATATTGGCTCTAAAGGAAACATAATGGATTCGTTCACATGCAAGGATAAAGAGTATATCTTAAATGCATCCCTGCTGATGAAGGATGCTGTTTATAAAGGCGCAGATGCATTGACAGCCTTAGACAAATTAACTGGGTTTGCAGTAGCTTCAGAGCATATAGATAGGGATGAGATAGCCTTTGATGAATCTGATGTTGAGAGGCTATTATGGCAGGCAAACCAGGGGATTTCTATAGGGAAAGCAGAGGGGCTCTGTGATAGGGAAGATGAGATTACTGCACAGGAACAGTAAAATATATATTACAAAATATATTTTCTAGTTAGTTACAATACCGCAACCTTTAAAAAGGGTTAATGGTTTTAAGGGGAATAGTCAGAGTCCTCTATAGGACTTGAAGATGAATAAAAAAATAAAAAACTAGGAGGTGTTTAGTCAAATGAGACTAAAAAGAGTGATAAAGAAGATAGCTGCCCTGAGCGCAGGAGCAACCATGGTAGGAGCTACTGTTTTAGGTGCTATGGCAGCAGATTTAGGAGACTACCCAAGC